>JBCBGC010000113.1:0-28735 GCA_038527215.1 Bacteroidota bacterium
GGCTGTAGAATGCGTATAGATTAGTTGTTGATATTGCTGGTCCCACTTTACAGGGCTGATGTGATCCGTATACTCTCCAGCATCAACGGGGTATTTTTTCCAGGACTCGTCATTTTTCTGAAAAAAAGCCAGTCCACGGGTAGTCCCCTGAGCCAGGCTGACTAATACGTCATTTTTGACCACCATATAGCCCCCACTCAGGCCCCAATCCCAATCGAGCGGAACTTCTTGGTGCTCCATCGTTGCGAGGTCCATATAATGGAGAATGGCTTTCCCCGCGCCTCGCCATTCGGGGCTGGAGGTAATATCAGAGGAGAAATAGAATCCTTTACTGTCTGCAGTAAATTGATAATTCCCTGGCGCATGGACGCCCTCTTTTAATATCTCCTTGCGCTGGAATTTAGTATTCAGGTCCCAGAGATAATGCGTAGGGGTTGGCTTTCCGTCTGAGGCATAGTGATGCGAAAGTCGGTGGGTGGTGATGAGCCATTTTCCATCCTTGGAAAAACTGTATCCCATAAGCGGATAGGTATTATCCGTGATGCGGGTACGGGTTTTCTGCTTGAGGTTATACAAAAATACCCGGGTAGCTTTCAGATGAGCCTGATCTTCCACTACCACCACATTGTCTTTCTTTTTCTTGAGGGTTTGCTCATACAAACTGGGACCTTCCTGGGCGACAAAAACCAAGGTGGAATCATTGTATAGTTGAACCTGGGAAAGACCGTTGGGGAAGGAATCTACCGCAACGGCTTCTCCTCCCATCAGGTGGAGGGCCCACAAAGTCTTGCCACCTTTGCGACCACTGAGGAAATAGAGCTTGTTCCCTTTCGGATCAAAGATAGGATTGGAAGCACCCTGATCTCCCTGGGTCAGCCTCAGGGTGAGGTACTCGTCCTTTTCCATGCGGTCCAGGTAGGTGAGATAAAGGTCGGTTACAAAGCGATCCTTTTTGTAGGAAGCGCGGCGTTTGATCCAGGCGACTTTTTTCCCGTCAGGAGAAAATACCGGACTGCTCAGTCTTTCTTGCCCGATGATATCCTTGACGGTCCACTTATCTGATTGGGCAAATGAAAAGGTGCTGCTCAGACCAAAGGCCAGGAGAAGCATCCAAGTGGGAAAATGAGGCATAATGGAATGGGTTTTTAGGCGGTTTAATATCGGCTTTGCCAGCTTTGGGAAGCTTGCTTATCTCTGTACATAGTTAGCCACGAAATATAGGGATTATCATGTGAGGGATGATTGGTTACAGGAAGAATTTCTGCCACCGCTTCCAGGAGAGGAAGTTTTGAAAAAATCTCTTCATGCAGGAAATGAATGAACTTGAGCACCTTTAGCCCATCTAGCCATTGGAAATAGCGTTTTCTGAAGCGCTTTTCATCTTTTGCGTGCTGTCGTATGTCTGAGTAGGCCCGGCTAAAATTTTCTTGTTCCAGAAACTGATAGATTGCCGCAGGCAGGTCTGTAGGAATCCCTTCTCGCCAGGCGGGCAGACTCTGTATCCAGGTTCTCAATACTTCGAATGCTCTGGGATCATAAGTTTCCCAGGTTTTTTGTTCTCCGTTCAGCCAGTCCTGAATGGCCTTGCCGGTGCCAAAAGGAACCCTATCCGAGGGACGTGGAGAAGGAATGACCAGGGTGTTTTGTAACTCTGCCAGCTGCTCACCAGCCATGAATTTTTGTAAGAAATAAAAATCCTCTCCCGCCTTGCGTCGGTTCATGCCGCCATACTTTTGGTAAGCCTGGGCCCGGACCGCCATGGCAGAGCCTACCGCGTGAAAGGCAAAGGGGAAGCCCGCTTTGCGGAGCCCTTCCACATAGTATCGGAGAAAGAGTTCATATCGGATAATGCCTTGGTAAATAGAGGCCTCATACTGGGAGCCTTCCAGCGGGTGGGCAAAGCGAATACTGAGGGCTTCCAGCCGGGGTCGCCTTCGAAAGGCTTCTTCTATGCATTGCAGATAAGTAGGCTCCACCAGGCTATCTCCATCCAGGCAAGCCAGGATTCCTTCCGCTTGCCCGGCCTGCTGAAGACGATCCACGGCTTCATCCAGGCCGATTTTTCTGGCTAAGCCTACCCCTGCATGTTTAGGGGGCAGGTCCAGGCAGGAAAGGATGTGATAGGTATGGGCCCTGGGTAATTGAGTAATCCAGGCCTGGACCTGAGCGATTCCTTGTTCCTGAAGGGAAATGATTTCGGAAGCATGTCGTGTGGAGGCATTGAACACCAATAAAACTTCTACGCCCCCTTGAGGGGGATGGCAAGCTTCCAGGGATGCCAGGGTTTCGAGCAAATTAGGTTCTTTGAACACGGGTATGACCACCACCAGCTTTAACTCGCTTAAAGGGGGAATTCCTACCTGCCGGGGAAGGAATCGATGTTTGTCCAGATAGCCTTGATGTGCAAAAATGGTCATGCCACGAAAATAGCCCTCGCTCGGGAAGATTCGTGCATAATCCACATGATTTTGGTGGTATGTGGAAAACTTATCAACATTGGTGGAAAAGTGGAATAGAAGTGCGGATAAAGCAGGCTCAGGCTTGTTTATTAAGAGGCCTAAATGTAATTTGCGACGATTTTAAGATAACCCTCTATCAACCGACAATATAATTTCACTACACATGAATAAAGGGAAAGTTTCACAGGTTATTGGACCAGTCATCGACGTTGACTTTAGCGCTGAAGGTTCAAGCCTGCCCAAAATCCTTTCTGCCCTGGAAATTGAACGAGAAGGACAGGGTCCTTTGGTCCTCGAAGTACAGCAACACCTCGGTGAAAGCCGCGTAAGAGCCATTGCCATGGACTCTACTGACGGAGTTGAGCGGGGTATTACCGTTTTGGACAAAGGAAATACCATTACTGTTCCGGTTGGTGAGGCTATCCGAGGCCGCCTCTTTAACGTAACCGGTTCTCCCATTGATGGATTAAAATCTCCTGATACTGACGAAAGTTATTCTATCCATGGTTCTGCTCCAGCTTTTGACCAGCTGTCCGTAGATCCTCAGATTCTGACCACCGGGATCAAAGTAATTGACCTGCTGGCCCCTTACCTTAAAGGAGGTAAAATTGGCCTATTCGGCGGTGCCGGGGTAGGTAAAACCGTATTGATTCAGGAGCTGATCAACAACATCGCCCTGAAGCACGACGGTCTTTCTGTATTCGCCGGAGTAGGGGAGCGTACCCGTGAAGGAAACGATATCCTTCGTGAGATGATCGAGGCCAAAGTAATTAAGTACGGAGACAAATTCGAGCACAGCATGGAAGAAGGCGGCTGGGATCTTGAGTCCGTGAACTACGATGACCTCGAAGAGTCTAAACTCACCATGGTGTTCGGTCAGATGAACGAACCTCCTGGAGCACGGGCCCGTGTTGCCTTGACTGGACTGACCATTGCTGAATATTACCGCGATGGTAATAAAGAAGATGCCAAAGGCCGGGATGTGCTGTTTTTCATTGACAATATCTTCCGCTTTACCCAGGCTGGTTCTGAAGTATCTGCCCTGTTGGGTCGTATGCCATCAGCGGTAGGATACCAACCAACCCTGGCTTCTGAAATGGGAGCCATGCAGGAGCGGATTACTTCTACCAAGCGTGGATCCATTACCTCCATTCAGGCCATCTACGTGCCTGCGGATGACTATACTGACCCCGCACCTGCTACTACCTTCGCTCACCTTGATGCAACTACGGAGCTGTCTCGTGCACTTTCAGCGATTGGTATTTACCCTGCGGTAGACCCATTGTCCTCTAGCTCCCGTATTCTGCAGCCAGACATCGTAGGAGATGAGCACTACGCCTGTTCTCAGCGCGTAATTCAGATTCTGCAGAAATACAAAGAATTGCAGGACATCATCGCCATCCTGGGTATGGATGAACTTTCTGACGAAGATAAGCTGGTCGTTGAACGTGCCAGAAAGGTTCAGAAATTCCTGTCTCAGCCTTTCTTTGTAGCTGAAGCCTTCACCGGAACTCCGGGTCAATTCGTTGAGATTGAGGATACTATCCGCGGTTTCAATATGATCATTGACGGAGAGCTCGATCATCTGCCTGAGAATGCCTTCTATCTTAAAGGAGGAATTGAAATGGCAATTGAAGACGGCGAAAAAATGTTGGCTGAAGAAAAATAAATAACGAAGTCTGCAAATAGAGGCCTAATAACTGGATTTTCTTATGAACTTTTTTGATCTTGAAATTGTAACGCCTGAAGCCAGCATTTTTACGGGCACTGTTAAAAGTGTTCAGGTACCAGGCTCTCAAGGTAGTTTTCAAGTTCTTTACAATCACGCCCCGATTATTTCTACCCTCGGTAAAGGCAAAGTGAAGTTGGAAAAAGAAGATGGGGAAGAAGTGGTCTTCAATACCGAAGATGGTGTGATGGAAGTTTTGAACAATAAGGCTATCATTCTCGTAGAGAGAGTAATAGAAACTTAACAATATATCCTGCAGAGGATTAAAATACTGTGTTTGTTTGTTGTAAAAGGGCCGGCCTATATGGGCTGGCTTTTTTCTTTTATCCCCCCAAATTCGCCTAAACGAAAAACCAGAAGATTTATTTTGTCTTCAGGACTATTTTTGGAAAATGATGGTTCCCATGACCAAAAATTGCTTTTTGGTTAAAAAATATCATATCTTCAAGTACACGAGTGCTGCTTTTCCCTACTACTGCTAACCACTAGGCCTGATGCTTACGATGAAGCGGTGCGCATCACGTGTACACTCCTTATTAACCTTTCTCTCTCTCTCCTTCCTGATCTTTTTCCCGACTGTCAATTTGATGGCGACGCACGGTATGGGGGCAGATATCACCTATACCTGTGTAGGTCCTAATACCTATGAGGTGAAGTTGACGTTCTTCAGGGACTGTAAAGGAATCAACCCTTCGGTGTCGGAAATCCTCACCTATTCTTCGGTGAGCTGTAACGTTCTGGGAGCTACCCTGCAGCTGAACCAACCTGCCAATAGTGTGGTGGATGTTACCCCATTGTGTCCTTCGGTAACCAGTTTCTGCGCGGGAGGAAGCTCACCTTATGGGATCCAGCAATATACCTATGTGGGAACCCTGGTCTTGCCTGCTGGCTGTGGGAATGACTGGGTGCTTGGATGGTCGCAGTGCTGCCGCAATGCGGTGATTACCACCCTCAATACTCCTTCTAACCAAAGCTGGTATATCTCTGCTTTATTGGATAACACCCAGCCCTTTTGCAATAATTCCCCTGTATTTAATAGCATCGGTACGCCTATCGTTTGCATCAATCAGCCTGTAACCTACAACCATGGGGTAACAGACCCTGATGGCGACAGCCTGGTATTCTCCCTGGCTACTTGTTTCCAGAGTGCCACAGCTCCGGTAAACTACAGCGCCCCCTTTAATGGTCCCAACCCGCTTTCTACGGCTGCGGGAGTCTCCATTGATCCTCAAACCGGACAGATCTCCTTTACGCCCACCCAAATTGAGATTGGGGTGATTTGTGTGAAGGTGGAGGAATATAGAAATGGGGTGAAAATAGGCGAGGTTACCCGGGATATGCAGTTTAGTGTTACGAATTGTTCCAATACGCCCCCGGTGGCCACGGGCGTAAATGGCTCTGCTACCTCCTATGAAATCAGTGCCTGTGTGGGGGCAAATTTCTGCTTCGACATCAACATGAGCGATCCAGATAATGACAATGTCTCCGCTACCTGGAATCAGGGGATTTCCGGAGGAACGCTCACTTTTACCAACAATGGAACGCAAACCCCCACCGCGACCTTTTGCTGGACCCCTACGCTGGCGGATGTAGGCTTGAACTTTTTCACCGTAACCCTAACGGACGATAATTGTCCCTTGACCGGGGAGGCAACCTATGCTTTTTCAGTTAATGTAACCACCACAGGCAATGTTCTGAATGTGAGCCCAGATCAAGGCATCTGTGCGGGAGATTCAGCAACCCTGACAGCCTCCGGGACTGGGGCTACCAATTTCCTCTGGACCCCGGCTTCTGGATTGAATACCACGACTGGCCCGACCGTTAATGCCAGTCCGGCAGTCACTACCGTGTATACTGTATCTGCAGATTTTCCGGATGGCTGCAAAGGAGAAGCGACCGTATCAGTGATCAGGAATACGCCCCCCAATATCCTGGTTAGCCCTCCGGTAGCTTATAGCTGTCCTGGTTCTTCGGTAACCCTGACCGCTAATGCAGCTACGGCGACCAGTTATTTGTGGGAAGGCACCACGGCAGGGGCTTCCTACATCGTTTCACCCACCACCACCACGACTTATTCAGTCAAAGCCACGGATGCGGCAGGCTGCGAAGATAGTACGGAGGTTACAGTCAATGTAGCCACTCCGGGAGGAAGTTTTTGTAATGTCATCTATGCCAGTCCCACCGGGACTGGGGCGGGCACCGCGAGCGATCCCACCAACCTGGTAAACGCCTTGACCCTGGCTTCCTGTAATGATGTAGTCATCAAGTTGGCTACTGGTACCTATACCCTCGATAATGCGATTACGAGCTTGCTGGACAATGTGACCCTGGAAGGGGGATTTGATCAGGCTTCCAACTGGGAGAAAACCAGCCTGCCTGGGGCGACGACCATCAATCGGTCCGCCCTGAATCCAACTGGTCCTGCCAATGGGCAGCGATTGATCGCCTTTGAAATCAGTAATTCCAGCAATTTCCGTTTCCAGGACCTGACCATTACCACGGCGGATGCCACCGGGGCAGGCATGTCCACCTATGGCATCTATCTGGCCAATTGTTCGGAATATCAAATCGTCCGTTGCCAGATTCTTCCGGGAAATGCGGCCAATGGCACGACAGGGACAATTGGGGCAGATGGAGGGAACGGGGCCAATGGAGCCGATGGGCAAGCAGGGGCTGCGGATAATGACAACCGATCTGGTCCAGGCGGGGATGGAGGCGATGGTGCCGGAGCGGCTGGTACCTTCGGTGCTGGCGGAGATGGGGGTACCGATGTAAATGGCATCACCAATTGTTGTTCTGCCGGAGATCCCGGCAATACAGGGGCAACTTCGACAAGCGTACGCTCAGGCAGCGGCGGCGGCGGCGGCGGTGCTGGGGGAGAGCAAGATAATAATGGCGGCGTAGGAGGACCCGGCGGAGGAGCGGGAGGCGGAACGGCCGGTAATCCCGGAGCCTATGGGAATCCTGGGCTAGATGGAACATCAGGTAGCCCTGGCTCAAACGGCATCAATGGCGTAGCGGGTACCGCAGGTCCGGCTGGATCACACGCATCCGGATATTGGACCCCAGGCACGGCTGCTGGCAATGGAACCGATGGGAGTGGCGGCAGCGGTGGCGGCGGCGGCGGCGGCGGGGGTGGCCAATGGGGCACCTTCATGCTACCAGGTTTTCACGGCGCTGGAAACGGCGGCGGTGGCGGAGGTGGCGGCGGCGAAGGCGGTGCCGGTGGAACGGGCGGATTAGGGGGCGGATCTTCTTATGCTTTCTATGCCTTTAATAATGGATTTGCTGGAGAAATAGACGATTGCTTTTTCCAGGCAGGCCTGGCTGGAACCGGCGGCCTGGGCGGTGCAGGCGGCACCGGTGGCCTGGGTGGCAATGGAGGTGATGGAGACTCAACTGCTTATGTGGAAATTGGAGCCGGTGGTCCTGGTGGCCAGGGAGGCAATGGGGGGAATGGAGGCTCTGGGGGCAATGGTGCCCTGGGAGAATCCGTCAGTGTGCACCTGGTCGGGACCGCTTTGCTTGTCAATGACAATGCCTTTAACCTGGCGGCGCAGCCAGAAATCACCGTGGATGATGCTGCCTGTACGAATGTGCCCATGGATTTTAATACGGCCGCCTCAGCTACCTGGAATCTTGGAGCAGGGGCCACGCCTCAAACTCCCACGGGTACAACCGTAAGCACCCAGTACACCACCTTAGGACGCAAAGACATCAGTCGGGGCGGAACCCAGTACCGGGGCTTTGTAAATATTCTTCAAGATGGGGATCTCGATCCCGAAGCCACCACCAGTGCACCTCAGGTGGCGGGTGTTTATAGAATATGTCAGGGAACGTCCATCGATTTTGCGGCCTTGAATGCGCTGGGGGGCTATACCTTTCATTGGAATATGGACAACGCTGCCACGCCTAACACCTATGTGGGCACTACTTACCAGTCTTTGTCCAATATCACCTTTAATACGGCTGATACTTTTTATATACAATTGCGATATGAAACGGGCTGTTGTGGGTTGTCTGCTCCTGATTCCGTGATGATCATTGTCGATCCGGAACCCACCCTGAACATAGCCGGAACCACGGCATTCTGTGCGGGAAGTGGTGGTGTGAATCTTAATGCAAGTGGAGCAAGTCTTTATACCTGGGCTCCTGCCAGTGGCCTTAACAGTACTTCCACGGCTTCCGTTATCGCCAACCCCACTGCAACTACAAAATACTATTTGACCGCAGCCAATGGCAGCAATACCTGCTTCGCCTATGATTCGGTGACAGTTACTGTCAATACCCTTGATCTGGGCACATCCACTACCAACGCAGGTTGCCAACCTGATGGCACAGCTTCGGTCCTTGTCTCTAACGGTAGCGGTAATTATGCCTACAGCTGGAATACCAATCCGGCGCAGGCAACCGCTGCCATCAATGCGCTCCCTACAGGCGCTTACAAAGTTAATGTAGAAGACAATATTACAGGTTGTTCGGATTCTGCCTGGGTTTTTGTCGACCAAACTCCCGGGAATCTGAGTGCCGTGATCCAAAGCAGCGTACCTGCGGATTGCTTTGGTGCGGCTACCGGACAGGCTACGGTGGCGGTTACCGGTGGCAGTGCGAACCTCAGTTATACCTGGTCGGGAGGGGGAGGAACCAACGCTACCTCCGCTCCCTTGCCTGCGGGGACCTATACGGTCGATGTGGTAGACAATATTTCGACCTGCCAGGCCCAGGCCACGGTCACCATTTCAGAGCCGCCCCTCTTAAGTGTCGGGCTCTTGTCCCAAACCGATCCGGATTGTAACAATTATGGCGTAGCCTCTGTCAATGCCAGCGGAGGAACCGGACCTTATTCCTACAGTTGGAATACCGTACCGGTGCAGACAGGCTCCCAAGCCGCTAACCTTGACCCGGGAGCCTATGTGGTTACCGTAACCGATGACAGTGGCTGTGTCAATACCCTGCCAGTCAATATCAACGGTCCCCAATCACCCGTGGTATTATCCCTGGTCAATGCCACCGATGCTACGAGCTGTACGGGCTTTGACGGACAAATCACGGTTTCCGCTACTGGCAGCAACAATAATGTTACCTATACCTGGCAAACCACGCCTCAAGTGGTAGGGGCCACGATCAGTAATCTGGCACCAGGTTCTTACACCGTGATTGCCACGGGCAGTAACGGCTGTGATGATATTCTGGGGCATACCCTGGGACCGGTTTGTCCCCTGGCGTTCGACTGGAAATATGTGGAAGTAACGGCCCAGGATATGGAGCTTTCCTTAAGCTGGGGAACGCTGGAAGAACCTGAGCATGAAGGATTCGTAATTGAAAGAAGTGAAGATGCTCAACAGTGGAGAGAAGTGGGCTTTCACCCCATGACTGTGGAAGTGGGAGATGACGGCGATTATGTGTGGAAGGACCCCCAAATTATTCCGGGAAAACGGTACTATTACCGGGTTTTGATGGTTGACATTGGCGGCGTTTTTCACTATTCTAAATTAGTGCAGATTACGATTCCGCTGGGTCCTGAATCACCTCTGGTTCGTACCTATCCTGTCCCAACTTCTGACCTGGTTAGGTTTGAACTGCTGAACGAAGTAGCTCAATCATTTACACTTACGATAACTGACATGAAGGGTAGGGAAGTGGCGAGCATGACCAAATGGATTCCCGCTGGTCGCCAGATATGGGAAGCTGATGTCCGAAGCTTGGCTTCCGGGGTATATCAGGTGCGCTTTGATGGCCTGAAGCCCGCTGTAGCATTAACAAGAATTACCATAAAATAAAGATTTGTGTTGAGGTTTTGGTAAGGAGGTCGGCCCGAAAGGGCCGGCTTTTTTTGACCTGATTTTTATTATTGATAATAATTCTAACGATGTTATTGGTATTTTTGTTCAAAAATATTGGTAAAAATTAGAACTTTTGTTCTAAATTGGCGTTTAGACAAACAGGACTTCCCACAGCAATATGAGTAAGACCAAAACCAGAATACTTAACACTTCCCTTCAGGTATTCAATGAAATAGGATACCCACAGGCTAGCCTAGACAAACTTGCGGCTACCCTGGAGATGAGCAAAGGGAACTTGGCGTACCATTTTGCCAACCCAGGAAAAATCCTGGAAGCCTTGTACCAGGAAATGTATCAGATGATGGAGGGAAAAGTTTGGCCTGGGGGACTTCCTGAGTTGCAGCATTATCAGGCTATCATTAGCCACACCTACCAGTTTCAATATCGGTATCGCTTTTTCTTTTTAGATACCAGCGAAATTATGCGTAGGCACCCTGAGATTGCAGCGCTACATGCCCAAACCATCGCCAAGCGTTGGCAGGAGGCTACCGCCCTCATTCGATATTTTGTAGGAGCGGGTTGGGTCATCTCAGAACCCTATACCGGGGCATATCAGGATATTGCCCAAAGTGTTTGGTCGCTCAATACCTTTTGGTTTCAGCGGCAAATGATTTTGAATAAACCCATTGAACCGACTGTCCCCCGGGAATTGCTTGACCAGGCCTGGGGCCTCATTTTTCCCTGGCTGACAGAGCAGGGAAAGAAGATTGCTCACCCTTATTTTTTACCCAAATCCCAAAAATCATGAAAAAGATAGTAACCAAGATTCTCATTGAAGCCAGACCTGAACAGGTTTGGCAGGCTTTGACCAATTTTTCTGAAATCGGTAGCTGGAACCCCTTTATCAAGGAAATTTCAGGAGAGGGCAGCGTAGGCGCCCAACTGAAGGTGATCCTACAGCCTAAGCCCGGACAAGAAATGAAATTTGAACCGGAGGTCTTAGTGTGGAAAGAAAACCAGCAATTCGAGTGGTTGGGAAAATTATGGATCAAAGGTCTTTTTGACGGGAATCACTACTTTCATCTGGAAGAAACCGCTGAAGGGCATACGCTCTTTCATCATGGGGAACGCTTTACAGGTATTTTGGTAGGCATCCTAATGGCCATGATCGGCAAGCAGACGGAGCAGAATTTTGAGGCCATGAACGCTGCGATAAAGCAAAAAGCCGAGGCCATGGTAGCTTCCACATAATATGCGACAACATCTGCCGTTTTTAGGATTGTAAAGATGCCCTAAAGCACCCAATTTTCGCATATACCTATTCAAAACGGATCCCATGATCAATCGACATTTCTTTCTTGCCCTTTTAGGAGCCTTGCTGTTTTGTCCTACGAGTCTGCTAGCTCAGGATGGGCAAGGAGCCCTTAGCCTGGAACTGAATGGGCAGGTGGTAAGTGAAGAAGACATTACCCATCAATTTTTTTGTGGAAATCGAAATGATCAGTTTGTGGTGAGCTACCTCCCTGCGGCGGCTGATTCCATGAGCCAGTTTGCGATCAATGGCATACAGCTTTGGGCGCAGGTAGCTCAGGGACAACCGCAATTGGTGGGCACCTACGGCCGTACCCAGCCAGGTAGTCAGCCTTCCGTAGCTTTTAAGCTCAGGGATTTTCCCATCATGACCACTTTACCAGAAGGAACTCAGGCCATTCGGGTCAGTATTCGACCCCAGGTAATCAAAGTACAAGGGCGCCGTTTCCTGGGATATATTCAACTCCCCAAGGCCGACCAGGAAATAGCCTTTATGGTGGTGAAGCGTTGTCCGGAATAATGGATTAAAAGGCCCGGTTTCTTCCGGTTTTTTCAACCAAACTTTTCAATTTTTCATTAAATCCCTTCTCCTTCAACAGCTCTTCCAGGTTGAGGTGGAGACGGTACCGCCAATAGTGTTGCGGATTAGCAGGGACATTGATCTGTTCTTCCAGAGGATTTTCGCGACGCAACCCGGCATCCATCGCTAATAAGTCCTGAACCGGGAATACGGCCCACATGGAGGGACTCCATAGGTGCTGAGCTACTACTTGTTCACAAATCCAAGGCTCGCAAAAGGCAGGGGCTTCCCCAGTATTACTGAGGATTTGATTAAAGAATCGCTGGGTTTGCTCCCGGTCTTCTTCCCACCATCCTCTCACGGTAGACATGTCATGGCTGGAAGTCGTAACCACTGAGAGGTAAGGGGCGTCCGCAGGATGTCCGAACTCCCGATCAACGGCTTTGGGCATACGCTGGATTTCCAGGCTCAGAATGCCAAGTTCTTCCATGACGCCTGGGACACAATCCGGAACCATGCCTAAATCTTCCCCGCACACCAGCATATTGGTGGCGGCTTTGATGGCCGGCAGTTTGACCATGGCCTGGTCTCGCCAAAAATGCTCATGGCGGTGGTAGAAGTATTCGTTGTACAGGCGGTTGATGGTTTCCTTTAATCCTCCATCTAATTCCTGATAGGAACGGGTGAAATGAAGGGCGATACGCGGATTAAAGCCGATGTGGCCAGCTTCTTCTACCCTGAAAAAGAGCACTTCCCCTACCAGGGAAAGTAAGCCTTCCCTTATGCTCTCATAATAGGCTTTATGATCAGGATGAGCGGTAATCTGTTCGGTAAGGTATCCCAGGATTTTTCGTTGACTCTCGAGGCCGGGTTTGAAGGTATATTTTTCCCAGGCTTGCGAAACAAAAAACTCTTCCCGAACCCTTTCTACTTGCTTGCCAAAATACTCCTGCAGCATATGCTCGCGGATGTAGGGCCTGCAATAGCGGTCTTCATCCATCCAGAGACCTCGTTGGGCTAGTTCTTCTCTGGAAAAAGGCATGGAGGGATTGAAGTGCCCCAGTAGCCCTTGCACGGAGAGGTAGGGGATTTCCCAAATCCGGAAGAATCCCAGAATGTGGTCAATCCGATAGGCATCAAAATAGGCCGCCATTTTAGCC
The DNA here is from genome assembly GCA_038527215.1 of Bacteroidota bacterium. Lineage (GTDB taxonomy): Bacteria > Bacteroidota > Bacteroidia > J057 > J057 > JAWPMV01. The sequence goes on from JBCBGC010000113.1 coordinate 12,963, forward strand.
ATGCGCTGCCGCCACCAGGCATACCCATCCTCTGCCATGCGGTCCCAGTTATAGGTGGGGAATCCCCAGTTCTGACCGGCTATGGCAAAATCATCTGGAGGGGCTCCCGCTTGTCCTGCCATGTTATAAAGGTGGGGAGCCATCCAGGCATCCACGCTATTTCTATAAATCCCAATGGGAATATCTCCTTTGAGCACAATGCCCTTTTTTCGGGCGTAGGTGGCTACTTCGGTCAGTTGAAGATGGAGATGGTATTGCAGCCAACAGTGAAAATGGGTGGTTTCCGAATGAGGGGATTTTGGGTCCAGGAAACCATAGATTTTCTCCCGATCATAGGCTTCGTAGCCTTCCCACTGCAAAAAATCCGGCGTTCCGAACTCGTCCCGCAGTAAGGCGAAAGCAGCATAGGGGATCAACCATTCCCGGTTCTCCGTGATAAAGGTTTTATAGCCTTCGTCAGCCTGCAAATCATCTTTTACCTCTTTGTACAAGGCTTTGAGATAATCCCATTTGAGGTTCATCACGCCGTCATAATCAATCTCCGGCAGCTCGTTTAGCACCTTCCGTTGTTTGCGGAAATGGGCCATGGCTGATTTTGAGGCAAGCTTCCCTACTTTTTCGGCCTGCAGGTAGAGGGGGTGAAGGGCAAAAACGCTGATGGCCGCATAGGGATAGGAATCAACCCAGGTATGCGTGGCCGTGGTATCATTGATGGGCAGAATTTGCACCATTTTCATCCCAATGGTTTCCGCCCAGTCGACCAGGAGTTTTAAGTCCATGAATTCTCCTACGCCCCAGCTCTTTTTGCTGCGGAGGGCAAATACCGGCATGGCGACTCCCGCTCCCTTCCATGGCCCGCCGGGATCCCTCAAGCCTTCTTCGGTGTGAACGATCAGTTGCTCTCCTTCCTGATCTCCCGGGAAGTAAAAGGCCCGGTTATGGCCAGATTCAAAATCGATCAATTGTTTTTGCTTCGGATCATAGATGCCGAATTTATATTCTATCTGCCGGGGAGGTCCGGCCAGACTCACCTGAGCCTCCCAGAGCGGGAGGTTATGGGCTTTCATGCGAACGGCCTTTTTGGGATCCCAGTTGCCCAGGGCGGGATCATTTCCCGTCAGGCACAACTCGTAGGGTTCTGCCAGATGGGGATGGCGAATTCGGAGACTTACATTGCCTTTTTTGCTGCGACGCACCGCTTTCCCGTTCTGGCTCCGTCCGCTGATCACTTCCGAAAAAGCCGAAGTGTAATAAGCATTGGTGGCCCAGCGAAAGGACCGCCAATTGTCTTCGAATACCAGCTTGGCTTCTTTCCGCTGGCTCAGCGGGTAAAAACGATTGTCGCCCCATTCCCATTCTACCTGGGCGCCTTCCTCGCTTTCCAGGAAGTATTTGTAGGATAGTAAGCCTTTGTCTGCTGCTTTGGCCTGAATGGTGCCTTCCCAAACGCCCTCTCCAAGGTAGGTGAGGGGCAAGGCCTGGCTTTTAGCCCATTCGCCTAAAGCTGGGATATTGCCCGACACAAATAACCGTTGTCCCCAATCAGTGAAGTAGTGAATCCTGAATGTAATGTGCATGAACCTATATTGCCGCTTTCTGTTCTGGGGGCAAATATATGGCAAATTTCATATAGGGTAAGACAATTCCTCTCTTTATGTTGACTTAACCCAATAAAAATTAGCGAATTAAGGGCGGAAACGGTCCTGCCAGAAGTTGTTTTTAGAAAGTCTGAGCTGGCGCAGGGTGGCACTGCGTACATTAATGGTGAGCGAATAACTCTTGGTAGGACCAAAAGGAATCCAGGAAAAGGCCATTTCCCAACAGTGGAGATCGCGAAAAACCGTCAAGCGGGTCTGGTTGATTTCCTGTTCCACCAGGTTGAATCCGGTCTGGAAGCCGATTTTCCATTTGGGCGTAAAGTTGAAATCACCATCCAGGTTCATGGTAGAGGTGATCCGGGCGTCGGCTTTGCCTGGGGTAGTGTTGGAGTAGGAGAGATTGTAGCGGGCTCTCAGGGTCCAGGGGATGTCAAAATCCACGTATTGGTAGGCCGTATTTTGGATTTGTTGGAATTCGTATTCGTCAAAATCTTCGCCCCGCGTCTTTTTGGCTTGTTGATTGGAACGGAAGGAAGCGGACAAACTTACCTGAGCATTGGTTAAGCGGCCAAGCTGCCCACTTTCGGTCAGCATAAAGGTGTTTTGCCGGCGGTAGGTCTCCGGGTCCGCTCCCGGGGTGTCCGGCCCGAATACGTAAGGATCAAAACGGAAACTGGTGTTCACGTTAAGTTTGTTTTTGAAGAGGCTGGTTCGGGCTTGCAGGTTGATGGTGGACAGCTGAAAACTATCCGCTGCGAAATTGTAAGCGCCATTGACACTGAGGTTATCGAGGAGATTGGTGCGGATATATTTATCTTTTTCTTCGAAATCTTCTTCCAGCGCCTCTTTTTTCAAATATTTCATCTCGATCACACTGCCCATATTGAAGCTGATCGATTGGCTTTCTCCCTGACCGGGCCCTCGGTAAATCCCATCCTCAAAAATTGAGTACCGCAGGACGTTGCCCAGGGTATCCTTTTGTACATCCTGGTAAAATCCCCAGCGTTGCTCAGAAAAATCGGGACGGATGTTATAAGAAACACTAGGGGAGAATCGCTGGCGGAATTTGATGTCTCGCTTGGATTTTACCTGATAGATGCCGTAAAAATTGGTGTTGGCACTGATGGCCCCGTTGAAATCAAAGCCGCGCGTAAAGCCCTGCTGCTCGATATCATCTATTTCCTGGGTCTCAGCATTCCAGACTTTTTCCAGGCTTTTGGTATACCAGTATTCGGTGTAGTTGAACGAGGGCGAAATATTCAGCTGCTTCAGGACCTTGATGGTGGTCGAGGTAGAGGCTCTGTGTTGAATGCCATTTCGGTAAAAAGAGCGGCCTTCCCGTTCTACCAGGACAGAATCTCCATTTTGTAGCTCATACACAGAAACCGGGTCTTCAGGACGAAAGAGGATTTGCCCAAAAGCCGTATCCGGAAAGGTCTCGATGGTATTTCGCCCCTGCATATTATAGTTGATGCCCCACTGCTTCAAAAATTTCAGGTTGCTGTTCCGGATATTTTTGAAAGGGGTTTGCCGCTTCATGTTCAGGGCTACTTCCGGCAACTGCATGGTCATGGTTTCCTTGTTCAGGTCCTGCTGATGACGCATACTGCCGGAAAGACTGAAAGGCAGGTTATTGAAGTTTTTGCTAAAGGTAACCGAGGAGTTCAGGTTGTTGGTGAAAAAGTCGGTCTGGTTATTACTGATGTTTCGCTGAAAGCTATTGGAGCTGGACATGTTGACCGAGGCTGAGATCCGGGCGGTGGGGTCAATGGGCTGGTTGTGGCTCCAGTTTACCTGCCATGCGGTGGTCCGGGAAAAGTCCGGGTCTAAGGGGTCATTAAAGCGCTGCACCCCATATTGATACCTGAAACTGCCCTGGAACCGATATTTGAGGTTGTAGTTCAAGGTGCCAGCGGCGCGCCAACCGCCCCGCGTATAGATATCTCCATCTAGTTTTAAGTCCAAAAAGTCGCTGATGCCCCAATAATAGCCCAGGTTTCGGAGGAAAAAACCTCGATCGTCTGCCTCGCCATACTGGGGCAGAATCAAGCCGTTTTTCCGTTTTTGTCCAGGCTTTTTGCTGTTATTAGGGATAAATCCAAAAGGGATAAAGAGCGGAATAGGGAAATCGGCAATCACCAGGTTCAGCGGCCCACTGATCAATTGATTATCGGGCAGCATTTTGAGCTTCTGAGATTTAATGTAAAAATGCGGATGATCTAAATCACAGGTCGTATACTTTCCATCTTTCCCATGGAAAGAGCCATCCGGATGATATTTGGCTACCTCCGCCAGGATAAAGCCTTCCCCTTCTTGCAGGCGACCTTCGATGATGCGCCCTTTTTGGGTAGCAAAATTATAACTGACCTCTTTGGCCTGATAACTCTGCCCATCCTGGGTGAAAACGGGTTTACCTTGAATCACCCCGCTGGAATCTTCCTGCCCAAAGGCTTTGAGCATCTGGTCGTCCATGTTGATGTCTACCCGAATGGCCTGGAGCTTCAGGTTATCATAATCCAGGCTGGAGTTGTCATATAAATACAGCACCCCTTTTTTGACATCATACACAATAGAATCCTGGGCGCCATAACTCACCGGGCCTTGCAAATCACTAAGGGCCTTGAGGGAATCGACCACCCGCTGCTGAGCAGGCGGATATTTGGGGGTGGTATCCGTTACCGCCGCCTGGTCTCCTTCCTGCGGCAAATTGCCGGAACCTGTATTGGTGTTTTGTCCGGGCAAGCCACCTGGAAATTGGCCCTGACCTGAACCCGGTAGACCGGAACCGCTCCCCGGTAAGGGAATGGAACCCGGAGTGCTGGTACTGCCAGGTCTGACCTGTGCGTAACTTTCCTGAGGATAAAAAGTCAGGAATAGCAAAGAAATGAATAGTACCCTTTTTAGGAATTTTTTACTTTTCCAGCAGGAATACGCTTGGGGAGAAAACCGGGCCGAATGAAAGGCGTATGATCTATTCGCTCCTGTAGGGAGTTTTTGTATAGACCATAAGCTAAAATGTTCATTCATAGATGCCGGATTTTCGGGCTCCCATTGCTGTGAAGGCGCAAATATACAGATTTGCAGCTAAGCGTTTCGGTAAGGTGTCATGGAAACAAAAAAAGGTTGGTAGGAAGATGAAAAATGCCTTCAGGAAAATAAGCATGATTGTAGGTTGCTGTCTCGTCGGCAGTCTTTTCAGCTCTTATTTGCCGGTTGACAAACCGACAAATGGGAAGATCAAGACCCTGGTGATAGATGCCGGGCACGGAGGAAAAGACCCTGGGGCCGTAGGAAAACGGTTTTATGAGAAAGACCTGGCCTTGAAGATCGCCATACAATTGCGGCGGATCATGGCGGAAAATATGCCCCATGTGCGGGTGGTCATGACCCGAGATGATGATGTTTTTGTCCCCCTCAACGAAAGAGGCTCCATTGCCAAAGAAAGCGAAGGAGATTTTTTTGTCAGCATCCATTGTAATGCCCTCAATGATCGCAGCAAATTCGGGACAGAAACTTATGTCCTGGGGACCAACCCTGGTCAGGATAACTATCGGACCATCATCGCTGAAAACGAGGCCATTCTCTTCGAGGAGAACTACGGCGAAATGTATGGTGGCTTCGATCCTAGTTCACCGGAAGGATTTATCTATTTCAAACTGTTGAAGAATGCCTTTCGCAACGAGAGTGTGCGTTTGGGGAACAAAATCCAGCATCAGTATTCCCGGAGGCTGGGGCGCAAAAGCCGAGGGGTGAAGCAAGCTCCCTTTATCGTACTGTACCATTGCGGCATGCCCGGGGTACTCACCGAAACCGGCTTTATCTCTAATTATGAGGAAGAAACCTTTCTCGGCTCCGATACCGGCCAAATCTACATTGCCAGCTCCATTTACCGAGCCATCAAGGAATATAATATGGAATTGGGGCTTCCCAAAGATGGAAGTGAGAACTAAGCGCTGGTTGGAATAGGACCTTTTACCCAGACAAAGACTAAGGCTGGATTTCTCTGATGGCCAGGTGATTGCCTACCCGAATTTCACAGAGATATTTCTTTTTGGGTAAGCGGGATAAGTCCAGCTCTATTTCATGCCTTCCCAAACTAGCAAAGGCAGTGTGCACTTTGCCCAGACTCCGATTCTCTGCATCGATCAAGCGAATTTCCACCTGCGCGGCCTGGTACAATTCTAATTGGACCATGGTCCCAAATACTGCAGGATTGGGATAGAGATGACTCACATGATGGCCTAAGGGAAAGCGCTCCACCACTAAAGCCGGGCTGTAAAGGGTGTCCTCCTGAGGATTTAACTGCGCCAGACGATAATAGGCTACCCCCTTGGTTTTTTCCCCATCCGATACTTGTCGATGCCAGGAAGCATGGGATGGATCAAGGGGAAAGACGGCTTTGATGGTTTTCCACCGCTGCTGGTCCAGGCTTTTTTGCAAAAAAACCATGCCTGTTCCTTCTCCTTCTCCCAGCGCAAAATTGATCTGCGTCTCTCCCGGCATGACTTCCGCATAGTATTGGATCAACGGCATGGCCGGGGCCTGCAAGGCTGCCATGTCCTCGAACTCTGCCTCGCTTACCTGGAGGTCCTGCAAGGTGTAAAAAGTAGTGGGAATGTCTTCACTCAGGGATTCGGTGCTAATGAAGCCGCTGGTTTCCCATTGGTCGGGACTTTCCATAGCCAACAGCACATGGGTTGGGGTTGGATGGGGCGTTTGCGCCAGGAAAACGGATGGGATCAAGAGCAGGCCAAAAACAAAACCGATCGTATGCCGCATGGAGGTTCTCATTTGTCCTCCTAAAAAAATCAGAAGCCTGCACTTTTTTAGCCGCAGAAGCACCGAACTATTACAGATGTAGGGCAGGGGAGGGTTTTGTTTTCCCGGCAGGGGCGTTTAGTTTCGAAGCATGCAACTTAGCCCAAACTGGCGCCGATGGTTTCAAGGTCCTCCTTCCCGGGCCTGGATCATTTTTGCGATCATTTGGGCCTGCCTCTGGCGGGTAGAACATCGGTATCATTACCGGAATTTTTTCTTCGATACGCAGTTGCAACTCTCCGCCATGCAGCAATGGATGGAGGGCCAGGGCTGGAATAATCCCGTTTTTCAGGAAAATGATCTGGCCAGGCCAGGAGCCGCAACAGCAGAGAGATTCATGCCTGCCTACGCGGGGGTCGTAGCTCTCGCCTACCTGCTGACCGGAGATTGGTTAACCGCCAGTTTTGGAACGGATGCGGTGCTACTTATCCTGATTTTGTGGGGCTGGGCACAATTGCTGGCCTGGCTATTGGGAGGCTGGAGATCCTGGTGGATCGTCTTTTTTCTCCTTTGGCAGGCATTTTCTCCGGCTCCCTTACATTATATGGCGGGAGGGGGACTGTTGAGTCTGGCCGCTTTCCTCTGGGCGGTCTACGCATTGCTGCTTCATCTGAATCGGCCCCAAGCAGGCTTTGTCCTGGGGCCGGTCTACCTGGGATTACTGGCCCTGGCGGCATGGTCTCGCTATGCTTATTTTCCTTTCCTCTTTCTTCCCCTGGGGGCCTGGGGGGGCAAAAGCCTTTGGCAAAAAAAGGCCATTCCCTGGAAGCTTTTGTCCAGCCTGCTTTTCCTTACTTTGATCGGCGTCATGAGCCTCGCCTGGGGAAAAGACTGGTCCGAATCCTATCTGACTGCCCAGACCCGCCAATGGTTTTGGGAACATTGGCTGCATTGGGATCCCTTTCCTTTCAAAGCTTTTTTCTACTTTGGCATCCCCCACGAATTAGGGCTGTTTTATATACACGAAAGCTTGTACTATGGCTTAAGCCTGCTCGCCTATCTGGTGTCAGGATTGATCCTGCTCCTTTTGATGTGGCAAGGCTGGAACATCTGGAAGCAAGCCGAAGCACCAACCGCCTGGGGGCTTTATCTCGGGACCTTGGCCCTGGTCCTCGCCGCCAATCTGGTGATGCTGGCCTATCTGTCGCTGGTATGGCCGCCGCAGGATTGGAACTGGACGGGCTTCTGGACCTTTGTCATGGAAACCCGTTACTATATGCCCAGCATGACCCTGATTATTTTGGCGGTGATCTATAGTGGACAAAAGCTGCCGCAAGGCTATCTCCGGCGAGCTTGCCAATTACTGTTGTTGCTCTCCCTGTGCGCGGCTTATTCCTACCCCTTATGGCTGAAGGTGAAGGTGTATGCAAAAGGCGAAACCGCCGGGACTTTTGTCAGCCAAGCTCATCAACTGATCCATGATTCGGTGAAGGCTTTGAGCGAACGGACGGACCATGTCATTTGGGTGTCGATGGAGCCTTTGCAGCATACGGGTGAATTAGCAGGCGGCAATAGCCTGCCAGCCCGACATATATTGACTTTGGATCAGATACCAGCCTCCCTGCCGGTAGAAATCCTCTGGGTAGAACCTTTGGGAACGCCTGCCCATTCCGCGCCTTTACAAAAACTCGTCGATAAAGGGGCGGTTCTCTGGCAGGAGAATGCTTATTTTCAGGTCTTTCGCCTGACCTTTGGCCCGAACGAGCCTTGATTATTTTTTCCGGAAGAAAATGTTGACAGGTACGCCGGTGAAGTCAAAATTGGCGCGGAGCTGATTTTCCAGATAGCGTTTATAGGATTCCTGGATGTGGTTGGGATGATTGGCGAAAAAGAGGAAGGTAGGCACGGAAGCGGGAATCTGCGTAACGTATTTAATGCTGATGATTTTGCCGCGGTGAGAAGGGGCATGGTGTCGGGCGACCGCTTCCAGCATGACTTCGTTGAGTTCGCTGGTCGGAATTTTGTTGTTCATACGCTCGTATACCGCGGTCGCTTCTTCCATGGCTTTGAGGAGACGCTGCTTGGAGTGAGCAGAAATGAAAAAGATGGGCACATCGTTAAAAGGCGCCAACTTCTCTTTAATCACATTCTCAAATTCCAGGGCGGTTTTATGGTCCTTTTCGATCAGGTCCCATTTGTTGACCCCCACGACGATGCCTTTCCGGTTCTTGATGATCAGGCTGAAAATGTTCAGGTCCTGGGCTTCAATGCCCAAGGTCGCGTCGATCAAGAGCAGGGCTACGTCGCAATTCTCGATGGCCCGCACGGTCCGCAAGGTAGAGTAAAACTCAATGTTCTCCTCGATCCGGGCTTTTTTCCGTAAACCCGCTGTATCCACCAACATCACATCCTGCCCAAAGGCATTGAAACGGGTGTAAATGCTGTCCCTTGTGGTACCGGATATGGGGGTAACGATATTGGCCTCCTTGCCCAGCAGGGCATTGACAAAGGAAGACTTGCCTACATTGGGTCGACCGACAAAGGCGAATCGAGCCAGGCCTTCGGAATCATCTTCGTATTCTTCGGTGGGCAGGAGTTTGACGACCTCATCCAGGAGTTCGCCGGTGCCGCTGCCATTGATGGCGGAAAAGCCGAAGACTTCTCCCACCCCCAGATTATAAAATTCGTACTGGTTGTCAACGTGCTTGGCGCTGTCCACTTTGTTGGCGGCCAGGATGACCTTTTTTGGGCTGCGACGCACCAGGTTGGCAAAGGCTTCATCCAGGGGCGTGATGCCGGTCTGGGTATCCACCAGGAAGATCAGCACGTCTGCTTCTTCCATGGCAATGTGCACCTGCTCCCGGATAGCCGCTTCAAATACGTCCTCAGAATCAGGCACATATCCGCCGGTATCGATCACCGTAAATTCAACCCCATTCCAGGTGCTCGCTCCATAGTTTCGGTCCCGGGTTACCCCACTCATATCATCCACAATGGCCTGCCGCTCCTCAACCAGCCGGTTGAAGAGGGTTGATTTGCCCACGTTGGGGCGACCGATGATGGCGACGATTCCGCGCATAGTTTTTTATTCGGCTTGCAAGCTACACGCCTAGGGCGTGATTTACAACTTGTTGTTTTTTGGCTGTGGTGTTACCAGTGGGGTTTTTTCTTTAGCATACTTAATACTTTTTCCTTGATGAGCCTTAGCCACTTTTTCTTGATAAAGTACCCTTGTACCTTTTTTCTTGATAAAAAAGGTACCCAAAAAATCAAGACGCTGCTAACCGCGCCAACCCGCATTCCTGACGCTCGTTCCTCGGTCAGGACTCTCGCCCGCCCCCGCACCCTGGCAGCGTCATAGCCCCGGCGCCCCAGAGGAATACAGCGAGGTTTAAAGGTTTTAAATTTATGGAGAGTTAACAGGCGAGTTGGGGTGCACGAACGCGGGCGGACGGATAGCAGCGCGGGCCTTGGTTGGTTCGTGCTTGATTTTTGCTCCACTTTTTATCAAGAAAAAGTGGTAAAGGTATTATAAAGAAAAAAGAGCCGTTGCCGAAGGTAAACTCAATACCCAAACCCCTTTAAAGACTGCTTCGAATCCTTCCACCCCTTCGAAACCCGCACATAAGTTTCTAAAAACACTTTTTTGCCTAAGAAGGCTTCCATATCCTGCCTCGCCTGGGTAGAGATCTTCTTGAGCATGGCGCCTTTTTTGCCGATGATCATACCTTTCTGAGTATTGCGCTCGGTATGAATGGTGGCGGCGACGCGGATGAGGGTATCTTCTTCTTCGAAGCTGTCAATTTCTACCTCGGTAGAGTAGGGGATCTCCTGCTGAAGGTTCTTGAAGATTTTTTCGCGCAGGATCTCAGACATAAAAAAGCGCTCGGGTCGATCGGAAATCTGGTCTTTGTCGAAGTAGGCAGGACCTTCGGGTAGGTGCTGGAGGATCAGTTCCTTGAGTTTGGGCACATTGGTGCCGTTGAGGGCGGAGAGGGGAATGGCTTCGACAAAATCTACTTTCTCTGCCAATTCGTGCATCCGCAACAAAGCCTGGTCCATGCTCACTGCATCTACCTTATTTAAGGCCAGGATTTTGGGAATCTTGGTTTTGGCGGCCAGCTTCATCAGGTCTTCCTCCGGAAACTGCTCTTCTACCGCGATCAACAGAATGATCAGGTCGGCATCTTCCAACGACTCATGGATGAAGCCCATCATGGCATTGTGCAGGCGGTACTTGGGACGGATCAGGCCGGGCGTATCGGAGTAGACGATCTGGTAATCCTCCCCGCTATCGATGCCAAAAATCCGGTGCCGCGTGGTCTGGGCTTTGGCGGTGGTGATGCTGAGTTTGCGCCCCAACAATTGGTTGAGGAGGGTGGACTTGCCGGCGTTCGGTTTACCGATAATGCTTACAAATCCTGATTTATGTGCGTCGGGTGTCAACAAAAAGTAAAATTATTACGTACAACATTTGCAAAGTTAATAGAAAACGCTTAACTATGCGCTCCCATTAGGGGAAAATGATCTTTATATTTGTTCTGAAAGCTGACTTTCGACCCCAAAAACAAGCGCTTTATGACCGCTTGTTCGATCGCCTCAGCCAAAGAATCCCAATGCGGGGTGGAGCAGTTGGTAGCTCGTCGGGCTCATAACCCGAAGGTCACTGGTTCGAGTCCAGTCCCCGCTACAAATCGGCCCATACGCAATGTATGGGCCTTTTTCGTTGGTTTGCGCCAAATATTGCGCCATATTTTGCTCCAGTTTTACCAATTGTACAACTAGATGAAATATTTACCATGGGGACCAAGGAAGAAAAATACAGATTATCAAGGGTAAGAATTGGTGATAGAATCTACGTTGAGTTCTATGCTTGGAATGTGGAAAAGCACAGGCTAGAACGACGAAGACTGTATAATTTAGAAGGTAGAACTAAACGTGAACGCGTAGAATCTGCCAAGCAATTAGCCAAGGAAATTGACAAACTTTTGGTTAAGGGATTTGTTCTTGGCGATTCTCCGAAACAAGTTCTCGTCCAGCCTCGGTTTACCCTGGAAGCTTTTCGAGAATCTTGTAGAATAAAACGCAACCAGGCAGGGCGGGATACCACCAGGTCCTTCACCAGTTTCGAAAATATTTTTGTTGGATGGTTGACCGCTGAAGGGCTGGAAAGGGTCCCCATTATCGACTTCAAAAAAATGCATATCTATGCATTTTTAGACTGGCTAAAGGAGGAAAGAAAAATTTCAAATAGGACGAGAAATAATTATCTCGACCGGGTGAAAGAGGCCCTCGAAGTGATGGTTGAAAGAGAATGGATTGAAAAAAACCCGGCTCGCGGGATCAAGAAATTAAAATCTGTTAGCTCTAGCTACGTAGCTTTTACGCAGGATCAACAGCAGGTTTTGGAAAAATATCTACGTAGTCACTCCTTCGGTTTATACGTCTTCACCCGCTTAATTTATCACGGTTTCATTCGTCCTGTAGAAATAACCAGGCTTCGACTAAAGCATGTTGATCTTGAAAATCGTGTCATTCTGGTACGGGCTAGCCTTTCAAAAAACAAGACCCAACAGCCCGTTTACATTACGGACGGGCTTCTCCCTGATCTTCTTGAATTCTATCAAAGGTATTGTAAAGGGATCCCTGAGAATTACTACCTTTTCTCAAAGGGTTGGGAACCAGGTCCAGCAGAATACAACCGGAAAGCTTTTTCCGTCGCCCATAGAAAGGCACTAGAAGCCACCGAATTATATAACGGTGAATTGACCGGCTATAGCTGGAAACATACGGGTGTCTGCAATGCCTACCGGGCTGGGGCTGACATCAAAGCCATTCAGGATCAGTGTAGGCACCATAGCTTAGAAGAAACTGAAAAATATATGAGATCCTTAGGTCTGAGGATTAACCGTGGCTTGAAGGGGGTTGCTTGGTGAAAAATGATTTTATTTCCTCATACCAATTAACAACCTCCCGCTTACCATTGGTAGTCATAGTTGAAAAGCTGTCTGTTAGAATGAAGGTGTGAAACATTTCTTCCAGGAGTTTTAGCAACTCATCTCGAGAGGAATCTTCTTTTTTCTTCATACATGTGAAATTGAAGGGTTTAACCACTCCCTTCTCCAGATAAACCTGGAGAAGGGAAGTAGCGTTTTTCATAGCTCCTTTGGGCCCATCTAAACAGGCCAGGCAGGGAACTTATAGAACCCTTCGATTCACATGTATTCTTAGGAGAAAGATGCTCCTTTATATAGATCTTAGGTAGGTTTAATATATGGCCAATGATTAGATATTCCAATACTTTAAATAAATTTAGAATCCCGCTCCCTCAACTATGCAGCGCCAAAGAATATTTTTGATTGGGAACCATTTTAGCTATTTGGCGGCTGTAATTAGCCCTTTTTGCTTTCGATTTCTACGAGAATACTGGTATTGCCCAGATTCTTCTAAGGCCTGGCAAATCTCCTTTAGGGAGCTATTCAAGAAGGGGTTATTCGTTCAGGCATGTCTTTAAATTCCAGAACAGGATATTTACCTAGCTTGAGTCCAATCTGTATTACTTTTTTCATAGATAGGTTAGCGGTTCCATAGAGAATTTTTACAACTGTCCTTCTTGAAATATCAAGCTCTCTGGCAAGCTCCTTAGCATTTAATCCATGCTTTTTCATGTAGCTGTCCAAAGCCCTGTAGAGATTGTCCTCAAAGTATGCTTCCCAGTAAGCGTATGTTTCCCAATAAGCCTGGTCTTTGAAGGATTCTTTATGTGGGGTCATTTTTTCTTTATTAGGCATATTCATTGTTGGACAGGTGCCTGGAGCATCCCCCAGTTAAGGTATACCGGCGCTTAGTCCATGGCCAGGCTCCCTCAAATGGGGGATACCTTCCTGAGGCACTATCTCCTAGAGAATGGCCTCCCCTAATTGAGGGTTACTGCAGGGAAGGACTGCTTTTAACATTCTTGATTCTAACCAATTCGAGATATACAAAATCAGGTTTCAGATATTGAAAAAGAGCCCATCCTCAACCGGAGATGGGCTCGACCTTAAAATACTTGAAGCTTTGTTGTTGTAAGATACTCAATAGATTGCAAGGAAAATAGTGGGTTTAATTCTCTGTGATTTGGGAACATGAAATCCCTTTAAGTCCTTTCCTGGATAAGTGATTTCCTTAACTAGGAGAAATGTGCAGGTTTTAGCATGATTCTTCATGTTATTTAATCAGGCTAACTTCTTTGGATGAGGGTTCGGTTGTTCGTATTATTGGACAGACCAGAATACTATGCAAGCTGCCTATACTCATAGAGTCCGATATTTTATGGACTTTGAAGTTTCCTTAACGCTCAGTGAAGCCTATGGCCTTTTTAAAGAAGCCAGGCGCCAGCGGAAGATGAAAGAAATTAGCCTGGAAGTGTTTTCTAAGTTTTCTTCAGTGCGAGTAGGGCCGCTTAAGTTTACAAAACTCATTCAAGGGGTTTAGCCTGGTCTAACTCCCGATTAAAAGAAAAAGCCTGCTTTGGGAAGCAGGCCTGCTTATATAGGAAGTAAAGCATCGTAAAAAAGGCCAGTTGGATAAGACAAATGAGGGAATCAACTTACTACTAACAGTTTTGCCCGCAATTTTCATTCTGGCCGATTATACGAGGGACCTCGAAAGATACATAAATGCTCTAAGATAGAAAAGGCCCGCTCAGGATGAGCGGACCCGACCTAAGATTACCAACCACAGCTCGAAGTTGGTTCGGATCTAAAACGGCTAATAGCGCATCATCAGCTCCCGGAAGGATGCTGACAGTCAGCAGCTCCTCCCAGATGAGGCTATCTTGACAAAACCAAATTAAAGGATAAGAGAATGAAGGTAGTTATTACTCTACAAAAAAAGGGCCATTCTTTTGAATGGCCCCTAGTTAGCTACCAAGTTACTTGGTTGAGAATCTCCAACTAAATTTGATGGAAAAAAGGGTTACGCTTTGGAATATGTTACACTCCCTAATGAAACTTTGGCTGTAAGTTTCTCAAGCACAAGTCTTGGTGATCACCCAATCCAAGCTAGAATTCTTTCCCTGTGGGATACCCTAAAGATGAAAGTACCAAAGAACTAAACAACATGGTCGAAACCAGACTTTCATCATAACTGGGTTGCCACTTGAATAAGAATTCCGCAGTGAACCTTTGCTTGCTTGAATTAACAATGCCCCATATGACATAGGACAAATGTAGATTCTAGATGAAGGAAAAACGAACAAACTCTTCGGCTCAACTTTCTCGAATGAGGGTTCTTTGTTTAACAAAATCAGAGGGATTTGCACCTCCCTTTTTACGAATTCTGGCAGCTTTTACTAAAGCAGTGGGCCTCCTATCTAGGAGGCCTTTTTGTTGTAGGATAGTCCGATAATCAAAAGTTATTGCCGAAGCGGAAAGGCTTTCCGGACTGATAAACAAGGGGTTTGCTATAGATCAAATTAGGAGAAGTTCTGATTTATGGAATACAGGCACCCTAAAAAGGCTAGCGTAAAAATTCGGATATATGGATATTTAATACCAGAATTTCTTTCGTTCGGCTTGAGCTTTTTTAGCACATGTTCTGAGATAGGGAATTCAGATATTTCTAGAAGAATGCCTTTACCCATCAAATGATTGGCGCAATGATACGATTGTTCGCTATAAAACAAACATCGAGATAATATTACATTGATTGTACATTAAAAAGTAGGCTGCTTAAATTAGAGGTAAACCTAATTTTTTGACATTAACCTCTTACTGGTAATTTTCTAACGATTATGGCAATCAACTTACCCAAGAAAAAGCGGCCCTTACACTCAAATCGATGGTCTACCAAGGATTTAAGAACTTTGCGGATTCTTCAGCAAGCGAATTTTTCAGCAAGGGCTATTGCTGCAGAGTTGGGCCGATCACCCGTGGCGATCTACTACAAAGCCAGGGAAATAGGAGCTGCTTTTAGCAAAAAAGATTAAACTTTCCATAAGTACTTCACGTTTCTAGCTGTTCACGTTTCGATCAGAGGGGCTTCTTATAAGAAGTCCCTTTTTTTGAACGCAATTTTTATAGCGGCCTTCTAGAAAGGCGCCACTTCCGTCTCAATCTTGGGTGGATTGGGCATATAAGAGAAGTCGATCTCTTCCAAAGGGATCTCGAGCTGGCGAACCCCATCCCGAGGTTTGAGTTTATGCTGGTAGAACTGCTCGATGGTGAAGGCCATGTAGCAGGAGCGGTGGATAATTACCATGATCTCATAGGATCCTTTGTCGTAGTAGGTGGCCCGGTACTGAGGAGAATTTTGCCAGTCCTGGAAGTGACGGTACAAGGTCTTTTCCAGCTGGCGTCCCACCAATTGGATATACTCGAGCAAAATTGGGGCAAAAAGTATCCGGCTGTGATCAAAAGCTGGCACAACAACTGG
>JBCBGC010000114.1:0-28600 GCA_038527215.1 Bacteroidota bacterium
TTTGAATTTTGCTGGCTAGCCTGGCCGCAAACTGTCCCCCGATGGAACCCAAATCCGTTCTGCCAGAGCGGTTTTGATAGGGCAAGACCAAGACTTTGATGGTGCCGGCTTTTCTAGCTTCCTCATATAGCGTAGAAGCGTCCTTATAAGCTGCGGCGAAATACTGGGCTTGGGTAAATTCGCGAGCAGCCGCCCGTTGGCGATGAATCCCTTCTTTGGTTTTGTGGTTGAGTGCTTGTTGATAATGCATTTCTGCCGCCTCCTCTTTTCTCTTCTGCAGCAACTGGGTAGCAGCTGCTATCTTCGGAGAGGGATCAGCGAGATTTACTGCCACGGTTTCCTTTTTCTTAATCGGCAGCTCAGAAATGTCCAAGGCCGTAATCAAGCCATGGGCTGATTTGAGGGTTTGGTAATTTTGGAGCAGCTTGGAAACACAGATAACGGTGGTATCCCCGTCAAAAGTAGCGCCCAGGCTGGCCAGTCTTCCCTGTCGAACTTCGATAGAATCCATGATCAGGGCGTACTTGGCACCCAAGGCTTTTCGTGGACCTTTTTTGTTGGGTTTCTGTTCAATGTTCTTCAGAAAAGCCACCAAAGCTTCTGGATATTGGTTGGTTTTTAGGTACTTTTTAGGACTCTGACTAAAGCCAGGCACCAGCAGAAATAGGACAAGGGTCAGGCTTAATGCGTGTTTCATAGATTCTGGTTTTGAGGGATTAGGTCTAAATTGAATTCTATCAAAAATAGCCCTGTAGCCGCTTTTGCCTATGATTTTGGTGCTGACAAAAGTGGCTGATTGTTCCTCTCAAAAACTCCCTGAAATTCCAATATTTTTGCATTTCGAAGCATTAAGCCCATATTGCGAAGGGGCTTTTGTTCCGTATTTTTTTGCGATT
Organism: Bacteroidota bacterium; assembly: GCA_038527215.1. Classification (GTDB taxonomy): domain Bacteria; phylum Bacteroidota; class Bacteroidia; order J057; family J057; genus JAWPMV01. The sequence goes on from JBCBGC010000114.1 coordinate 897, forward strand.
ACTTTTTATCGGTATGGTTAATGAATTGTTGAATGAGTTCCTCTCATCTTTATCAAGGGAGGAAAAGAAGGAGTTGCGGCAATTCATGAAGAAGCAATATGCCCGAAATGACAATCTGGAATACCGTATTCTGGACCTTTGGTTAAAGGGTAAATCCAACCGGGAAATTCAGGAAACCCTGCTTCCGGTGGAGACGGCCCGATTAGCTGAAGGGCAACAATCCAGTCGGAAGTTCCAGAAGTACACCAGTTACCTTAAGCGGAAACTTGAGACCTATCTCGTGCTTCAGTTTCTGGAGCAGCATCCTCAGGAAAAGAGCCTGATTCTCCTTCAGGTGCTAAGCCAAAAGGGCTGGCATGGTAGTTTTAAAAAGGAGTGGAAAAAGGGCAAGACCATCCAAGAACAGGCGACAGAGCCTTCCCATCATCGGGAATATGAGCACCTGCGGCTGGGTTATAATCATTTTCACAGAATCGCTGATCAGGAGGGGGAGGACTTATTACCGACAATTTTTGACAAACTGGATCAGTACTGGGCCAGTGAGAAATACCAGCACTTGCTGGGATTTTTACACAAAAGACGGAACCAAAATGGCTTGCCTTACGAATTTCCGACCGACCTTGACCTCCTCTTTACCCTGACTGCCCCAGAGACAGCCCTCGGAAAGCTGCCGGAAATCCAGATGATGAGACAGATTTGCCGGGCTCAAATGGGCATTGAAGCTACCGACTATGAGGCCTTGGCCCGACAGCTACGAAAGGTCCGCCCCCGTTTGTCACAGAATGCTAGCCAAAGCCTTTTTACCGGTATCCTGCACCGGTTCATGCTGGAGTTCAACCAGGATCGCTCGGAGGAAAATGCCCGGAGACTTTACCTATGGTATGTGTGGGGTTTCCGGCAAGATCTGATCCTTCGCTATGGCCAATTGCTGCCCGGCCACTATAAGAACTTCCTGGGGGCTGCCCTCTCCCTCAAGCGCTATCCTCAAATGGAGCGATGGTTGAAAGAACTCACCCCTTTGCTGCCAGCTAGTCGCAGGGAAGAACTTCACCGGCTGCTGTATGCCGCTTTTCTGTTCGAAAAAGGAGAACTAAAAGAGGTATTAGAGCTTAGGTTATTCCCCTTTCATTTTCCCAGCGATGAAATCAGTGTTCGCTTCTATCAGATCAAAGCAGCCGTCATGCTGAATGAGCGGAAGAATATTCCTCATGACCTGGCGGCCATCCATGCCCGTCTCAAGCGCGGAAATAACCTGGGAGAGCATCAAATTGTGGTTCACGCACAAAGATTGGCTTTGATGCGAAAATTTCTGCAGGCCAAATCCCCCAGCCAGAAAGAGGAAATGAAAAAGGCGCTCCAACACCAGGCACCCAATCCGGATACGCAATGGATGCTGGAGCACCTGTGGGCAGTCTGACTAGTCTTTCAACACCCATCGCTGGACAAAACGTCCTCGGGTAGTTGTCATCACAAAAACGTAGATCTGATTAGGTGATAATGCAAGGGCCCGCTGCCAACGAGGCGCATCTCCTTCCCAATCCAGCACACGCTGTCCGTTCAGGGTAAATATGGCCAGGGTCTGCAACAAACTTTCCGGCCCGGCCTGCACGTCCACCCGGTCCTTACGAAGATACACGCGTGGCGAGTGCTCCTGAAGCGCTTCGGTCGGCTGCCCCTGACGCAGGATAATCTCATCAATGGTGATTTCAATCCCGCCTCCACTCAACAAGAACCCTTGAGGGGCCGGTCCTTGAAAACTTGGGAAGATCAACCGCAGTCTCAGCTCGTAAGCCGCCTGGTCAACCTCAAATTCATAGCTCCAGCTCGTCTGAGAAAAGAATCCAGCCAGGGAATCGAATTGCCAATTACTTGCCGGATCGACCTGATGGCCCCGGTAAGTATACACCAGTTCCAGGGTATCATCCTCTCCGTTGGGCCACCAGTATTCATCCAGAGAGACATCCCAATGAGCGGTATCACCCGCTTGGGGAGCCTGGGGAAGGAAAGTGGAGGTATAAGCAGGGGTCTGTCCGGAAAGGGAAGCGCAACAAAAGCTGAGGGTGAAAAAGCTAAGCAAAAGGGCATAGCTATTCCTGACCACGCTGAGGCATGGATAATCAAAAAACATAAGAAGAGTTGTTAAGATTAAATAGGAATGGCTGGATACCCGGGTAGCACAACCTGATGAAAAAAGAACGATTTACTAAGAGGTCCGAAAATCATCCAAAAGGTGAACATCAGCAGTAAAAAAAAATCAAATTGTTTAGATTGGGGGGTCTTTACGTCCAAGCTGAATTTATGAGACTGCCCTGGTCCTATCGAAGATGGGATGTTCAAGAAATAGCCAAAGCCATCTCATTGAGGGATAAAAAAGCCTTTGATGCGGCTTATCAAGTCTACTACCAATATCAGTTTAGCAGACTGGTAGCCTGGGCCACCAAAGGGCATAAATTGTCTGAAAAGGAAGCGGAAGATTTGGTACAGGATAGCCTGATCAGGACCATGGAAAGTGCCTGGTTCCAGGAGGTGAGAGACTTGCTCAAGTTGGAAGCCTTTACCAGACAGGTCCTCCGACGGAGGATTGCTGATTATTTTAAAGGCAAGCCGATAGTTCCCATTCGGGATTTTGAAGTACCAGAAGGAGGAGAAGAAGGGCAAAAGGCCCGCTTTGAGGAGAGGTTTGAGCAGGCCCTGGGCTTTTTTAATCGACTGGGGGAGAAGTGTCAGCGCATCCTTCTGATGCGTACCCGAGGATATAGCATGCAGGAAATCGCCGTAGAATTGGCCTATAGCTCAGCTGACGTAGCCAAGAAAACCAAGGAGCGGTGTATGAAAAAATTGGCAGAAATGATGGGGCCTTCCGCTACCTAAGGAAAAAAGTATATGGAGCCAGATAGATGGGATCCGTTGATCCAGGCATACTTTGAAGGAGAAATTTCAGCAGATGACCGGAAGCAGGTAGAACTGCTGCTGGAAACTACGCCTGCTTTCCAGGAAAAGTATCAGCAGTATCAGGCTGCTTACCTGCACCTTCACGAGGCTGCTCATCAAATTGACCCCGAAGCCTACCGCCAGGCAAAGCTTAAAGATATGGCTCCGAAGAAGGGGAATATGCCTTTCCGGTGGGCAGTGGCGGCCAGTATATTACTCCTTGCAGGGATTTTCCTCTGGTGGCAACTAAGAGCCACCTACAGCAGTGCGGCATGGGTGGCCAGCTATGATGTCTTGGCGGACTTCCCCGATGGGAGCAGTCGGAGTGGTACGCAGCAGAATCAATCGCTCATCGAGCAAGCAAACCAAGCCTTAACGGCTGGGGAATATGAACAATGCCTCAGCCTGGTCCAGCCGATCTCCGTGGAGGACGAAGGAGCTTATTTAGAAGCAAGGCTGCTTGCCTTCCAAGCCCATTGGTTGCTGGGACAGCCAGAACAAGCCCTGAACAGCCTGCAAGCGCTGGAACAGCTTCCTGTTCCCATGGCCAGTCAGCCCCTGTATCATTGGTTCAAGGCCCTGGTTCAGCTCGAGTTGGGCAACTGGGATGAAGCCCGTCTGGCCCTGCGCTGGCTCAGTGAGGAAAATCCCACGAGTTTTTATCAGGAAGAAGCCCGGACCTGGCTGAATCGCATGGATTCCGGCTGGTTCGACTGGTTTAACTAGTGCCTTCAGGCTTGCCGGCCGCTGGTATATTGCCAGCCCATCCAGCCTATCAGCAAGAGTAATAGCACGCCTAAGCCCCATTTCCACCAAGCGGAACCCGCGGGTGGATTTAATTGAACCGGACCGGCTTCTCCCAAAAGGTTGAAAGCCCCCCAATAGTAGGGATGGCTGTACATAGGATTGGCGTGTTCCAGGTATTGGAGGTTAGCGTGCTGAACAGCTGAATCTCGGGGTAGCCCCTGAGACAGGCCCTGGTAGTAATATTCCATCCACTGGCGGGTACTTTTGTCATCTACCGACCAATACGTACTGAGGACAGACTGAGCCCCCATTTTATAGAATGCCTGAGCCAGGCTGGCAATTCCTTCTCCATAAAATTCTTTCCCCTGCTGGGTTCCACATCCGCTGAGTACCACTAACTCTGCTCCTAAATCGAAGGGATACAGCTCTGCAATAGGCAGACGGGCCGCCGCTCCGGCAGTTGTTACATTCGATCCGGCGAGAAAAGACTGACCAGGATCATCTAAATCCGTGATGGCATGGGTGGCTAAATGGATAAAACGAGCGTTCTCCCAGCTGGAAACAAGATTTTCTACGCTTGCCTCTTCCCCCAGGAGAAGCTGGGATTGCTGGAAATGATGGCTGATCGCCTGCACCTCTTCCTGATTGTAGGAAAGCGGCACCAACTTCTCTCTGGAGCTACCTCTGCTAGCTACAGGTCCGGCATTCACTCCAGCAAATGCCGGCGCAAAACCGACAAAACCTCCCTTTTGATAAGTAGGTCGGGCTTTTTGTAGGAGGGCAGCCTCCAGGCCTGGCGCAAAGCTAAAGGCCACTCTTTTGCCTAAAAACGACCATTGAGCATACAGTTGGCCTGGCTCCGGTTTGTCCTGCAACAAGAGATGAAAGGGAATATGCCCCAAGCGGTAATTAGTGAGGACCAGCATTCTGGGCGGGAGTTTCCCTGTGATCTTCTCTACTGGCTCCCAAAGCAGCTGATATAAGGCGGTGCTTTTTTCAATAAACACGGAGTCATCTCCCAAGCCATCGGAGCCCCAGCTTTTCATTTCAGTCTGGATAGCCTGCAAGGGGTTTGAGATGGCCCCTTGATCGTCTCGCCAAGGCATGATCCAAAGGCTATCCTGGGTAAGGACAAACGTAAAACCGCCATACCGGGGTAGAAATGACCAGGCAACCAGCCCCTGATTGGGGGCCAGAATTTCTGAACGAATTTTCTCAACCGTTAGGTTTGCAGATACCTGCCCACTTGCGGACAGGGCTTTTTCGAAAAATGCTTTCTCACTGAGCAAGGCTTTAATCTGAAATTCCGTATCCACGATGCCCTGTTCCAGGCGGTGCCTACGTGCTTCCTCCACCTCCGCTGGTAAATTCCTTTGCTGATTCTTCAAAAATTGGAGCCTTTTTCTCAGCCCGGTTACCTGTTGCAGCGTGGTATCATGGATGCCTTCATTGTGCATCCCTATTTTGGAAAGCTGTTCCTGCTTCAGCAGGATGGCCTGGTCCATCTGAGCCAGGGCCATGGCCCGTTCCCAATTTTCCCAGCCCCCATAATAATAGAATAAATGAAAATAAACGTCCTGGCCCAATAGAGGAATGGTGAAGTATTCCCGGTAGAATCCTTCCAGTTCTTCCCGAGAGGAAGCATGCTGAAAATAATTCTCAGTTAAGTCAATAAAGGCATCTATTTGACGAGCTACCTTATAAAAGCCCACCGTATCCCGGATCATTTGCTGCCGCAGGTAATAGGCCTTCGTTCTCAGGTCCAGTATCTTCAAATAGGCTCGGGTATCCATGATTCGGTCTGGGTCCGGCAGGGCTTCGGGTTCAGCGCTCAGGGTATCTGGCGTCAACTGCTGAATAGCTTTCCGAAGGTAGGCCAGCACTTCATTCATTTCGGCTATGCTCTTGGGACCTTTCTTATAGAGATGGAAAGCCTGCATAAACAGGGGGCGGGCTGTCTCAAAAAAATCCGGCCCAATCAATTCGTTATTGAGCCGCACCGATTCCCGACTGGCTTTTAGGCCCAGTTCTGTAAGGGGAGGCTTGTGCCAGGCGGCGTAAGCACTCAATTGTCCCCAGGCAGCAATCAGATTGACTGGAACCCGATTGGGATAAAAACCTGCCAGGTAAAAAATGCGGTCAATACTGGCTTTCATTTTTTCCAGATCCCCTCCTTCTTCCATCGAGGACTGTAAAGACAAAAAGGCCATTTGCCCAAGGGTATCTTCTTCGGGCAGAAAGGAAAATGCAAGTTCCAGGTATTTCCTGGTTGAATCCTTAAAAGTTACCGGAGTGAGAGCTTTGCGGTCTAGCTCCTGGAATTTGTTGTCTTGTGCATTATACCAGGCCGTGAGCTCCTTGTAAAACAAGGCCATGGTTTTCCGCTCAAAAGCATTGGGTTCCCGCCCTGCTGAGGCCAGAGCTTTTTCCCAACTTTTCAACTCCAATCTCCCAAGCCGCAATTGATTCCCTGACTCATAGGTCAGTTGAAGATTCCGCATCATCATCACCAAAGAGGTACGGGTCAAAACCAAAAATTCATGGGGCGCAGTTTGGGCTGCGTTGAGCTTTTCGATCAGTTCTTCCATGATGAGCATGCCTTCCAATACATCTCCTCCAAAATAGTGGTACGTTCCCCAGTGGAGCGCATAGCGCCAGTTCAAGGATTCCCATTCAGGATGTCTGTTGACAAGTTTATCCCCTAATTCCAAATGGTGCCGGGCGGTATCCAATTCTAAAAAGGGCAAGGCCTGATGAGCGACCAATAAATGATACACCGCCCACTTTCGGTCGTCCCAACCGGCACTTTCTTTTCTCCTATTGTTCAATAAAGCCTTTAGCTTACCCGTATGGTGTTGCTGTCTGGCCGCCTCAATTTCTGGCCAGAAATACGTCAGAGATCGCTGGTCGGAATCATCGGCACCCCGAGTCTGGCCATAGATAGAGGGAGAAAAAAGCAGGCAGCATAGCAATGCTCCTACCCGGAATAAGAAATGGAAATGTGTAGGCATAACTCCTCATCAGGTTTGAAAGAAATGTTCATCTCTTCCCTTCAAGGCGATGGACAGACGTAGGACTTCCCCTGTCCCTCAGGGCAGGAGTCCTTCAAGCTGATCATACTTAGGAATGGAATCTTGGTGCAGGAAATTAGAAATTTCCCTACGTCATTCAAAACAATTCGAATCTGGAATAAAGCCTGCCTTTCCTTTTGCCTCCTACAACTTCTCCTTCAAAAACCTTGCAGTGTGCGAGTTTTTCACCTTGACAATCCCCTCCGGAACGCCCTGATAGAGCAACTGTCCCCCACCGCTGCCGCCTTCAGGTCCGAGGTCGATCAGCCAGTCGGCACACTTGATCACGTCCAGGTTATGTTCGATGATGAGGACTGTATTCCCTTTTTCCACCAACTCGTTCATGGCGGCAAGGAGTTTTTTGATGTCCTCAAAATGAAGGCCTGTGGTGGGTTCGTCAAAAATGTAAAAAGCTTTCTGTGCCTGGCTGCTTTGACTGAGGAAAAAGGCCAGTTTCATCCGCTGGGCTTCTCCTCCTGACAGGGTACTGGTGCTCTGGCCCATGCGCAGATATCCCAGCCCTACGCGGTTGAGGATATCCAGTTTACTGACAATTTTTTTCTGGCCGGAGAAAAATTCCTGGGCTTCCGCAATGGTGAGGTTGAGCACCTCATGGATATTTTTGCCCTCGTAGGTGACTTCCAGGACGGATTTCTTGAAGCGTTTGCCATGACATACATCACAGAGCAATTTCACGTCAGGTAGAAACTGCATTTCAACGGTCACATAGCCTTCCCCCTGACAGTTATCGCAGCGGCCTCCTTCTACGTTGAAGGAAAAAGCTCCCGGCTTTAAGCCTTTGATTTTAGAGAGTTGCTGACTGGCAAATAGTTCCCGGATGTGATCGTAAGCCTTGATATAGGTAACCGGATTGGAACGAGCCGAGCGACCGACGGGTCTTTGGTCTACCATTTCTACCCGCTCTATCAATTCCAGGTCTCCTGAGAGTTCTTTGAGAAAACCGCCCTTATCCCCAAACTCTCCCACATGCTTACGCAGGGCTGGATAAAGGATTTTTTCAATCAAAGTAGATTTTCCAGAACCACTCACTCCGGTTACCACGGTAATGGCGTGTAAGGGAATATCGATGTCGACGCCGCTTAGATTGTGCATACGGGCCCCTTTCAACGAAATACGGGCACTGGATTTCCTTCTTTGGGCCGGTAAAGGAATTTCGTCTTTGCCGGTAAGATAATTGGCGGTAAGCGTTTTGGCTTTGGAAAGCTGCTTGAACTTGCCATTAAAGACGATTTCACCGCCCCACTCCCCTGCCCCGGGTCCGAGGTCGATGAGTTGGTCGGCCTTGCGCATCACGCCCTCGTCATGTTCTACCACGATGACGGTATTGCCCTGGTCCCGCAAGGATTCCAGGACCTCGATCAGTTTTTCGGTGTCGCGGCTATGCAGGCCGATACTGGGTTCATCCAGGATATACATAGAACCCACCAGCCCACTTCCCAGGGAAGTAGCCAGTCGGATGCGCTGCATTTCCCCTCCGGAAAGGGTGTTGATCTTTCGATTGAGGGTGAGATAATTTACCCCTACCTGGTTGAGATAGCCCAGGCGGGTATCCATTTCTCTCAGCAGGCGCTCCGCGATATGTTGTTCCCGTCCATCTAAGGTCAAGCCTTGCAAGGTCTCCTGAAGGTCGTCGAGTTGGAGGGCCAGAAGCTCCGCGATATGCCAGCCGTCAATTTTGACATACTGGGCATCTTTACGAATCCGGCTGCCTCCACAATCCGGGCAGGTGGTGTAGCCCCGATAACGAGCCAGCATCACGCGATTCTGGATTTTGTGCATTTTGGAAGCCAGAAAATCGAAAAATTTCTGTACGCCCCAGGCGCCGGGCACGCCCTCCCAAACCATTCGCTGCTGTTCAGGCGTGAGGTCGTAATAAGGTCGGTGGATGGGGAAATCAATGGCCGCAGCAGCCGTAATAAAATCCTCGCGGTATTTGCTGCTTCTTTCTCCTTTCCAGGCTGCAATGGCCCCTTCATAAATGGAAAGGCTTTTGTCCGGAATCACCAGGTCTTCATCTATGCCCAGGATGCGACCAAATCCCTCACAAGTCTTACAGGCACCGTAAGGGTTATTGAAGCTAAAAAAATTGACAGACGGTTGTTCGAAGGTAATGCCATCGGCTTCAAAGCGCTCGGAAAATCCTTTGGGCGCTCCGCCATCTACCTGAACCAGGCAGGTGCCCTGCCCTTCCTGATAGGCCGTCTGCAAGCTATCTCCCAGGCGGGCCCGCTGGCTTTGTCTTTCCGCATCTCGCACTACCGCCCGATCGATCAACAGGTAAAAGGTCTTGCGTTCTTTGAGTTTTTCTTCCTCCAGGACATCCTCGATTTGCTTGACTTCTCCCGCTTCCCAGATCCGGGTAAAACCCTTCTGCAACGAAAGTTCCAATTCGGCGCGATACCCCTTACTCCGAACTTTTACTTCGGTTAAAATATTTACCCGACTACCGTCGTTATTATCCAACACATAGTCCACAATGTCTGTCACAGTGTCACGTGTGACCAGTTTTCCGGACACTGGGGAATATGTCTGTCCCACCCGAGCAAACAGTAATTTCAGAAAATCGTAGATTTCGGTTACCGTGCCTACCGTGGATCGCGGATTAGAGGTGCTGACCTTTTGTTGGATGGCCATGGCCGGAGCAATGCCTTGAATATAATCGACTTCAGGCTTCTCCATACGCTCTAAAAACTGCCTGGCGTACGAACTGAGGCTTTCCACATAGCGCCGCTGTCCCTCTGCATATAAGGTATCAAAAGCAAGTGAAGACTTGCCAGAACCACTCACTCCGGTGATCACCACCAGCTTGTTTCGGTCAATTTTTACCGAAACATTCTTGAGATTGTTAACTCTGGCATTCTTTATGTGGATGTATTCCATGTTGGATTAAGTCTCTTGTAAATTCCGATATCACACGCTTTACGCAACTTCAATTACACGCCTATAGTCCTTCCTTTACCGTTTACACGTTTTTGATTACCCCATTACGGACGTTTTTTCTTTCCCTAACAGATCTTTGTTTCACCAATGTTAACGCATCGAAGCAATAGTAACGTGTTTTTATTGGAACATGTTTACGCATGCTTGCTAAAACCAATTTTCGATGTCTATGGAGAAGGCGCTAATTAAGAAAACTCAGGACCGTGAACTGATTAAGGGGTTCATGGAAGGCGATGATCGCTGTTTCGAAGTATTACTTTCGCGGTACAAATCTAAGGTTTTTACCACAATCTATTTGATTGTAAAAGACCGAAGTGTTGCGGAAGATTTATTTCAAGACGTGATGATCAAAGTGGTCCGGATGATCCGGGCCGGGAAGTACAATGAAGAAGGGAAATTCCTCCCTTGGGTCGTGCGGATTGCCCGCAACCTGGCCATTGATTACTTCCGTAAGATGCAACGCAATCCTATCCAGCATGAGAGTGAAGATTATGATATCTTCAACAATCTTCAACGCTCGGAGGGAAGTAGCGAGGACCGTATAATAAGAGAGGAAAATGCGCGTTACATTAGAAAGCTGATCCAAAGGCTTCCTGATAAGCAGCGCGAAGTACTGATCATGAGAAGTTATGCGGATCTGAGCTTCAAAGAAATTGCGGAGATTACCGATGTAAGCATCAACACCGCTTTAGGTAGAATGCGTTACGCGCTCCTCAATCTCAAGAAGCTCGCACAGGAAACGGGCATACCAAAAACTTATGCAGAGAAACTTCCAAGACAATGACATCATCCGGTTCTTGTATGACGAAATGGACCGTCCGGAAAGCGATGCCTTCCTGGATGCCCTCATGCAAGACGAGGAGTTGTGGGAGCGCTATGAGCACTTCCAACAAGTCGTGGAAGGCGTTTCCCAGGTAAAAGAGGAACCCAAAGCCGCTTCCGTCGCCAAAGTCATGGCTTTCGTGGCCGCTACCGCCGGAGAACCGGTAGCTCAGCCGAAGCAAAGCTGGCCAGATCGTCTGAAGCTCGGTAAAAACTGGCTTCCTATTTCTATCAACCTGAATGCAGTGGTCGTCATGGCCTTGCTGCTGTTCATTTCCATCGGGGTGACTGGCTCTTTTCTCAAACTCAAAAGGGCGCACATCGGCAAACCTTCTTCTGAAAGCCTGGTACACCAGGTCGAAAGCCTGGACGAACCACTTTTTGAATGGGATGATTCAGGCCTGGATCAGGAACTCGATGATATCAGAGCCCGCTTAGAAGGCCTGCAATCTGAAGGAGACCCGATCTTGTAGATACCGGTCCAACACCCTAGACCAACGCAACAACAAACCGAAAGATACCCACCAACAGACAACAATGGGGCTGCCTTTGAGGCGGCCTCTTTTTTTGTTCGGCTACATGCTTGGCGTCTCTACGACGGAATATGAAGGAATCATATAAGACATACTGGTCATACCAGAATGGTTTCCGACCATCGGGAGGGAGGCATGTCCGGAATCTCAGAGTACCCTAAATGAGCATGGAGACCCCGGATAAGCCTTTTTCCTTACCGTCAAAAGTCTTTCCGGGGTGACATGAAATATGTGTGGGGTAATGGTCTTAGACAGGCTTCTGCGCCTTCGGCGCCTCCCGATAGAGACGACACGCCTGGCGTCTCGACGACATATCATGATGAAATCATGTACCGCTGACCCTATCATCCTTCGCCCCTCCCCCACTCCAGAATCTCAAAAAACGCGTAAGCCAAGCCTTGCCTCTGGTTTTCCTCTTCCTGAAAAAATTCCCATCTTCACCGCAAGGTTCTGAGCCCATAAGTATCTAAGCCTACACATCCCCCCATTCACATCTTACTTCAGACCAGCGTGAAAAAGAATTTACGGACTATTCTCCTATGGCCCATGTGTGGCCTGGTGTTCGTTGCCGCCACCTTAAATGGGAACGGCATCATCGACCTAAACAACCTGGATTCCTATGCGAACCAACCGGTTCCAGCTTACATTCAAGAGGACAATACCCCAGCCATAAACCAGATCACAGATTTGGGGGCGACCCTAGGGCGGGTATTGTTTTATGACAAAAGCCTATCGGCCAACTTCACGGTATCCTGCTCTTCTTGCCACCTGCAAAAATTTGCCTTTAGTGATACCAGCGTGGCTAGTCTGGGCATTAACGGGCTGACCGGTAGACACGCCATGCGTCTGGTCAACAGCCGCTTTGCCGAAGAGGGGGCCTTTTTCTGGGATGAGCGAGCCGCCAGTCTGGAAATTCAAAGTACCCAGCCGATTCAGGATCATTTGGAAATGGGCTTCAGTGGGACCAATGGAGATCCGGACTTGGACTCCCTGCTTCGCAGGATGGAAGGCACCACCCATTATCAAAGACTGTTTGGGGAGTTATTTGGAGATACGGTCATCACCGAAGCCCGCATGCAAGCAGCGCTGGCGCAGTTTATTCGCAGTATCCAGTCCTTCGACTCCCGCTACGATACGGCTCGCGCTCAGGTCAACAATGAAGGCATGCCCTTTCCGGGCTTTACCCAACAAGAGAATCAAGGCAAAGCCCTCTTTTTGGCTCCGCCCCAACTTGGGCAAGGGGGGCGAGTAGGCGGCGGAGCAGGCTGCGGCGTATGCCATCGTCCTCCGGAGTTTGACATTGCACCCAACTCTCGCAGTAATGGCGTAATCGGAAGCCTGGCTGGCGGACTAGACCTGACCAATACCCGCTCTCCCAGTTTGCGCGACCTGGTCAATCCCCAGGGCATTCCCAATGGTCCCTTCATGCACAATGGCGTTTTTTCTACCCTCGAACAGGTTATCAACCACTATGATTCTATCCCGGATGAGGTATTGCAGCAGAATGTGCGCCCTGATATCGATCCCAGAGTGCTCCCCGGCGGAATGCCCCAAAGGCTCAACCTAACCCAGGATGAAAAAGACGCCATGATCGCTTTTCTCCGCACCCTCACGGGCAGCGATATGTACACCAATCCCATCTGGTCCGATCCTTTCGATGATCAGGGCAACCTGGAAGTCTGGCCGGTATACGCCACCTCTATCGATAACGAAGTCAGCGCAAGGAGCCTCAAAGTCTATCCCAATCCGGTAGCAGACTTGCTTCAGGTGAAAGTCCCTGCCGGGACCTATGAGCTACGCGTCCTCGATCTACAGGGACGAGTGGTCCTGCAATCAGCCATCGCTTCGGAAGGCAGTCTGGACATGCAGACGTTGCCCGCAGGAGTGTATGTCATCTCGGTACAGAATGAAAAAGACCATTTCACCCGTAAGGTGGTCAAGTGGTAATAGGGACATGCGGGCTGTCCTTTAGCGGATATGGGATGCGGCAAATTGCCAGAGGATACTGTTCAGCTTCTCAACCCAGCAATCAGGCATTGCACCATTTCTTTTTCCAGATCCAAGGGAGAGATATCCCGATTCCGGTCATACCAGGAATACAACCAATGCAAAGAGGAAAGGATGGAAAAGAGGGCAATATCAGGAGAGAGGGGGTTAAAATAATCCAGTTTCATGCATTGGACCAAAATGTCCTTGAACTGGGTTTCATAGGCGTTGCGTAGCTGGATATAGTCATCCAGGGCGGGCTTTTTCAAATGCACCCACTCTCCCGTTACCAATGAAATAGCGTCTGTGTGATCGACAGTGAGTCTGACATGCAGGCCTACCAGCTTTTCCAATTTCTGATCGGCCGCCAGACTAGCCCCATTGATCTCCTCCATGCCTCGGGTAAATCTATGGGCAATGTCCATCAGCAGTGCTTCCAGAATTTCGTTTTTGGATTTGATATGATTGTAAAGGCTGGGGGCTTCCATCCCCAACTCCTTGGCAATCTCTGCCAGCGAGGTTCCTTTAAACCCTTTTTTCCGAAATAAAACGGCGGCACAACCGAGTATTTGTTGCCTTCTGCTTTTGTACATGGTGGTCGATCCCGCCTTTAGGGTGGCGGAGCTATTTCCTTTTCGCGATAATACTAGGCTTATTTCCCTGAAAAACAAAAGGTTCCAGGACCTGGGCCCGCTAAAAATCGAGGATTTCCTGAATCTTTGCCCTCACCTTTTCCCCAGACGGAAGCATACTTTGTTCCAGCTCACTATTGAGCGGAATAGCCGGTACGTTCTCAGCGCCCAGCGTCATAACCGGCGCATCCAACTGCGTGAAGCATTTTTCCTGAATCAATCCACTGAGGTTTCGGGCAAAAGAATTATTCACAGGCTCTTCGGTCAGGACCAGACAGCGGCTGTTTTTTCTGACCGAGGCAAAAACAGTCTCCTCATCCAGAGGAACCAGGGTACGTAAGTCTACGATTTCTACGTGGCCCGGAAAATGTTCCGCGGCCTGATGCGCCCAATGAACCCCCATACCGTAGGTAATGATGGTCATGCTTTCGCCTGAAGCTGCTTTTTCTTCTTCGGAAGCCAGGGCAATCCTGGCTTTGCCGAAGGGGAGGATATACTCCGCGTCAGGCTCGATGGTTTTGGCGCGCTTGGTGCCGGGAACTTTGGACCAATAGAGGCCTTTATGCTCAAAAATGACCACGGGATTAGGATCCTGGTAGGCCGCTTTGATGAGGCCCTTTAGGTCGGCCCCATTGCTGGGATAGGCTACCTTCAAGCCTTTGATATTGCTGACGATGGTTTCTACACTAGAAGAATGGTAAGGGCCTCCACTGCCATAGGCACCGATGGGTACCCGTAAAATCATATTGACCGGGTACTTGCCATTGGATAGATAGCAGGAGCGACTAACTTCGGTAAATAATTGATTGAGGCCGGGAAAGATGTAATCCGCAAATTGGACCTCTACGATAGGCTTAAAGCCTGCGGCAGACATGCCTACGGTGGAACCGATAATAAAGGCTTCCTGAATAGGCGTATTAAAAACGCGTTCGTCACCAAACTTCTGAGCCAGGGTGGCGGCTTCACGAAATACCCCTCCTAATCTTCCGCCTACATCCTGCCCATACAAAAGCACTCTGTTGTCCGCAGCCATGAGTTCCTCAATGGCATGCAAGGCTGTGTCTACCATGACCACGGGCTGTCCCCCCTGCGGTTTTCTTTCCCCCTTCTCTTGATGAACCTGGGTAGGCGCATAAATATGGTCCCATAGGTCCTGCGGACTCGGGTCTGGCGCAGCTTCAGCCTTCGCAAAATCTGCCTCTACTTGTTCGCGGGCAGCTTTCTCAATTTGCTGCAGGTCTGCTTCTTCTATCCCCAAGTCCAGCAATTGCTGGCGAAAGCGCGGAAAAGGATCACGCTGCCGGTGCTCATCCAGGTCATCCCGATACCATTCCATCCGCACACCTGAAGTATGGTGATTCAATAAAGGCACGGTGGCGTGCACCAGGAATGGCCGACGTTCCGTCCGGATGGTATGAATTACCTCTTCCAACTGTTGGTAAGCAGCAGGAAAATCCGTCCCATCCAGGGTAATGGCTTCCAAGCCCTTAAATCCCTGGGCATATTCATAAGCATCCATGGCCCTGATTTCGCGAGCGTGGGCAGAGATGTCCCATTCATTGTCCTGAACCAGAAAGAGGATAGGTAACTGCCGTAGGGCCGCCATTTGGAAGGCTTCAGAAACTTCCCCTTCCGTAACGCAGGCGTCTCCCAAAGAACATAACACAAAAGGGGCATCACCTCTTTCATGCGGAATGCCGAGTTGCTCCTTCAATTGAACCCCCATCGCTGCACCGGCAGCAGGAATGGCCTGCATACCCGTAGCGGAAGACTGATGCGGAATCTGCACCTTATCATCCTCTCTGAGACTGGGATGGGCATAATAGGTCCTGCCCCCGGAAAAGGGATCGTCCTTTTTGGCCAGTAATTGCAGCATCAGATGATATGGCTCCATCCCCACGCCCAACAACATGGCATCATCCCGATAGTAAGGGAAGGCAAAATCCTGGGGCTTCAATTGCATGCCGACGGCCAGTTGGATGGCCTCATGCCCTCGAGAAGTGGCGTGTACGTACTTAGAGACTTGTTGAAAATGGGCTTCGTACCATTCGGCCAGATACTTGGCGGTGTACATCAGGCGAAAGCCTTCGAGTAAATTGGCTTGAGTTTGAGGGAGGGTAGAGAGCATACTTCGAATAGAAATTTTATCTAAGAAATATACCCAAAATTGCCCATTTTATCTATATTTTTAGCCAATTCAGATGATTATTCTTCAAGATGCACAATCTTTAGTTTTTTATCCTAAACCACTCTCCTAATCGCCCCTGAATCAGAAAATTATTCTTAGCCTCACTTATGAAATTAGATGCAACCGATCACAAAATCCTGGAACTCCTCCAGCAAGATGGCCGCATGACCGTCAAAGAGATTTCCTCTCATCTGCACTTATCCTCTACCCCAATTTTTGAGCGGATCAAAAAACTAGAGCGGGCCGGAATCATTGACCATTACACCGTGGTCCTGAATCAGGAAAAGCTAGGGCGCAAGCTGCACGCCTTTGCCCATATTTCTCTCAAAGACCACTCAAAAACGCTGGTAGCCAACTTTGTGGAGCAGATCATGTCCTTCGAAGCGGTCCGGGAGTGTCACTATGTTACAGGGGCCTCTGATTTTATCATCAGCATTTGGGTAGATGATATGGAAGAATACAAGGAATTCGTGATGGAGCGGCTTTTTGAGGTACCCAACATCGGTAAAGTAGAATCCTATTTATCCCTGACAGTAGAGCGGAAAAAGGGGCGGCAGATGTAGCGCAATGAGGTTGAAGAAATGACCAGAGAAGGCGATATTTACCTTTATGCAAACCTACATCGCTCTGCTACGCGGCATCAACGTAAGCGGACAGAAAAAAATCAAGATGGCCACCCTCCGGGAGCAATTGGCTGCTATCGGATTGAAAGAAGTAAAGACCTATATCCAAAGTGGAAATATTCTCTTTCGGGATGCGGACAAAAGCAATCAGCATTGGGAACAACTGATCCATGATATGTTGCTCAAGGAATATGGTTTTGAAGTGCCCGTGATGGTAAGGCGGCCGGAAGACTTTAGCTGGGCCATTGAACACAATCCCTTTTTTCCAGAAAAAGACCCCAAGCGGCTCTATATCACTTTCCTGGATGCCGTACCTGAACCGGAAAAAGTCGCCGCCTTGCAAGCGGTAGATTATCAGCCAGAGGAATATACCATTGAGGGACAGGTAGTCTTTTTCTTTTCCCCATCTGGCTATGGACGGGCGAAGATGAACAACAATTTTTTTGAGAAAAAACTCAAAGTAGCCGCCACCACGCGTAACTGGCGCAGCGTGAATATCCTGCGGGATATGGCTTCGGAATATGACACCTAAAGATTATGGTTAGTCTGGAACACTTTCGAAAACTGGCGCTCAGCCTACCCGAAGCCACCGAAGAACCCCATTTTGAAAAAAGCTCTTTTCGGGTGAGGAAAAAGATATTTGCTACGGCAGAAACCACCTCTTCTCTGGTGGTCGTAAAATTGAGTCCGCTGGATCAGTCGGTTTTTTGTGCCCAGGAAGGAGGGGCTATTATACCGGTAAAAGGAGCCTGGGGAAAAAAAGGCTGGACGCATGCCGATCTCAGTCTGATTCATCCGGATTTATTGGAAGATTTACTGATTACGGCTTATGTGACCGTAGCTCCCAAAAAGCTGGGAGCCCTGGTCCGTCCGCCCTCCTAATTTCCTTTTGCATAGGAAGGAAATGGCCCCTAGTTTTGAAAGAATAAATCCACCCAATCTTTCAACATGGCCACCACTTCTATCAATTATCAACAAGCATTGCTGGATTGTCAGGCCCGTATCAAGCCCTACATCCATCGCACGCCTATTCTTAACTCTACCCAGTTGAATGCCCTTTCCGGGGCGGAGGTATTTTTCAAATGTGAGAACTTTCAACGCATGGGCGCCTTCAAGATGCGGGGGGGAGCCAACGCCATCCTACAACTTACCGATGTCCAACGGGCCAAAGGGGTGGTAACTCATTCCTCCGGGAACTTTGCCCAGGCCATCGCCCTTTCGGCCCGCAGCATCGGCGTTAAGGCCTATATCGTGATGCCTTCTTCGGCTCCTCAGGTCAAGGTAGAAGCGGTAAAAGGCTACGGGGGAGAAGTGATTATTTGTGAGCCCACCATTGAAGCTCGGGAAGCCACGGCCAAGCAAATAGAAGTAGAAAAAGGCGCAACCTTTCTGCATCCATCCAATGACATAGATGTCATCATTGGCCAAGGGACGGCAGCTTTGGAGCTATTGCAAGACCTACCGGACCTCGAGGTCATCATGGCGCCCGTAGGAGGGGGAGGCCTGATCGCTGGTTCCGCCCTGGCAGCCCGCTTTTTCGGGAATGACTGTGTTACCTATGGGGGGGAGCCCTTTGCGGTGGATGATGCCTGGCGCTCCTTGCAAAGTGGCAAGATCGAGATGAACACTTCTACCGATACCATTGCCGATGGGCTGCGCACCCACCTGGGGCATCATAATTTTCCGATCATCCAGGAGTATGTGAAAGATATCATCCGGGTGGAAGAGGAAGAAATCATCCACGCTATGCGCCTGATTTGGGAACGGATGAAAATTATCATTGAGCCTTCCTGTGCCGTTCCTTTTGCTGCTTTGTTGCGAGAAAAATCCCTGTTTTCGGGTAAAAAAATCGGCATTGTACTCTCAGGCGGAAACGTGGATTTAGGGAAGCTTCCTTTTTAAAAAAACTTGTAGGCTTTTTAGGAGTTTACCTGTCACCTATACGTCAATCTTGCTAAAATTATAGTGAGAAGTTGTGACCTTATGGTTACGTGGACTTTCGTACGAATAACTGATTCTATGCAAACTACTACCCTCAGAATGGGGAAGCTCATGCCTTTTTTGGTATGTATGCTCCTCTCCCTTTTTCCCTATCTCTCTCAAGCACAAACAGACTACACCCCCCTGATCCAAACCTATCTGCAAGATCAAGCAGATGAGGGCGGCTTTCAGGCCAGTGATCTCATGAATTGGGTCATTACCGATCAATTCAACACCCGGCACAATGGCCTTACCCATGTCCACATCCGGCAAAGCCACCAGGGCATTGAGGTCTTTCACGGCGTAGCCAATTTTACTATTCGCAATGGACAAGTGGTCCATATGGCGGATCGCTTAGAAAGAAACATTGGCCAGCGAGTCCAGCAAAGCAGTCCAGGTTTAAATCCTGCCCAGGCCATCCTCGCAGCTGCCCAGGCCCTGGAATTACCCCAGCCGCAAGGAGTTACTCAACTGAACAATCCCTCCCTTCATACTTACCTTTTTTCCAAAGGCCAGTTATCAGCAGAAGATATCCCGGTCAAACTGATGTACTTTCCCGGACCAGAAGGTCAGATTCATCTGGTGTGGGATGTCTCCATTTACCAGAAGGATCACCAACACTGGTGGAGCGTGCGGGTAGATGCCCAAAGCGGCAAGCTGTGGGACAAGATTGACTGGGTTACCCACTGTAATTTCCCTGGTCATTCTCATAAACCCCATCGGCATACCCATGCCATGCCGCTCGCCAAAAGCCATCAAGTGATGGCCGGGGATCAATATCGGGTGTATCCTTATTATACCGAAAGCCCTAACCACGGCCCACGGGTCCTGGTGATCGACCCTGCGGATTCGATTGCTTCTCCCTTTGGCTGGCATGATACCAATGGGCAGACAGGGGCAGAGTTCACCATTACCCGTGGCAATAATGTCTATGCCAGTGAAGACCGGGATGCGAATAACGTCCCTGGTTTCAGCCCGGATGGGGGCGCAAACCTGGATTTTGATTTTGCCCTCAACCTAAATCAACCGCCTGCCAACTACGAGGATGTAGCGGTGACGAATCTGTTCTACATGAACAATGTCATGCATGACATGTGGTACCAGTATGGTTTTGATGAGCAGGCGGGCAACTTTCAAGTCAATAACTACGGCAATGGCGGCGTAGGCAGTGATGAGGTCAACGCGGACGCCCAGGACGGAGGGGGTACCAATAACGCGAACTTCGGCACCCCACCTGACGGTTCCAATCCTCGGATGCAGATGTTCTTATGGACGGGGGCAGGAGCTGTACAGGCTTTATCGATTAATCCGCCTAGCACCATTGCCGGGGCTTATAGCACGACGGGGGCCACTTTTGGTCCGGGCCTACCAGCTACTGCCCTTACCGCAGATATTGTGATCGTTAATGACGGGGCCGGGGCGGATCCGGAGGATGCTTGTGACCCCATCCTGAATGGGGCAGCCGTGAATGGTAAAATCGCCCTAATCAACCGGGGGAATTGCAACTTTGTCAACAAGGTGCAAGAGGCCCAGAACGCCGGAGCAGTAGCGGTAATTATCGTCAACAATAATGCAGGCGCTCCTATTACCATGAACGGTACTTCCACCACCATCACCATTCCCTCCATCATGATTTCTCAGGCGGATGGAAACCTGATTAAAGCGCAAATCAATGCGAATAATACAGTGAATGCCACCATCCAAAATCCAGCTGGGGCAAACTTCGATCGGGATGGCGACTTTGACAATGTGATCATTGCGCACGAATACGGACATGGCATCTCTATTCGGCTTACTGGAGGCCCTTCGACCAGTGGCTGTCTGAGCAATGCCGAGCAAATGGGCGAAGGTTGGAGTGATTATTTTGGGATCATGATGACCCTGGATACCAATATGCTGGACCGGGGCATTGGGACTTTTGCAGTAGGCCAGTCCACTACAGGTAACGGAATTCGGCCTGCCAGATACTCTCCTGATTCCACCATCAACGATTTCACCTACGCTGCTACCAACAACGTAGGGGCCATCTCTCAACCACATGGGATCGGCTTTGTATGGTGTACCATGCTGTGGGATCTAAGTCTTGCCTTGATCGATAAATATGGCTATGATCCAGACCTTTACTATGGCACCGGTGGCAATAACATCGCTATGCAATTGGTGATTGACGGCATCAAACTCCAACCCTGTAGTCCAGGCTTCGTGGATGGTCGTGACGCTATCATCCTGGCCGACCAGATCAACAATGGCGGGGCCAATGAATGCCTTATTTGGGAAGTATTTGCCAAACGAGGACTAGGCTTTAGTGCTGACCAAGGAAGCAGCAATAGTCGCACCGATCAGGTGGAGGCTTTTGACCTGCCTAACCAATGCATGATTCCTACCCTTCCCCCTATTGCCGCTTTTGCCCTTGATGACGGAGTTGGCTGTGGAGACGAAATTTTCTTTACAGATCAAAGTACCCAAATAGCCCAAAGCTGGTTCTGGGATTTTGGGGACGGTACTACTGACACCCTGCAAAATCCTTCTCACCTCTACCTGAGCGGTGGGGTCTATACCGTAACCCTGATTGTCAGCAATATCCTGGGGTCGGATACCGTCAGTCAGACGGTGGCCATTAGTCTTCCGCCTGCACCTATTGTGAATGATACCTTAACCTGTCCTGGCACCTCGACGGTATTGAGTGCAGCTTCCCCCGGCATCTATAGCTGGTACGACCTCAACAATGTGCTGCTGGATACGGGACAGTTTTTCCAAACCCCAGTCATCAATGGCCCTACTTCCTTTATCGTGGGAGAAGAAATTCCTTCGCCGATTCAGTTTGGCGGTCCGGTTAATGGCAGTATTGGCCCAGGTGGGTATCACAACACCGGCTTTACGGGCACCATCAACTTTACCGCTTTTAGCAAATTCACGCTGATTTCGGTCTGGGTAGATGCGGGTTCTGCAGGGACCAGAACCATCTTCCTATGGAATGGAGAAAATGCCAGCGGCTCCGTAGTGGACCAGGTAACCGTCAATATTCCAAGCGGTCCGCAGAGGGTTCAGCTGAACCTCGAAATCCCTGGTCCCGGTACGTACAGTGTAGGGGGAACCTCCATTAATTTATTCCGAAACAGCTCTGGTGCCAATTATCCCTATCAAGTCGCTGGGGTATTTAGCATGATCAGTTCTTCTGCTACGACCAACCCCCAGGCATTTTATTACTACCTATATGATTGGGAAGTGCAAGGTCCATCTTGTCCTTCTGAGCGCGATACCGTGGTGGTAAATTTGGCTGACCCCAGCTTTGTTTCTACTTACGATAGCACCAACGGGAATTATACCTTTACGCCCAATACGCCCCTTTCTGGCAACTGGCTTTGGGACTTTGGCGATGGTACCACCTCTACCGATCCTAATCCGGTCTATAATTATGGCGCCATTGGTAATTTCATCGTCAGCCTGACGATTGATGGCATTTGTAGCTCCCAGGATACGGTCTTTGTGGACTGTAACGCGGCTTTCGAAGCCTTGTATGACAGTACCACGGGTGTCTTTACGTTCAATGATCTTTCGATTGGCTCTTATAGTTGGAACTGGGACTTTGGGGATGGAACCACCGCTCAAAACCAGACCGGCGTCCATACCTACAACAGCCTCGGAACCTTCCCGGTAACCCTAACCATCAATGGGCTTTGTAGCATCACCGATTCGGTTACGGTAAGTTGCGATGCGCTCTTTGAATCGGTGTACGACAGTACTTCCGGGGAATTCACCTTCAATGACCTTTCTCAGGGTGCCTATAACTGGACCTGGGACTTTGGGGATGGCACGGGAACGCAAACCCAAGCTGCCGCTCACACCTATACCAGCCTGGGTACCTTTGTGGTTACCTTAACGGTCAATGGTCTATGTAGCTTCACCGATACGGTCACCTTCAGTTGCGACGCCAATTTCAGCGTGGCCTTCGATAGCCTGACCAATGAGTTCTCCTTCACGGACCTGTCCCAAGGTTCCTACAGTTGGTTGTGGGACTTTGGAGATGGCACCACCTCCACCTTGCAGAACCCCACCCATACCTATGCGGTGCAGGGGAGTTATCCGGTGAGTCTGACGGTGAATGGGCTATGTGATTTGCAGGATACCGTGGCCTATGAGCGCACCAATACTTCGATTGGGTCGCTGGCGGAAAACCTTTCCGTCGTCCTGCAGCCCAATCCCGCAGACGAAGAAGTCTGGCTGGTGCTGAGCCGGGCGTTGTCCCATGAGGTGAGCATGACCTTGTACAACCTGGAAGGTCAGCGCGTACTGGACAGTCAACTACTCCCAGGTGAAACCCGTAGGAAGTTGGACATCCAATCCCTGGCCGAAGGCATTTATTATCTACACCTGAGACAGGGCCAAAACTGGCAAAGTCTCAAACTGCGCGTGGAATAAGCCCTACGCGCGCTCAATCAGATCCCAGAGGTTACCGTAGAGGTCTGCAAAGACCGCTACGGTGCCATAGGGCTCTTTTTTCGGCGGACGTACGATTTCTATCTGGTGGTCGAGCAGGTTTTGATAATCCCGCTCAAAATTGTCGGTATGGAGAAAAAGGAAAACCCGCCCTCCCGTCTGGTTGCCGATGCGGCTTTGTTGCTCCTCTCCTACCCCTCTGGCTAGCAGTAGCTGACATTCCTCACTGCCGGGAGGGGCGACCAGGACCCAGCGTTTGGTTTCGCTAAGCCGGGTATCCTCGATAAGGGTAAAATGGAGTTTCTGGGTGTAAAATTCGATGGCCTCATCGTAATCGGCTACCACCAGGGCGATATGGGCAATTTTTTGTTTCATCTCTCTAAACTTGACCCACAATTTCGAGAGAAAGGGCCTGCATAGGCAAGGGTCGAGAAAATTATTTCTTTCGTCGGTTTTGCAGGAAAAACCATATGCCTTTCCCTATTTTCCAAAAGGCGAAAAGGGGAAATATAAGTAATACGAACCAGGCAAAGGTGTTCTCCCAGAAGGGCTGTTCTGTATCCAGGTTAAACATATTGGCCGCAATCACGATCAGAAATACATCCAGGAGCAGGATATACAGGCCCATCTTAAGATCTTGCCGGGCGATATCTCGCTGGGAAAAGCGGGGCTCGGCCTGGGGATGTGGGTTCATGGCCTCAGCCGACATGCGCCGCGTACGGAAGTAGTTCCAGATGATAAAAACTACCCCCATGATGATGCCCAGAAAAACCATTACTTGAGTATCCATCTAATTTAATTTTTTAGCAATTTCGCCCTGTACTTTGGACCTTTTAAAACAGTCTATGTCTTTAGAAGAGAGAAGAGAAATATTTTAATCCACACGACTTACGCTCGCATAATCAAAACATATGAAATCGCACCTACGCGTTTTTTTTAGCTTCTTTTTCTCCCTTCTGCTTCTTAGTTCCCTAAGCTTCGCACAAGGTAACACTGGCAAGTCCGCCTTGCTGATCATTGACCTGGAACAACATGAGCCAGGACAGCCCCCTGCCGATGCTTTTCAATTGGAACGCACCATCCAGCAACTCAACAAACTGATGAAGGCTCATCCCAAGGATAAGCTGGAAATCATCTATATCGGCACCAGGAAAAGTGAGATGGCTCAGCAGTTAAAGCTGGATCCCCGCCTGCGTAAGGTGAGCAAGCGCTTTTTCCTAAAAAACAGGCCTGACGCTTTTTCCAATCCCAGCCTGCACCGCTATCTGAGAAAACAGCAGGTAAACCGCCTCTTTATGAGCGGAGTACAATCGGAAGGAGCCCTTTCTAAAAGTATGAGAACCGCCCGCCAACTAGGCTATAATTGTGTCATCGTCTCGGATTGTGTAGCCGATGAAACGGGAGCCGCACGCAGTCAGTTTCTTCGCAAATGTGAAAGCCTGGGGTATCGGGTGATGGCTTCCGATATGATTCGTCCTCCTTTGAGCGATTATTCGCTCTTCCGCCGGGACATCGTTCCGACCGAGACAAAAGTCATGGAAACCGCCCCTAGCCTCTTTCGGTAATGGACAGTTCCCGACTCAATTTTGGCGAATCCTGGGCCCGCTTCAATGACTACAAAGTAGCTAGCTTTATGGTGGTCGGTACCGGCATCCTACTGGGGTTCACGGATAATCTCTGGTGGGTAACCGCCGGATTGGGGCTAGTCGCTTTAGCTATTTTGGTTTCCTACAAAGGGGTCCTGATCAACACCCAAACCAGGAGCTTCAAGACTTATTTGTCTTTTCTCGGGATCAAATGGGGCAGGTGGAACGCCATGGATCATTATCCGGATATGGTGGTGCTCCGAAGGAAAAAAGCCTATGGCGGTCCTACGGAACATACCGGCACTGACCTGACTACTTCAGAAATCTTTTATGAAGTCCAGTTGGCCAGCATGAATCATCTCCGACGGGTTACCCTCTATCAGGAATCCGCCAAAAATCGGGACATGGTATATGAAAAGGCCCGAAGTATCGCGGAGCAGGCGGGCATTGAGCTGGTTAAATTCAATCCCGGCATGAAAATGCCTCGGCAGCTCTTGTAAAAGCGCTCATCCACATCGGATCTTTGTATCTTGAGAACAGACCATACGCTCACACACGAAGCCACTTTTTCTATCACAGCATGAAGGAAGCAATCCTCGACTTTCCGAACCATAATAGCCGGTATTACACCAACACCATCATCCTGATCTCTGTGGCCGCATTGTTAGGCCTTTCTAACATTCCGTGGTGGGTATGCGCCATCATAGGCCTGGCTGGCCTGGCTTTTTTATTTGCCTTCAACGGAATAAAGATTGATACCCAAAACCGTCGGTTCAAAACCTATGTTTCCTACCTGGGCATCCGCATGGGGAGATGGGAATCCCTGGACCAATACCCTGATATGGTGGTGTTGAGGCGTAAGCAAAAAGCCAAGGGCGCCCAGTCAATGCTCATCGGAGACCCTCAAGACATGGATCATAGTGAAGCCCTGGCCACCATCACCTATGAGGTGCAGTTGGCCAGTCGAAACCACATTAACCGCATTGGGATTTATTCCGAATCCTCGGCCCACAAAGAAAAGGTCTATGCGAAAGCTAGGGAAATCGCCCAAAAATCAGGCATAGAGTTGGTTCGCTTCAACCCTGGCATGCGCTACCCTAGAAAAGTCTTGTAAAAAAGGCGGAAGCCTCAGCCCCCGCCTTTACCCATCCGCTAAGCTTGTGTCCGTTTAGTTTTCATAAATTTCCATTCCAGGATAAAAGGTGCCCCAGGCAAAGAAATACCCAATGTATCCGTCTACTGCTTTGAGCTGTTCTCCGCTCCTGGGGCCACTGGTCGCCCGGCCAAAGACATCCCACTGATTCCCCTCATTGTCCGACATCACCAGGGGTAATTGATCCTGTAGCGCAGTAAAGCTCAGCAAGGTTCCATCCGCCGCTTTCCCTTCAAAAGCCACTGCAAAATTCAGGCTTTCACTTCCTACTGCCACCAGCGGCGTTCCATTTACCTCATCCGCTATCACCTTTACGCCTGCTCCGAAACTAGCTATAGGATACACTTTGGCAAACTCCCCTATCGTTACCCCCAAGACCCGGTCCTTGGCCGGAAGACGGGAATCGGCATGACTGATAGGAAAAAACAAACGACTGTCATTGGTGATATAATCACCATAAGGATAGTCCGTATAATCTCGAAAAAAACCGGTTTGATCCGAAACCACTTCGGTTTGGGGATACATGCTTTTCCAGGTACCCCAGGTGGTTTCCACCACCTGGTGCAAACCTACTTTGGTGCCGGCCAGGCTGCCATTGACGCAGTCAAGACGCATTTGCGACCAGATACTGTTAGAAGCCCGGTCATAAGGCAGCAGGTTGGTATTGTACAAAAGGCCCGATACGCCAAAGGTGGTTTCCGAGGTATCGACCATGCGGTCCCAGCCTATGGCGGTGCCCGTCAGCGGGCAATAGGTAACCGCGACAGAGATATTCCCTACCTGGTCGTTGATAATCTCATGCCAGTTCAAAATGGAGTGGGGATAGGCACGCGCTACCCCGTTATTTACCACCCCTACCACCAGTTCACTATCGGCAACAAAAGCATCTCCCTCCTCTCGGCTAACAAAACTAGGGTTATCAATGGAAGGAATGCCATCCTTGCCAGGTCCTCCGTCAAACACTTCATTCTGAGGGATCAGCCAGGAGCCTCCTCCGAAGGCAGCTTCCCTTTCACAAGCCAGGAAGGGCAAGGCGACCAAACCGATCAGCAATACGTGCACAATTGATTTCATGATAAAAAGCGATTGAGAGTGATTAAGTGAAAAAGATGGTCAGAGCGACAAACTTTTAGGCCTGCTCAAGTTGATATAGAGGGATGCGGAAAGTCGAAAAGAAGTGGCTACCTGACGTCCCTCCATAAAGGTGTACACCGGCAGGTCTGCCGCCAGGCGCAAGGAGGTATATGGAGAGAAGACGGTACTGACAAAAGGAGAAACAAACAGTTGGGTGCCGCCCGTATTCGGAAAAATGGCCCCATCTAGCTGGTCTGCACCGACGGTGCGGAATTTAGTCATCAGGCCCGGGTCCAGAATCAGGCTGCCCAGGAGAAAGCGATCACTGATCCCCAGTTGTGCCTGAAATTCCCGACCAAAGTCGTAAGGCAATTGTAAGGCATTGTGGGTACTGGTGCCGGGCAAACGATAGGTCAGGATGGCCGTGAGCTGGGTGCTCTTGCGAATCAGCTCAGTCTGGGTGAAGTGTCCCCAGAAAATCCAATCCAGGGCACCGGTGCCCGGCTGCAAATCCATGGGCAATAGGATGCCCACATTATCCCGAAAATCCGTCCGGCCCAAAGGTAATTTGGGGCCGGCTCCTAAGACCACCTGGGAAGTTTGGTCGGCTTGTTGGCCGTAGAGTCGGTATTTCAGGAGCAAAATGGCATCTCCTATGCCTGCATTTTGCACGAAGGTCCGCGAACCGAGGTTTTCGTCCACGATCTCCCGCGACTGTATCACACTGGTCAATAAAGCACTGGCCGAAAGGCGGGCGCTGATATCGTAGGAGAGCTCCGCCAGCAAGGACTGGGTAGTGCGATTGCGGTCCCGCTGAAAATCATTTTGTAACTCCCGCCCTGAATACTCATCCCGCAAAAAATTCCCATCATAGGTAAACTGGACCTGCAAGGTGCCTTTTTCCTTGGCGCTACCGACCGCGGCCTTCGGGCAATGTTGTTCAGGGGGCGTGCCGATTTCCAGTAACCTGGGTTTGGTGG
>JBCBGC010000115.1:0-28395 GCA_038527215.1 Bacteroidota bacterium
CCTGACGCCCCTGGCCGATACCCTCAATTCTGCCATCATTTTTGATGCGCTGGAGGAAGGCATTTTTAAGAGAGGAAATGGCCCGAAGACCTGCGGGAGGCCCTGAATGATCCGAACAATGCCGTTATGCTTCGCCTCCCATCCTATTTGGGAGACACGGAGAAAGCGGTGATCTGGCGCAGCATCCTGGAATTCCAACAAGAAGCGGAACAATTCCTCCTTACCCCCCTTCGTCTAAGCGAACTGGGATTGGACCAAGGAGAGCAAATTCGCTTACAAGAGGCCCTGGTCCAGGACGAAAAGCTGGGAGATTATAACTGTATCCCGCAGGCTGCCATTCCCTATTTTTTGGATAGTAATCATGTCCTTTCCTTCCGGGTAGCGGGATTTGAGGACTTCAGCCGGGATATCTTTTTTGAATTACAGACCATTGCTCTGGCGTTGTCAGAAACCATGGCTGAGCTAGAGCGAACGCTGCGTCAGCTGGCCCAAAGGCAGGAAGAGGTAGTGATTGACGGACTGCAAGGATATCTGGAAATATCCGGGGAAAACGTAAAAACCATTCTCAGCTATCTTTTTGGCCCCAAAACCTCCATGCTGGGCTATATGGCTGGACCGGTCCTGGAAACCGTCAATGAAGATGGCCTGATCACCAGTTTGCCGCCTTACCACCTGTTTAGTATTCAACTACGTCGCCTTCGCCAAATGGCCGCGATGGTAACCAAATTCAACCTGACACATGAGGATGTTAGCGTCCTGCTACAGGATCAGGAGTTGATGGAAAAACTGCCGGAGAACCTGATTCTTCCGGATGGGGTAACGCATTTCCAGACTATTCTGGAGACCGAGGGCGATGATATTTACCTATTCGTAGACAAGACCTTTTTTACCTACTCCAAAGCCACCTATGAGCTTTCGAAAACCGTAGATCAGCCTCAGAGCATTCAGGAATTTCATTTCAATCTCGCTTCCCATGAGCACATTGATGCGGCTTTTATAGATCCGCATGGACATACCTGGTTGGTGGCGGATAGCGTCTTTTATCGCAAAGAAAAAGACAAGGATCATTTTGAGGTGCGGGATAGACTCTGGGGACGCACCGACAATAATTTCCTGGACGCAGAGCAAATTGATGCTTCTTTCATTGATTATGAAGGTAAAACCTATCTCTTTGCCGGAGACCAATATGTGCGCTACAGCAGTCCCTCTTTTACCGATGCGGATGGCAATCCCATAACTGTAGATGAAGGCTACCCCAAGCACATCGCCGAAAACTGGCAGCATGAACTGCGATTCGATTTACCTGCGGATTTTGCCAAGGGCGTAGACGCAGCTTTTGCCAGCCCAAATGGGCGGACCTACCTCTTCAAAAAGGGTGCGTTTGTTGACTCCGAATCAGGAGAGGAAATCTTCCCGATAGAAGATAAGTGGGGCAAAATTGAAAACAATTTCCAAAACGATCAGGCTGTCAGCGCCGCCATGCAGATGGATGGCGAGGTACTGCTGTATGCCGGCGACCAGCAAATCACCTACTGGGACCAACTGGAAAACGAAGGCGTATTGGGAAAAGAGGGGACCTTGAAAAAAATAGAAACCTACTTTCAGGAAAAATGGCACGATGTGAACGTCCCGGATGCTTTTCTGCAGCAGATAGATGCTGCTAGTCATGGGTTGGACGGTCGAAGCTTCCTCTTTAGCGGGGACAAAAGCTTTTCCTTTTTCGGTCCAAATCCTATCCCTGACCTGGTAAGCCATGACTATACCCCAGACAGATGGGGCTGGGTCAATAACTATCTACAGCGGGGCTTCCCGGTCACCGCGGCTTTTGCGGGACTGGATGGCCGTTCCTACCTCTTTGCCGGAGAGCAATATGTCCGCTATTCCCGGGGAGACCATTCTGTCATAGATGAGTCCTATCCTCGCATGATCTATGAAGACTGGGGCGGACTCCAGCGGGTGGATGCGGCCTTTATTCTGGGAGGTAAAACCTATCTCTTTGGCATAGACCTCAACCAGGCAGATGCCTACGTTTGCTATTCCACCAATGATTATTCCGAACCAGACAAGGGGTATCCCAAAGTGCTGGAAGCAGAGGAAAGTTTTTGGAATTTCACCGATGCAGATGAATTAAACCCATCTGACAAACGCTTATTTGCCCGCCCAGATGCAGTATTTGTCAGCAAAGAAGACCGGGTATTCCTGTTCAAGGAGGGGCTTTATATCACGGCAGACCACAACCTGCGTTGGTGGACCAAACCACAGCCTATCTCCGAATACTGGGATAGCCTCCCATTTTCGGGAATTGCCGCTGCCTTCACCGCCCGCAACGGCACCACCTACGTATTCGAAGGCGGGGAAGAAGATATGAGTAGCTGGGAAGCTTTAGGCTTAGAGAATAACCGTGCAGGAGGTCTTCCTTCCAATATGGGTCAGTCATTTGTTAGCTATACCGATGCCCAGTTTACGAAAATAGACCATCGAACCCCTGCTAGAGTGCATTCTGTTTGGGGCCGTATGGTCAACAATATTGCCCGCACCGGTCGAGTCGATGCCGCCATGCAGCTTACCTCCCGCCCGACGGAAGAAGACGACTACGGCAAGATCATAACCCTGCCAGAGGAAGAACACCTCTTCCTGTTTAGTGGGAATCAGTTTTATCGATACACCTGGACCATTACCCAGGTACACCAGGATGAAGAAACGAAGGAGTGGTTCCGCATAGATCCGGCCTCCCAGGGCCTTACGCCCCTGGAGCCCGAACTGGAATCTTTGATTACCGATTACGAGGGAAGTACGGTGCTCCCTGAATTATCTGCCTACGTAGATGAAGGCTATCCCAAACGCATCAAAGGAGGCCTAAAGGAAGAAGCCCGATTTAAGCAGCTCCCGGCAGCCTTTGCAGGTCCCCTGGAAGCCAGTTTTGCTGATGATCAAAACGTCTTCCTCTTCCATGCCGAAGGCATGCTGGTGGTTTCAGAACCAGAGCTTCCCCAATACCTGCCAGAGGAATACCTGGGGCAAGCTGTCCGGGCAGGATACCTGGAAAGAGGTTCTCTCATGTTGCTCCTGGATGAAGAAACAGACCATATTGAAGGACAAGAGGGTGCGCATTCCTGGTATCACTACAACGCGGTAGAGCAGGCCCAAACCCTGAGAAGAGCCCATCTTCCCGAAACGATTCGGAGAAGCGATTCCGATTTTTATCATGAAGCCAATGCGGTGCTGATCGGCACGGATGGCCACCGATATGTCTTCCAGGGCGACCAGTATTTCCATGTACACATGGAAAGCCGTTTCCCCATTGCCAAAGATTGGGGCAGGGTCCGCAATGAAATCGAAAGCCGCAACCAGATAGATGCCGCCTTTGTAGGGCTTGACGGACATACCTATATGTTTAGCGGGGATCAGTTCGTGATCTATGAAAAAGACCTGGACCTGCCGCATAGCCTGCCCCCTTTTGTCAAAGACGCCCCTCGCTCCATTGAGGAACACTGGTGCGGGTTGAAAAACGTTCGCCTTGCTTTTGTCATCGAAGAAAAGACCTATCTGGTAGAACAATGGGATGAGGCAGGCAACTTCAGGTTTTTATGCCTGGAAGGGGATGATTACTCGAAAAAGCCGCCTTTGCCTACCGCTACCGATGGTGGGTATGAGATGAAGAAAAAAGCGGCCTATGGCAATTCTGAGGACTACGGCAAATCTATGGGCTATGATACATATGGAGAAACAGCCGATGACAACCCTTATCTCCAGCATGCCAATTTCCGCGATTGGGAAGTACTCGATATTCCCGAGGAGTATTATGATGATGCGCACAATCCTTTCCAGGAAGTGCACGCTTTACTGGAAATAGATGAGCATCGGGTGCTGTTCAACAAGGATCATTTTATCCACTACCACTTGGAGGAAAGAGTATGGTCTTATCCACGTCCTATTGAGCAACTGGTGGTTACGCTCCCGTTGTTGATTTCGGACGTCCAGGGTTTCACCCCTGACCTCCAGTATCTCCGAACTGCCTTCCAGGGACCAGAGAAATCTTTTTACTTCTTTGGACCGGAGGCCTTCACCTACTTTGGTGAAGATACGGATGGATTCGCTCCTCTGGCAGAAATCAAAGAACGTTGGGGTTTACTGGAAAACAACCTGCTGACCGGCGGGTCGGTAGATGCCGCTTTTGTCCTCGATGAACAAACGACCTATCTCTTCTCTGGCGATCAATTTTTCCGATATTCTACTCCTGATTATCGCTACGTAGATGAAGGCTATCCTAAAGAAATCATTTCCCATCTGAGGGAAGAAGCGGGATTTGCCCAGCTGCCGCCTGTTTTTGAAGATACATTGGGGCAGGAGTTAGCAAATGGGGGAAGCCTCGGGGCGATCGTCTCGAATCCCCGGAATATTTACCTCTTCATCGGAGATCGCTGCTACATCGCCAACCGGGAAGGGCACAAAACCTACCCAAAAGATCGCATAGGTGCCTTAAAAAACCGCATTGCAGAAGAGCAGAAAATTGATGCGGCCTATGTCAATGGTCAGGGCCAAACTGTCCTGCTTTCGGGAGATCAGGCCTTCCGCTATACCCATGCCTACTATGATTATGACGAATTGAGCTTTGTGGATGAAGGCTATCCTAAATCCATAGAGGAACAGCTGACCATGGATACCGGCCATTCTATCCATCACGAGTTCGTCTTCGACCTGGATGCCACTTTGTATACCCATGAGGGCAGCATGTACTTGTTCCGGTGGGATGATTACCTGCAAGTAGGCACCGGAACGGTGGGCAACATCCACCACGACTGGGCTCAATCCACGGCCTTCTTTCCCGGGGAAGATCAGCAAGCCCAGGTAGAAGCCATGTTCGTCGGACCGGATGGCAAGACTTACTTGTTCCAGGGGGATCAGTATCTCCGATACAGCGAGTTCGACAACGAGTTGGCCGACGAAGGCTACCCCAAACCGATCAAGGACAATTGGGGCGACCTCGCTCCTACCTTCGAAGATGGCATCGACCATGCCTTCGTCTTTGAAGGCAAAACCTACTTCCTCAAAGGAGATAGCTACGTACGCTTTGGAGATCCGGAATACAAACGGATGGATGCGATCTTCCCTCAGCTATTGAACGATCGCTGGCGGTACTGGAATGACTTTTTGCTGGGCGATCTAAAAACCATCAGTCAATACGCCGCCTTGAAAGCAGATTACGATGGCGACGGTAAATTCACCCAGTTCTTCTTTGGCGGTCAGGGAGAAAATCGCAAGCCCTATCAGCTCCTGGCCGAGCTCTTTGATTGGGAAGAGGAGGAAGTGGCCTGGCTCAAGCGACGCAACACCTTCCTGGATCAGCCCAACCAGTTTGAAGAACTGGTCAGGGTTGAGGAGCTCATCCACATGGTCAGCATCTTTAAGCTGGCGCATCGGGTCGGCACCCAGCCAGAGGACCTCTATACCAACGTCTGGAAACCGCTCTTTCATCGCCCGGCGGATGCTCCACCGACGGAGGCTGAAATCCAGGATTTCCTGGAGCAGGCTGCCGATGCGGTTTACCGCTATCTGGGCGAGCAAAACAGTCCCAAGGATTGGGAAATTCTGGAAAATCAATTACACAATGCCCTCAACCTGATCAAGCGGGACACTTTATTGCCTTATTTGCTCCACCTGCTTCCGGATGTCGAAAATGAACGGGACCTGTTCAATCTGCTGTTGATAGATGTGGAAAGGGGCAGCGAAGCCGAAACTTCCCTGATCAAAGAAGCCATTTCTGCGGTCCAGATTTACATGCATCGCTACCAGATCAACCTGGAAAGTCCGGATGAGACAGCCCTTTCTCCCGAACGTAAAGACGAACTAAAGCAATGGTGGAAATGGATGAAAAACTATCGGGTATGGGAAGCGAACCGCAAGGTGTTCCTTTATCCTGAAAACTACATCCGACCTGAGCTCCGAGATACCAAAACCCCGGAATTTAAAGGCCTGGAGCAAAGCCTTCTCCAGGGAGAACTCACCGCAGAAACTGCTATGGGGGCATTTTACGAATACCTCGATGGCTTTAGTCGGGTGGGGAATCTCCGCATCAGTGGAGCCAATGTGTATGAAGAAGATGGCAAAGATGCGCTGGTGATCTTTGGCCATACCCGAACCGAGCCGCTGGAATATTACTACCGAAAAGCCCATTTTGAGGGGGATTTGGTTGAATGGCATCCCTGGCAGAAGGTAGAAATGACCATCAATGCGCGCAGGGTATTCCCGGTTCACGCCTTTGGCCGCCTCATGCTGTTTTGGATTGAAATTGAAGCCTTTGAGGAGTCAGAAGGAAAGTTAGAAGCCACCAATAATGACAAGGGCACCGAAGCAAAGGTCAAAACCTCCAAGAAGAAACTTTCGCATCGCGCCCACATCAAATTTTCCTACTACAACTATACCCAGCGGTGGAGTGCCCCACAGCTGCTCAAAGAGGGCATCCCGCTTAACTATGAGATCGACGCGGCTTATGTGGAGTCTGTAACCGTAGAGGGAGAAACCTCCGAAGAGACGGTTATTTTCTCCGGGCGCTTTTGCATGAAAACTTCCAAGTCTGATCCAGCCGGTACGGTCAAAACCATCGGTCAGTATGAGGAGTTTGCCAACCTCCCGGACAACTTCCAAACCCGGGTGGATGCCGCCACGATTTTCAAGGGCCATCGCTATCTGTTCCACGGAGGCAGTTGCTTCAAGCAAAATCTTGCTGACAACTCGGGAGAAAACCTCACCATTAAAGAACTCTTCCATGTCCCACCCGCGGGTGCCACTTTCCTGGCTTATGTCAAAGGACCTTTTGGCATTGCGCACCATATTTCAGTGGCCCTGAACGGACTAGATCCCATTTTAAATCCGGTCATCGTAGGAGGACAAGAAGTAAATCTTAGCTCTCCTTATCCCAGTGAGGGATTTGATGCGGCATTCCCCTTGACGGATGATGTCCTGTGTCTGATTGATAAAAATGGAAATTATTTTTTCTACACTGAAGAAGATGAAGGCGGGGTAAAAAAACTTTCGCCTATTCCGACCCTGGCGGCCGTGCAAGGACGCATCGGTCCTTTTGAGCTGATGATGACGACACTGGCCAACAAGGGCGGTTCCTTCGCCCCGGCGGATGCCGTCTTCAAGAAGCATGATGACGAGCTGGACGAAAAAATCCTGTTTGTCCTGCGAGATGGCGAATACGAATGCTATACCACCAAGAGTGATGGCATGGAGTTAATTCCGCTCTCTGGTTTCCCGAAATCTATCCGGGGCAACCTGAGCTTCAACATGGACAAGTTTTTTGACAAACTCCATGCGGCCTGGGACGGGGATACCGATGGCATCGTGAGGCTATTTTACAGCGACCCCAAAAGCAAGACCCTGCTCAATGGTCGCCTATTTGCTGATTTGAGTTTTGAAGAACTCAACCCAGATGAAGACCCGATCACCGTATCCTTATCCACCTGGCCCGATTTTACCTCTAATCATATGCTCCCCTATGGGCCGGTTTCGTCTGACCTGGAGGTAGAAGCCGGGGCGACCACTATGGAAGAAACGGCTGAAGAACTTCACCGACGCCTCGAACATCTGATCAATCTGCAAACCGCTGCCGATCGACTCGAAGATGCCACCGAGGAGCTGGAAACCGTAATCGCAGAGGATAGCACCCCCAGTACCATTGCTACGGCTGAGGCGAATTTTGCTAATGATAAAAGTGCCATTGAAGGCATCGTAGGAAGCTTGACGGGAGATAGCAACCAGGTCATCAAAGACTTTGCTACCGACCTCCACCAGGCCATTGCTACCCTTTCCACCGCCTTGAATGCCTATAACGGAGACGGAGACGAGGATTTGGAAGGGGATCGGACAGCCCTGGGCGATACCGCTTCGGCAGAAAAAAGCGACAACGATACACGCAAGACAGGCATCGACAATGAAATCAGTTCTATTGGCACGGAAGCGGATAGCCTGAGAGATGACCTGTCAGATGAAACAGCAGAGGCCAATCAAGAGGCTCACAGCCCCTTTGCGGTCAGCTTCAGGGGATTCATAGATGGGGTCCTGGCAGAAGTAAGACTTTGGGGAGGAGACGATCCGGAAAAGTACGTGGATGATTTGACGACCTTGCCAGCTGCCGAATCAGCCCTCACTAATTATGAGGCCAGCATTGCTCCTGTCACTACTGCAATAGAAAATGGAAAGGCAGACCTCTCATCTGCTGTCGACAACATTCAGAACGATAGCCTCAGTGCCGCGCTCACCGCGCTCAACAATGCGAGAGTCCACTTCAATCAAGCCGTTCAGGATTTCGGCAACCGCAGCGACAAGCTTGCTGTGCTCAACAATGCCAAAGTGGACCTCCTGGACGAAGGGTCTAAAATCTATAACCTGATCCGGGAAACCTATCAGGGACAGGATGACCTCTTCGATGCGGATTTCGAAATCATCAACAAAACCAACTTCACCTTCAGTGAACCCAATTGGTATGTGTTTGAAGCGAAAAGGGGCACCTTCCTCTGTCGTCCTCGTGGCGCGAACAGCACCGGAATCTATGAGTTGATCCGCTTGACCACCACCATGGATGCGCACTTTAGCACCCAGCTCTTTCTGGGAGGCATGGAGGGCTTGCTGAGTCTGACCACCCAGCAAAACAAGCCAGAAACACCGGTTCTGGGAGATGCAGGAGTCAGCTTTAATCCAGCCCGCTTCCATCCTGTTCCAGCCCAAACCGGCCTGGATTTCCATGGCGCAAATCTGATTTACTATTGGGAAATCTTTTACCATGCGCCGTATTTGATTGCCCAGTCCCTCAATACGGCCCAGCAGTTTGAAGCGGCCAAGGAATGGTACGAATACATCTACAATCCTGGCCAGGACAACTCTCCCTGGCTCTTTAGCCCCTTTGAACAAGCGAATACCCAAGCCGGAGACGAGTCTTATCTGCTTGATCCCAATCAGATGGATCGCTACCTCAACGATCCTTTTGACCCTCATACCCTGGCTAGTCTGCGACCTGTGGCTTACCAGAAAGCCATCGTCATGAATTACATCGACAACCTGCTGGACTGGGGCGATTCCCTCTTCACCCAGTACACCGTCGAAAGCATCAATGAAGCCATGATGCTCTACATCCTGGCCTACGACCTGCTGGGGGATGAACCAGACGGTCTGGGCATCCGGGTCCTGACGGATGATGAAAACTACCAGGGATATCGGGCCTTGCTGGAAGACGCCAATGCAGAGGACCGGCTAAACGAACTTGAGTTCCTCTTTGAGCTGGAAAATGATCTGGCCGCAGGGGATTTGGATGACACGGAAGAGGCCGTGATCGTTGAAACGCCCAACGATAACATCCTCAACCTGTATTTCTACATCCCGGAAAATGACCTCTTCCTGGGTTACTGGAATCGGGTGCAAGACCGCCTGTATAAAATCCGGCATAGCCTGAACATTTTGGGCAAAAAGCAAGCCTTGCCTTTATTCCAACCACCGATTGATCCTATGGCCCTGGTCAGAGCCGTGGCGGGAGGAGCCTCTATTGCCCAGGCCGTAGGAGGACTGGACGTAGCGGTGCCACCCTATCGCTTCAACTTCATGTTGTCCAAAGCCCGGGAACTGGTGCAAAAGCTCAGCCAGTATGGCGGAGAATTGCTGGCCGCACTGGAGAAAAAGGATGCTGAAAGCCTCAGCCTCCTTCAAACCCGTCAGGAAGGAGAATTACATGCCATCACCAAGCAGGTCCGTCAAGCCCAGCTGGAAGAAGCGGAAATCAACATCGTTTCTCTCAACGCCAGCCTGGAAAATGCGCAAAAGCGTATCGAGCATTACGAGCAGGTCATGGAAAACGGCATGCTCATCACCGAAGGCCTGCAGATCCTCCTTATGGGGTTGGGTTCTATTTCCAATCTTACTTCCGCCGGACTCAAAGTTATTTCGGCCATCGTAAGTACTTCCACCCCGGATGCCCTGGTTGGCCCCTTCATCATGGGGGTAAAATACGGAGGTTCCAATGTGGGCCAGGGCCTGGATACCGCAGCCGATGTCTTCCAAACCCTGGGCGAAGGCCTGAGCATGGCTGGAGAAACCCTCGGCATCGTCGCTCAATACCAGCGCATGTACGAGGATTGGGAGCTACAGAAAAAAATGGCCGTGGCGGACGAAAAAATGATTAAAGCGCAGATCCTCGGAGCTGAATTGCAGTACAAAGCCGCTGAATATGAACTCGAACTGGTGAATAAGCAGATCGAGCACAACAAAGCCATGGCGACCTTCATGCGAGACAAATTTACCAATGAGGAATTGTACCAATGGATGTCTAGCTCGCTCTCTGGCTTGTATTATCAGACCTATAAGCTGGCCTATGACATGGCCAAATATGCCGAGAAGGCTTATCAGTTCCAGCGAGGAGCGCCCCGCGAGTTGGTAAACTTCATTCGCCCGACCTACTGGAATAGCCAGCGCAAAGGCCTGATGGCAGGCGAGCAATTGGGATTGGACCTGGACCGCATGGAAATGCATTACATGGAATCCGATGACCGCCGCCTGGAGGTAACCAAAAATATTTCCCTCCTGGAATTGGATCCCCTGGCCTTCCTCACCTTCAAAGCTACCGGCGTATGCGAGTTCAGCCTCTCCGAAGCTATGTTTGATTATGACTTCCCGGGTCACTATCTCCGCCTGATCAAAACCATGTCCATCACCTTTGATGCCGGCGAAGGCAAGTATCTCAATGCCATGCTTACCCAACTTAGCAGCAAAACGGTCATGGAAGCGGATGCCAAGGCGGTCAAATACCTCCTGGATCCCCGGGATCAGCAACCGCTTTCTATTCGCAGCGATTGGAAAGTCAGCCAGCAGATTGCCCTTTCACATCACGATGAATATGAGAAAAACAACGGCATGTTTGAGTTGCGCTTTGATACGGATCACTACCTGCCTTTCGAAGGGACGGGAGCCGTTTCCACCTGGCGCCTGGAACTCAAAGGCAAGCACGGACATACCCTGGTCAAGGACCTGGTAGACCTGGTGATCAATGTCAAATTCACGGCTGTATCTGGCGGAAAGGTCTTTGCCGATGAAGTTCGTGGCATGCTCAAGCCCTATCCTACCGTCCATTATCTCGACCTGAATTATGACTTCCATGATGAATGGCTCGACTTTCTCGATAGCGACAGCGATGAGCTGAGTCTCGACCTGAGCAGGGCCCTCTTCCCCAACATGGCCAGTGGAAAGATCCTCAGTATCTATCCCACCTTCGACCAGATGGAGGAAGGCAAGCTGAGCATGATCCTCAATGGAGACGAGGAGATGGAATTAGAGCATCAGAAACTCCTGGAACCGTCCAGTCTAAGCATCAGCAGCCGTGGTTCTACCTGGACCCTGAAAGTAAAAGGGGACAAAGAATTGCTCCGCACCGTTCAGCTGGTCATCGGCTACAAAGCTAAAGTTCAATAACGATCCACCTGGCAGGGAGGATGTCTCTTTCCTCCCTGCCCTTCCTATTTGACGATTGATATGGCAAAGCAAAAGGGCAAAAGCCCGGCGAAAAAGAAATCAAAAAAGGCCCGGATAAAAGCGGCTAAAGCCAAAGCGGCCAAGGCGGCTGGCGCAGCCGCTGATCGTTCCCGAGGAGCCGGAGCAGACGGAAGCGGCGGAAAAAGTGCCCAGGATGCAGGCATGGCCGCAGCGGTCAAAGCCGCCGCAGACATGGGGGTCTCCCTGAGCAAGCCCGGCGAAATGAGCGAATCCGAAGCCCGGGCCATTGCTGAAGCAGCCGCATCCGCTACCGCAGAACGCCTCGGGGTCAGGATCGGCACCAAAGGTAAAATCAGTCGGGGAGAAGCCCTGCAGGCGGTAGGCCTGGCGCTGGCCAGCAAAACCGATGCGGCCGCTTTTAAAGCAGACCAGGGCAGTCGGGTGGAAAAAGCCGAAGCCGCCGAAGCCCGGATCCTCGAAAAGTTTGATGCAGATCAGGCAAAAGCCATTGACCAATTAGAAGGTCAGGCGGTGGAAGCAGCTGAGCGTCTCCTGCCGCAGTTTGAGCCCAATCCGACCCTCAGCAGACAGGAAGCCGTAGAAGCTGCAACCAACTATATCATGGACCGATTAGACTTTCCTGCCGTACCTGCCATCACCCGGCAGGAAGCGGCCGAGAGCGTGAAGCAAAGAGAAAGAGCCAACACTGCCCCTGAACTCAGCCGTCGTCAAGCCCACGACAGCTTTGTCCCCGCCCGAAGACCCAGAGCCCATACCCTTTAATTCCTTTTCCCAATTCCTATTTCTCTATGGCAGACCAAAGAAGCAGATCAGCCAGCTTTCGCAGACAGACCCAACGCCGCCTGAGCATGCAGCGGAGGCGGTCAGTCAATCTTGGTAGTAATAGCCCGGATGCCCGGGTTCAGCAAATGGCTGATCAAATGACCAAAGTCAGGCTAAGCTCACTGGCAGACAGACCAGCGCTACTTCCCCACCTCCCCCAGGAATTAGGCCCGGTGCAGGCCACCGTCATGGCTATAGGGCAAAGTGAATTCGTCCGGATGGGCAACGAACGTAATCGAAAATTGTATGCCCGAATTGACCAGGAGGAACAGCAACATGCAGGAGAGCTTTTGAAAGCGGCCGAACAGCGCGCCAAAGATGGGCCCGAAGACACTCATCCTCCGCAAGAAATCCTTCTCCAGGGCATTTCTGACGCACCAACTCGCGATAGGAGAATAGCTGAAATCAGAGAGGTCTATGGGCCAGATATTCCCATTCGACTGGTTTCCGAAGTCAATCCCTCCTCTACACCACCACCCCCTCCACCTTCCCCCAGAGAAGGACCTGCCCGCCCTCAGGTCACCCAGACATTTCAGCGGACTGCGCCCCCTCCTCCTCCTGCAGGGCCAGGCCTTCGGCGGCAGATTGGGGTACCTGGGGTTCCTACCCGTGTCCCTAGCGTCATGCAGGTCAGCAATGATTTAGGAAAACCGACGGAAAAGGACGGGGTCAAAAGACAGCAATTGTTGAAGAAACTGGGTGATTTCCATGCTTCCCTTAGCGCTTACAGAGATGCAATGAATGGACTACAAGGCAGGGAGATTCTTCCGCGAGACTTAGAAGAAAAATTCCAGGCCTACCGAAGACTCTTAGTATTAGCCAAAGTAGAGCTTGAACAAGCTGTGCAAACCTACGAGGAGGAAAGCAGGAGCTTAGGCGTTTCCAAAGCTAAATCAGAAAAACTGTTAAAAATTATCAGCCCCAGATTTGAAAACGCCAAACTCAGAGTGGTTCGAAACTTAGGCGCAGAAGTAAGAAACTTCGACATTGATGAGGCTACGCAGGCGGCGCGAAACCAACTCAATATGGTCAAATTTCAGCCCTTGCTGGAATCGGATATTGCCAGAGATCAACCAGCCGTGATCCTGGGCATCGGCACCAATGGACCGGTTCGTGCATTTGTATTTCAAACCGTCGGTAGGGATGACTTGCCTCCTACTTTTTTGGCAGGGAGAAAAATGAATGAAGGGGAAGCCACGGACCCCGCCAGCAATGCAGGCGTTCCTAGGAATAATCCTGAACAGGCCCAACGTGGAGTAGCCACCTTTATGATGAGCAGAGTCATGAAAATGACGAATGTACCCATTACCGTGTTTTTTGCTCAAAAAAATGATCGCGGTGAGTTCGAGCTTGGTCAGGCTATCGAGGTGGTAAATGGGACTGATGGCCAAATCGAGCTAGCGGTATCCCCTGAGGAAGCGATGAGAAATAGCCGGGAAACGCAAGTAGCTATAGAGCAAGAAATCCGTCGACTAGATATTCCCCCCGCTGAGCAAGAAGCCTTCAGGCAGCAAGCCATGGAATCAACGATAGCGGCATTTGAAAGGCAAATGGCCGCGATCAGCGATGACTTAAATTCACCGGCACCCAATTTTGATGCCGAATCCCTCAGAAATAAACGCCTAAAAATCAGGGTTCTTCCGGGAGGCAGAAAAGAGGTTTTTCCATTTGTGGTCAAACCCGTAGACCTTGCCTATCGGACTGATGGGGGCCTTCAAAAAGGCTTGGCTGATTTACAAGTCCTGGATGTGATTATCGGACACCCTGACCGAAACGGGGGCAACTATAAGTTTGTCCTGAGCCGGGACCAGCCCTATAGAATAATCGGGGTCATGGCCCTTGACAATGATGATGCCTTTGGCCATCTCTGGAAAGCAAGAAGCCTTCAGAATAGACCCGGGGAATCTGTTACGCCTGGCTTACCCCCTTTGGTGGATTTCCACACGGCACTGGGCGTCCTGGAAACTCGATTAGCAGACCTCAGACCAGTAATGGACTTGTTAAGCCCGAATGATCAAACAGCCTTACGCAGCCGTTTGCTGGAGACCCAGGATGAACTGACCGTCCAACTCCTTTCCGGAAAATTTGCTTCAGAAGCCCCCCTTACCCAAGCAGATATCGACCGACTGTCTGGAATCCTGGGACTCCCCTCCAATCAGGTACAGGCCTTGGTCGGTGAAGGTCGGCTGTGGGGAAAAAACACCTTTGAAGACCATGTGGTCCGCAGTCAGGATGGAAGTATCCATCAGGATAGCATGGCCAACAGCTATCTCGGCCAAATCTCTTATCGCGCCCAGCCCAGTCAGGGCGGCACCACCCCTCCCCAATTCAAAACCGTCCCTAATTAAGCTTGATCATGCCTCCAAAACAAAAAACCGGGCAATCCTCCACTTTCGCCCAAAGACGGCAAAGAGCCCAGACTCGTCGCATGATGCGCGCCCGCAAGCGGGTCATGGCGGACGTGCTTAGAAACCGCATGCGCAGCCGGCAGATTCAAAGCCCCCAGCAACAAGCGGGCATGAGCGGTTTGATTCAGGGACCCGTCAGTCGGGCGTTTCAGTTGGATGGACCGGACCACGCTGCCACCGCCTGGCGAGATGCACGCCCCAATGCCGTCCACCTTCGCCTGGGCAGAATAGGCTCCCCCGCCGCGAATCTCGGTGCCACCATTATGGCCATGGCTGACCAGGCGCGAAGTGCTCAGCTGCTCAGTATGGGCCCGGGAGATCGCCTCGTGCTTCATGTTGACCTCAATGAGGTAGATAATCCCTCAGACGTTCAAAGGGAATTGCGCGAGGTGCAGGAGGAAATGGCGGAAGAAGGAAATACCGGGAGGGTAGAAATCAGTTTCACCGTGGACGGGGAACCCCTGGACCAGTTCAGCCAGATGCAGACTTTTTTGCAAGAAAATCCTCCAGGAGATAGCTCCCAAAAAAGGCAGCGGGAACGCCTGACCCAGATCGCCCAGCGTCTGCAACGCCTCCAGGATATGGATC
This sequence comes from Bacteroidota bacterium, assembly GCA_038527215.1. Classification (GTDB taxonomy): domain Bacteria; phylum Bacteroidota; class Bacteroidia; order J057; family J057; genus JAWPMV01. The sequence continues at coordinate 15,318 of JBCBGC010000115.1, forward strand.
GACGCCGGGCCGGGACACCAGAAGAAGTAGCCGCCATGCGAGCGGAAGCAGACCAGTTGAGGACCCTCCTCCAGGAAGCCCGCATTACCCACAAAAACCAAGACCTGGCGAGCAGAAGAAATCGCCCCCTGGACATCCTGGAGGCTGGCGTGGAACAGCGCATGGCCCGCTTAGAGCAAGATCCGGCCCGGGAACTCGGACAATATGGCCGCTTACCAGATGACCCGGACAGCGGAAATTATGAGCGCCTTATCATTGAAGATGGCGTCAGCCAGGCCAGCCTGGATACCTTAGGAGGCAGTACCCAGGATAGTCTCCGAACTGAAGCCTCTGAGGGATCAGACGACACCCACCAGACCGCACGTACCGAAGACAGCCTGCTGGTTCAAGACGGAGATCCGCCTCGGGAGGGTCAATACGACCGCGTACCCGAGCAATATGATCAGGTACCCGAACTATATGACCGGGTTCCAAATCAGTACGATCAAGCCCAGCCGCTCGTTCAACCCCGATCTCTGAGTCAATACGGCAGAGTAGAGCAGATTCAGGGGGGCGAAGGGCTTCCCCCAAATCCAGACGGCAACCTCTATGACGATGTCGGAGTTGCCCTGCAGGCAGACAGCGTCCAAAGCATGTTGGACGACCTGGTAGCGGCCAGCAGAGATGGCAACCGGGACCGCTCAGACAACCGCAACTTCCAGCAAATGGTCATCTTATTGAGGGTGTTGGCTGATTTGGAAAAAAGGCCCGGCGGCCTGGATCTGGCCACCATGCAGGCCTTTATGTCCCGGCTTCAGGCCCTGCGGCAAGGCGCAGACAGCACCTTTCGCAGAAAACCTCAACTCCGGGCGCGCAGAAACCAGGCCTTGCGCGATCTTGACAGACGCCTCGGGGCACACTTGCGCACCCGCAGCAATGCCGAGAGCCCACAGGAACTAGGCGCCCGGCTACGCCGGGAGGGACAGGACGGAGCCTTGATCCGGGACCTCCTGGCCAACCTGCCCCCCGACCAACAGCGAGCCCTCCTACAAGCCATGCGGGATGAAGGCATCCTTCGGGATAATCCTCCTCCGGGCAATCCCCCACCTGAGGGCCTCTACCAACCGCTTTCCCTTGTCCCTAATCCCTATGATTCCGTAGGGGAAGGATTCGAGGACAGCAGTTCTAGCTCTGATGATGCTCCTCCAAATACCGAAAGAAGCCTGCGATTGGTTTTTGAGGGGAGAACCCAGGAGGCCCCCAATGCTTTTGCCGAAGACATCAACCCGCCCCCCGCTCCTACGGTAATTGCCGAAAGCCTGGAGCCCAACCCTATGCTGTATTTTCAACCCAACGCCGAAGGAGGCATTAACTATCGGGTGGATAATGAAGGCATGGAAGTAGACTGGATTCAACTGGAACGCTTTTGTTCCATCCTTTCTACCCACTGGCTCACCCATGGCCAGGGTCAGCAGCTGGGTTTTGCGGATTTGAATAATGCGGATAAACAGGCTGCGGTGGCCAATATGATCAGCTGGGCTGGCCAGGGAGGCTTAGCTGCTCAGGTACAGCACGCCCAACAAGCCCTCGGACCTGACGCTGAAACCTTTCAGGGACCACAAGCAGTGCAGCAAGCCATTGACCAGAGAGCTTTGCCGCCAGGTTCTCAGATTTGGTTTGCTACGGACCAGCACGCCCAGGCGGCCTCCGTCCAGCCCAATGGAGACTTCCTGGTGTATGATCCCAACATCGGACAGGCCCGGACCATGAACCCCCAGCAATTCAAAGCCTACATCCAATACAACAATCAGTTTGTGGTACAGCGGGGTAACTAAGGCAGCCCTTTATCCGAAAAGGAAGCAACAATCAAGGTAGCAGACATTAAGCGAACAAAGAGATATGCCCCCAAGTAAAAGATCAACCAGAGAAGCCCAAAGACGTAGGTTAAAGAAAATTAAAAAACTTTCTGCCCAAGGGCATCAAAACTTAAGCGCGATAAAATTAAGCCCCCAGACTTTATCTCACATGCCGGGCATTTTCTCTGACCCCAGGCAGGTGAACAAGGTGTTTAAATTTAGGAAGGATGGGCTAGAGACCTTGCTTCTACAGGAGAAAGCACATACAGATCTAAAGATATACGCGGCCCAGGTACCTCCTAAGAAATTAACCTCCTTAGCTGACCATCTGGCCGCTGTAGTACTAGACGCTCAGCGACCTTCTAAACTTGACTTCGAGATCGGAAAACCAGTGGAAATATTCATTGCCCTGGATAACATTACCAATCATCGTGAACTACAGCGACAGATAAAATCCCTAAAAGATCAATTGGCTCAGCAAGGGATCTATGGGGTTAACATTCGATATCGGTTAAACGGACAAACTGTATCTGGCCTAGGTAGTACAAGACGCCTCCTGGATGCTTTACAAGGTAAGGTGAATGATCCAGCCCTAAACGAACTCCGCCAGGCGCTTCAATCCCTACAAGAGGTAGACCATAGATTAAAGCACCTCTCAAATGATAACCAAGATTCAAACCCGGGCCAGTTGCTCAAACAATCAGACCAAGCTATTGCCAGGGTACAAAAAGCGATTACCCAGCTTGAACAACAGATTCCGGAGGGGGAAGCGGGCGACCCACAGCGAGCCATGCTGAGACAAATTGTTTTCCTCTTTGAGCAGGATAGCCACAAGTTCCCGACAGAGGGTGTCATCGAGCAAATAGCACAGGAATTAGATCAAGGGAAGGTGATATTGGGAGAAAATCATGGTTCTGCCACCGCCAGAATAATTGCCATGGAATTAATGAGAAGGCAAAAGGTTTCAAAGTTATTTATTGAGCTGCTTGGCGGAAAAATTAATCTGGATAATTCTAAGGATACCGATAGCTCTACCTCTACAGAGGGCCCCGGTAGCCTCGCTGTTTTTCAAGGAATGGCTACCAATCCGATTTCCTGGCCTGATGTAATCAAATTTGCCGTAGATAGTAAAAAGGTATCTGAAGTTCATGGATTTGACGTGGCCAATGAAGGGCCCCCTCATGCCACAACACCAGCTGGCCTCAATAAAAGGGATGCTGCCATGGCTGAATATTTAGCTAATCATACCGATGCTGACGATACTGGTGTCCTCATCATCAATGGAGCCTACCATTTAGAAAGCCGCCATCCCGAAAGACCCTCTGAGAAAACCCTTACGTCCCAGGCAAATCTTACCCAGGTTCATTTTTTCGCTTAGAAGCTACCCCATGATGAGTCGGAAAAATAACAGCGAAGCGGGATAAGCATTTTCCCGCGCCCCTCCCAAATCCCGCAAGTCTCCCCCTTGCAAGAAAGGGATAAGAAGTGCGTCCTTAGTAAGGAGCAAGCAGCCGCTTTCTCCTGTCAATATTCGCCGCATTTTTTCATCCATAACATTCATGTTCCCATGAAACGAATCCTCTTTGGTGCTACTTTTCTCCTGGCCGGCTATGGCCTCTTCGCCCAGGAATCCGACCTCCAGCAAATCGAGCGCACCCTCAACTATTATCTACAGGGCGGCACCAACAATGACTTTGCAACCCTGGAAAAGGCCTTTCACCCGACAGCTTCCATGCGCTATATCACCGATGCTTATCAGGATGTCAACGCCGTGGAATTTTTCCGCAAAGGCATGAAGGCCGGCCCCAGGCAGAACCGCCTCACCCGCATTACCTCCATTGATGTGGACGGACATGCCGCCCAGGCCCGCTTGGAAATCGAGTACGAGACCTTCATGTTCATTGACTACATGAGCCTACTGAAGATCGAGGGAGAGTGGAAGATTGTGAGCAAAATTTTCTACCGAAAAATCAAAGCAGAGAAATAAAAAAGGCCTCCCCAACACGCGTGTTGGGGAGGCGCTTACAAAGGTTTATCACCGTCTACTTTTTCTTGCTTTTGGCCCATGAACCCTTTTTCCCAGCATTGAATACCCGGGTGAGGTTAAAGCCAAAATGGATATCTCCTGCTCCCCAATCCCCGTCCGTACGGGTGAGGTATAGATTTTCGGTCATGGCTACGGCATTGGAAAAAATCAGCTGGAACACGTGGCCACCGGTCTCTATGTCAATGCCGATGGACAGCACATCCTGATAGTTGTCTGCTACGAATCCGGGCATGGTGTAGAAATACTCCACATTCAGGGTCAGGCTGGGCAACAGTTTGACCCGTCCGCCTGCACCGATGCTGAATACGTCATTTTCTTCTTCATTGGTAGGCACCAGGTTGCGATGCACCATGGTCGGCATGAGCTGCAGCGAAAGGCGATCGCTGAACTTACGACCGATCATCAACTGATGCACATAAGAAAGACGCGAAGAGGCCAGGTTTTCCCGATCAGGATCGGCCCACTCCAGGGTATTGACCTGGGTGCTGGATAGCCAGGCGACACTGATGGGCATGGTGCGCTTTCCGGTACTTTGCCGCAGGAGCTTGGCCTTTAGGAAGCCGTCATAGGTCTTCTGGATATTGGTCCGACCGATGCCGATATTCAGCCAGGGGGTTATGCCGTATTCAAAGCCCAGGCGGAGGTTGGCCTGATCAAGGCCAAAAAACTCATAAGCCCCTCCATTGACCCTGCCGAATCGGTGGGAAATGATCATGGTCATCACCCCCGGAGCCGACATTTCAATCGAATGAGCATTCATGATGCGCACCGTTTTGAAGGTGGCATAGGTATAATCAGTAGTTTCTTCCTCCATGCCTTCCAGAAGATCCATCAGATCATCCTGGGCAAAAAGGCCAGGCCCTAGCAAGACCAGCAGCAAAAAGGGGATCAGGCGGTTATAGTTCATGTGAGCGTTAGTTGATTACATCTTTTTATAGGCGAGGTCCACGGTGATTTCCACCTCTTTGGCAATATTCTCCCGGACGACGGAGGGAATTTCAATGCCATAGTCCGCCACCTTAGCGGGAAATTTCGCTTTAGCTGTCAGTTCAGGCCCGGCGACGATGATCTGTCCGTCCACGGATACTTCTTTGGCGACACCATGAATGGTCAGGGTTCCAGCCACTTTCACAGGATAAGTTCCATCTTTTTTCATGTCCACCTCTTCAAAGTTGCTCACCTTTCCCTGGAAAGTAGCCTTGGGATATTTGGTGGACTCCATGTACTTCTCATTGAAGTGTTCCTGCATCAGGGCTTTTTCAAAGGTAAAGGCCTTGATCAACACCTGAAAAACCAGATCGCCGGTTTCGGTATTCAGCACACTGGCTGCCTGGCGGTTGTGGGCTTCAATGTCCTCCACTGGGGTATGAGAGTAAAACCAAATGTGGCCATTGCGGGACACATATTTCTGGGCCATCAGGGCTTGTGCGCCAAATAGCAAGAGGCTGAAGATGAGAATGAATCTTTTCATGAAGGTTTGTTGTTTAGTTATTGAGGGCGCCCTGGTTTACCCAGGCTTCAATTTTGTCAAGGTTACAAGCCGGTAATTGAGGCTCTCCATCCGGCATTTTAGAGAAGTTTGGTAGCCAGCGGGTCACCCCTACCAGCCTTCCATCGTTGGCTACAGTCAGCACATTGGCGTGGGTGGTCAGGTCAAGGTTCCCGGAAGGGAAGGCTCCACTATGACAGCCCGTACAATTGGCTTCCAGAATAGGAAAAACTTCAGCTGTGAATGATACCGTAGTGGTATCGCAGCTAGAGGTATTGGGAAAAAGATCCTCTTCGTTGTTGTAGACACAGGAGGAAAGAGAGGCTACCAACAGGAGGAGAAAACAGCTTCGAAAGAATTGAGACATGTATGGGAAAGTTATTTTTTGCGTCTAGGAATATCTTGATTCGGCAATTTATTTTTCAACTACGCAGCGGACCAGGCTCACATCCATGAGCATCCCGGCTACCATGCCTTTGACGGTAATCTCCTCGCCTACTGCCCTGCCAGCCAGGTCATCTTTTGCGGCTCCTTCAAAGGCACAATTAATGCCGCCCATCAAATCTCCGGTTTCCAGATTCAGGACCACGATGCTATCCTGAGCCGAAGGGGCCGTGGCAATTTTGCCGGTAACGGAAACGACTTTGTCTACATACTTGGTATTGGCCGCGGCCTCATCAGTGGAGAATTCCGCGAACAGATCCGTGGCAGAAACCTGCGCAAAGGCTTTTTCATCTGCTAAGGAGGGAACTTTTTGATCGAACATCCGCCATCCGATATACCCGGCCGTAGCCAGACCGATGACGATAACGCCTAAGATGATTTTTTTATTCATGGAGCGAAGATCATTTATAAAACTAAATTGTAGGATTCTTTTGCCCTATCCAAAGAAGCTTAGCTTAGGCGGGAAAAAGCTCCTTCCAACCAGATATATACTTCCTGAACCGGCAAGTCCCCTCCCATGTTTATACAAAAGCCTATTCACAGGTCTGCAACCAGGCTTTGAAGGCCGCCGCTCGTTCGGAGCTTACAATGGCTTCTCTTTCATATTCCGGCGCCAGTTTTAGCTTAAAGCGGGATTTGGTGTGCAGGTGCATCTCTTGAATCGAGGCAAAACTCACACTCAATTGGCGATTTACCCGAAAATACTTCCCTGGCTCTAAGACTTGATCCAGTTGCTCCAGGGTATACTCAACCGGAAAGGAGGAACCACTTTTCAGCCGCATGAAGGTGATGCGGGATTCAATGAAAAAATAGGCGATGTCCGCCACTTCCACCGTTTTGAGCTTTTCCGGCAGACGAATCAAAAACCGTTGCTTATAGGCAGGTTTGGTGGGTTGAAGCAAGGCCTGAAGTTCCTCAATGGGTAGGGTGATCTCCTGCTTTCCTTTCCCTTTTTGTAATTCCTGTAATTTATCAAAAGCAGCTTTCAGCGCCTCTTCCTTGATGGGTTTGAGCAAGTAATCTACGCTATGCGCCTTAAAGGCTTTGAGCGCATACTCATCATAGGCCGTGGTAAAAATGATAGGAATCTTTTCCTCAAAGTCCGTAAGCAGCTCAAAGGAAGAGCCGTCACTCAGATGAATATCCATCAGGATGAGGTCTGCCGTGCCTCCCTCCTGCAACCAGCTTCTGACCTCCCTCAGGGAGGCCAACACCCCGATGATTTCTGCCTGGGGCTGGAGGTTTGCCACCTGGCGCTGGAGACGACGGGCGGCCGCGGCTTCATCTTCAATAATCAGAATCTTCATGATGCGGGCAAAATAAGGGGAAGGTATACCTCAAAAAAACCGGGCGGCTGCAAAACCTGCACGTCCTTTTCTGAGAGTAAGCGGTATCTATGTTTGATATTTTCTATCCCTAAACCCGTGGAAGGACCGGGGGTAGATTTGGGACGCAAGGGGTTCCGCACCAGCAATTTCCCCGCTTCCGTAACCTTGACTTCTATGGTCAAAGGCTCTTCGACGCTGAAGCGATTATGTTTGAGGGCATTTTCCACCAGGAGTTGCAGCACCAAAGGCGGAAGTTGATAGGCGAGGGCTTTGGCCGGAATTTCTTGCTGCAGCGCAATGGCGGCTCCATATCGCTGGCTTTGCAGGGCAAAATAATTGTCCAGCAGGGCGCGCTCTTCATTTAGGCTGATCAAAGGTTGTTTTCGATAAGAAAGGATGTTGCGAAAAAAATCAGAAAGCTGGTCCACATAGCCTACCGCCCGAGAGGGTTTTTCCTCAATCAAAGCACTGAGGGTAGCAAAGCTATTGAATAAAAAGTGCGGATTGATCTGGCTGCGCAAGGTATCGAACTGGTATTCGATATTTTCTTTTTCCAACTCCTGCGCCCGGGTCAACCTACGCTCCCGACTTCGAATGACATATAGGAGAAGGGCGCCTACCCCTGCCAGCCCTCCCAGGATAAACCACCACTGTTCCCAAAAAGGGCGACGGACGTTAAAGCTAAAGGTATAGGGAGAGGCATGCGCAAAATCCCCTTCAAAGGCGGCTTGTACTTCAAAGGTATATTCTCCGGGATTTAAGCGAGGATAAATGGCCTGTTGGTCTCCGGAGCGGACCCAATCCCGGTCAAAGCCCACCAGGCGATGGCGATATTGAATCACGGAGCCATGCCCATACCAGAGACTGGCATAGGAGAAAACCAGGTAATTTTCATCATAAGCCAGGTGCTGATTTTTGGTCAGAGAGCGCGTATGTTCATTGACCAAAAACTGCTTGATCTGAGGCTGCAGGGGAATCTCCCGGGGGAAATATTGGCGATCCACCCTCCACAAGCCTTCACCGGTACCAATGTACAAGTGAGGAGCCCGATTTTGCGCCAGTACGTTCAGGGAAGTCCCCATGGTCAACTCATCTCTTTCCAGGAGGGGGATACGCTGCTGCTGTGCCATATCCCATACATCCAGCCCTGACCGATGGTGAATCAGTAAGCGCTGGGAATCCAGCATGCCCAGGGAGAGCACATCCAGTTGCAGGGCAGGAGAAAGCGTATCTAGCCGATTTTTTCCATAGTAAAAAAGCTGTCCGTCTTTATTGGCAGCATACAGCCCGCCCTCAGCTACGGCGCACATGGCATACAGACTCTCATTTCGGAATTCGGGCACCAGCCAAAGGCTATCCTCATTGGCCTTGACCAGGCCTTTGCCATCCGCTGCAAACCAGATGCCTCCTGCTTCATCTTTGATCCCCTGATAGATATATTCCACTTCCTCTCCAGAAGCCTGTCGCAATTTTTCACATTCAATGAGTTGACCCGCTCCATCGAGCTGCGCCCGGAAAATCCCCCCAAAGGTGGCCATCCAAATAGAAGCGTCCTGCTGAATCAGGCTTAAAATCGGGACTGTTTTACTGAGAGTGGGCAAGGGCACGGATTGCCATTGCTGGGAAAATAAGTCCAACTGCCATAGGCCTTGCCCCAGCGTTCCCACCCACATGATCTTATTGCCTTGTAGCGTCAGGGAGGTTATGCGCATAGGACGAGGAAGCCGGATGGCGGAAAAAGATCGTTCGGCATGGCGTTGGTAGTAGAGCGCCCCCTGCCCCCCCACCCAAAGGGTTTGGTCTGGATCTATATATACGCTATGGCTTTCTCCCGTGGGGCCGGCTACTTTGGAAAAATAGAGGGCCGTAAGGTAGATTCCGCCCCGCTGTCCGGAAAGCCATAGGTTCCCCTGACGATCCAACAACATCGCAGAAATAGGCTCCGGGGTTTCAAATGCTTCAAACCTATCCAGCACACGTTTCCAGACCTTTCCTGCTTCATCCAGGGCCCAAATACCTTCTCCTTTCACCAACACTTGCTCCACCCGGCTGCCGGGCCAGGGGGTAGCGTGGAAGGTCAGATCATCCAGCGGCATGACGCCGCCATCATACATGCCCGCCCAGGTGCGGTCGTCCGGGTCATGAAATAAAGCGGTGACCATTTCATCTGGCAGCCCCTCATCCAGCCCGATGAGGTCTATGGTTTTTTGCCCCTGCTCAAACCTACATCGCCCAATCCCCTGATCTGTTCCTACCAGGACATTGCCCCGAGCATCTACCGCAAGGGCATAAAGGTCGTTGCCGGGCAAGCCATCTTCCTCATCAAAATTATACAGACGCTCATTGTCATATACATAAAGGCCCTCCCCATAAGTAGCATACCACAGGCGGCCCAGGGAGTCAAACACCATTCCAGTGATCGGCGCTTGAGAAGTGCCTTCTTCCGGCTCAAACGGGTCCAGGTCCAGGTCTGCCTCCGCTCGGAATAAACGGCCATCTTTATAGCCTATCCATACCTCTCCGGCGGGACAACGGGCCAAACTGGTCACCGGAACATCGGTGGTGTCTGGCCGCACATAGGGGTCCCATCGACTACCATCAAAACGGAGGATCCCTCCTTGTCCGCCTACCCAAATAAAGCCTTGCTCATCCTCCAGCATGTGTTGCACAATGACACCTTTCGGCAGCTCATACCGAGAAAAGCGTTGCTGAGCGCTGGCCGTAAGCCCGAGCCATAGCACACAGCTACAAAGCCACCAGCTTTTCCTATAGCTTGGGCTTCTCATCATCCGGCTTTTGGCGTAAGCAGCATATCAATTCGTACTTGAATTTCTTCGGCTACATTTTGATGAACCACCAAGGGGATTTTGATGTTGTGATCCGCAAGCTTGACGGAGAAGCCAGCCACAATGCGAATCCCGTCAGGGCGGATGTCCATGGTGCCCCGAATAATTCTTTCCCGTTCTACTCCGTGTATGCTAAAAGTGCCCTTGGCGCGTACTTCCCGTTTGCCCATCTGGGAAAAGTCTAGTTTCTCGATGAATTTGCCCGAGAAAGTGGATTCGGGAAACTTACCACACTCCAGGAATTTTTCGCAAAAATGCTCCCGCTGCAAAGGATCATTGAAGCCTCGAAAGGCATTCATATTCAGGACAAAAGCGAAGTTTCTATCTTCGGTATTGACGGCCCCTCGCAAGGTATTAGAGCTTGCTTCGATGGTTTCCAGGGGGGCTTCTGAGCGAAAGGAAACCTGGCCCTGGTCAGTCAAAAAGATGGGAGGAACCTGAAGGAGAACCCACAGGAAAGCGCTGAGGAAGGTCAATTGAGTCATGATGAATATTATCCTTCATAAGATAACAATTTGTACCAAAAAAGCCCCCAAATGGGGGCTTCCTTTGCAGCTTACCGAAGCTACAGCCTATTTTTTTCCGCAGAACAGTCCTTGGAAGGATTCAGGAGGCAAAAGGCGGGAAATGCGTAAGTAGCTGAAGGTCCGGGCAAAATCTGCTACTTCGGAGGTATTGACTATGGAGCCTTTCAATTCTGTATCGGCATATTGCCAGGCCGTCAGGAAGCGACTGTGAACCGCTGCGGCTTCCTCCTTTTTACCTTGTCCCTCCAAACTTTCCTTTAAGCCATGCAGGGCCCAGCCATTTTTAGGAAACTGCTTGAGGTCTGCCAGGTATACCTGTTCAGCTTCCGCAAATCGCTTTTGGTCCAGGAGCAATTGGCCCAAATGATGGCGCACGGAGAAGAACCAATCCGGCGGTTCATTATAGTTTAGGTAAGTTAGCCGCTCTCTAAAATGAACTTACGTTGAAGTAGTTTGAGGCAGAAAATAAAGCCCGTGAAACTTCCTAACTCAAAGCATCTTCATTGTTGAATGCAAAGGTAAGGGGGTTATCCACGAGATTGTGTACAACTAAAAAAACGTGACTTTGAATCTTTTCGTAGATGGAAAAAAATAATCTACAAACAAACCTATGGCCAGACTTAGACAAATGACGATTGAGAACTATCGCTCAATCTCTAACTAGCTCATATTAAACTTCCCAGAAAATAAACCACTGGTATTAATTGGAGAAAATAATGCTGGCAAATCAAATATTGTACGAGCAATAGAGATACTTTTTGGTGAGTATTGGCCTGGCTCAAAGAGTCTTGATGATCACGAATACTGGCAAAGAGACCCACAAAACAGAGTAGTGCTAGAAGCCGAAGTCCAAGGATTTCAGGGTACTGTCAAAGATAGCGCAAACGGATATGCACCAACTCGAATATCTGGTTTTACCTGGGAAGTTGGTAATGGTTCCGACCAACCTAATTATTCCGCGATTTGTGAAGGGACTGAAACATCTGCCTATGTGAATAATGAGCTAAGAAGTGAACTTTCCTGCTTAGTTGTAAATGCTGATCAGAATCTTTCCTACCAACTCAGTTATTCAACGAAATGGACATTACTTTCAAAGGTCATGCGCTCCTTTCACAAAAGACTAATAGCAGATGACGATCGTGTCGATAGGTTGAAAGAACTATTTGAGAGTATAAAATCAACCTTTCACGAAGTTCCTGAGTTCGAACGGTTCGCAGAAAATATGTCTACCGTGGCTGGTGAAATGCTAACTAACATGACTCATGGCCTAGAGCTGGATTTTTCTGCATATGATCCAAGTAACTATTTTCGCTCCCTTAGAGTCCATCCAACTGAGGAAGGGGCTACTCGTGCTTTTGAAGAACTTGGAACTGGACAACAACAAATCCTAGCATTGGCATTTGCTCATGCTTATTCAAGTTCATTCCTGGGGGAAAATCTGATCCTCATACTTGATGAACCCGAAGCGCATTTACATCCTCTTGCCCAAAGATGGCTTTCCCGCATCATAAATAAAATGGCGGAAGACGGACTGCAAATCGTAATCACGACTCATAGCCCATACTTTGTGAATTTGAATTATTTCGATGGGATTTATCTTGTTCGAAAAGATGAAGATGGGACACACGTCATTAATCATAGTGCACAGAGCCTGTATGATCACTGTATCGAAACAAATGCTACTAGGGCTGCCTTGGATACTGTAGTACCATTCTATGCCAATAATGCGATTCCCCGAATTCTCAATGGTTTTTTCGCTAAAGGATTAATACTCGTTGAAGGTCTAACAGAAGAGCTAGCTTTACCAGAATACTTTATGCAGGTAGGGCTAGACGTTGAAAAAGAAGGTATCGACATTATTGGTGTCCAAGGAAAGGGAAATCTTGCCAAATGGTGGAGATTGTTCACTCTCTTTGAGATTCCAACTTTTGTTTGTTTTGATAACGATACTGGAGATGATAGAAACGGTAATAAACGAAAAGACGCATTACGAAGTATTGGTATTCCCGAAGATCAGCTTGACGGTGTGTTATCAGGTACGACCTGGAGTATTAACGAGAGCTTTTGTGTTTTTGGTCAAGATTTTGAAACCACTATGCGTGCATCCTTCCCAGATTACGAAGATATTGAGAAGGAGAAAAAAGAAGAGTTGGGGAGTAGCTCCAAACACATTGTTGCAAGAGAAACGGCAAAATCAATTGCCTATGATGATGCGGTGGAAGGATGGATCCGCATGAAAGAGTTAGCAGATCATTTTAAAACTACTACAGAAGAAGCAGGGGACGAAGGAGACGCAGTGGCTCCTGTTACTCTTGATATAGGTGATGAGGATGATCTTCCCTTTTAGTGTACCAAAAATAGGATCCACCCAATCAATACACTTTTCATTGATGAATTCGAATAGATTGTTCTAGCTTTAGTGTACTGAGGATAGCGTATATCCTATTTGTGTTACATATATTGAGACAGAAACGGAATTTACTTCCGTTTCTCTTCCTTCCGCTTGCGGCGATACTCAAGCCAGGTAACAAGCGTTTGGAGCAAGGTTAAAATAAACATTAG
>JBCBGC010000116.1:0-27214 GCA_038527215.1 Bacteroidota bacterium
TTCGTTGGTATGAGCAGTTTTTAGGATTCAGCCATATCCAAACCCTGGGAGAAGTCGGCAATCAAAGGGCGGTCCTGGCGCGCGGCCCCTATGTCTTCGAACTATTTGCTCCGGCTGACATCCTGCCCCCCAAGGCACTACCTGCAAACAGCCTCGTTCAGGGATTTAGTAAAATCGCCTTTGGCGTGCAGGACCTGGCCGGGAAGGATTCCCTCTTTCAGCAGGAAAAAGTCGAGATTGCCTTACCCTTGCAAACCAGTGATTTTGATTGGGCACAAAAAGCGATGATTGTCAAAGATCCTGAGGGAATCTGGGTCCAGTTTTTCGAAGTGGGAAGCTAAAAGCTTTACAAGTCTCTGGCCAGGGATTGATTTCCATTCACCTGTCAATCATGGGGTTTCCCTCACAAATTGCTACCTAATTTTAGGTAGTTTATATATACCTATACCTATATCTTATTAGTCGCTTTAGGTAAAATCATTTTTCTTTTGGGCGAGGTAAAGAAAGGCAGTTTATTTAGAACAAATCTAAATAAAACCTTACTTATGATTCGATTCTTTACTTTCACTTTCCTACTCGCGTGGATATCTCCGCTGGCGGGACAGGCCATCAAAGATACGGTATCCACCGGGCCTGGCTATACCCAGCAGATATGGTATAAGTTGGACGGTGGAGAAGAAACTTCGGGCACCCTCAATGCCTGGGATTTGGCTTTTGAAGCCAACGGACAAAGTGCTGCAATTTTCCTGAATGCAGTAAAAGGCATGCAACTCTTCGTCTATCCTAACGGGGATACGACAGACTGGAGAGCCTTAGATACGGCTGGATTCAACAGTTGGGCACCCCTTTACAATTCTCCTGCAAGTTGGCGCCAGGGAGCCTTTAATGCTGGCACCAATCCTAGTGATCCTTTTGACCTGGGATGGGGGAAATATAATACGATCACGCACCATGTTACGGGTGATAGCCTCTTCGTAGTCAAAATGGCGGATGGGAGCTATCAGAAACTTTGGATTGAAAGCCTGATTTCCGGTACCTATACCTTCCGTCATGCCGCCTTGGGCGATACCGCCGGCATGCGCCACGTGGTAGTTAAGTCCAATTTTGCGGACAAAAACTTCGGTTATTTTGATATGGCGGGTCATCAAACCATTGATCCAGAACCCAACCGAGACGACTGGGACTTTTTGTTCACCAAATACACCGCCTTTATTCCCGTTCCTTATGGGGTTTCCGGGATCAAAACCAATGCAGGAGTGCAGGTAGCTACCATCTACCCAGTAGATGATGTAGCCGCTTATAATGATACCGCAAATCTGGCCTATTCTGACGAGGCAGATGTGATTGGCTGGGACTGGAAACAGTATACGGGTAGCTGGTCTATTGAAGACAGCACCGTTTACATTGTAAAAGCCAAAGACGGCAAAATCTGGAAGCTCGTCATGGAAGGCTTCGGGGGCAGTGCGGACGGCAATTATATGTTTAGCAAAGAATTGCTGAGCGAAACCACGCCGATTGATGGAGAAATCGAAGACTTTTTCTGGAATGTATATCCTAACCCTGCCCCGCAAGGAGTAGTCAATCTGGTGATGGACGCCCCTCGTGCAGGGGAAGCTGTAAGCCTCAGCATTATAAACATGGAAGGTAAGACTGTATTCCAGGATAGTTGGAACAGCAGCCCGGGCCTTTTTCAACAAACCCTTTCCTTATCGCATCTGAGCGTAGGCGTATATATTGTTCGCCTGGGCTATGGGGATGCGATGAGTATTAAAAAAATCGTCATTAGTAGATAATTTGTGGCTTTCCCCCTCCTGGCCAGTGGTCAGAGGGGGAATTTTAATTGAGAAATATGATAAGATCGACCCTCATCTGGATCCTTAGTGTTGGCTTTCTGCTTACTATTCTGCCTAGTTGTACACCGGCAGCCGGTTCCGCAGCCGCCCCTCAGGGATTATTAAATGATTCTACCCGGATTGTGTCTCTGGATGGAGCCTTAACGGAAATCTTATTTGCCTGTGGGATAGGCAAGCAAATCGTGGGGGTAGATGTTACGAGCAATTACCCCTCTGCTACCGCCGATATCACCAAAGTTGGCCACAATAGAAATATACAGGCGGAAGGCGTCCTTTCTTTAAACCCTGATTTAATTATTGGGAAAGCCGGGAGCCTGAAACCAGAACTCCTGGAACAATTGACCCAGGCTGGAGCAGAGATTCTGCTCCTAGAGCATACGCCTAGCCTGGAAGGAACCCGTCAGCTGATCACTGCCCTCTGCGATACGCTTGACAAACCTGAAGTAGGGACTTCGTTGATTGCAGCGATAGATGCTCAACTGGAAAAAATCCAGAAGCCCGAGCCGACCCCCAAGGCAGTCTTTATTTATGCGCGCGGCGCAGGCACCTTATTGGTGGCTGGCGAAGGAACGCAAATGGAGAGCATGTTTGGGCTGGCCGGCGCAGAAAATGCAGTCTCCGGCTTTGAAGATTTTAAACCCCTGACGCCTGAAGCTTTGCTGGCGGCTGACCCGGAAGTAGTTGTCATGTTTGAAAGCGGGCTTACCAGTCTGGAAGGGGAAAGCGGACTATGGGAAATTCCTGGCTTAAGTGAAACTACCGCAGGAAAAAACAAGGCTTATTTAACTTATGACGGCCAATTTCTAGCAGGATTTGGTCCTCGTCTGGGTGATGCAGCCTTAGCCCTCAATCAAGGACTGCTATCAGTGGTTTCGGATGAATAAAGCCCGGTGGATATTAGTTTCCCTCGGAGCAGGCCTGATCTTGGTATCTATTTGGTCGATGAGCCAGGGAGCAGTCAAGGTCTCCTGGTGGGAGATCTTCAATATCCTCGGCTATAAATTAGGGCTCAATGACCTTCAACCAGCGCTCGAAAAGAAAGTAGCCATCTTCTGGCTGATCCGATTTCCTAGAGTATTGATGAGCGTGTTTGTGGGAATGAGTCTGGCCATCTGTGGAACGGCCATGCAGGGCTTGTTCCGGAACCCCTTAGCCGACCCTTCGCTCATTGGGATATCTACCGGAGCAGCCTTAGCTGCTGCCCTGGTGATTGTCTTAGGAGGGACCCTTGCAGCCGCATGGGGAGGAGCCGTAGGCATGTACGTCCTTTCTATCGCCACCTTTACCGGGGCCGTAGTAGCAAGCTTTTTGGTCTTCTTTATTGGGCGGGAAAAAGGCAGAACAAATGTAGCCACCATGCTTCTGGCGGGGATTGCCATCAATGCTTTGGCAGGAGCCATGACCGGCTTATTGACATATTTAGCGGATGATGTCCAGCTGCGGGATCTGACTTTTTGGACCCTCGGCAGTCTGGGCGGAACCACCTGGGGGAAATTAGGGATCGTAAGTGTTGCCTCCCTAATCAGCCTCATTATTTTCCTGAACTTTGGGAAAGCATTTAATGCGCTCAGTTTGGGAGAAGAGGAAGCGTCTTACCTCGGCATAGAGGTAGAGCGTTTGAAATTTGTAGTAGTCTTAGCTACCGGACTGGCCATTGGCTGTTCGGTAGCTTTTTGTGGGGTAATAGGCTTCGTTGGCCTGGTTGTACCGCACCTGCTACGCATATTGGGAGGGGCAGATCATCATTACCTGCTGCCTGCTTCCGCTTTAGGAGGAGGCTTGTTGTTAGCTTTTGCAGATACGGTTTCCCGTACTTTGCTAGCACCAGCCGAGCTACCCATCGGCATTTTGACCGCCTTGGTAGGTGCGCCCTTCTTTCTCTTTCTTCTGTACCAACAACGTCTTAAATTCGAGTAATGCTAAAGGCGAAAGGACTGACGTTTCGAATCGGAGAGAAAGTACTCCTGGATGGGGTTTCCTTTGAGGGGACTCCGGGAAAACTATTGGCCATTTTGGGCCCCAATGGCGCAGGTAAATCGACCTTAATTCGCTTGCTCAGTGGGGCACTCAAAGCGCACGCTGGCTCCATTACCTGGAAAGACCAGGTATATCCCGGGAATGCCAAGTCTTTACTAGCCAGAACCCGTTCTGTCCTTACCCAAAAGCTCCATCTAAGTCATCCATTCTCCGTGGAAGAAGTGGTCATGATGGGCCGGTATCCCCACTTCAAACGCTACCCGCAAGGAAATGATAAAGAAATTGTCCGGGATTGGATGAAGCGAACCGATACCCAGCGATTTGGCAAGCGCCTATACCAAAGTCTCTCCGGAGGGGAACAACAGCGGGTACAAATGGCCCGAACACTTTCCCAAATCACCGGTATGGAAGCTCCCTGCCTTCTTTTGTGGGATGAACCTTTGAATAACCTCGATATTCGATACCAGCACGATTGTCTTGGCACGGCTCGCTCCATGGCCCAGGCTGGCCATGTGGTCATGGTTGTCATGCACGATTTAAACATGGCCGCTCAATATGCGGACCAAATATTATTGTTAAAAGGAGGAAAAAGATTATCATTCGGACGTACAGAAAGGGTGTTCACGGCGGAGAATTTAGCACAATGC
This sequence comes from Bacteroidota bacterium, assembly GCA_038527215.1. Taxonomy (GTDB): domain Bacteria; phylum Bacteroidota; class Bacteroidia; order J057; family J057; genus JAWPMV01. Next base: position 4,478 of record JBCBGC010000116.1, read on the forward strand.
TTTGACTTTCCTGCCTATGTGAGTAAACACCCTAACCTGAATTGTCTCCAGGTCTCGTTTGGCAATAGTTTTTCTGCTCACCCTGAGACACAACCCACAGACGATTTACCTACTTTATCTACATAAATTTCCGATACGATATGGAAAATGTAATTAATCCCCTCGCCGCCCAATGGGCTGCTCTCAAGGAAGAGCAACCTGGCCTGCGCATTCGAAACGCCGCCAAAGCCCTGGACGTAACCGAAGTCCAACTGCTGGCTACTCGCTGTGGAGATGGCGTAAAGCGATTGAAGCCACCCTTCCAGGAAATCCTGAAAGAAATCGAATCCCTGGGGAAGGTCATGGCCCTGACTCGCAACGAAGAAGTGGTACATGAGCGAAAAGGTGTCTACCTCAATCCCAGCCTCGAGCATGCCCACGTAGGCCTGTTTGTGGGAGAGGACATTGATTTACGGATTTTCTTCCAGTCCTGGGCCAGTGCCTTTGCTGTAGAAGAAGCCTTTAAAGGCAAGGTGCGCCGTAGCTTACAGTTCTTTGCGAAAGACGGCTATGCCATTCACAAAATCTACCTGACTCCGCACAGTGATGTAGCTGCCTTCGAAGTGCTGGTAGCCAAATACCTGCATGAAGATCAAAGCCCTATTCAGGAAGGGATTGAACCGGTCAAGGAAAAAGAGGCGGAAAAACCTGACGCAGAAATCGATGTAGCCACTTTCCAGGAAGGGTGGAGAAAACTAGAAGATACGCATCAGTTCTTTGGACTGGTCAAAAAACATAAACTCAGCCGTAGTCAGGCCCTGCGCCTGGCCCCGGAAGGCAATTATGCCGTGCCGGTCAAACCGCAAGCCCTGAGAGACATCATCACTAAAGCTTCTGAAAAACAAGTACCCATCATGGTTTTCGTCGGAAACCAGGGCATGATTCAGATTCACTCCGGACCCGTTAAAAAGTTGCTGGACTATCAGCAGTGGTTCAATATTATGGATCCGGACTTTAATCTTCATGTGAATGAACCTGCCATCACCCAGACCTGGGTAGTGCGTAAGCCTACCGAGGACGGAACGGTGACGGCGCTTGAATGCTTCAATGAAAAAGGCGATCAGGTGGTGCAATTCTTTGGAAAAAGAAAACCAGGCATCCCTGAACTAGAAGGATGGCGAGAAATCGTCGCCGAAGTTGAAGCGGAATTACGTTTACACTAGCTATCTCAAACGGAGAGGAGGAGGCACATTGTCCCTTCTCTCCTTTTTACTATTTGATCTATGGCATTTTTTACACGTTGCCTGTACATCCTCCTCATGGTGTGCGGGATGGGGAGTCCTTTGGCTTTTCTATCCGCCCAAACGACCCTGAAGATATATGATGAAGCCTCAGGTGATGGGCTGCCTTTTGTCAAAGTCAGCGCCCAGGCCAAAGGAAGCAGTAGCCCGCAATATTTTCTGACGGATCAGAGCGGTAGCCTTCGCTTAGAGGATGAGGGAACGGCCATTTGGCAGATAAAATTGGCGTTGCTGGGGTTTGAGGAAAAAGAAATATTTCTGGAGGCAGGGCAGGTCCACTCGCTGATGCTCAGACCGCAAACCAAAGACCTGGATCCGGTAGTGATCACCGGGCAATATGGAGGAGCCCGGCAAGAAGATGCCGTACATGCCATTCGAATCGTAGATTCAGCGGCTATTGCCCGCATGGCAGCGGTCAATGTAGGAGATGTGCTCGAACAGCAACTCAACATTCGCCTTTCTCAGGATAATATCCTGGGCCAGGGCTTGAGCATGCAGGGCATTTCCGGCCAGCATGTCAACATCCTGATAGATGGCGTACCGGTCATCGGCCGACAAGATGGCGAGATAGACCTGGGGCAATTGAACCTCCTGGAAATCGAACGCATCGAGATTGTCGAAGGCCCCTTGAGCGTCAACTACGGCTCCAACGCCCTGGCGGGTACCATTAACCTGATTACCAAAAAAGGGGCGGCCCAGGGAGCAGGGGTCCAGCTATCCAGCTATCAGGAAACCATCGGCACCTATAACCAATCTCTGGCCGCACAATGGTCGAAAGGGAAAAATGCCTTCCGCTTGAGCGGGGGTAGAAACTTCTTTGATGGCTGGTCTCCAGGGGATGGATTGTGGCCCCAGTTTGATCAGCCGGTAGCCGATAGCACCCGGTTCCAAGCCTGGAAGCCCAAAACCCAATGGTTTTCCCGGCTCACCTATACCCGCCAGGCCAAAGGCGTCCAGTATGGGTACAAAGCGGAAGTATTTGATGAATTCATCCTGAACCGTGGTTTGCCGCGTGCCCCTTATCAGGAAGCGGCTTTTGATGATACTTATCAGACACGCCGCATCAACCAGCAGGCTTTCGCCCAGGGAAGCCTGGCGGATCGCCACCATTTTTCCTTTGTGGCGGCTTACAATGATTTCCGACGAGAAAAACATACCTACGCCAAAGACCTCACCAACCTGGAACAAACGGAGAGTACGACACCAGGTTCCCAGGATACCTCCCTCTTTCGACTGTGGATGAGCCGGGGTCAATGGGCTTATGGCCAAGAAGCAGCAAAAGCCCGATTCGAATTAGGCTACGAGCTCAACCATGAAACGGCTAAAGGCCTCCGCATTGGGGATGGGTTCCAGGACATGAGCAACTACGCCCTCTTTGGTAGCCTGGAATACCGCCCCTGGAAAGGCCTGCTCATCCGCCCGGGGGTTCGGGTAGCCCATAACTCGGCTTATCAAGCTCCGGTCATTCCTTCTCTTAACCTAAAGTTTCAACGAGGAAGCTGGAGTTGGCGGGCGGCTTACGCGCGCGGATTCAGAGCCCCCAGCCTAAAGGAACTACATTTTTTCTTCGTAGATATCAACCACAATATTGTTGGCAACCCAGACCTGCAAGCGGAATTTAGTCATCATCTCTCTACCCAACTCCGCTTTCGGCAGCTGAGAGGCATGAGCCTGTGGACAGTCCAGGTCAATGCCTTCTACAATGACCTGGACAACATGATTGCCCTGGCGCTCATGCCCGACAATAGTTACACCTACCAGAATATCACAGACTTCCGTACCCAGGGACTCAATGGGCAGCTAAGCCTTCAAAGGGATATTTGGCAAGCCCAGGTGGGCGCGAGCTATACAGGGCGATATAATCGTCTGAGTGAATCCCAAGCGATCGAGACCTTTAGTTACTATCCGGAAATGCAGGCGAGTGTAGGCGTACAGCTCGCAGAAAAAGGCCCGCATCTGAATGTGTTTTATCGCTATCAGGGCCGCCTCCCTGGCTTCCGCCTGGATGCGGAAGGGAATCTCGGAGAGACCTTCATCGCCCCTTACCACCTGGCAGATGCCAACCTTTCTCAAAGGCTGTGGCAACAAAAAATGACCCTGACTCTGGGCGCCAAAAACCTCTTTGACGTGCGCAATGTCGCCTCTCAAGCCAGCGCGGGCGTCCATGGTGGCTCAGCCACAGCCGTACCCGTTGCCACGGGACGGATGTTTTTCCTCAAACTTGACCTAAACCTGTAAGTCATGCAAAGAATCATCCTCATTGCCCTGACCAGCCTCCTTTTTTCTGCTTGTTTAAGAGAAGAAACCCCCGTGGCTCCCTATGACCGGGGAGATGCCACCCTGGATGCCGTCAAGCTCCAGGCAGAGTATAGCCAACAAATCTGGTACGATCTGGGCACAGCCTCTATCGTGAAAACTTCTCCTAAGATTTCCTGGGACCTGGCTTTTAGCTGTGGAGATACGGGCCACGCCGTTTGGCTGAACACCAGTCTGGCCATGATGGCTGCCCCCACCGGAGAAACGGATTTTGCCACGGTAGGCAGTACCGCAGGTTTTTCCCTCATCCCTGACCATCCCACCGGAATCTGGGATTCGCTCGCGCTCCGGCAGCTGGCCCAGGGAGAGGTCTACTTGATCGAGCGAGGCTTCAAACCCGATGGCAAGCAGCTTGGCAAACGCAAAATTCAATGGGTTGGCGAGGGTCGCGATTATTATGAAATCCGTTATGGCGAACTCTCTGATGTCACCGGGAAAGTAATCCGGATAGAAAAAGATAGTCGGTATAATCGAGTGGCTTTTTCCTTTACTTCAGAAGAAATGGTGGAGCTAGAGCCGCCGAAAGATCAATATGATTTGGTTTTTACCCAGTACACCGAGGTTTTTTATGATCCCTATCTGCCGTATTTGGTAACGGGGGTGCTGCTCAATCCCCATCAAACCCGGGTGGCCCGGATCACGGACCTTCCTTTTGAAGGGGTCAGTCTGGCGGATGCTGAAGAAGACCATTTTTCAAGCCTGCGAAACGCCATTGGCTATAACTGGAAAAGCTACAACTACCAGACCAGTACCTTTATCGTGCATGATACGGTGAACTACCTGATTCAGGATGCGGAAGGCTTTTATTATAAACTCCATTTCACAGACTTCTATGATGATCAGGGACAAAAAGGCACCCCTACTTTTGAATTTCAGAAGTTGTGATAGGTAGCAGGATTGTGCAGGCAGGCCTATGATATTTCTTTCTCCAGGAGCTCATCCACCAACTGTTCAAACTGCCATAGGAGTTTTTCATAGCTGCCCACCGTAAGCGTGGTTCGGGAAAAGCCGTTAAAGCTCTTTTGTTGCAGCGCGGCCATGTCATTGTCTTCACTGATCGCCTTCCAAAAAATATGGGCGTTCAAATCCCAGTACTTTTTCTCTTCCTCCGTTTCCGGCTCCTTAGGCAGCAGCATAAAAGCCTTGTAGTGGGTGGTTTTTTCATCGATGGGACAAAAGGATACGACCATTAAATGATCAGGCTCAATGAGCACGATGGTATTGGGGAAAATATGGATCAGGATATTGGCCCCTTTTCGCAGCTGCCAGCTTTCCTGGGGTTGGTTCTGCATCTTTTTCATGGCTCGCTTCGGAAATACAATGGCGCTATGTCGCTTATTCTCCATGGGCAGGCTCATATTATCCAGGAAATATGGCCCGATGGTTTTGGCATGCGCGATTTTGAAATGGTATCCTTCTAAGGCACCATCTACCAACAGTTTCCAGTTAAAATCCAGCTGACCACTCGTGGGGAAGTAAGGTGTGAGCGAACCGAAATCAAATCCTTCCGTCAAGGATTCGACTTCTGCTAACCAGGCATCGATCTCGAAGGTAGCCCGCAGATCTGGATTGGGAAGCACGAACACCATGCCCCACCTGACCCAGCAATCCAATTCAATCAGGCTATGGGTCTGCACATCTACTTCCTCAAAACCCTGGGCATGAAACACTCGCTGCAAACAGCCGGTGGTATCATAGGTCCAGGCATGATAAGGACAAACGATATGCTTTTTGATGTGGCCTGTTTCTTCAGAAAGGAGGCGCACGCCACGGTGGCGACACATATTGAGAAAAGCCCGAATCCCGCCATCTTGTCCTTTGACCACCACAATGGGGGCTCCAGAAAGATCATGGAGAAAATAATCACCGGGATTTTTGAGCTGGCCAGCGGGCCCGGTAACGATGGGGTGGTTTCTAAAGATTTGGGATTGCTCCTCCTGGAAACGCGTTTCAGAGACATATCGGTCCGCATCGATTTGATGGGTGATGCCATCGACCTCTGCTTTGTTCCGCTGTTGTTCCAGCTTCTCAAAAACCTGCTGAATGAGTTGGATTTGCCTTTCTTTTTTCATTGTAGCCTCGTTTGAAATAAAGGTAGGAGCTATTCCAGAGAGGCCGCTTGATCTATATCAAGAATTCGATTTGGCCCGAATCCGACTAAGCGTCTCAGGCGTCATTCTCAACATAGAAGCCAGGTATTGGAGCGGCAATTCGTTAAACATCTTTTTATCCGACTGAAACAGGAATTGATAGCGCTCCTCGGCGGACATAGAAAGCAGGGCATACACCCGATTTTCCAGGGCCGACATCAACTTGATCAAAAACAGCTTTTCATAGGCATCCCATTCGGGAACCTTCTCGCGCATGCCTTGATAGGCTTCGTAGGTGAGGGCATACAGGGTGGTATCAGCCAGGGCTTGAATGTTCCATTTGGCGGGTTCCTGTAAAAAGAAACTTGCCACGTCGGTAACGATATGGTATTTGCTAAAAATCCAATGGGTGATCTCCTTGTCGAGAGAGTAGGAAAAAAATCGCAGGTATCCCTCCTCAATAAAGCACAACTTATGAAGAGCTTGCCGCTCTTTTACCAGGAAAGTGCCTTTTTCCAGCCGTTCTTCCTGAAAGCAGTCCATGATGGCCGGAACCAACCGGGTTGGTAGGCCTAAGTCTTTTTCCAAAAAAGACGCAAACAAATCCATGAAGAAGGTTTTCCCGAAAAAGATAGAGAAAATTCCTGGCATACAGCCTTGAGAGGTGTTACAGAGGGGATATTAAGCAGAGAGAGGCGGGTTGGGGGTGCTCTTTTTCAGACCTATTGATCATCTTCAAGCAGGCAGGCTTGGCACTTACCTACCAGGAAAAGTTCAGCCGTGTCTATCCGATGGTGAGGAAGGGAAGGAATAACGAAATCAAACGAGAGACATTCGACTTTGCCGCAGGTTTTACACTGAAAATGTGGGTGAGCTTTCAAATGATCGCCCGAAAACTCCTGTCTTCCTTTTGCATACCATCTGCGGCCATCACTCCCGGTAAAGGAATGCAGGGTCCCGTCTACTTCCAGTCTTTCCAGAATACGATATACGGTGGTCCGGTTCATCTCCTCATGCAGTTCCTCCGCTAAAGCGACTACAGAAACCGCTTCCTGGCACTCTGTAAATTTATTAAGGATCAACTTGACTGCTCTGGTTTTCCGGGTCGTACTCATGGGTTGAAGTTTTCGCCGAAAAAGGCAGAAGAAAGCAGCTGGATCATTCTCTTGAACAGCATTTGCCTGTCGGTTTCGTTAGGAGATAGAGATCAGTTGACGGGTTGATAGGGAGGGACTCGCAGGGGGTATCATATCTGACTGAGCCTCCACAATCGGAGCATCTGGGTCTCCTTCGAAGCAGGCTTGCTTAGACAGCTTCCACGTGGTGCTTGATTGAGGCGACAGACATGATGCATAAAACGCTAGGGACTGGTGGGAAGCGAACCAGCCAGTTGCCGGGCCTGCTGGAGCAAGCCTTGTACTTCCTGGGCCAGCGCCTCCTGCAGTTTCAAGATCTCCAAAGGAGGCAGGTTCTCCATCAGTTCTTCTTTCGCGTGGTCGTGGTCATGATCATGGTTGTGGTCATGTCCTTCTGCATGTTCAAAACCTGGGACCTCTACAAGTTGATCCTCCCACTGATGTACGGCTTCTTCTAACTGCTTCACCATTTGCTGCTGCTCACCCGTCAAAGAATCTAAGGGTATGGCTTTTAATTCCATCTCTACAGAATCTCGAACCTTCAGGGCCATCTGGTGAACCTTGAAGGCATCCTCCAGATGGGGATCTTTCTCGTTGTTTTGGCAGGCCACTAAGACCATGAGACTGATGCCGAGCACGTATCGAAGCATATTTAGTGTTGTAAGTTGTATAGGGCTAGCGACGGTATATGATATGGTCATCTTATGCAAAATTTCAGCTTATTCTTCTCTGGTGGGATGTTTTGCCAGGCTTATTCTATTTCCTCTGCCTCATCCAATAAATACATCAAGCCTTCCCCACTATCGCTCAGGCGTAAATATCCCCTTAGTTTTAGGCGGTCATCCAACACATACCGCTTGCTCCTGTCCACAAACCACACATCCATGACGGAGGAAAGGCCAGCCCTTCCGCAAAAAAAGCAAGAGGCGTAGGGGAACTGGGAAAGCACATAGCGGCTACCGGTGATATCCAGGGGCACGATATATCCTTCGATTTCGACCAGATCTCCATCTAGTTTCTTAAGTGCTTTGGAAAATCGGGGCCGTTCCACCAGATAGCCTGTTCTCAGGTCAACCCCTTTTATATAGCTCACTTCATTGAGGAGCGGCCAGTCTATCATGGTTTGACCAAGCAGAGAGGCACCCAAAAGCCAGAGCAGGAAGAAAAGGCAATACCGCATAGTCATTATTTTTCAACGGAGGTTTTTGGAGGCCTTCAAAATCCGCTAAAAAGGAAATCCAAAAGGCCCGGAGCCCATATTTTTTCAAGCTCCTCTTATACTATTTGACATAGTGGCAGAGATCCCTATCGCAAGCATGGATTTTAGGCTAAATTTATCTTTACCAGACCATACATGCAGGATTTGAATATCCTTTTACACACCTGCAATTAGGAAAATATCCACCAAATTTGCAACAGTGTTGCACATGCAGTAAGATGGCAAATGTGAGGTGGGAGCTAAAGAAATATCAGGAATTGGGAGCGAAAAAACTGGCTACGCTCTTTCGTCAGAGAACCTGGAATCCTCATTATAGAAAAAAGGGCTGAAGGCGCTTATTTCCGGTCCCTGGCTCCATAGGACAACTTCCGCCAAACGAATTCTAAGGGGCCTTGGGAGAATCGACCTAACCAGACCCGGCTAAAGGCCCATTGCGCAATCAGGATCACCAGGGCAATGAAGGGAATGGAAGAAAAAGGAATTTCACGCATCAGGGCAAAGCCATACCCAAAAAATAGCAGGACTGCCATCACATTTTGAAAAATATAATTCGTGAGGGCCATGCGTCCCAGGAGGGCAAGGTTTTGGAACCATTTACGCGCCCGGCCACGGGCCCATAGATACACGAAGAGCATGGCAATCCCCAGCGCCAGAGAGGTCGAACCGACATGATACACCAGCCCCTGGAGGAGTCCTATTTCAGTCAGGGCAAAAGGAGTGCCTATAAGCCCTTTGATCACCGCATAGGCGAGAGACATCCCTAGCCCCAAAACGCCAATCCATACGGCCAGCTTCGGCACTTCAACCTGCCTGGCGCGGAGCTTGGGTAGCCACCTCCTCGCCAGCAACAAGCCAATCAAAAACAACCCCAGCACCTGAAAATACCGCCCGGATATGAGGTAACTCATAGGCCGGGGAATGGCATACAGGATATTTACGGCGGCTACCTCGGACGGTATTTCGGAAGTCCGCATTTCCAGCAGCGACAGATCAGCAAATCCCCATTGAGCCTTCAGGTCTAGCGAAAACGCCCGCAACGACCCCCAAAAACTTGCTTCTGGGGTCATATACATCAAGAGATGAATAAAAAGAGGGATGATCAACAATGCGCCTATCCAGCGTAGCAGCGTCCGGTCGGAAAGGTTCATAAATAAGGGTAAAAGCATGCCCAGCAAGCTATACAAGGTCAAAATGTCTCCATTCCACACCAGGTACATATGCAACAAACCGATGATCAGCAGTATGCTCATTCTCCTAAACCAAAAGGCAGCAAAATTCACCTGGGCAGATCGGAAACGTTCCGCCTGTAACGCAAATCCCACCCCAAAGAGGATGGAAAAAATTCCATAAAACTTGCCTTCAACAAACCAGTCTATGCAAAACAACACGGCCCGGTCCAGCGTCGGCAACGCGACGATTTCTGCCGGGGCATAAGTATTATATCCGATGAAGCTGTACAGGTTGGCTACCAGTATCCCAAAGAGGGCAAATCCCCGCAGGGCATCCAGGACCTCCAGGCGTTCCGCGCCGGTGGTTGGCTTTATGCCTGCTACTGAGATTTTCTCGGTCATAGGTCTTTCATAAACGTGATGCCTCCTGCCCCTTGTTTATGGGTTGATCGTCGCCCTGGTGGAATCCCTGCTGATTAATTCAGGGATTGCTGGTATTCAAGATATTTTTGCTTGTTGACTTCTACCCCATTCCAGGTATCCAATACCAATACCTTGATTTGCTTGTCGATCATCTGTTGAATTTCGTCCCGGTAGGCCTGGTAATCCTGGTAATGCGTCCCTGAAAGCTGGTTAAGCTTGTTTAGCATAAAACTCACAGGATTGAACCAATAAGAATAGCTAATTAACCGATTCCGGCTTTGGTTTCGACCCTCGATCTTACCGATACTGGCTTTAATCAACTCGTTAGAGAGAGCGGTGGCAGCCTGGTTAGCAGCAATGCGCTTAGGTTGGCCTGCCTCATCGGTCAGATTGTTACTCATTTCGGGAAACAAAGCCAACACCCGGGCTTGAAGCACACTGTCCGGTTCATCATACAGCGCGTAGGTGTCATCTCTTTGGGCATCAATTAAATCCGTCATCAGACTGGGGGGCTGCCGGATGCTCACCCACTGGTGAACCGCAGCGGGAATGATGAAGGCCAGCAACAACCAAACCCCCAGCATTTGGAGCGTATTTCCTATGGTACTTTTGCCCTGCCAGAGAATGAGGCCAAAGAGGAATAACCACAATCCCAGGTATAGCAAGTGCCAAAGGTATAAGCTAAAAAAAGAGGGGATGGCGGTCGGAGAAACGCCCGTTAACGCAGCGCCCAAAAGCATCAGGACCAGCAGCAATACAGCCACCAAGCCTCCATAGAAGGAAACTCTTGCCCATAACCAGGTGCGTTCTGTCCCTGTCTGCGTGTAGATGAGAGAAAGAAAGCCCTCATCAGCTTCTGCGCCTTTAACGTTGTACAGGAAGATCAGCAATAAAAGGGGGAGTAAATACAAGGAGACAAAGGAGAAATCCAGGGTACCCGATTGCAGTCTTTCAGGATTGGCTATTTCTTCTGCCATATCTGCATCATAGGTACTGCTCCTAAAGTTTACGCTTTTATAGAACCCATACTGTTCAGCTTGGCCTATGCTGTACACCATGGCCGGAGAAGGTTTTTTGAAATGGTAAACCGGCGTATACCATACCGCCCAATAGGGTGTGGTCAGATCGACCCAGGGACGAGCTTTAGGGCCTTTTTCACCCGAATCATAATAGGCCAAATAGGTGGCCCGGTCCGTGAGCATCTCCGCCTCGATGCTTTCCAATTCCTCGGTCTGCTTGTGAAACAATGAGGCGCCATTTTGTAAGGCATACGTACTGGCACCCGCAAAAAGGAAGATGGCGACCAGTTTAAAAGGGGTGCGGACAAAATGCCTCCATTCGTATAAAAAAATCGTGAAGAACTTCATATCACTGAGATCTTCTTCGTACCGAAAAACAATAACCCGAGGGTCAGCAATGACCAAAAGAGGAGGATGCCAATATCCAGCCAGTATTGTGAAAAGACCGTTTTTAGCTCCGTTGGCTGATAAGTAAAGTCCTCCACAGACCGATAAAAATCATTATCCGCTTCCCAGCCCCAATCCCCACTCCTTGAGCCTCCATAGGCATGTTCATCATTCAGGGCCTTGATAAATTCCCTACGGAAGTGTTCTACCTGAACCAGGAATTCCTGATGGTGAAAATTGTCCGTGGCGGAAAAGCCTTTACTGGTGTTATCGAGGGAAATAAAGGGGTCGATGATCCCACCGAATTGCAGGCTGTTTTTTTGTCGGGCGAGCACCCTTCTCACGCTTCCAAAATGCTTATCCCAGACCTGGTTCCCGTATTCTTCGTCTTCCTGCATGGCAATCCCATCAAAATTGATGGGTAATTGGGATAGGCTATTCACGCCATATTCAGCCAGAACTCTGGCCTCTAAAGTCTTGGCTCTTTTGTCGGAAGGATTATGCCCATCTATTCCTTTCGTCCGGTCTTCCCTCATGGCGGCCTGGAAATCATTCCTGCTCGGCAAGGGGTGCCACTTTTCTACGGAACTCAATAAGATATTGGGCAAGAATACCGTCCAAACCATCCAAATCCCCAACATCGAAGTAAGGGCTAAGGTTGGATTTTGCCATCTGGACGATAAGAAAATCGTCAAGCCGGTGACCACAAAATAGTAAAGCGCGTAAACGCCAAAAAACATTAGCGACCTTTGCAACACATTCGCATCGAGGTTTTGCAGATTGAGCAGGCTGTAGGAGGCCATGACCAATAACAGCAGCATGATGCCATAAAACCATATCGCCAGGCTCTTGGCCAGGACCAGCTTGGTAGGATTGCCTCCCTGTAAGACGATAAGGCGCAATCGTCCACTTTGTTTTTCAGTGCTCACCGCACTAAAAGCCAAAAAGATCAACAGCAAGGGGATGATGTACTTGAGGATCAGAGAACTTCTCAGCTTACCAAAGCGGGAAATGGCCTGCATTTGGGAGGCTTCAGAATGAATCATTTCATTTTGCACATGGCCCTCGATCCGAATCATATTGCCAGTGATGCTGTTTACCCCTTCGTCCAGGCTACTGAGCAGGTTAGCAGGTTTGAAAACAAAGGTTCCGTAATGGGCCGCCCCGTGAGGATTCATCGCATCAATGCTTTCCCATTGGCTGCGCACATGGTGCTTGGCCCCATGGTAGGCCTCAGCTTGCTTACGAGTCTGATAATTCGCCAATATGATGGTCGTCAGCAGCAAGGCCGCAAAGCCCAGGGTGATTCCTACCATCAATTTGGTTCGAACGAGGAAGTGCCATTCGTTTTTAATGATTTGCCACATGATCCTGTTAGTTTTGCATGAATTCAAGGTAGAGTGCTTCCAGTTCGCTGGCACTAACTTCTTCGGTCTTTAGCTCCTTGACCAGCCGACCATTTTTGAGTATGCCGATCCGGTGACAGACCTCTCTCACCCGGAATATGTCGTGGGAAGCCATGAGAATGGCCGCCCCTTGCGCCGCTAACTCTTTCAGCAGGACCGACAGTTCATTGCTCGCCAGCGGATCCAGGCCACTGGCAGGTTCATCAAGCAAGTAAACCTTGGCCCTTTTGGCGTAGGCGATAGCAATCCCTACTTTCTGCCGCATCCCTTTGGAATAGGAAGAAACCCTATCTTGGTGGACTTCCTTTTGCAGGCCGCAGGTGTTGAGAAAGTCCGCCAATTCCTCCTTAGCATAGGTAAAACCAGCCAGGCGGCAGAAATAATCCAGGTTTTCAAGGCCCGAGAGATAGGGATAGAGGGATACATTTTCGGGAATGTACCCAATCAGTTTTCTCGCCCTTTCCGTCTCCTGGCTTACGTCCAACTGGTCGATCGTGAGCTTGCCAGAGTCCGGTGGCAAGAATCCCAGCAGCATGTTTATGGTCGTAGATTTTCCAGCGCCGTTTGCCCCCAGTAAGCCCAGAATCTCTCCTTCCTTTACTTCCAGATTTAAATCTTGAACCGCAGGTTTTCCCTTAAAAGATTTGTTTACATCGTTTAGGCGTATCATTCAAACAAGGTTTATGCAGTAAATGAGTTCAAGGAACCATCTCCAGGAGCATGTGTGGGCCGTATTTTTTTCTTTATCCCAGGCTTTCAGGCACCTTGCATGCTTCCGCTTCACAGCGACAATGATGCCGATTGTATAAATGCAGGCCTACCAGACTTAAGGCAGGGACAAAGATCAATTCATGCTCCAGATGCACGAGGTGATATTTTTCACATACGATATACAGAGCCAGTAAACCCCAACTCCCATACATGGCAAAAGGCATCCACTTAAGGGAGGTCTTTTTGGCGGAATAATGCACCGCAATAAAGGAGATGGCCAGAAATAGATAATCAATCATCCCCCACCAAAATGGTCCGGCTTCATGATGTCCCTCTACATGCCCATGGGCATGGGCGTGAGCATGGGTGATAAACAAAAAAGGCGTTAGGAGGCAATGCACCAGGCAGATGGCGCTGGCGATCGCCCCCCAACTGTCTGAGGAACGATTTATATTCAGGCTAGGTGATAGAAAGTTTGACATGAATTTGATTGAAAGTAGGTGATGATTGTGCTATGAAAAACAACGATTGAGCATTTTTTCGAAGCTGGCGGCTTGCAGGTTCTTGCCGATAAAGACTATCCTGCTTTGCGTTGCCTCTCCTGCATAGGCTTGCGGATAAGGCGTAAGATCCAACCGCCTTCCCACCGACTGCAAGATGTAGGGCTGGGCGACGTCTTTTACCCAAACCAGCCCCTTCATCCGATATAGCCCTTTGGCCTGAAAGACCAGGTAAGCGTTGAGGACATGATACAGGAGTTTCTGGTCAAAAGGGCGGTCGAATTCCAGCGCAAAAGAAGTAATCTCCTGCGTATGGGCATGGGGCACATGCGCCGGGGCATTTTTTACCGGAAAGCTATGCTCCTGGTCTGAATGGGCATGCGTGGCGTGGGCATGGTCAGCACCGGAACGACGGAAAGAGGTGTTCCCTCCGGCCTCGATCTGTGGGAACTGCGTTTTATTCCCTTGGATGATTTTTGCCAGGGGGTTCAAGGCTTTCAGGAGGGTTTTTACCTTCTTTATTTGCCGCTCATCTACCAGATCGGTTTTGTTGATCAGCAAGACATCACTGTAGGTAATTTGGCTGATCGCCTCTTCTGTCTCATTTAACGCTTCTTCCAGTAACTCCGCATCGACCAGACAGATGATATTCGAAATCGGGAAAAATTCCTTAATGGTAGGATGCACCACAAAAGGTTCGGCCAGCCCTACCGGATTGGCCACGCCGGTAGCTTCAATGATGAGCTCGTCGAAATCCTCCCGCTTGTCAAACAAGGTGTTGAGAATCTCATACAAGCTTTCATTCAGGGAACAACAGAGGCATCCGTTGTTGAGTTCCATGATGTCCCCTTCAGCCCGTAAAATCAAATCTGAGTCAATGCCTTGCTGCCCAAATTCATTTTCAATGATGGCATAGCGAGTCTGAGGATTTTCCTTAATCAAATGATTGAGGAAAGTCGTTTTCCCAGCCCCCAGAAAGCCGGTGAGGATGGTGGTAGGCTTGGCGAGTATGTCGGTTGCTGTCGACATCGGGTGATAGATCAGAATCCTTGTTTCCGCTGTGAGGCCTCAATTTGAGAGCTGGCAAGGGTGCTACATGCAACAAAGTTGCAAATTAGAGACTTTTTCAGTTTATGCAATAAGTTTCCAGGATATTTCTTCAAAATGGACTGGTCAGCTATGGCAAAATCCCCCACTCCATAATTTGTCTCTGGAGAGGTAAAAAGTCCTTCCCTAAAACTGCTTCACAAACGTAATTTTAGCTACCAGTTGTTGCTCTGTGGCAGGCAGACTCAAGTCCGCAAACCGACTTTCATTGAACACCAGGTAGACAAACGAAAGGGGCTGATATTCCCAACTTGCCCGGACGTTCCAGCGTCCCTGCTCATCAAAACTATTGTACTGGTAAAAGACCGATAGCTGTAAGCGGGGATGAAGCGCAAAACGTGAGCCGATGGTGATCAATTGGGTATTCAAATCCATTTGTTCTAAGCCCAGACCTTTAATCTGGTTGAGCTCATACGCCACAGAGATGGCGGCATGTGGAATAGGGGCCAGCCTTCCCGAAAAATTAACCGTATTGCGGGTACCATTATAAAACTGCCCGAAGTTATAGCCCAGATTCAAGGACCATTTCTTGGACTGGTCGGTATTGTATCGGAGGAGGTAGCGGGTGTAAAAATAGCTATCCCTGAGAATCGGAATGCCC
Source organism: Bacteroidota bacterium (assembly GCA_038527215.1). GTDB lineage: Bacteria > Bacteroidota > Bacteroidia > J057 > J057 > JAWPMV01. The sequence goes on from JBCBGC010000116.1 coordinate 19,842, forward strand.
AAAGGAGCGAAATCAAAGTTGATGTTTTGCCAGGTGGGCGTGAGGGAAAACTCGAAAAAACTATTGTCCTTGAACCAGAAGTAAACCGGAAAAATATACAAGCGGGCCTGCTGAAAGCTGGAAGGATCGTTCGCGTCATGGTTGAAGTTGACAAAAACCCCAGGGTCCCAGCGTCGAATCCAGGGCAGTTTCTTCGGTCTCCAGATATAGTAGCCACCGGGATTGTGCCGGATGACATTACTTTGACGCACGAAACCCATCCCGGGATTATAGGCTGCATCGGTATACTCGGTCACCCAGCCATAGTAGAATTTATTGGAGGTCTGTCCGGCAAAAATTCTCCCCGCCAGCCCCGTCTCTCTGGTAGCTTCGTCATAGGAAGTGCTGAATAAATACTGAATATCCCATTGGCTGGTAGGCCTGAATTGTCCGTCCAGGGTAAGGGTGGTATTATGGTTGGCTTCGCTCCCCAGGGCCTCAGAGGATTGATCAAAGCGGTGGGTGAGCATCACGCCTACATTATTTTCCCGGCCGTAGTTGCGGAGATAGCGCGCTACCCCAAAGTTCGAAACCGGAGAATTATCCGTTTCCGCCTGCCTTACGAACAAGCCAGCCAGGGCCTGTTTTTCCGTTCGCTGCGTAAAACGACTCCCTACCTCAATCGGGGCAGGTTCCGCATTAAAACTTCCCTGAAGGCCGATTCTTCGGCTGAAAAAGGGCCGAATAGAACGCTGCGCCCCTCCAGACCAAATGCCGGAATTTTCCAAAAAGAATTGCCGCTGTTCTGGAAAGAAAATATTGAAGCGCTCCAGGTTATTAACCGCCCGGTCCACATCCGCCTGGGCAAAGTCGGTATTATAGGTCAAGTCTAATACAGAGTAAGGATTGAGGGCCCACTTTATATCTCCTCCAGCTTTGATATTACTGGTGTTGGTGGGCGTGGTTCCGTCGGTGGTTCGGTCAAGCTGATAGAGCGCATAAGGTTCCACCCTCACATTGGCAGAAGGCGGAGGCACTTCAATCCCAGTCAGTCGGGCCGCATAGGTCATCCGGTAGGGGGTGAAGGATTGGGGAATGGGTGGAAAAGTGGACACTTCAACTTCTCTCCGCGCGTACCTTACCAAGGTAATCCCCCACTCTACTGGCTCCCCGGCCTTAGGGGCCTCATAGCGCAGGGTCTTAAAAGGGATGGCAAATTCCGCGGTAAAGCCTTCTGGGGTTCTTTGGGTGCGCACCGTCCAAAGGGTATTCCAACCCGTGTCAAAGGAATTGCCGTTGAAGTTCTGGAAATCTCGTTGGTTTCCGTAAGGGGTAGTCTGAAAAGCCTGGGCATACTGCTTCAGGTTTTGGGGATCAAGCGCCACCCCGAAGATGTCGTTTTCCCCCCAACTAAAATCCCTTCTTAGGTCCTGCACCCGGATTCCTTTGATGCCTGCAGAGTCCCGGCAAAAGGCCCCTACATACAAATACTTATCATCGTAGAGGAATTTTACTACGGTTTCGTAACGAATTTCTCCACCTTGTCGCGGTTCCCGCCTAAAAAAATCTGAGATGGGCATCGCCTTTTGCCACGCTGGTTCATCCAATTTTCCATCGATGGCCAGTCGCTGATTCGCCCTGCTTACCTGGATGATTGCGGGTTCTTCAGGCGGCTGAAAATCTTCGGAAGTGCTTTCCGATTGGGCCTGAACAGCGTACGCGTACAGGACCAGTATGAGTAGGATACAAGCCCTAGTCATAAGTCAGATATTATAAGGTAAAAACGCGCTAGTCGAGCAAGCCTATTGAAGCTAAGGTCTCGCCTTTATTGACCGGAGGAGTACCGAGCATGTACAAGATCACGCCACTTTTTTCAGTAAAGACCTCCGCAGTTATGTTTCCAAAAAAATCTGTGATATACCCCAACTTCATGCCCTTTTCTACATAATCCCCGCTGGATTTCAAGGGGTAAAAAATGCCCGATTCGGGGCTGCTGAGATAGGAGCGTTCGTGAAAAATGAGGGTACCTGGCGTGAGGACCGCAGTCCCTTCCTGAAGCCTTACATACTTCAGCAGTTCCAGCACTCCGGTTACGATTTTTTCTACCCGCTCCTCCTCAACGATTCCCAAACGACCACATTCAATGTCCATAGCCGGAATGCCCCGCTTGAAGGCTTCCGCAGAACAATACAAACTAGAATGGTCAGGCTTCAGGTAATCCTTGTTCGTGCCATCCATTTTGATCACGTGGTCAAAGCCCATATGAAGCGCCATCTGTCGGCTACTATCTGAAAGGCCGGGATGGTCGTCGTGATGATAGTAGGCCGTGTAGGGCCTTAGATCTTCCGGCGCATCTCCGCTATGCATATCCAGGAAAAAATCGCTTCTGGCGATCACCTGCTCGGAGATAATATGGGCCACTCGCTCGGTCATGCTACCCTCTGCCTTACCCGGGAAGACCCGGTTCAGGTTTTTCCCATCCTTGGGATTGATATAAGGCGAGCGACCTGAGAAGCTTTCTACATTCGCGATCTGCACCAAGATCACCGTCCCGCTCAATTGGGAAGGATCGATCTGATGGATCAGCTTTTGCGCCGCCAGAATAGGGGCATATTCGTATCCATGTACGCCAGCCGTGATGCCTAGCACCGGACCCGCCTTAGCACCATGGAATAGGGTGACAGGAATCGTGGTCTTTCCTTCGGGTGCCGAAACCGCTAGCCTAATATGGGCCTTGGTCCCCGGAGGTACCTCAGTTCCCTGGAAAGTGAAAGTATCCTGAGCCTTTACAGGCAACCACATACTCCCGCATACCAAGCACAACAAGCCATTCTTGCGCAAGAACCGACCTGCATGGAGGGAAAAAATCAATAGGGGGATAAGGGAAGAAAAGGAGGAATTCATAATCCTGAAGCTAGCTTCGAAAGGTTTATAGGAGCCGGCCCTTTTTGCATAGCGCATAGAACCCGGAGTCAAAAGTTGATTTCACCCAATATGTACCGCTCACCATCCCGAGCCAGGCTCAACTTAAGCCTTGAATATTGTGCTTTTGGAAGGTTTTCAAATCGGAGAGAGGACAGCGTTTAGGTCCTTGCTTGTGCATGCAACAGTGTTGCAAGAATAAAAATTACCAAGACATGTGCAACATCGATGCAGAATAGTCTCTGTTTCCGTAACACCATGCATAAGCGCCAAACCGCCAATAGGGATCATAAAAAAGGACCTTCGAGCAGTCCGCTTAGGTTCCTTCCCATTTTGCTAGTATAAAAAACGCAATAATGCCCCTCCGCCTATTGCTGAGGGCAGACCGGAACGAGGTCCTTTCATGCTGGAAGTAAAGCGGGACCACTTACCTGCGAACCTCCGTCAGGAGTCCGCTAAATCAACCCCTTGCGTTGGATTACATCCAGAAAGGGGTCTTTCATTCTTTTGCTGATGGGTAAGGTATAGGTGTCCAACCTCACCTGATTCCCTTCAATCTCCTTGATATGATCAATGTTGATGATATAGGATCGGTGGATGCGCTTGAAGGTTTCCGCGGGGAGCATCTCCTCCATAAAGCTGGTTTTTTGTAGAGCTAAGAGGACGTCATCCCGCGTGTAAATCTTGACATACTCCCCATAGCTTTGGACAAACAATATGTCTTCGTAGGCAAGTTTGACAATTTTCCGACTGGTTTTAACAAAAAAGTAATCGGCAGCCGGGACGGAAGATTGGGTAGGTATAGCAAGCGGGACTTCGCCCTGACTTTCAGCGGATTGGGTATACTGGATCAGTTCGATCGCTTTATCTATGGCCTTACAGAAACGCTGGAAGGAAATCGGCTTAACCAGGTAGTCTATGATATCCAGCTCATATCCGTCCAGGGCATACTCAGAATAAGCGGTGGTAAAAATGGTGACGGGCTTTTTTCTCAGAGTTCTTAATACCTCAATCCCCTTCAAATCATCCATCTGAATGTCAGATAAAAAAATGTCTACCCCACCGCGATGAATGGCACTTTTAGCATTCATGCCGTTATTCACCACCGCCAATATCTCCAGTTCCGGGATTTTTTCTACATAAGCCACTAATAAATCCTGGGCTGGCTTCTCATCATCTGCAATCAATACCTGATATTTCATTTTAGTCTTTTCTGGTCAATGGAAAATTCAGCTTTAGCTGATAGTGTTGGTCTGTTTTCTGCTCTTCCAGGCGGTGGTCATGCGGGAATAAAAGGGCTAATCGCCGCTTTAAATTTTCTAAACCTACTCCTTGATACTCGGGGTCCTGGAGCACCCGCTCTTTGATGGAATTGGATACGGAAAGATCAAAGCGGTTTTCATCATCTACCTTCATAGCAATGTCTATGAATCCCTGCTCGTTACTGGTCGCGTCGCTATGTTTACAAGCGTTTTCTACAATGTTGATGATGAGCAAAGGAGGAACCAGGTGGTAGCCTTTCACGCCCTCTATGGATAAGCGAATGTTGTTATAAGTCGGATTCTTGATCCGATGGATTTCGACCAAATCATGGACCGTTTCCAGTTCTTTGGCTAGGGTAACGGTTTCTGCCCTTCCATCATAGACGATAAAGCGCAAAATAGAGGAGAGGCGTTCCAGCATCGGGGCCGCTTTCTCATTATTGGTCTGGACGTAGGAGTAGATGTTATTGAGGGTATTGAACAAAAAGTGCGGATTGATCTGGGATTTGAGGAAGCTCAATTCTGCATCCAGCTTCTCGCTCCGCAAAAGGCTCTGGGTTTGAAAATTTTCAATCCAGGCCTCTACGAAATAATACATGCTGCTTACGGCCACGACCAGGACGAGCAATAATAGATTATAGATCAGGTCTGAAAAGAGCGGGACATCATAGGTGTAGGTAAAAGGGAGCGTCAGGTCTATCCCTCGTAAGGCCAGGCCTGCTAAGATGAGCAACAACAAGGTACTACTCCAGTATATCCAGGCTTTTCCGCGCTGGAGGATAGGGAGCAGTACATAATAATGCACATATACAGGCACTACATGCAGCAAGGTATAGCAGAGGGCATACAAAAAAGCCAGACCCGTGGCAGAGTAACTCATTTCCTCCAAAAAGTAGATCATAAAGAATATCAACCAGAGTCCAAGCTGGCTAAAGAGGATATACTTACGAAAAGAGGGTTGGCGCATAGAGGTAAGATGGCAAATATTGGGATCAAATAAGATACTTTTCTTCCGAGAACCTCCCGAAAACCCACGAAAGGGGGCTTTTGGCGGATAAGTGGGTTAGCAGCCAGCAGAGGTCCATTTATCGGATGGCTAATGACGCTGAAGGGTTTTTCATAACCACTGGTGGATCAAATAGAGAAGCAGAAATAAATTCGGTTTTCCTTGCTGCTATCACCGGAAGGTGAACCGTTTTTTCACCAAGCTTTAAGCCTCATAAATTATGGTCAAATTTCATGTATCACTTCCCCTATGGATCGTACTGGTCTTGATCCCGTGGGCGGGTTTTTCTCAACAGACCGTCAGGGGAAAAATCAGAGATATGGATAGCCAGCAGCCCATTGCCTTTGCTACCATCACCATTCAGGGCAGTGAGCCGCTTATCGGCAGCAATAGCACCGAAAATGGTAGTTTTCGATTAGAGCAGGTGCCTTTGGGACGCCACACCCTGGTGGTATCCTATATCGGATATGAAACCCTTACGCTGCCGAATATCGAAGTAACCTCCGGCAAAGAAGTAGTGCTCGAACTGGAAATGGTCGAAAGCTATGAAACCATCGCTGCGGTAACCATTACTGATGAACAGAGCAAAGCCGCCAGCATCAATGAGTTTTCTACCATCAGTGCCCGGACCTTAACTGTAGAAGAAGGCAGTCGCTATGCTGCTTCCATCGCTGATCCAGCACGCCAGGCTCAGAATTTTGCCGGGGTGACAGGCGCCGGGGATGACATTTACAATGATATCGTGATCCGCGGCAATTCGCCCCGAGGTCTGCTGTGGCGGCTGGAAGGCATCGAGATCATGAATCCCAATCATTTTGCTTCCTTGGGTAGCTCGGGAGGAGCGGTCAGCATGCTGAGTTCCAATGTCCTGAGAGCCTCAGATTTTTTCACGGGGGCTTTCCCTGCCGAATATGGAAATGCCTTGTCCGGAGTATTTGACCTGCGGTTTCGTTCGGGCAACAATGAACAACGGGAAATGACCATCGGAGCAGGCTTTTTGGGGCTGGAAGTGGCGGGAGAAGGCCCTTTTCATAAACATTCCGAAGCCTCATATTTATTCAATTACCGCTACTCTACCCTAGCCATTCTCAATCATTTGGGGATTCAGGTCGCAGGGGATGTGCTGCCTACCTATCAGGATGTGAGTTTTAATATGCGGTTCCCGACCAAGAAATTCGGAACCTTCAATCTCTTTGGCGTGGGCGGGAACAGCCTGGCAGACTTTGATACAGATCCAGACTGGAGTGAAACCATTACCGAAAATGAAGTAGATAAATCACTGACCGGCATCGCTGGTTTAAAGCATATGGCCTTCCTGGGCAAGAATGCTTATATTAAGACCATCGCCTCCGCCTCCATCAATGACTATACCTATAGCTACAACTTGATTGAAAACGGTAAGACACGGCCGAATTATGAAGAGAGTAGCCTGAGAAATAATTACCGTCTTTCCTCGCTATTTCACTACAAATTCAACCTAAAGCATGTGCTCAGAACGGGCATTATCCTGAGCCAGCTCAATGGAGACTATCAGGCAAGAACCGAGATAAACTCTCAGCTAAAACCGACGCTGGAGATCGGGGGGAATACCCTACAAGTTCAGGCCTATGCCCAATGGAAATGGCGGCTTTCCTCTCGCCTCACCCTCAATTCCGGCCTGCATTATTTACGCTACACCCTTAATAATAATCAGTCGTTAGAGCCTCGGCTGGGACTGCGATGGCAGCTGAGCAAGCGCCATACTTTTAATGTCGGAGCAGGCATCCATTCTCGCACCGAGGATATCAGTACCTATCTGGCGACCCAAGTGGTCGAAGGGGATACCCTCACCCCGAACCGCTCCCTGGATATGAGCAAAGCGGCCCATATGGTCCTGGGCTATGACTGGCAAATCAACCCGCACACGCGTTTGAAAGTGGAAACCTATTTTCAGCACCTTTATAATGTTCCTGTCTCCTCAGACAGTCGCTCGAATTTCTCTGCCATCAATGCCTACAGTGCCTATGACTTCTTTGAGCGGGGAGATACCCTCTTGAACGAAGGGACCGGGAGAAACTACGGGCTGGAAATTACCCTGGAACGCTTCCTCCACCAGAACTTTTATTTCCTCAGCACCCTCTCCCTCTATCAATCTCAATTCAGCCTGGATGGAGAGCAGTATTTCAACACCCAATACAATGGGAATTACATCTTCAACGGTTTGG
>JBCBGC010000117.1:0-27163 GCA_038527215.1 Bacteroidota bacterium
GCTGATTTTCAATCATTAAAAATTTTACTTCTGAAGTCAGTATCTAAACACATCGATATTTTTCTGCAACTGGAACCCGCGGAAAAAAAAGCCTTTCTCCTTTACCTGGACTCTCCGTACTTCAATAAAATGAGCCGCCTGCAAAGTCTGGCCCATTTATTATATCACGCGGAAGATCCTCAGAGCCTGACGCATGAGGATATTTTTAAGCAGGCTTACGGGAAAAAAGTAGCCTTTAAAGAGCAGCTGGTGTATGACATTCTTTCTCAGTTTGGCCGGCAGCTAGGACAGTTCCTGGCCCTGCGCCAGTTTGAGCAGGACAGCATGAGCCAGCAACGCTATCATCTGGCCGCCCTGGGAGAGTTGAAGCACGAAAAAGCCTTTCAAAGACAGGCCAGTCAGACATTTAAATCCCTGGACAAAATCCCCTTTCAGGATCAACAGCAGCTTCAGGCCCGCTATGAAATCCATCGGGAAATTTCCGTTTTCGAGGCTAACATGCAGCGGCGAGACGATGACCAGCAACTGGTCAAAACCGTTCAATATCTGGATTTATCCTATTGGAGTGCGCGACTGAAATATAGCTGTGAACTCCTCAATCGCCAGAATATTTTGCAAAGTTCCCAGGAGGACGATGCGGTGACGCCGGTGATCCAGGGATGGCATACCCTGACCGAAGCCCAACAACAGCAACCGGCCTTACAAGTCTACTGGCAGCTTTTTCAACTCTTAAAAGAGCCCGAGAATACCGAACAGTACCACCATTGGATGAATTGGCTGGAAGCCCATTTTGAAGCTTTTTCGGCGGATGAATTGCGGGACCTGTACAGTTATGCGCAGAACTACTGTATCCGACGCATCAACCAAGGAGACCATCCCTTTTTGTCCTATCTCTTCCGGCTCTTCGAAAGCCTGGTAGAGAAAAACCTGGTGCTGGATGGAGAAATCATGGATCACCGGAAGTTGAAAAATATGGTGACGGTGGGGATCCGGCTCAAGGCTTTTGAGTGGGTCGGAAATTTGTTGGAAAATTATCGGGAGAAGCTCCTGGTCGAATACCAGCAGGACGCCTATCTCTTCAATTTGGCCAGTTTAAGATATGCCCAGGGACGACATGCCGAAGCCCTGGAGCTATTGCAGCAAGTGGAGTTCAAGGACATTTTTTACGCCCTTAGCGCCAAGTCCTTAATGCTGAAACTTTATTATGAATCCGATGAGGATACGGCCTTGGAGTTCCTGATGGAAACTTTTCGGCTCTTCCTTCAACGAAACCGCCTGTTGAACCCCTTCCAACGGAAAGTTCATTTGAACCTCTTGCGCTTCACCCGTAAACTCTACCGACTAAGAGATCAGCGAACTATTTTACCCAAAAATCAATTTGAGACACGGATCCAGCAGCTAGCAGAGACCATCCGCACCGCCGAGGATGTGCCCAATCGCTCCTGGTTGCTGCAACAAGCAGAATTGCTGATACCTCAACCGGCATAGGCTGCCAAATGCAACCTTCGGGCTTGGCAAATTTCGATTTTTACTGTATTATTGTACTGATCAGTACAATAATATGGCTAAACACGACCTCAAAAAAGTATTGGAAATAGGCGAAGGGCTTTTCAGAACCCAAGGCTATTTTCATACGGGTACGGAAGAAATCCTGGAAAAAGCGGCTTTCCCGCGTTCTTCCTTTTATTAACACTTTAAAAGCAAAGAGGGATTTGCCGAAGCGGTCATTGGCTCTTACGGCCGAAAAGCGATCAATTTTTATCGGGCTATTCTTGAAGACCCTCGCGTTCCCAGCCCCAAGGGCCGATTCCAGGCCTTTTTCAAATTCATGAATGATTTGAATGAAGAGCGGGCTTTTACCAGCCAATGTCTGATCCAAAAGATTGGTGGAGAGTGTGCAGGCACCCATCCAGCTTTGCGAGAAGCTGCGAATACCCAATTAGCGGCCATGCTCTCGGTATTCGAAGGAACCATTCGGGCTGGCCAGGATGCTGGAGAATTCCGGACGGATATCCCCGTAGCAAGATTAGCAAAATACCTGCATGCCCAACTCTATGGCGCGCATACCCTGGCTCGCCTGTCTCATGACAGAAGCGTAATGGATCAGGGCCTACAGATGGCGCTTACCTATATATCGTCTTAAATTTTTTTACCCATAGCTGTACTGATCAGTACATAAAAATCTTCACTTATGATTAGGACACAGATGTTGATGATGGGGACTATTGGAATAGTTTTCATCTTGTTGCAGGGCTGCATGGCGGATATGCGCACCCCCAACATCAAAAAACAAGGTATTTCCCAACAGGAGGAACAAAAGGGAAGGGCTCTGATTGAAGCTGCCTGGACGAAACATGGTTTCTCCAACCTTAAGCACCATCAAACCTATGGATTTACAGGGGATGATATCTGGAAGGGCATGATGGGCAAAATGGGCAAGCCCTGGCCCGAGGCTGAATCTCAGATTGGCTTCAAGTATGCGGTTGGCAGTTTCGATAGCCAGGCTACTTTTTTAAATGGGCAAAGGAAGGGCCTAAAGGCGGGCTTACAAAGCTGGAATTATTACGAGCAGGAACCTGGTAAAGCGCTGGCTTTCGTGGAGACAGATGAGCGAATCGCTTTTGGCCTATCCGCCTTTCATTACTTTTTCGAGTTATTGGACCGGATGAAAAGTCTGCCCATTGTCGCCTATGCCGGAGAAAAGGCTTTTGATGGGAAAAAGTTTGACATGGTGTTCGCTACCTGGGAAAAGGCGGAACCGCATATGGCGCACGATCAGTACGTCCTTTGGATCAATCAGGCTACCGGCCTGCTGGAGTATGCTGTCTACTCCCTTCGGGATAACTATCTGAAGATGCCGGGTGGAAAATCCTTTTATGGCTCTATTCACTATGAGGATTATCGCCGGATTGAAGGCGTGCTGATTCCTCATACGCAAACCGTTTTTCTCAACCAACCCAAAGAAAACGATGAGAAACATATCCACCGACTGAAAGTGAAAGATTTTCAGTTTGACGGTTTTCCAATAGAGGAATTGTATCCTGATCCCGCTTTAACGAAACTTGGAGATCGCAAAAAATAAGGCATACAGGGGCAGGACAGCCTGGGGCCTGCCCCGGTTATTTGATCAAGCAGCCACTTGTTCCGTTACGGTAGCCTCCTTTTTCCGGGGATTGAGTTTTCTCCGCAGCGGTTTTTCGATCAATCGATAGGTAAAGGAAGCTACCAAAATCACCACGGCCAGAAAAGCCATCCCCATCAGCCAATTAAGGCCCAGGTTTATTTCTGGGGCTGGTCCATCCAGCGCAGCAAAGCCTTCCTCTCCGGCTGACTGTATCATGTTATAAACAAACAAGCTCAGCAAAATGGGCACATGTACCATATAAATCGAATAGGAGATGTCTCCTAAGTAGGTGAAAACTTTGTTGTTCAGGACGTTTTTTACCGAGCCTTCTACCCAGGTCAGATGCAGAATCATGGTGGCAAACATCAGCACCGCCAGTACATCCGGCAGCCAGTCGCCCATCCACAGTCCCAACATTACTGCCCACAAAAGAGGAAACCAGAACCCCTTGCTCAACAGGGGTTTTTGCCATCCCTGTCGATAGCGCTCATATAGCAGCATACCAATGGTGAAGCTGCAAAAGCCTCTCAGCAGAGCAGGGCCCGTAATCAGGTCTATGGTGTTGGTCGGGCGAAGCATCCCTTCCGGAATACCGCGGGCTGCATCCCACAGTCCCTCCATATAGGGCTGGATCACATACATGATGAGGATCAGGCCTCCTATAGCCAGGGACCAAAGGATAGGCCGGGCTATTTTGGGTGCACGTACCAAAAAGGCGATGAGAAAGGGGAACAATAGGTATAAAAACCATTCAACGCTAATGGACCAGGCAGGGGTATTCCAGGGAGCCTCGAGGTGGAAACCCCAGGCTTGTACCAACAGCAAACTCGTTGGAATAGCTGCTGGATCGAATACCGAGCCTACCAAAGGAGGAATGCTACCCGCGGGCATAGATTGGTAAAGCACTAGGGCTATTCCAATGGTTACCAGCAAGGTAAAAAGATGAAGAGGATATAGCCGGGCAAAACGGGCGCGCATGTATTTCCCAAAAGATTGCCGGGCAATGCTTTCCTGAAACCAGCTGCCATAGACATGATACATGATGAATCCACTCAGGACAAAAAAGAGGTCCACCATCAGATACCATTTGCTGATGATAAAATTGCCTGGAGAAGCCAAAGGAGCCAGGAAGATGGAAAAATGGAACAAGGCCACCAGCATCGCGGCTATACCACGCAGGGGCGTAAGGGACGGAATGAAGCTCACGCTTTTCATAGATGTTAGGTCATTTTCATGTACAATTATCCCAGGAAGGAAAGCCCCTCCGGAATCGGCTGTTCTAGGGAAAAGAAAATGTAATCGGGGAAAAGCGGTTAACGAGAAAAATCTCCTAAGGAGTGAGGCCACAATATAGACCTTAGCAGGCCTCTAATCCTAATCAAATTGGCTATCTTATCATGAAATCTTGCCCATGCTGGCTTTTTATGAACCAAAACCTTATGGATCATTCCAAAATCATTACAGGAGAAGACTATATCCAATCCCTTCGTGGGCGCTCCCTGCATGTATATTTATTCGGAGAAAAGGTGGAAGAACCAGTAGACCATCCCATGATCCGCCCTTCGGTCAACGCGGTGGCCAAAACCTATGATCTGGCCATCGAAGCCCCGGAATTGGCGGCGGTAACCTCTCCTTTTACCGGAGAATTGGTCAGCCGTTTCTTACATGTTTGCACGGATGCTGAGCAGCTGGTCCAGCAAAACCATATGCAACGCAAGCTCGGGCAGCTCACGGGAACCTGCTTCCAACGCTGTGTAGGCATGGACGCTTTCAATGCCCTGTATTCGGTAACCTATGAAATGGATGAAAGGCTTGGAACGTCCTACCACGATCGCCTGAAAGCCTTTCTCACCAAGATGCATCGGCATAATTATGTAGTTGGCGGGGCCATGACCGATGTAAAAGGCGACCGCAGTTTGCCACCCCATGCGCAGGTCGATCCCGACCTTTTTGTCCACATTACCCGCCGGACTGATGAAGGTGTGTACATCAGCGGAGCCAAGGCACACCAGACAGGTTGTATCAATTCCCATTGGATGATCGTCATGCCAACCATGAGGCTGGGCGAACATGATGAAGATTATGCCATTGTAGGTGCGGTGCCTGTAACCGCCCCTGGCATCACCTACATCTACGGCCGGCAAAGCTGCGACACCCGGAGCATGGAAGGAGGAACCCTGGACGTTGGCAATGCCCAATATGGCGGACAAGAGGCCATGGTGATCTTTGAAGAGGTTTTTATTCCTTATGAGAAAGTATTCATGGATGGGGAATACGAATATGCTGCCATGTTGGTGGAGCGCTTCACCATTTACCATCGCAGAAGTTATGTGTGCAAGGCTGGGGTAGGGGATGTGCTGATTGGTGCAGCGGCAGAAATCGCCGAAATGAACGGCGTCCCTAACGCTTCCCACATCAAAGATAAGTTGGTAGAAATGGTTCATCTGAATGAAACCATCTTTGGGACCGGTATTGCGGCCAGTCATCGCGGCCAACCCACCTCCTCGGGCTGTTACCTCAGCGATCCCATGCTCTCCAATGTCTGCAAGCACCAGGTGACCCGCATCCCTTTTGAAATCGGCCGGTTGGCCCAGGATTTAGCCGGAGGGCTGGTGGCCACGCTTCCTTCGGAGAAGGATTTTCGTCATGAAGAAATCGGTCCCTTACTAGAAAAGTACCTTAAAGGACGGGCCGATATTTCTACGGAAGACCGGATGCGCATGCTGCGCCTGATCGAAAACATGACCTTGGGGCGAAACGCCGTGGGCTATCTTTCTGAAAGCATGCATGGAGCGGGTTCCCCGCAGGCGCAGCGCATTCAGATTCGTCGATTAGCCGAGTTGAAGGAAAAGCAAGCCCTGGCGCGTAGGTTAGCCGGGGTCCAGGAAAAGGAAGCGATTGAATAGATCGTTTGTGCCGGCGGATGACAATTGCCCAACTTGATCGATATATCGGAAAGAATCAACCTCCTATGCGTTATTTTTATCTACTCTTTTCCGCTATTATTTTTTCTTCAGCCGTATTTGCCCAAACCCAGGGCGATCTGCTCCGACAGGAAACCAAATTAGACCAGGTCTATAGCCAATACAACTTATCTGGTCAGGGCGTCATCGTGGCCATGATCGAGCGGGGCATCGATTACAAACATCCGGATTTCATAGATGAAAATGGCAATACCCGCATTGCTTACATTTTTGATATGGTCGATCCTTCCGGGGCCAATGACCCGAATAATACCTACGGGGTGGGGACCATTTATTCCGAAGCACAAATCAACCAGGCGTTGAGCTCCGGAAATCAACTTTCCGTCATGGATGCTCACGGTCATGGGACTGCCAGTACCGGCATTGCTGCGGGCGATGGCAGTGGGGTGGCAGGAGCCCCTTATCGAGGAGTTGCGCATAAGGCGACCCTGATTGCGGTAGAACTGACCAATGACCCCTTTCCAGCGGGAAGTGGTCAGGCCGGCCAGGCCGGTTTTTTTGACCCTACCTATATCCCCATTGCTCTACAATTCGTCAAGGACAAAGCCGCTGAATTAGGTTTGCCCTCCGTAAGCCTCATCAACCTCGGGTCTATCGGCGGACCTACAGACGGAACCAGCGATATCTCTCAGGCCATTGACGCTTTTGTGGGGCCCGGTCGATTGCTCGTATGCGGGGTGGGCGATGATGGGGGCGGAGACAACCGGGGAGAACTCACCCTGGGACAAGGCATGAACGACAGCCTGGTAGTCTATAAGGGAGTGGCTGGAAACCTACGCTTTGAGGCCTGGTATCCCGGAGCAGATCGGATGGGTGTGACCGTCATTCGACCTGATGGGAGCAATAGTGGGGCCTTACCCACGCCTGCCAGTAACAGTGGCGTTACCCAGCTTTTTCCTGCCGGTTTTAACTATTACCATCGGGGAGCTGACGTGGATTTTTCCTCCTCAACCAACGGCAAGCGACAAATTTTGATCGACATCACTGGAGATACGGGGACCTATATCATTCATTTGACTGGGGAAACCATTTCAGATGGTTTTCTGAGCGCTTCTCTCAATCCCTCTACCTATGCCTGGAACAATGAATTTCGGAATCATGTAGTAGTAGGTAAAAGCATCAACGATTATGCCTCTTCCCTCAAGGCTATCGTGCCTACCGACTACGTCTACAGCAATACCTATACGGATATTGACGGCGTGGCTAGAGCTCGCACGGGGGAAGGGGATCCCGGTGAGATTTGGGTTGGCAGCAGTGCGGGTCCTACCCTGGATGGACGGATCGGCGTGGATGTGGCCGTACCCGGAGAGGTGAATTTTGGGGCTTACAGTGCCGGGACTTATTATCACCGCTTTCGCTTCCTCCAGATTCAAGGGGGCAATGGGTTATACGGGGTACAAAATGCTGTCAGTGGATCGGCACCGGTCCTGACCGGAACCCTGGCGCTCATGCTGGAAGTCAATGACAGCCTGACAACGCAGGAAGCCAAAGACATTCTTCATCAATCTGCGCGGACAGATGCCTTTACCGGCACAGTGCCAAATGGCACCTGGGGCCATGGCAAACTGGATGCCCTGGCCGCCATTCAGGCTACGCAAAATACCTTGGGCCTCGAACCGGTGGCTTTTGAGGACTGGGGGATTTCCATTTTTCCCAATCCCACCGACGGACTCATCCAATACACCTGGGAAAGCTATGCAGGCCAACAGGCACACTTGACGGTCTTAGATCTGCAAGGCAGGATCGTATTTACGACCAGCCTTCGTCAGGGGGCGGGCCAGGTTTCCTTGGAGAATTTACCTGCTGGGGTATATGTGTTAAAAATAAGTCAGCAAGCCGGAATCGCCGTACAACGCTTGATGATCCGCTAAGGGATGGCTGCGGGCGGAGAGATATGCGTAACCATTTCTCCTCCCCGCATTATGAAACAAAAAACACTACATGAAAAAGCTATCCATGATTGTCACCGCAGGCTGCTTGAGCCTGGTGGCTCTCTTTTCCACTGCCTTTTCTCCACAGGCTAAACTCAAATTCAAGAATCTTTGGAAGCAAGTAGACGATGGTTTATTTGCCTCGGTTACCGAAACCAGCGTCTTGAACTATCAGGAATTTCTGCATTACCTGGATGCGGAAGAGGCGAAAAAGTTTGCCTTTGATACCACGGTTTGGAGTTCCGACCTCCGGTATACCGATCCTCTGGCGGAGCAGTATACCCATCATCCCGCCTTCCATGAGTATCCTGCCGTCGGCGTGTCTTATGCTGGAGCCCAGGCTTATTGCGAATGGCTGACTGAGATCATTAATCGGACCCGGCCGCCCCACATTCCTTTTACCAAAGTGCGTTTCCGGCTGCCTACCGAAGCAGAATGGGAAAAAGCTGCCGCGGCCGATATTGAGAAACCAATTTTTCCCTGGACTACGCCCAAAGGTTTTGCACACCCAGGTTATGTATTTACCGCCAAAGGACAGTTGCGCGCCAATTTCAAGCTAATCGATCAGAGTTTTATCCAGGAAGATCCCGAAACCGGGGCCAGTATCATCGTGGACAAAGGCTCGGATTATTCAGCAGATGGATATATGATCACCGCTCCCGTTCGCTCTTTTACTCCCAATCCCTGGGGCTTATACCACATGGCAGGCAATGTGTCTGAGATGGTAGCAGAACCCGGCATCGCCAAAGGCGGAAGCTGGAATAGTACCGGTTACTATTTGCGGATCAACAGCCAGGAGTCCTATGCAGGCCCATCAGCCAAAGTAGGCTTCCGGGTCTTTATGGAGGTCATTGAAGAATAAGAGGTAAAGCCACGAATGGACGAATTAGGGACGAATAGCTTCTGATTTGTCCCTCATTCGTGCATTCGTGGCCCTTATTACGGGAAGCCACGAATGATCAAATGCAAAACGAATAGCTTCTGATTCGTCCCTCATTCGTGCATTCGTGGCCTTTATTACGGGAAGCCACGAATGATCGAATGCAAGACGAATAGCTTCTGATTAGTCCTTAATTCGTGCATTCGTGGCCCTTAACACAGACAGCCACGAATGATCGAATGAAATACGAATAGCTTCTGATTAGTCATTCAAGGCAGCAGCCTCACTTTCCGCTAACTGATTCTCCACCGTAGCCAAATAAGCATCCGCATTCAGCAAATGCTGATTCCGCTTGCCTTCATCCATTTTATCAAAAGTCCGCACCAGCATCCCCAGCCGAGGATTCTTCAGGAAAAAGTCCCGATGGACATGCATAAACCGCCAGAACAATCCATCCCAGGTAGCCTGCCAATCGCCCTTACCATAATCACTCATTTTCAGCAGGTAGTTACTGCCGCTGATATAAGGCTTGGTCGACATCAGCCCCCCATCCGCAAACTGACTCATGCCATATACATTAGGCACCATCACCCAATCATAGGCATCGATAAAGAGCTCCATGAACCAGCGATACACTTCATCCGGATCAAATTCACATAAGAGCATAAAATTGCCCAAAACCATGAGCCGCTCAATATGATGACAATAGCCAGTTTGAAGCACCTTGCGGATGGTGATATCCACCGGGGCAATGCCCGTTTCTCCGGTGTAAAAAGAGGCGGGTATCTTGCGAGTAAAACCCCAGAAATTTCGGGTACGTTCCTCCGTACCTTTGACCTGGTACACGCCTCGAATAAACTCTCGCCACCCTACAATTTGACGGATAAAACCCTCCAGTGAATTAAGGGGGATTTCGTGGCGCTGTGCATAGCTAAGACTCTGTTGGACGATCTCCTGCGGGGAAATGAGGCCAACATTGAGCATGGGGGTCATGACGCTATGATGCAGGATGCTCTCCCGCGCCACGATGGCATCTTCATAGGGCCCAAATTCCTGGAAGCGATGCTGGAAAAAATCCTTTAACCAG
The DNA here is from genome assembly GCA_038527215.1 of Bacteroidota bacterium. GTDB lineage: Bacteria > Bacteroidota > Bacteroidia > J057 > J057 > JAWPMV01. The sequence continues at coordinate 10,007 of JBCBGC010000117.1, forward strand.
GCCTGGGTACCCGCTGGCGTAACCGGATATAGGGGCTGTGCGGAAAGCTGCCCCGGATAGTCTGGGAAATTCGTTTCCACATAGGAGACGGCTTCTTCCCAAAAGCCATTTCGATCAGGATATTGAATCGCGGGAGGCAGTTTTTTTCGAGGATATTTCTTCCGGTTGTCTACGTCATAGGTCCACTTGCCCCCGGCAGGCTGCTGATGTTCATCTACCAGGATATCCCTGGCCTTCCGCTGATTGATGTAGAATTTTGTCTGAAAAAACTTCTTTTTATCCGGCCGAAAAAAATCGGATAGTTCCTCTCTGCTGTGAAAAAATAAGGGATTCTCCCCTTCGTGCAGGCTGATTCCCAAGGCTTGGGTGCCCTGCCTGAGGCGTTTTTCTAACCAGTTATCGGTAGGGTCCAGCACATAAAGGTCCGTGAATCCTTGAGCCGATAACTCTGGAATAAGGAAGCGGAGATCTGCCCGCTGTTCATGCGCCTCAATATAAGTCAGTTCTACCCCCTGTTGCGCCAATTCCTGAGCAAAAGCCTTCATGCTCGCCCGGTGGAAGGCGATCTTCTGCTTATGGAACCCATACTGCCGGAAAAACAAGTATTCCTCTATCAGGTATACAGGATGTCCACTTTTCAGAAGGGGATGGGGACGAAAGAGCTGATGCGGAAAAATCAGGTTAAGATGCGACATGCCGACGGTTTTTGTTTCTTCTGCATCGTTCACTACAATAAACGACTTCATCCCAAACCCTTTCCCATTTTTTCCTCCAGGTAAAGGGCCGATTGCAGACCGGGCATACCTTGCTGGGTAGATGCGCTTTTTTCATGAAATAGTAACCTCCAGCCGGTCTTTTTGTTAGCGAAAATCAGAAAAGTCAGGTAAGCCAGTCCTGGGGATTGGTCGGGCAATTGTTATTGGAGGTCGTACATTTATGAAAATGGAATAATGCTATGCCCAAGGCCTTTTTGCCCACCCGTTACACCTATTTTGATGGCTTGAATGCGCTTCGGTTTTTTGCCGCAACCTTGGTGGTGCTCATGCACATGAAAAACAACCTGACCAAGATGGGCCTGCCCCGCATCCCGGAATGGTGCATTTTTGGCAAGGGATTAGAGGCCGTATCTTTCTTTTTTGTCCTGAGTGGATTTCTGATCACCTATATCCTGCTCAAGGAAACCGAGAAAACAGGAACCGTCCACATCAAGCGCTTTTACCTCAAGCGGGTGTTTCGCATCTGGCCCCTTTATTTTATCATCGTAGGCTTTGGCTGCCTCTTCTTTTGGTATCTCGCGCCGGCTGCCGGCATAGATTTTCCCGTGGAATATGATAAAGGCCTGGCCGTATTCCTCTACGTATTTTTCGGCGCTAATTTGATCAATAGCCTTTATCACATGGGCGGCATTTTGCATGTTACCTGGTCCATTGCAGTGGAGGAGCAATTTTACTTATTCTGGGCCCCTTTGATGAAAAAAGGGCAGAAACATCTGCCGCTGATTTTTGCCACAGTATTTCTCTTATTTCTCAGCCTGAACATCCTCAATGCGTATAACGTCTTTGGCCTGAGCAAAGGCTGGAAAGACTTCGTTCATACCTTACAGTTTCACTACATGGCCTTAGGAGGTTGGATAGCCTGGCGCTTATTCCGGAATCCTGATCGTTTATTGAAGGCCTGGGTCTTTCGGTCCAAAGTCGGGCAGGCCCTTTGCCTAAGTGTATTATTGGGCTTTTTGATGCTTTACACGCGACAGGAAGCCTGGGAACCCTGGCTGATCGTGCCCAAAGGATTGTTATTTGCGTGGATCATCCTCAATGTCTCGGTAAACCCCCGCAAATTGTTTGGGCTCAATCTACGACCACTCAATTATTTAGGCCAGATTTCTTATGGCATTTATATGTACCACATGATCGTGATCTACGCGGTTTCTTTTCTAAGCCTCAAAGTGGTTCATCTGCTGCCTGGACCGCTGTTTTATCTATTTTATGTAGGGCTGGTCCTGGGGCTGACCATCCTGATTGCGGCCCTTTCCTGGCATGTGGTAGAGCGACATATCCTTCGGTTTGGTCGGAAAGTGATTCACGGACAGGCACCTAAAGCACATGGAACCGTGGCCACGCCTGCCTAGGGGTTGGACCGATGGGGACGGGTGAGGGTGCGTATGAGTCGGGCTTTTTCTTTGACCACGGCTTCATGCTTGCGATGTCCCCAGATTTTATCACGAGCCTTTTTTCCACTCTCCTCTACATCCACCAGGGGATAGGGATAGTCTTTCCCCAGATATACCCCACAAAACTCCTGTTCCATTGCGGTCATTTTCCAAGGCTCGTGGATGTGGTGAACAGGCACTTTTTCCAATTCAGGTACCCATTTTTTGATGAAAAAGCCTTCGGGATCATGGTCTTGTGATTGCTTAACCGGATTGTAGATGCGGATGGTGTTGATGCCGGTCGTGCCCGCTTGCATTTGAAACTGCGGGTAATGGATGCCGGGTTCGTAGTCCAGGAATTGCCGGGCCAGGAAGTACATGCCTTTCCGCCAATCCTGATCCAGATGATGCGTGAGCAGAGAAACCACCATGGCCCGCATCCGAAAATTGATCCAGCCCGTGGCTTTAACGCATCGCATACAGGCATCTACCAAGGGAAAGCCCGTTAGGCCTTCTTCCCAGGCTTTGACCCATTCCGGACGATGGGGCCGCTCCAGCAATTCAAAACCAGGGTTGATGCATTCGGATTCATATTCGCAGGCAACCTCGAACTTTTGGATAAAATGACAATGCCAGAATAGGCGGGACAAAAAGGCATCGTAGGCCCGACGGTGTTGATCAACATGTGGATGTCGACTTACGTATTGATAGGCTTGCCGAATCGATAGATTGCCCCAGGTCAGGTAAGGAGAAATGCGGGCGCAGGATTGTCGGCTTTGGGTAGGCTTGGAGATAAATCGCTGGTAGTTTTTGCCACGCTTTTCAGCGAAAGAACGCAGGTACCGCCAGCCGTTGTGTTCTCCCGCGGGCTGAAAGGCTGCCGGATAATCGGACCAGGCGGCGGCTAATTTTTCCGGTAAGCCAAAAGGATGCTCCAGGCTTGCAGGGGGAGGCTGCTGATAGTGGTTTTGAATGACCGGAGCTTCCATAAAGGTGTACCAGGCTTTGTCCCAGGCCAGGCGGTCTCGGATTCCTCTGAGAATACCATCTCGCTGAAATTCTGTCCAGGCTACGCCTGCCGATGTTAGCAACTTCCCTACAGCTTTGTCCCGCTCCCAACTCAGCTTTATCCCCGTCTCTCGATGGCTAAATACCTGCTGGACCTCGTATTGGTCTAACCAATGCGCTATCACCTCGGTAGCTTCTCCATAGCATACGCTTATTTGCTGTCCATCCTGGGACAAGCGATGCTGCATAGCCTGAAGTGAATGAAATACAAACTGCAGGTGGCGGGTGGAAGTATCTGGATAGGAAATGAGGCCCGGTTCAAAACAGTAGAAGATCAAATAGGGAATTCCCGCTGCTTCTGCGGCCTCAAGTGGGGCATGATCCTGAGTCCGCAAGTCGCGTTTAAGCCATACGAGATTAATCAATTCCTGCGCCATGCCAGTGGAAAAAGTGTAGCCAATAAACCCTCAACGAAGGCCAATGTTTGCAAAAAAAAGAGGCCACCCGTAGGCAGCCTCAGAGACCCAATATTTAATTGATTTATTTCTCTGCTTCCGGGGACATGTATTTGTAGACAAAACCGGCCAGGATGGCACCGGCAATGGGAGCTACCCAAAAAAGCCACAACTGTCCTATTGCCCAATCCCCTACGAATAGCGCCTGGCTGGTACTCCGGGCGGGATTGACGGAGGTATTGGTAACCGGAATGCTTACCAGGTGGATCAGGGTTAAGCCCAGGCCAATCGCCAGACCTGCTAATCCATTCGGTGCTTTGGAGTGGGTAGTACCCAGGATGATGATCAGGAAGAAAAAGGTCATCACCACCTCGGTTAGCAGGGCCGCAGTCATGCTATAGCCTCCAGGGGAGTGAGCCCCATATCCATTGGCGGCAAAGCCCCCGAGTTCGAAGCCGGCGGTACCACTGGCGATCACATAGAGGATGCCGGCCCCAGCAATGGCCCCTAACACCTGAGCACCGATGTAGGGAAGAAGGTCTTTCTGGTTGAATCGTCCTCCGGCCCATAGACCCAGAGAAACGGCAGGGTTCAGGTGGCAGCCTGAAATATGTCCAATCGCATAAGCCATGGTTACCACCGTTAGACCAAAAGCAAGAGATACGCCCAGCAAGCCGATGCCAACATCTGGGAAAGCTGCCGCCAAAACGGCACTACCACATCCTCCCAGCACCAGCCAGAGGGTTCCGATAAATTCTGCAAGTAACTTTTTCATTTGAGAGTTCTTGAGTTAGGTAAGAAATAGTGTATAAAAAATGCCTTTCCACTCCGCAGGGCGGACTGGATGACTCAGTGTGCTTTCTCCTAAATGAAGGGACAATTGCATGGCAGGAAAAACCTAGGGAAGACAACATCCTTAAGGATGGAGCATCCAGGTATTCCTAGAAGCCTGACGGGGGTTGGGAAAAATCAGGCCTTTGGAGGTTGAGACGGGTCAGGAGCGGGTAAGGTCACGAAGTTCCGTTTTTCCGCGCTTGAGATTTTCCATGAGGGCCAGGGCGCGATTGATGCGGGTATCGCTATGTTTGGCCTTGGAGACGTGGTGGATCAGGCTCCTTTTTTTGCCATCACTCAGCCGCTTAAAAAATGCTTCCGCTTCCGGATCGGTAAACAAGACTTCTTCCAACTCCGCGCACATGGCCATCTGATAAGGGGTATCGTCTTTCCGCAATACTAAATTCAGGGTATCTCCGGGTTCTGCCTGAATTTTCTGCACCGTAGATTTCCCGGCCATGATGTAGTACCCTATGCGGTTACTGCGTTTAATGGCGCAATGAATAGGGATCCCGTTCACCTCACAAATCACCCGTTTGCCCAATTCAGTTTGAGCTTGCAGAGCGATGTCCTCCGGTAAAGGGATGTAGCAGCCATAGCCGGATTGAGTGAGGATACTGGTGAGTTCCATAGCGTTCGTAGTTGTGTGAACTAGTAAAAAAAGCCTGGTCAGGAAAAAATGTTTGCCTTGCCTATCCGATTTTCAAGCAGCGCATCATAGTGCCCATGAGGGAGGTATGATGCGTATGATTCGCAAAGCTAAGGGCATCATCCCGTTCTTGTAAAGCTACCGTATAGAGCATAGGGATATAATGCTCGGCTGAGTTCACGGCAATGGCTGCACTTTTACCCAGCCGTTCATAGTGAATAAGCCCTTCGTGCGCTCGATTTTGAATGAGGTCGGTGGATTGCTGGTCAAATTCCAGCGCCCATTCAGGACTTGGGCCTAACATTTGGCGGATATAACGCAGATTATGTACGATGTTGCCACTACCTACGATCAGTACCCCTTTTTTCCGTAAAAAAGCCAGTTCCTTAGCCAGATCGTAATGCCATTGTAAGTCCCGGGTTTTATTCAGACTCAACTGAAAGCAGGGAATATTGGCCTGGGGATACATGTGCAGCAAAATCGACCAGGTGCCATGATCAAAGCCCCATTCGTCGGTTAGGGCGATGGTATTGAAGGGAAGCTTCTGACTGATTTCTTCCGCCAGCTCAGGGGCTCCGGGAGCTGGATATTGCGCCTCATAGAGGGCCTTGGGGAAACCATACATATCGTAGATCATGCGGGGTTGGTGCGCACTCAGCACCTTTGTACCCCGGGTTTCCCAGTGTGCAGATATACAAAGAATAGCTTTGGGCGTAGGGATATCCTTCACCAATGCTTTCCACCCCTGGGTGAATTCATTGTCATCGATGGCGTTCATCGGGCTGCCATGACCGATAAAAAGCACGGGCATTTTCGCTCCTTCTACGGGAAGATGTTGAAAAAATGATCGAGCGGCCTGGGTACTACTCATTGCGGCTACAGCTAAGGTGCTACTAAAGTTGAGAAATCTTCTGCGATCCATGAGGGTGTACGTGAGAAGGGTTTCTTTGTTTAAACATTGAATTTGGGCAAAAAGATGTTAAGGGTCAAGTTTGGGCGTGAGGTTAAAATAATATACTGATAATCAGGGTTTTTGAAAATAGGGTGCAACCTTGCCCGCTGGTCTTCGTTCTTTGGAACATCTTTAGCTTTTCGGAGGACGCGACTTGTCTAATGTCCGTTTTTGCAAAAGCCACCCTTGGAAATAATTTGCGGATTTAGGAAATTTTATTCTTCTTAAGCACGCAAATCATGCCCTCTGCCCCCCATCTTCCCCGAATAAGATTGCTTTTCTATGCAGGTGATCCGCCCTGACGGATGGTTCTGACGTGTGTCCTATTTCAGACTTCACGTTTTGTCTCATTTTCCTAACCAAGAATTACCTACATGGACGCATCTATCATCAATGAGATATTGTACGAGGCCTCTTACCTCTCCATCTTCTTGATTGTATTCGCGTATTTTCTCGCCCTTTATTTTTTACTGGGCCCGCTTTTTCTCAGCCTCTGCAAGTGGTTTGAAAAAAAAGGCTGGGTGAGTAAAATTGTTGATAAAGAAGTGCCCGCCCGCCAGATCAAATATGAGATCCGGCATTCCCTGGTATCCATCGTCCTTTTTGGTTTTTCCGCCTTTCCGGTCATTTATTTGATTCGCAACGGAACCATAATTCTCCTGGAGGATACGGTGTGGAATATCCTGGGCGGCCTCCTTATCTTGAACGTATGGAATGAGATTCACTTTTTCATCGTGCACCGGATCATGCATCTGCCTTTTTTCCTGAAGCGGGTTCATTATGTACATCATAGATCCCGAGTCCCTACTGTTTATTCGGTTTACAGCTTTCATTGGCTGGAAGCAGCATTATTGAGCACGGTCCCGCTGACCATTGCTGTTTTCCTTCCTTTTTCTATCTGGGCCCTCTCCTTGTATCCCATCACCAGTATCCTGCTCAATTATGCCGGACACTGCAATTACCGCTTTGGGAAGGGTACCGGAAAAAGCTGGACCCTCTTTGGGACCCATCACAACGAGCATCATTACAAATGGCGCCAGAATTATGGGTTTGCCTCGGATCTACTTGATCGTTTGCTCTCCAAATTCCAAAAATGACTTTTCGAACCATGGACAACGTATTTATTACCGGCATCGGTGTATGCCTACCCAACCAAGCCATTTCGAATGACGAAATGGAAGATTACCTCGGAAGAATCAACCAAAAGGATAGTCGGATCAAATCCCGTATCCTCAAGCAAAATGGCATCCAACAACGCTTTTATGCCATTGATAAAAACCAGGAAAGTACCCATTCCAATGCGGAAATGGCAGCCTTGGCGGCCCAGGAAGCCCTGGCCAAAAGCCACCTTTCCGGCAAAGACATTGAAATGTTAGCCGCTGGTACCACCCAGGGTGACTTACCGGTACCGGGTTTTGCCAGCATGGTGCACGCCCACCTGGACATTCCCAAGTGTGAGGTAGCCAGCTTCCAGAGTGTCTGTTCCAGTGGCATGATGGCCTTGAAAAATGCTTATGCGCAGATTCGCGGACGGGAAAAAAAGAACGCCATTTCCATTGGCAGTGAGTTTGCCAGCCGGATGTTCAAGGCCTCCCGCTTCGAAGCGCAACAGGTGGAGAGCCTCAACCTGGAATCAGAATTCCTGCGCTGGATGCTTTCCGATGGTTCCGGTGCTTTTATCCTACAAAATCAGGCCAATCCCAAAGGAATTTCTCTCCGTATCGATTGGATTGATCTACGCTCCCACGCCAATGAGTTTCCGGTCTGCATGTATACTGGAAAAACCAGTAATAAGGACGAAGCCGAAAAAACCTGGTTGGATTATCCAGATTATGAATCTGCTTCTAAAGCCGGAGCGATCAACCTCCGCCAGGACCTGCGTATCCTGGACAACATCGTCAAGGTAGGCGCAGCCCATTATTTTGAGCTGATCGACAAAGGCATGGTCCAGCCTGATCAGGTGGATTGGTTTTGCTGTCATTATAGTTCCATGATGTTCAAAGAGCCGATTCGGGATTTTATGGTCAAAGGCGGGGGCTTGATTCCTGACGAAAAATGGTTTTCCAACCTCACCACCAAGGGAAATACCGGTTCAGCCTCCATTTATATCATGCTGGAAGAACTGATGTATTCCGGCAAGCTCAAGGAAGGGGATCGCATCCTCTGTATGGTGCCCGAAAGTGGTCGCTTCATCACTTCCTTTATGCAGCTCACGGTGGTCGGTAATGAAAAAACGCCCCGCATGGCTTTCCCCATGCGAGAAATTGAGGCCCCTGAATTGGTTTTGGAAAAAAATCCTACGGCTGAATGGCTGGTCCGCCAACTGGCGCAGATTTGGGTGGAGTTCGAAGCCAAATTATTGAAAGTGCCTATCGTCCAGAAGATCCATGCGGGAAAGCTCAGCATGGAAGATTATAAGCTCTTGCTGATGGACCTTCGCCAGCAGGTGATTGATGGTTCTCAGTGGATCTCCCGAGCTGCTTCGCATATCGACATCGAGATTTTCGAACTGCGATCCGCTTTCATTCGCCACACCGCAGCCGAGCACAAGGACTATCAGATGCTGGAGAAAAACTTTGTCAACCTGGGCGAAAAACTGGAAGACATTCAGGCTGGACAGAAAAACATTGGCTCCGTAGCCCTGACTTCTTTTATGTTCCAGCAAGCCAGTAAACCCAATCCCATTGACCTCCTGGGAGCCATGTTTATCATTGAAGGGATCGGGAAGCGTCTGGCTGCCTATTGGGGCAACATGATCAGGGAACAATTAGCATTGGAGGAAGATCAGGTATCCTTTTTTACTTATCACGGGGTGGCGGATGAAAACCACTTCCACAACCTGGAAAAAGCCTTGAATCATCCCCAGATGAACATGGACTTGGCGAAGCGGATTTGCCGGACGGCTAAAATCACCGGTGCCCTTTACGTGATGCAGTTACAGGAACTCGGTAATTATTAGTCTATGGGATTGTTCCTGTATTGTTTGACATATTACTTCCTGGCGGGCTTGGCTACGGTGGTGGGCTACCACCGTGGCCTGACCCACCGGGCCTTCCGCATGCGGAAGTGGTTTGAATACCTGGTGATCACCCTGGGCTTACCCGCCGGAACACCGGTTCAATGGGTGGGTAACCATCGTTTTCACCATATTCATACAGATGATGAGGAGGATCCGCATTCTCCGGTCGTCCGCGGCTTTTGGTACGCTCACAATGGCTGGTATTATGATACCCGGCAGGTGTGGGTGTGTATCCTCTATGCCCTGGCAGGCCCCCTGCGCATCCTGGTGGACAGCTTGTTTAGGGCCCGCACCAATCAAGAACATGTGCACCTGGCCCGGGATATAGCGGCTGATCCCTATTATCGATTTATCAGTCGACCCGGACCCTACTTTATGGCCATGATGCTGCATATCCTCATTCCCTATAGCCTGGTTTTTTGGGGCTGGGGATGGAGTGGGGTAGTGGCCCTCTGGATTACTTCCGTCCTGGTTTTTAACTTAGGAGACAGTATTGATAGTTTGGCGCATTTATTTGGTAGTCAACCCTATAAGAAAGCCGACCACGCAAAAAATAACCCCTGGTTAGCCGGGTTGACATTTGGGGGAGGCTGGCATGCCGACCACCATCAGTTCCCGACCAGTGCGCAGCTAGGACTGCAGAAAGGGCAGATAGACCTCGCCTGGTGGGTGATCAAAGGCTTGAAAAAGATCGGCTTGGCGGACGATGTAAAAACTATCCCCAAGGACCAAGTACAACGAAAATTGAAACCTATTTCGAACCCTAATCCTTAGCATATGTACGGTGATATCAAATTAGAACACGATGTAAGGGATCCCAATCCCTGGCTCGCTATGTACCTGGATAGCAGTATCCCCATCAATAATACCACCAAGCAAGCCTTGATGCGGGATAATGACTCACGTTCCCGCCGCTATCTTTTGCCGCTGATTCGGTTTTTCTCGGTAGTGGCCATGTTTTTTATCCATGTGATTAAATTCTTTTTCCCGAAACTGATCAATTCTTCCAAGGTCCTGCACCGAATTCTCTCCTGGGGCATGAAGACGTTTGTCAGTGCGGACGCCAATCTCCTGATCTTTCGGCATTTTCATGTAGGATCGGAAATCCTTCAGTTCATCGCAAATAACATTGACGGGGTGGAGATGACCACCAGTCCGATTACGCCCAAAGATTTTGAGGATGTGAAGGATGATATCTTCCTGGACCACGACCTCAACCTGTACAATTTCATTATCCGGCTCAATTCCCAGCTGAAGGAAAAACAAATCACCATCACGCCTCCTGAAAATCTGGATTTGAGCATGATAACCGAAGATCAGTTTGATCATATTGAGTTTCCAAAGCGGTGGACCAATGTACTGGACCTCCGGTCAGCCATTGAGCTATTTACCCCTTTTTATCAGCTCTTTCTGACGGCAAATGATTTCATCCGGGCTTCTAATAGCTTGCAGTTGGACGAAACCATCGCCATCTACAGTACCCAGATTCTAGGTACCCCTGCTCACCTGGGCCTGGTCAACAACAAACACCCCATGGTACCGGAAACGACCTTTAGTGCGGCCTATCGACTGGTTTTACACGGTCTGGCCGCCGAAACCCTGCACGAAATATTGGTCAACATGAAATTAGGGGTAGGCCTGGATGGGGTAGTTACCCCCAATAACCCGTAACATAGGCTTCCAGCCGGTCCATACTTTGGGGCTACCCCATCAGTTAGCCGCTACGGAGTCTATAAGTGAATGGCACATCCGTTGCCAATTCTCTCTGGCAAAATTCCCCAAATTTCCCGGATCAAATCCGTGGATTTTATGAAAATATCCCAGCGGCCCCAGGGCCGCTGGCTCTTTTTCCGAATGTTTGGTGGCTTATCCCCAGCGGCTTATTTTCAGGAAAACGTATTGCACGCATGAAAACAATTTTGCAGGCATTTGGCCTGTTTTACATCACGCTGTTTGCCCTGAATCCTGTTCAAGGGCAGGAAGTCAGCCATGAAATCCAACTTCCTACCGACTTGTATGCTCCTGGCACTCAATCCTTTTTCATTTATCTCGATAACGATAAGTTTTCTACCCGCCTGTTTGACGAAGACCGGGATTATACCAATGGGATTTCTTTTGCCTACAGCAACGGAAACTTGATTAATAGTCCACTGTTCTTTCTCAATACCTTCCTGCTAAAGAAGACCTGGCGTGCCTTTCATCCACAAGCGAAAGGGCTGGATGACCGATTGCAGTTTCTCAGCCCCGAAATCAAATTGTCGAGTCTGGCCTACACCCCCCGGGATATTGCGGCCACCGAATTGATCACGGATGACCGGCCTTATGCCAGTGTCCACTACCTGGAATTCAAGGCGCGCTTACACGATAAGGAAAAAAACTATGTCCATAGCCTGAGCTTATCCTACGGGACTCTAGCTACCCCGGCTGCTGCCTTTTTTCAGAAAATCATTCACACCATCGGCACGGTCAGACCCTTGCCCGAAGGATGGCACAATCAAATTGCCCATCCCTGGGAACCTACTATGTTGATTCAATATCAGCGGGATCGGATTTGGCAACCCAAGGCTCTTCCTGCTAACCGTTCATTTAGAGACTTACGAGAAAGCATGTCGGTGGAGGCAGGCTACCGGGTGGTGGGATCTTATGCACTAACGGGGCGCTATGGATGGTATCTGGGCAAAAGAAGACAAGGGGACCTATTTTTTTATGGACGGCTGAGGCCTCATGTCGTAGCTTATGATGCAAATCTCCAAGGGCAGTTCCGGCCTTCGGCCTATGTGGTGTCTCGAAAAGATATCTACCCGATGAGGGGCGAGGCTGCCCTGGGCCTGGGGCTTAATTGGCAATGGAAACAAAACCGACTTTCTGCGGGATATGGCTTTTATGCCCAGAGCCCCGAAGCGCGCTATCCGAATCATGTCCGCATGCATTATTATGGTCGATATTGGGTAGGTTGGATCTTTTAGCAAGCCTCCCCATGCAGCCAATTTGCAGGTCTGTAAGTCTATCTTCAACATGACCATGTGTATTCTCCTTCAACCTATTCATCATGCAGGCCAATTTTTTCCTTCCCTCTCCTCCCTTAAAGGATTTTGTAGCCTACTATACTTTTCTGGGGAGAGAGGGAATAGGGCCGGAAACCAAAGCCGTAACTGGCTATCCATCTGGATATGCAGATCTGGTTTGGGTATTAGGGAAAGGGCCGAAGGTGAAAATCGAAGGCCAGGCCTTTCAGGAAATGCAAGGCTTAAATTTGGTGGGACATTTTGACCAGCCTTTCTCGGTAGACCTCTCCAGCATAGATACCGTGCTCTGGGTGCGTATGAAGCCCCATGGCTTGCATGCCCTAACGGGACTTCCCGCAAAAAACTTCCACAATAAATGGGTGCATGCAGATCGGGTAGGCTTGCCTTCTATTCGTCCCGCCCTATATACTCGGTACGATAGTAAAAACGGACGCGCCTTGATCAGCAAATTAGAAGCTTATTTGGTCAAACACATCACCCGACACTTTTCTCCAGATGCCCGGTTAAGCTATGTGGTCAGGCTTCTGGAAGACCCTAAATGCCCGGTCCGACTCAAAAAGCTCAGCGAGACCCTGGGTTGCAGCTACCGATCCCTGGACCGACTTTTTTGGCAGAAAATCGGCCAATCCCCTAAGCGCGTAGTAAGTAACCTCCGGTTCAAATCTCTGTTGGCCGAAGTGCAAAATAGGGAGGACTTGGATTGGATGCAGTTGGTGGTGGATTTTGGTTTCCATGACCAGGCGCACCTCATCAAAGAGTTTCAAAAATATACCGCCCTCTCTCCCCAGCGGTTTATGCGGTCCCGTCAGAGCATAGGCTTTGGGCTGTACGCCTAAGTCCTGTCCACTTTTTACAATGTTTGGCTGGTCTGGTAGCTTAGTTTTGAGAAAAATTGAGCTACATGAAAAACCTATTGTTAATTCTTTGCCTGTGTACAGCTTTGCTGGGAGAGGCCTTCTCTCAGGATGGAGGTCCTCAACTTCCCCTTCGAATCAGCCTGTTTACGCACAGCATCGGCATGCCTTTCAAAACCGCGATCAAGCGACCTTTAAATTGGGGCGTTTCTGTAGGGACCACTTATTTTTATAGAAAAGGCGATAACCACAGTTGGGGACAAGGCTTCGACCTGGCTTGGTATCGACATAAAAATCTGGATCAGGGCCTCATGCTGAGGACGAGTTTTCGGTACGAGTATACCACCCCATTTGGTTTGACAGCTGGCCCAATCGTTTCCCTCGGATATTTACTCACCTTAAACGAAAGGGAAATGTACCGGCTGAACGAAAGGGGAGCATATGAACCCATACCCCTGGCTTCCCGCTCCAGCCTGATGATCGGCATCGGGGGCAGACTAGGCTTTGATTTATCCAAGGTCTCCAACTCCCTTCTGAAACCCTATATCGAATATGATTGGGCGGCCCAAACGCCTCACAGCCAGATCACCAGTGTTTTCCCGCACAGTATGGTTCACATTGGTGCTATTTATCCTTTTGGTCAGCCATAAAAAATCCCATCGGAATGAAAAAAATAATGCCTCTATTGCTCATAGCCTACGGGCTGTTTACCGCCTGTCAACCTGCTGCCGTACAACCTTTTCAGGTCTGTCAGGAAGATCTATCCCTTAATCCGGATCATCCTAAAGCGGCTGCTTATCAAGCCGTTTTGGAAGAATACGTAGGACGTGGCGTACCAGGAACGGTAGCCCTGGTCTATACACCGGAGGATGGCTTGTGGTTGGGAGCGGCCGGTCATGCAGTGCTGGAAAACGCTGAGCCAATGCAGACCTGTAATCTTTTTTACTCTGCGAGTACGGCAAAAACCTACCATGTAGTAGCCGCGCTCAAATTAGTGGAGCAAGGTAAGCTGGATTTAAAGGCCCCTATTGCGCAATACCTGGCTCCTAAGTATGCTGCCATGATCCCGCTCAGTGATCAAATTAAGGTGGAGCAACTGATGAACCATACTTCAGGAATCAGGGACTTTATTGAAGAAACTGATCATATTTCGGATTATTTCCACAACCTGAACCGGGAATATACGACCGACGATTACCTGGCGTACATTTCGGACAAAGAGCCTTTATTTGAGCCTGGCACCCGGGTTTATTATTCGAATACGAATACCGTTGTCCTGGCATTGATCATGGATCATATTTATGGAGATCACGCCAAAGCGCTCACGGATTTTATCATTGAACCCTTAGGGCTGGAAAGGACTTTTTACAAAAATCAGGCAGGCTATCCGGCTCCTCCCGGAGCGGTAAACTGCTATATGGATTTATATGGCAATGGGACCTTGCAAAACGCCACGGATTGGGAGCGGAATTTCACCAATATGAATATTGGGCATGACGCGATGTTGGTTAATCCCTATGATAATTATCGCTTCCTTAAAGCGCTTTTCGCAGGAGCATTGATCGATAGCGCCTTAGTAGATAGCATGCGGACCATTTTTAATGGGAATGACTTTATCGGGCTTGGTTTGGGGATTGAAGCCACTTTTTTCGAAGGCGATATCTCTGAGAACCTTGGGCATAATGGGGGCTCGTTAGGGGGTGCGCACGAAATGCGTTTTTATCCAGAAGCCGGGGTATATATCTGTACCAGTGCCAATTTCGGAGGCTTTATTGATTCTCCAATTGGGGAGCTTTTTTATCCTTCAGGAAATCAACTGGGGGAAGGCGATAACTTGTACAACGCCTTAGAGAAAATAGCATTTGGGCTTTGATCGAAACCATAAAGAAGCCGGTGCAGATATCCTGCACCGGCTTACTTTTTACATCTTCCTCGATTAGGTTCATCGGCTTGATGGACCGGTCAAGGTGGCTTTAGCCAAAAGACGGGTTTTATTTTTCAATCAAAATCCGCTCTTGCTGTTGCCATCCGATGCCTTTGATATGAAGCACATAGTACCCCATCGCCAGGTCCTGCGTGGAAATCTCAGTAGTCCAGTTTCCGGAGTCCATGTACCGGTTTTCGCTGAACACTTCTTTTCCGCGCATATCTACCATAGAGAAAGTGATCATGCCCACATTCCGACTGGTAATCTGAACTTTGACCATCTCACCAGAGCTTACCGGATTCGGATATACCTTCGCTACCGCTACAGGTGGGCTGTAAGTTGCAACCACATTGTTTGAGTAGGTGAAGGCTCCATCGATGTCCGTCTGCTTGATGCGATAGACGTTTTGTCCGACAATCGGATTCGGATCGAAAGCCTGATAATTTTGAGGCGTTTGGCTATTACCTCTTGACTCTACGGTTCCGATTGGGGTAAACAGGTTTCCGTCAGCCGATCTCTCCACTGTGAAGAAGTCGTTGTTGTATTCCAGATTTACACCCCAATCCAACTCTACGCCATCTAGCTGTGGATCGGCTTCCAGATAAAGCCATTCAACGGGGAAGGCTGTCTGATTACCCATCACCAGGATGGTTACATTGGCATTGTT
The DNA here is from genome assembly GCA_038527215.1 of Bacteroidota bacterium. GTDB lineage: Bacteria > Bacteroidota > Bacteroidia > J057 > J057 > JAWPMV01. The sequence continues at coordinate 25,547 of JBCBGC010000117.1, forward strand.
AGATCCATCTTTGTCGGTGGCCCGGTAACTGAAGTTATCTGGTCCTACATATCCAGGATTAGGTGTGTAGGTATATCCACCTGTTGTAGGATCAATACTAACCGTACCGAAGTCAGGCTGGTCAAAGATGGTGTAGGTAACCTGATCACCATCCCACTCCACATCGTTGACGGAAACATCACCTGTGAACGCTACATCCATCGGAGTTATCAGGGCGTCTCCAGCTGGATAAGGAGGAGTGCCGCCTGAGACGAGAGAATCCACATAAATGGTTACCGTGGTGGTGTCCCGAAGGCCTGGTGTAGAACTATCGGCTACTTCGTAAGTAAACTCATCGGTTCCAACAAAGCCTGGATTAGGATTGTAGGTAACGCTACCATCTGGCAGGAAGTTCAAACTTCCATGGGTAGTTCCGGAAATCTGAACCGGATTTGACAGTACGTCTCCGTCTGGTTCGATGTCATTTCCTTTTACGATAATGTTTACCGGCTGACTCTCCATCGTATGCGTAACATCGGGGTGGGCGAGCGGTGGATCATTATTAGAAGGCTTCGGATCCACAATTTCAATGTAAACCGTGGCCTGAGAACACTGCTCTGGCACAAAGATGTGGTCGCAAAGTCGATAGGTGAACTCATCTTCTCCTACAAAGCCTGCATTTGGGGTATAGGTGAAGGTACCATCAAGGTTCAAGACCAGGGTGCCATCACTTACTCCCGAGATCAGCGTTACCTTCAGATCACCTGCTGGTGAATAGAAATCGTTCACTTTTACCTGATCACTGAAGGCCATATCCTTCATCGTGGTGTGGAAGTCATTGATTGCCACAGGTGCGAAACACTTCCGCATGAAGAACTCAACCCCATCATCGTCCAGGTCGGCACAGAGATTACCATTGCTGATGAGCGTCAGGATATCTCCTGCCTCCGTGCTGCCAAAGCTCAATCCAGAAAGGTCCAGATAGTTTGGACTGGTCACATTAGGCTGATAGACCAAAGTATGGATATAGAAGGTTGCCACCCATTGAGGGTAGAAGGAAGGCGTTGAGGATGTATCCACAATTACCCGATTATTTCCTTCTGACAAGAGGTACAGAACTTTATATCCAGCCGGAACTACTGCATTTCCATCTGGTGTGGCAGTTACCAAGGTGTTCCCAGGAGGATCGCTTTCACAGTATTCTCCTGTGGGGTTGGTCAGCGTGAGCGTACCAGCCTGTACAGAACATGGGGCAATGACACCTGCATCGACTGTCTCGTTGTTTTCCCCTGGATTGAGGTCTACACAAGCGGTCTGACCATTAGCATCAGCATCACTATCCGCAGCATCGTCTGAACCAGCGTCCTGTCCTGTGAATACATATCCAGCAGGCAGGGTAGTTGGATCGAAGACGACGAAGTAATCCATGTTCGGATCGAGATTGGTGAAGCTATAGAGGCCGCCGTTGGCCGTTACCTGCGTAGCCTGTGGGGCATCCACGCCTACCACGTCTCCACACTTGTAGAGCGCCACGGTAACGCCATTGACACCGGGCTCACCAGGATCTTGCACGCCATCTTCATCGAGATCTTCGAAGACTTTGTTCCCCAGAGACGCCTTAGGCAGGAAGATACCCGC
>JBCBGC010000118.1:0-27081 GCA_038527215.1 Bacteroidota bacterium
CGCAAATTCATCGCAATTCTGACGACCAATCACAATGGCATCTTCAGCCAGAAGTCTTTCCAGGGCCGTAGCGGTAAACAGGGATTCGAAGCCGGAAAGCATTCGAGAGCCAGCGGTAAGCCCGTGTCCCTGATAGCAGATTACATCTTTAATCCCGATCACCAGGCCCGCCAATTTCCCGGCAGTTCCTTCGGCAATTTTTTGATCAATTTCCGCGGCTTTGGCCTTCGCCTCCTCCGCAAATACCTCTACGAACAGGTTGAGAGCCTGCCCCTTTTCAATATTGGCCAAATAAAAATCTACCAGCTCCCTCACAGAAAGGGAGCCGGTAGATATAGATTGTTGAATATCAGCTAGCGTCTGAAAGTCCAAACGAATGCTAAATCTGATAAATTAGTCTTTGTCGGGATCAAGTGCTTTGACTTCAGAGTCAATTTCACGCTTGATTTCGCGGGAGGCGTCTTTGAATTCACGGATGCCTTTACCAAGACCTTTTGCGAGCTCGGGAATTCTTTTCGCGCCGAAAAGCAATAGGATTGCCGCCAGAATCAGGAACACTTCGGGACCTCCCAGGGAGATCAACATAATCTTGGCGCTTGAAAACATACTGATTACGGACATAATCGTTTTGAATTTGGTTTACTGTAAAGGTAAGACAAATCTTACACCAAAGCGTTTAATTTGGCTCCCAAAACAGCCAGAATGTAAGATAATCACACGCTGTGTCTCTACAAAGATAAGACTTTTGACGGTAGGCGAAAAATGAATTTTATTAGTTGCCTCTTTCGAGCAATATGCCCCTTGCGTAACTAGTCAACTGCCTTTGCCAGGGGTTAGGTTTTGGGCTTTTCTTTTTGATTTTCGTAATATCTCAAGCTCGCCTGGAAGAAATGGAGCAAATTTTACCTCCTTTTTGGCAGAATTAGCCGCAAGCACGACTTTGGACGCAGAGGTGCTCATTGTATATTGGCAATATGTTTAAGTTTTTTCGCAAAAGGTCCAACGGGCAAGCTAAGTCCCGGGACACGCAGCCTAAAATGCAGGATATGAACGGTGCAGACCTTCAGGTAGGGGACATCGTGGAGGTCCTGAGGTACGACCTGGGGTTGTGTAAAGTAATAGATGGAGAAAAAGGGTGGGAATATGAGTCTCTGGAAACCGGAGAAAGGGTCCACTATTCTCGCATGGTAGACGCTGCGACCTCTTTTCAAAAGGTGAGAAAAAGCCGCGAAGCCGGAAAATAAGAGGTTTCCCGCCTTCGCGACTGAGCCTTAGGCTTCGCACCGAGCCTTGATAGCTTTGGGATCAGGTTTCGGCAATTCCATCGGGGTTTTGCAAAATGGGCAGGGCCTGAGGGTGCCATCATAATCCAATAACAGATACGACACCCCACCGCCACAGGGAAGGAATTTTCGGGCGAGAGCTGGATAAGTTAAAATGGGATAAGGATCATAATCCGCATCAAAATTGTAGCGGTAAAAATGGTCCGCCAGATAATCCTTTTCCGCCTGATTCAATTCTACGTCCTGACCAGCAAAATGACCTACCGCTCTGGGTTCGAGGATATTTACCACCGGAACCTCCCAGCTTTTCATCAATTCCATAAACTGATCGAACCGAGCCTCTTGAATGTATTCCTTGGTGGGGCATACATTTACACTGACCAATAAGCCTGCTTGCTGAGCATTTTGAATGGAGGCCTGAACCCAGGCATAAGACTTGTGATTTCCCCGAAAGGCATTGTGTTGGGCTGCCTCGTGATGGTCCAGGCTGATGGCCACCCCTTCCAGGCCGGCGGCTTTCAATTGGAAGGCTTTCTCCACCGTCAGGCCATATCCCGAGGAGTAGATCCATTGGCTGGTTCTGCCCGAAAATTCTTTCACCAGGTATAGCAAATCTGCATAGCGGTTGAGCGGCTCCCCACCGGAATAGACAATTTGACTCATCCCATAGGCCAACAAGTCGTTGATTTTGTCCTTCAACTCCATCTTGGATAGGACATCCTGCTGGTTGAGGGTATCCCATTCGCTGCAGTGCGCGCACTGTAAGGGACATTTCTTGGTGATGGCTACCAATAAGCGCCGCATCACTCCATTGGGTTGACCGGAAGGCAGTACTTCTTCCAGATGATGGTAGAAAAACTTGTCAAAGGCAGGGGAGGGCCAAAGGGGATGAAACATGTCCCAGCCATATTGGTGTCCTACCTTGAAGCCTTTCACCAGTTTCCGTCCCAACAATACATGGTCTCCATGAGCCTTGAGGGCTTGCAGACCCTTCCAGGCCTTAAGGGGATTTCCATAAAGCTGAAGTCCTACCCGCCAGATGTTCACAAACATCCGGAGCTGTATCCACTTAAAATGCCAACCTCTGACCGTCTGAAATGCAGGGTATTTTTCCATATTTCAGGGATTAAGGTTGTTGAACGGCCAGAGCTTTGCTTTGCATACTTAGCTGGTGCAAGGCCAGAGACAGATCATGGGTAATCAGGGGACCGTAGAATTTCATTTTCCGCAAGGCTTTTTTCTGAGGCGCATGCGTATAGCTCCTTTCATGATGATAGTAGCCGCTCCCCTTTAACAGATAGGTGAGGCCTGCTTCTTGTGGCACCGCAAAGTTCAGCTTAATATAATCCCCCTCGGATGGTTGGAGATAGTACTGTTGATCTCTGTTTTGTAAAAGCTCCATCACGTCTTCTCCGTCCTGATTGGTGGCAGAAAGCAGGGAGTGGGTTTGAGGAGCGGGCAGGTTGGCCAGGTCGGTACTCAGGCTGAGCTGATTTACCTCCCAGAAATTAAAGGCGCTGCTGAGTTTGATGCGAACTTGTTGGCCCTGGACTTTGCTGAGGTCTACGGGCATGGCCATGATTTTCTCTCTGACGATCCCGGCATTGTGATAGGTGCCTATTTTTTCCCATCCTGCTGCAGTTTCGAGGTAAGCGGTCATGGACATGCCTCTCTTTGCTGCGTTTTCGTCATATTTTTCTCGTGGGAATTCATCCATTTTTCCCATCCACTGATCAAAATCCGTCCCGAACTGTTGGAAGAAATATTCGGCTACTTCTTCGAGCCAGGTGGATTGTTTGCCTTCCATGATTAGGTAGCCAGTTTGCCCCTTTAGTTGGCTTTTATCAAAGGTAAAAGTGGCTTCGTTCAGGCTTTCCTGATAGGTGCGCTCCCCGAAGTTGTAGGTATGCTCGTCGGTCTGCCGGACCTGGACCAATATATCCTGTCCCAAAGCTCCTTCAGCAGCGACGGGCGCAATAGCCTCCCCAAAAGCCAGTAGTTCAGCATCCCCGGTTCCGTAGGCCAATTGGTAACCCGCAGGCACTTTTATGCTCTGCAATTGAAGCTGGTCGAGGTATTCTCTTTCTGGTAGCTCATTGGCGACCATGAGTTGGATCTGTCCGTTCTGGGCTTGAACATGTTCCAGCATCAGGACATCTTCTCTCTCCAAGGATTGAAAAATGGCTCCACTTAAGAGCGAGCCCTGGGGGATTTTTTCACCTGCAGGATTCAGGGCATAGACCCGGGGGCAGTTACAAGCAATCGCCAGGAAGATCGCTCCCCCTACCACGATAGAGCCAATGGTAATGCCACTGCTGGTAATGATGGTTAGGGCTTCGTTTTTATCAAAATAGGTCAGGTTGGCAATGTCAGCGAGGTTGATTTTGACCGCGCCCTCCTTTAAGGGATTTTTTACGGCCAAAGTAAGGGTACTGAGCAGGCCGGCCCTTTCAGCTTCAGGGATAAGGCCTCTGCGAAAATTCTTTTTATCTGGGATGGTGAAATTGGCTACGGGGGCCAGGGACAAGGTGGCCATTAAGTCGTTTCCATCGAAGCGGTAGTCATTGGCTTCGTACACCAATCCATCTGAAAAGAGGTTGAGAATGGGTTTAATTTCGGCGGTGGACTTGATGAATTGATACCATCCTTCTTCCCCGACAAACGCTTCATCCTGGAAGGTCATCGCATCCTGGACGTTGCGCTGATAAAAGTTGATGCAGCCAAAAAAGCTGAAGCATAGCAGGCCAACCAAAAGGAATATGGCCTTTTTTCTTAAATCTTGTAGGTTCATGACAAAGGTCTGAATAAAACGTATGAAGGCATGAAAAAGCGTTAGGTCGCTTTTAGGGAAGTACAGGGATGAGAAATATAAGAAAGATAACAATTTCTATTAGGGAGAAAAAAAAAGCCCAGACCAAAGGCCAGAGCTTTTATCTTATTCGGTAGGCCTTAGAGGGCATTGGCCTGGAAGGTATCACCTTGTCTCAGATCACCGGTTTTATAGCCCTTCATGAACCAACGCATGCGTTGGGCGGAGGTTCCGTGGGTGAAGGTCTCGGGTCTCACCCGGCCCTGGGATTGCATTTGCAGCTTATCGTCCCCGATAGCCTCGGCGGCCCGCATGGCTTCTTCAATGTCCCCGCTTTCTACGATGCCGGTCATGCGGTCTGCATAGTGGGCCCATACCCCCGCGAGAAAGTCGGCTTGCAATTCCAAGCGTACGGACAGGTCATTATAGGCAGCTTGACTGATGCGACCCCGCTGGCGATCTACCTGGGTGGTAATGCCTAACTGATGTTGAATATGGTGCCCCACTTCATGGGCGATCACGTAGGCCATGGCGAAATCACCGGGCGCATTGAACCGGTTTTTCAAGGTATTGTAAAAACTCAGATCGATATACACCTTCTCATCGGCTGGGCAATAAAAGGGTCCAGTCGCTGCACTGGCTGACCCACAGGCTGATCTCGTAGCCTGTTCAAACAGCACCAATACGGGCTTGTCGTATGGCCGCCCTAATTGTTGGGGGAATAAGCGACTAAACACATCTTCGGTTTCTTTGAGGACCACACTCACAAATTCCCCTAAATCATTGCTTTGGGCATCTACGGTGCGGCTTTGAGAAGGCGGCGCGGTTTGGACCATTTGGCCACTCCCTCCTGAATCCAGAAATTGTAAAGGGTTGCCGCCAAAGACCGCAACTATAATCATCAGCAGAATGGTACCCAGACCGATCCTGGAACCCCGGCCCCGAGGAATATAACTACGGCCACCTCCTCTGGATTGGCCTCTTCTATCTTCTACGTTAGAACTGGTTTGTCTTCCACGCCAGCGCATAATGTTTTGCTCGTTTAGGGTGTAGGTAAAAAGAATTCGTTTTTAGGATGGATTTGGGCTGTTTAGGTCATCCGAATATACTACGGATTTAGGAATTTCGCAGAAGGCATGAAGATTTTCAAATTATCTTTGGGGGTACCCTGAAAATTCGTTAATTTTACGCCCACTTTAGAAAAAGGATCATCATGGCAAAGAAATTCACCATAAAGAAACATAGACTGCGTGCAAGGGCTCAGCGTAGAAGATTTAGCTTGAAAGTAAACCCTCAAACTTTCGGCATCAAAGAAACTCAGGAGCAGAAAAACCTCGAGGTTATTCGCTCTCTGGATTCTAAAATCAAAGCGATACAGGCCAAAGGATAAGCTCCTTTCGCAGCAAAAGCTATATCCCTTTCGGACCTTTCCGGAAGGGATTTTTCTATGCCTGTCTTTTGGATTTCGTTTTGCGACGTTGAAGGTGGTGAGCCACTTTTTGATGGGTAAGCCACTCGCGATCAGGTGGGGCCAGCAGCCGGGCATTCTGATACGCCCAATCCAGAGAGATAACGGTATTGGCGCGGTATATCTCATGTTCTCTGGCTACGACCAGCGCCATGTCCACCCATTCCGGATTTTCCAGGCTCAGCGGGAGCAACAGTTGGATTTGCCCTTGGTAGAACTGCGGGATCGCAGACTTATAATTTCGGGTGACCCTTCTTTCGGCGAGATTCACAGCTTGCCTCAGGCGCGCGATCAGTTCTGCTTTCCCCCAGGTTCGATAATCTTTCGGAAAACGATCCATCCGATCGCCAATGATGTGCTCATAATCTGGCACCAATCTGCGGGAAGGATCATAAATCATATCCGCCGGCTGCTCAATGTAGGTAGCGATGGAAGGACTTTGAGGAAAATGACTCATGAGGCGGTCGCTTTCCAGTCCGAAGCGTTTCAACTGCCACAGAGGAGAAGGGATATAGCTATTGGGTTGCGCCTTTTTCTTAGATGGAACGAAAAAAGCATAAATCTCCTCTTGCTTATCGGTTACCAGCCCGGTGTTAAAACAGGCGTATTCGTGTCCCTCGGGATCATTGGCGAATTGGATCTTATCCTGAGCCTGTAAGCGGTTGAAGGTATGTGACAGGAAATTCTTGAGAATCGGGTGATCGTGGGTGGGATGATGGAGATAATCCCAGTTTTCGGGCTTGGCCATTTGGGCCAATTGCTTGATGTTGTAATCCCACCGCACCAACCAGGCAAATTTTTCCAGGGGAGAACGGGTGTCGCTGATCACCACTTCTTTGGCCTGTTCTCCTTTCTCGGTATCAAAAGCACTAAACTCTACCTCGAACCCCCGTTCGATTTTGCGGAATCCAGAACCCAATACATCGGAAAAATGGAAAAAGAATCGCTGCTGAGTGAGATGATCCTCGATATACCCATATCCTTTTTCATAATGGGTAATGCAGCCGGTCCGTCTTTCGGTGATTCTGGTTACTTGTTTGGCTTGAGGACCCTTGTCGGTTTGGGTCATCTTAAAGCGAACCATTTCATTGGCTACCAGAATGCGTGCTTGTTCCTCTACGTCCGAAAAGTGGACGAATATGCCATGCGGGTTATTGGACGTTTTGATTCTGCCAAATCCCCGTTCCACATTGAAAAAGCTTACGACTCCGATCTGCATGTTGGGGTGGATTTCCAGCAATATAGGACCGTATCCAACGGTGGCCAATCAGCCTTTCCTGAACGGACATTTCCGGCACCCCACTGGTAAAAAATCCTTTCCAGTGGTGAACTGTTATTTTTCGGCTTCGCAAATGGTAAAGTCTGAACATTTTTGGAAGTGGATCAATTAATAATCACATTATTTTTTAGTGGGAATAAAAGCAGGCCCTAGCCAAACCACTGATCCAGGGCGTAGCCCACGCCATAAGAGACCATGGCGGCTATCCCGCCCAGGGTAAGCGTTTCTAACATGCCTCTGATTGCGGAGGTTTCGGTTACCCGGGCTTTTAACCAACCAATCAGGAGGAATGCCAGAGAGGTAAAGGCGGAAGCTATCCAGAAAAGCTTGGAGAGGCTTTGATCCTGGAAAAATACGTAAGCCAGTAAGGGGATCAGGCCCACCAGAATAAAAGAGACATAGGTCATGCCCCCAATCATGGTAGGAGATTTTTGGTCAGGAAAAATACCCAGAGATTCCTGCATAAGGATTTCTACGCTTTGTTCCTGTTTACCACTGATCACTGATACTACCTGATCAAGCAAAGGTCCTTCAAAGCCTTTTTGGGCATATATTTCTCGAATTTTTTCTTCTACCAGGCCCTTTTCCTCTTTAATCAACTTTCGCTGCTCCCTTTGATATTTTCGGTAGTTCTGGGCTTCAGACTGGGCTGAGAGGTATGCGCCAATAGACATGGCAAAACCATCAGCCAGGAGGTTGGCGAAGCCCAGGATTAGGATGACGGTGATCGAAAGATCTGCACCGGATGCTCCAGCCACCACAGCGAAAGTAGTTACGCAACCATCAATGCCCCCATAAACGAACTCCCCTAAATGGGTTTGAAAGGTCAATTTCCATTTTTGCCAAAGGCCAGGATCTGGGGTGGGCGAAGAAAGCGTTGCCATAGAAATACTGATTGAAGGGCCTATGATGCCGAAAACCGGGCTCAAGTTAGATGAGAAAAATCACCTCAGTCTTATCTTTGAGGAAATATAGTGTCAACTTTTCCTCAACCTGACAGTTTCTTTCCCGTACCTTAGGCTTATGGCAGAATCAATTATCCTCACCCCCCACGCGACCCGTGAAGAACGCTATCAGGAATTACTCCCTCAGATCAAGGCTGTGGTGTCGGACGAAAGCGACCTCATCGCCAACCTCGCCAACGCGGCAGCCATGCTGAAGGAAGCCTTTGGGTTTCTATGGGTAGGGTTTTATCGCAGGGCAGGGCAGGAGCTGATCCTCGGGCCTTTTCAGGGCCCATTGGCCTGTACGCGCATCGGCATGGGCAAAGGCGTTTGCGGGAGCTCCGCGCTGCAGCAACAAACCCTCATCGTGCCCAATGTAGATGAGTTCCCAGGACACATTGCTTGCAGCAGTCTCTCTAAATCAGAAATCGTGGTGCCCCTCGTAGTCGATGGCGAGACGGTCCTCATCCTGGATGTTGACAGTGAGTCTTTAGCTGACTTCAGTGAAGTGGATCAGCAGTATCTGGAGGAAATGATGGAGGGGCTGAGGGGGCATTTTGCCTAATCACATTTGATAACGAAAAAAGCATCCCGCGGACATAAGTCCAGCCGGGATGCTCACGCTCACTCATTACCCCGCTCCCTTTACTGGGAGTGAGAATTGTATAAGTGTTTTTGCCACTTAAGACTTAGGTTATGCTGTAGCGATCATCTTTTAATGAGCATCTGTTTCAGCATGATTTCCGCTTCTCTGGACTGAAGGGTGACCAGATAAGCTCCAGGTATGAGGTTAGCGATCTTTACCTGTGAACCGATTACCGCTTGGTCCAGCACTTTTTGGCCGTTGAGGTTGTAGAAGGTGATCCGATCTAGCTGTTCGATGGGCCCTTTTATATGTAGGGTGGTACTAGCTGGGTTGGGGTAGAGGGAAAAGCCTTGGTCAGCAAAATTATCTAAAGAGGTTGCCTTTGGATAGACGAGGGTTGAGGTTTCCAACTGAGGTGATTTCACCTCCTTATTTCCAACCCTGTCAGTTGCTTCCACATAAAATGCATACTCACGATTCCATGTACCTTGGAAAGTAGCTGAAGTTGTGTCCGTTTCCCTTATCCACAGCTGAAAGGCTGTGTCCAGCTCACTTTTGACGTACACATTATAAAAGCCCGGTCCACTGCCATCATCTGTGCCTGCCCAACTTACTACGAAGGTGGTGTCAAAGGTAGTGTCAGGCAGGGGCAAGATGCTGCTCTGTGGCGGAATTAGGTCTAAGGTATTGGTCCAGGTATTGGTGATGATGGGTTCGTTAAAGTCAAAGTATATCGCAGCTTTGTTCTGCACTTTCGTCAAGTGCGGCAAACTGTCCTTGAGGGCGACACTGTAACTGACACTCCCTTCTCCTTCTGGTGCATTTACGTTAGGTGGGAGAAAGCCGGCGAAGGGATCAGGAGTTAGTTGCATGGTAATGGGGTCCAAAGAGGTAAAGGTCCAATTGGCGATACCTGTGGCTGTATCCAAAACTGCGTTAATCCGAAGCAGAATTGGTTGCTGAGGAGACATATCATAGGTAACGGACCAGGAAGAAGTGGCAGGGGTGAAGGGTAAAATCGAATCTCCGATGGTAATTGGGCCAAATTGAAAGGTAGAAAGATCATAAACCGCCTTATCCAGGGTGTCAATGACTCGGACAATTTGTGCGGCGGCACTGGCGGTATCTACATTCTCAAATGAAACCTGATAGCCCCAAATACCAGCTGGTTGAAGGAAATGTGAAGAAGCCACCCCAACAGGACCATATTTTTCATTAGGGTCAAATGAATTCACGATATCAATATCGAAATCCTCTCCTTCTGGATCTCTCGGGGGTAATAGCGCATCTACACAGCCAAGGGTAGACTCTATTTTGCTTTTAAATTCCAGAGACTTTTGGACAAATCTTAGCGTACTGGACAAAGGATTGGTAGCAGACATGCAATCCAGCGTAACTGAAGTTAGACCCAGTAGGTAATTTGCCACATACTTATTGGGATCATCCGTTAGCCTTTCCGGGCGAAAAATTGCCTCTAATGCAGGAGTAAAGGCCAGGTTGAGTGCTCCATAGATGCATGCAGTCTGGGGAGAAAGACTTACTACCGATTCAATGAGTGCTTTATAGCATTCAACTTGTTCAAATGATAAGGGGGAACCATATAAAGGGGGAGTAGTCCATTCTAAAATCCCGAAGGCACCAAATCCAAGCGTTTTCACTAAAATAGGGAAGGAAACGGTTGATTTTGCTGGAACATAAGGAATGAAAAAGGCATATACATCCGCTGAGTATTTGGTACCTCCTAAAGAATCTACGAACACATACTCAGGAACCGAATCTAAAGGAAAGGCCAGGGTATCTGGCGGATAAATAACTTCTTTAGTCGTAGTTAGCTCAGCTCCAGGGGTAATGGCAATCCAAAGGGGAACTCCTACTGCATCAACATTTCCCACGTTTTGAATGAGGATAGTGTAAAATGAAGGGAAATTGGAACGCATAGCCGTCCTTCCTAATACCGTGGTAAATATGGTTTTAACGGGGGATAAAAGCTTAAAACCATTTACAAAAACCATCGTGGTATCTGCCAGGCCGACTTTCACCGTGTAAGTTCCCATTGGAGAAAATCGAAGGTCAAATAATGCATTTAGCACTCCCTCACTGGCCATTCCGAGACTATCTGCAAAAACTACCTGTCCACTGGAATCCTCTAACCATACCTTGGTGGAATCCGTGAATCCAGCCCCAAAAAAATTGATGGTTACATCTCCCAGCCCGCCCGTCTTGGGCGTGTAATCTGTAACTCCCTCCAGCGCTACCGTTTGGACAAAACTATCCACCCCGCATTCATTCCCTGCGAAGAGCTTTACAGGGATCAACCCTACCGTATCAAATTGGTGCGTAGGATTCGCAACTGTATCAGTAAATCCATCTCCGAAATCCCACAAATAGGTCTGGGCCTCCAGGGAAGAATCAATGAAAGTCACCGTCGAGCCAACTTGGATCCCGGAAAAATTTGCCTTCGGACTAAAGGAGGTACAAATGGAAATACTGTCGTGCATGACATAACTCCAGTTTCCCAGGGAGTCCCGCACTCTGATACCTAGCAAATAATCTCCCTGAGGATAACCCGTGAAATCCAAGGTGGGATTCGAAATCACGGTATCACCAGGCGTGATGGGGATTGGAATGCCCAAGCCTCCTCCAGGATCTTGGTCAAGGAAATATTCTGCGGCCACGATAGGGCCAGCATTCGTAGGGGTGTTATCTGGAGGACTGGGATCAAAAACGTAGATCTTGCGGCAAGTAGACAGGCCATATCTCTGCCCTGCATCCCGGGCGCGAAAACAGAGCTGATGGAAGCCGGGCTGGATGCCGGTCAAGGTGATGGAATCAAGGTAATTCACCGTATCTCCGGGAACGATATTCAGCGATAGGCCATTACCAAAACCAGGGTCCTGATCTAGAAAATATTCTACCTCTTGAATGGTTTGAGAAAACCCCAAGCTATGGATCAGGCTGAACAAAATGAGGAGAGAAATGATTTTATGATTCATCCCTATGGTTGGTTAATGGCTTTGAATTCTATCTGTAGGCTTCCGTTTTCCGGTATGGCCGTATGAAAAAGGGTTAAATCAGTAATTTTGGGAAGCGCGGGAGGGGCCCCAATTTCAAACGGCTGCCCTCCCCCGGAGATGCCTATATTCGTGCCATCGGAAGCGGCATTGATGGCCGGAGAATTCGGCAAAAGGCTGAAGTCAAACTGGTAATTAAACGAAGCTCCGTTTACCGGGAAGTTGCCGAAGAGCGGATTTTGGCTGTAAATGTTATTGTTGCCAGCAGGAGCTGGAAGGGTGTCGTTTGCCCCATTTTGAAAGGTAAGATTGTTGAAGTACAGGCAATTTTGACAACCCTGAGGATCGGAAGCGTAAAAGATGTTATCCTTTATGACAGCATTATCCAGATAGTTCTGAAAAAAGTAATCCCCAAATACGCTCTTATTAGGAACATTTCCGCCAATAAATAAGTTGTGCTCAACGATTAACTTGTCCGTACCCGTGAGGGCATTAGCTCCTCCGATTCTTCCAAATTGAGTGAAGATGTTATTGGAAATCCAAACCGAATCAAGCGTGGTATATCGGTTGGAATAATTGCCTGAAAGGGTAACGTCTTCAAGTAAATTATTCCTGACGGTAAAGCGCTTTAATACGGCACTTGAGCCACTGTTATTGGTAAGGCCTTGCACGATGAGAAGCGCTACATCGCATCTGGTAATGGTCACATTTTCAATCAAATTTGCAGGAGCATTTTGCCCAGTAAGTCGAATCTGATTCACTTTGAATCCCGAAAGGAATACGTTGGAACGACTTACAATTAGGAGGTTCAGACTAGTGGTTAGCCCAAGATTTGGGTTGTAGCCTGCACCTATTATGCTAATGGCCTTATTGATCGTGATACTACCGCTATACGAAGTAGGAGATCCTGAAACCAAAATCGTATCTCCGCTTGCAGCTGAGGCAATGGCTGCTGGTATGGATGTGAACTGAGCCGGGATCGCCGGATTGTTGCTAACCGTCCAGGTACCTCCATATCCTAACCAGATTTGACATATAAATATGGGGCACAGAATTAGGTGTTTCATGTTTCGAAATAAAATTTAATTGTCAAAAGTATTTTCTGAGAGGAAATTTCTGACAATCTGTACCTTGGTCTTTGTTCTGAAAAATATTTCCATGGAAATTTTCTGGAAATTTCATGGAAATAATCGCTATTTAGCATCCGCCATGCTTACTGTTCCTGACCCGAAGTCGCACTGCCTTAAACACTTGTAAGCACATGTCATTAATTCGGTTTTCGAAAGAAGAGGACCAGTCCTATCAACTGCTAATCAGGCTGATAAGCTCCCTGTGCCAGGATTTCTTTGAAAAAAATCCAGATCAGGTTACGCAAGGCGATCGCAATTATCCGGGCTTTGAGGACATATCTTTGAGCGGAAAAACTTTTGTTTCCTACTGTAAAAAGATCACGGCCGGGGCCAAGGTCAGTATTCGGGAAGGAAGCCTGGATGTCATGGTCCAGCGCTTGACGGGGAATCCCGAACTTAGCTGGCGGGAATGGAAAAAAATGCAGCTTGCTGAAATGGCTACCGCAGCCCAGGTTCTTGCGCCAGTTGGCCAGGTTAAGGTGGAGGAAGGGAGCAGCAGGGATCAAGGCGAATCACTTCTACAGCTACAGCCACGACATGCTGAACCCTTGTCATATCGGAGGGGCATTCTCCTGGCAGGATTAATCAGTGGGGTGCTTTCTGGTATGTTCTACCTGATGAGTCAGGATTTTTTTGCTTTCGACCGGGCTACCTTTGAGGCACGTAATATCCGATACGGATACGCCATGGACCGAATTTTAGGGGTTTGGTTTGGCCATATGCTAGGAGGAAGTTTTGCCGGATTAATGCTGGGGGTGATTCCTCAATGGTATAGGCAGAAACCCTCCAAAAGCGCAAGGCGACAATTATTGCTGCTTACCTTTTTGGTCAGCTTCATCATTTTTACCCTGGTAATCGTTTCTGCGGAAAGGACTTTTCTGCATCCCTGTAACTTAGAGGAGGGATATGGCTTTCTGTCCAATTGGGATTTTAAGGGCATTGGATTGGCCCTGGCCTGCACCACCGGGCTTTTATCCCTCATCCCGAAGCTCAGTAAAAAACCGGAGCGCTCATTCGCCGAAAATCTGGTAATCAGTATACAGGCTGGCCTGGTGGCGCTGTTGGTATACCTGTTCGTATTTAATCTGTACCGCTTCCTGGGATACCTGGGAGTGGCAGAGAAGCAAAGCTGGCTTATTCCCTGTTGGCTCAGGTTCTATTTTGGAAACCTGAATAGGGTTTGGCTGGTGCCGGTTCTAGGCTTCGTTTATGTTTTTACCTTGTTGAATGTACCGATGTGGTACCAAAGGTTGGTGGCAAGAGACCAGACTCCGGGGGCGGATTAAAACCGATCCATGGTCACCACAATCTCAAAATTGATGTAGCGCTGGCGACCGCCATCATAAATGCTGCCCGTACCTGGACCGGGATTTTTCAGCACATTAAGTAAGCCGACATTGTAGTAAGCGCCAAAGCCTACGGAACCGTAGTTGGTAGGTAGATTGACCGAAGCGCCAAAAGGTAGCATCAGATACCAATTCACGATGCCCTGATCGAGGCCGTCTTTGAGGAATCCGGTTTGTTGGAAGCGATAGCCAATCACATAGCCGATCTTGGGATTGACGAAACCGAAACGAGGGCCTACTTTGAGGTCCATCTCAGCACTGGTAATGCCCACATTTTCTCCACCTAAGCCAAAGTCCCGCATCACCACCGGAAAATTGGGCAATCCTTTGTCATCGCCGTTTTTGTAGACCACATTCAGCCCCAGCTCGAAGCCGTGTCTTTCTTTATAGTTACTGAAGAAAAAACCCAGGATGCCGGTGGTGTAGAAATGCTCTACCAGCTGATGTTCATCCCCTCTGGGAAAGTAATTGATATTGCTGGCAAAACGCAGCCCAAAGCCGCTTTGGGCAGAAAGGAGGGAACTGCTGAGGAAGAGGCATCCTAACAGGAAAGCAGACAAGGACTTTTTCATAGGCTTTAAGATACGGAAAGAAACAAGGGAGGACAAGACTGACCAAAAGCCGTTCAGGCAGGATAGTTTCTTTTAGGTGTAGGTTGCGTGCATCCTCCCTCCCGCATGAGGGAATAGGGTTTAGGTGGGAGGCAGAATTTCCGCCGCGATTTCATGCATATAGGCCATGGCTGCTTCCTTATCATTGGGGATCACCCCATCCAGAATGGCTTCCCGAATGGCATTTTTGATCATCCCCACCTCACGAGAAGGCTTGAGCGAAAAAGTTTTCATGATGATATCCCCGGTAATCGGAGGTTGCCAGTTGCGGAGATTGTCCCGCTCTTCTACCTCGTGAATGCGCTTTTCCAGGGCTTCATAGTTTTGGAGGAAGCGCTGCACTTTTACTTCATTTTTGGAGGTAATATCCGCCCGGCAAAAATCCAGGAGGTCATTTAAGTCTTCTCCCGCTTCTACCACGATACGTCGGATGGCACTATCACTTACTTCCTCTGTGACCAATGCGATCGGACGTTGGTGGAGGCGCACCAATTTTTCCACGTATTTCATGTGCTCATTGAGCGGCATTTTCATCTTACGGAAAATCTTAGGCACCATCCTGGCTCCTTTGTCTTCATGGCCATGAAAAGACCAGCCATGCACTGGATCAAAGCGTTTGCAGAGGGGCTTGGCAATATCATGCAGGATGGCCACCCAGCGCAACCACAAATCATCACTTTTTTCCGCGACATTATCCAGGACTTTCAGGGTATGGTAAAAATTGTCCTTGTGCCCTCTGCCTTTGATATACTCTACCCCCTTCATGCGATGCAATTCAGGGAAGATGATTTCGAGCAAGCCGGTATTGAACAAAAGTTTGAACCCAATTGATGGGGTAGGGGCCATGATGATTTTCTGGAGCTCATCGTTGATGCGCTCCTGAGAAACGATCCCAATCCGCTGTTTTAATTTCGGGATGGCCTGATAGGTGTCCGGCTCAATATGAAATTGGAGCTGAGTGGCAAAACGAATGGCCCGGAGCATCCGTAAGGGATCGTCCGAAAAGGTTATATCGGGATCCGTTGGCGTCCGAATGATGCCATTTTCCAGATCAGCCAAGCCCTCAAAAGGATCGAAAAGCTGGCCATAGTCTTCTTCATTTAGAGAAATGGAGAGGGCATTGATGGTAAAATCCCGCCTCAGCTGGTCATCTTTCAGGCTGCCTTCCTCGACGATGGGTTTGCGGGAATTCCTGCGGTAACTTTCCTTGCGGGCTCCTACAAATTCCACTTCAAACTCCGGGTGCCGCACCATGGCCGTACCAAAATTCTCGAACACGACCACCTCTTTAGCTCCGCTCATGTCGGCAAAGGTCTTGGCCAAGGCAATGCCTTTGCCCTCAACTACGATGTCTATATCCTTGCTTTCCCGCTTCAGGAGTTGGTCCCTTACGTAGCCCCCAATCACATAGGCTCGTAAATCCGCGGCCTTAGCAGCCGCCGATAACGCTTTGAAGATTGGGTGGGATATCGCCTCTCTCAATTCCATTTCGCAAAAATACACGCTATCTTGGCTTAGCCAAACCTTAGCTGCACCCATTTATGAGAGAACGTATCGGCTTGGTCCTCGGGCCTGGATTATTTTTGTTCGTATTGGCATTTGTTCAGCCCGAAGGCATGGAACCGGTAGCCCGCCACACCCTGGCGATTACCTTATGGATGGCGGTATGGTGGGTGAGTGAAGCAGTACCCATTCCTTTTACCTCTCTGTTGCCGATTGTCCTGTTCCCGTTGATGGGGGTGATGAACATCCAGGATACACTGGGCCCGTACAGCCATAAGATTATTTACCTTTTTCTAGGTGGGTTTATTTTGGCCCTGGCCATGGAAAAGTGGAACCTGCACCGCCGGATTGCCCTGGCCATCATCCTGGCGGTGGGCAGTGATGGGCAAAGGTTGGTGCTGGGCTTTATGCTCGCTACAGGTTTGCTTTCTATGTGGATCTCCAACACGGCCACTACCCTGATGATGGTCCCCATTGCCCTGGCGATCACCTTTCAGTTTCAGCAAATGGGCGGAAAACGCACCCAGCACTTATCGACCGCTATGTTGCTGGCCATTGCATATTCAGCGTCTATTGGCGGCATGGCCACCATCATTGGCACGCCAACTAATGCCATTTTTGTGGGCTATGTGGAATCTACCTACGGTCAATCCGTTAGCTTTGGGCAATGGATGTTTTACGGACTTCCCATTAGCCTGGTCTTACTGGCGGCTACCTGGTGGCATCTGACCTTTCATGCCTTTCCCTTGAAGAATGTCCTGATTCCGGGAGGCAGAGAAGAACTTTTGAAACAAAAAACTGCGTTAGGCCCCATCAGTTGGGAAGAAAAAGCCGTGCTGCTCATTTTTGGATTGGTGGCCCTGGCCTGGATCGTAAGAGCGCCTGTAAAAGCCTATTTCATTCCTGGTCTGGATGATACCATCATAGCCTTGGTAGGGGCGGGCCTTTTGTTTATCATTCCCAGTAAAAACCGTCCGGAAAGACTGATGGACTGGGCAACGGCCGTAAAGTTACCCTGGGGGATCCTGCTACTCTTTGGAGGTGCTTTTTCATTGGCCAAAGGCGTGGACGTTTCCGGTTTGGGCTTGTGGCTGGCAGAATTATTAGAAGGCTTAAACGGCGTTTCTATTCTCCTGATTCTGGGGGTAATTATCACCGGGGTGAATTTTGTCACTGAAATCACGCAAAACATGGGGACCTGTACCTTGATGATGCCCGTGCTGGCGGCCCTGGCTCCCGCTCTGGATACCCATCCCTTTGGACTGATGGCCGGTACCTGTGTGGCCGCTTCCTGTGCCTTTATGCTGCCATTCGCTACAGCTCCCAATGCCATCGTCTTTGGCGCCGGGAACATCAGCATGCAAGATATGATCCGGGCCGGATTCCGCTTAAACCTGATTTCCATCGTGGTGATCACTTTATTTACTTATTTTCTGCTTCCTTCCTTGTGGAATATCAGCTGGGACATCTTTCCGGCAGATTTGGCCAAGGGTTAAAAAATCCGGCCATGCTGTTGAGAAATTGTGCGTAAGCTGACGGTCTGTTTAGAGAATCAGCCCTGAATGTCTATTTTCCATTTTTATCATCTCATCTACGCTTAATCTCAAGGATACATGAAGAAGATTTTATTCTTTCTATTGTTATTCTCCACCTCCTTTTTTTTCAACCCAAGCCTCGCTCAGGAAAACTGCTTACAGTTTGATGGGGTAGACGACCAGGTGCGGGTCAAAAATCGATCGGTGATCAATCCTACCGGCGGCTTAACGGTTGAAGCCTGGATCAATGCGACCACCTGGAAGTCTCAGCAATGGGAAGGGACCATTGTGGGCAAGGATACCGATCCCAAGCAAGGCTATGTGCTACGCTGTGGAAGCAATGGCAAACTCAGCTTTGTGATTGGCGATGGAACCAACTGGCCCGAAGCCGTCAGTGCTTCTCTGATGCAAACCAATACCTGGTACCATGTCGCGGGGGTATTTGATGGGACTTCTCTGAAGATTTATATCAACGGAGAAGAGGTAGGTAGTACGGCTGCTAATTCGATCAATCCTTCTTCGACCCCGCTTTATATTGGAGCCAGTGCTGGTTTTGGCGGGCGGCATTTTCATGGGAAAATCGACGAAGTCAGGGTATGGAAAAGAGGCCGTACCCAGACGGAGATTCAAAACTACATGAACGCCGACTTACAAGGAGATGAGACCAACCTGGTGGCCTATTACAATTTTAACCAAGCTTCCGGAGATTCATTGCCTACCCTTACTTCGGACAAAAACCTGGATGGGGTACTGGAAAACTTTGGGGGTTCCCCCTGGGTAAGTGGCTATGTATCTCTGGGCACAGACCTGAGAATGGACGCAGCCCTTTCGCCAGATCCCATCAACTTCTTCAAAGGCGCGAGTCGGGTAAAAGTCCGCATGAATAATGTGGGCATTGATACCATCAATCAGATCATCCTGGGTTATACTTATAACAACTTCCCCATGGTTGTTGATACGGTCGATGTAAATATCAAGCCCTCCGAATTTTACACTTATGCCTTTGACGAAGTGCTGGATATTCCCTGGAACAACAACCTGGTCAGGGTTTTTGCCAAAGTAGACGGGGACATCAATATCACCAACGACTCTTTGGAAATTCCTATCATCAAGCCTACGGCTGGAAATGAAAACCGCATTGTCTTATTTGATAAGAAGCAACACAATTTTGCAGGGGCTGGCCAATCACACCTGGCCAAAGTGCAGTTGCCCGATAATGTGGAGGAATTCCAGCAGATCCTCATGGACATTCAGCTCGATTGCCCCTTTACCGGTTGTGATCCCTGGGACCAACCAGCCAAAATCTCGGTGATCAAGGACGGCAAATCTTTTGAGGTGGCGCGCTTTATCACGCCTTATGGCAAAGGCTGCGGGCCCTGGACGGTAGACATCACCGACTTTAAATCTATCCTCACCGGAGGCACTACCTTTGAATCTTATATTCAGGTTTGGGGTAATTCTGGTTGGCTGCTGGATGTGTCCCTTCGGTATGTAGATGGCAGAGACAGCCTGCCTTACCAGAAGCTCACCGCTTTGTGGAACACTGACAACTGGGTGTATGGCGATCCCGCCATTTCGTATGACTTGCCAGCCCAGACTCAGACCCTTACCGCTAATACTCAGGCTTCCAAGGTGCGGATGACCATTTCCGGACATGGGCAGGGCAATACAGACAATGCGGCAGAATTTTCCCCTAGAGTCCACCAGTTTTTCATCAATGACCAGGCCGATAGTTCGCATAGCCTCTGGAAGGCAGACTGTGCGCAGAATACCTGCGACAATCAGGCCGGTACCTGGTTGTTTGCCCGGGCAGGCTGGTGTCCCGGTCAGGAGGTCCAGCCCTTCGAACTCAGCCTGGATCAGGCTACGCAGGCCGGGCAAGCCCTAAAAATTGACTACGAGCTGGAAGCCTATACCAACTTACTGAACACTGGCTATGATGGAGCGGGACATACTGAGCCTCATTATAAGATTCATGCCTACCTGATTGAAAAATCAGCGCAATACATTCAATCTGACAGCTTTATTAATATGGCTGCCAAACGAATTGTTTCCCCAACCTCCATGGCAGAAACCGGTCCCCAGACCTCGATTACAGCGGTGATTTATAATGCGGGAAATGAGCCAGTGGTTGATCCCTGGGTGCATTATTTTTTCGACGGACAAAAGATCGCCTCGGAGCAAGTTTCCGCTACCTTACAACCTCAGGATAGCCTTGTCTATACTTTTTCTCAAACGGCAGATATGGATGCGATTGGGTATAGCCTGAGTGTGTTGGTAGATGCGGCTGGAGATGGAACCGCAGGAGACGATGTAGCGACCGCGCGTTTCGGTTGGGTAACCGACTTGGAAGATGAATTTCCTACGCATGAAATTCAGGTTTATCCTAACCCCTCTGAGGGCATCTTCACCTTGCGCAGCGAAAGTTTACTGGCAGAAGGAAAGCTCCGGGTTTACGATCAGCAAGGACGTGTGATTTGGGAGGAAAGCCTCCAAGCGGGCAGCCTGGCGCAGGGCGTGAAGCTTCAATTGGATACACCTCCCGGTCCTTATGTGTTACAACTGCTTGCCAATCAGAGGATTTGGACAAAAAGAATCATCATCCGGTAGGGTAAAAATATCCCGAAGCATATCTAATGGTGTAGCATCACGTGTTACACACCACCAAAAGGGAATATTCCGGCCAGCTTTTTTGCAGGCCGGAATTTCCTATTCAGGGGCTGCCTCTCCCCAATCCCGGGCGGCATTGATGGCTTCTTTGGCCCGATAAACCTCCGTTAAATCAATCTCAAAATAGTTGGCCAGTTCCAGTAGATAGCTCAGCACATCCGCAAATTCTCCTTGCAGCTCTTCCGGAGCTACTTGCTTGCCTTTTTCCTGATAAATATTCAATCGGTTTCGAATCGCTTTGGCCAATTCTCCGATTTCTTCCGTGAACAATAAAAAGGTCTGCAAGGGAGGGGTTTGGTCCCAGCCTCTTTCGCGACAAACCGCTGCCTGATAAGCTTGTAAATCTGCTAAGCTGGGACGGGAAGGTATCTCTGCCATAAGGGTTGATTTGGTGGAATCCGAAAATAAGGGCTGAAGCAGGAAAATCTATGGGATTTCTTTTGGCTTTCTGTTTCTTTACAAAAACTTCTACCATGCGATCCCTTCTTCTGCTTTTTGGTTGTGCGCTGACCCTTTTGGCTTGTGAGCAAACCCAACCCATTTCCTTGCCGACCTCCCCAGAGGTGATTTATTTTGACGAACCCGCTGGTCCCTGGGAAGCGGCCTTTCCTTTGGGAAATGGGCGCATAGGAGCGATGGTGTTCGGACGGAAAGGGAAAGAGAGAATTGCACTGAATGAAGAAACTTTCTGGTCCGGCAAGCCAAAAGATGGCAACAATCCTGGAGCGAAAGCGGCTTTGCCCAAAGCAAGAAAAGCCCTCCTGGCGGGAAAGTATGAAGAGGCGATACCCCATATCCTCGAGATGCAAGGGCCCTATTCCCAGTCTTATTTGCCTTTGGGTGATCTTTGGCTGGACTTCCAGGGAGATACTTCGGCTACTTATTATGAAAGAACCCTGGACATTGCCACGGGACTGACCCGCACCAAATATATGCAGGATGGGACCACCTACGAGCGGGAACTATTTGTAAGCCATCCGGATCAGGTGATGTTGATGCGCCTGACCGCCAAAGGGGAAGGGAGCCTGGATTTTGACGCTTCCCTTACCAGCAAGGTAAGGGGCATGGCCAAGCTACCGGAAAAAGGGCTGCTTTACTGGGAAGGCAGGGCACCTGGACACGCAGACCCCAGCTATCTGGGCGATCGGGAAAATGCCATCCGCTATGACCTGCCCGGGATGAAAGCGGGCATGTGGTTGAAAGTGCTGGTTGGTCAGGAACATCTGGTGGAGGATGCGGGCTTATCTTTTCCCGCTTTGTCTATTCGGAAAGCCAAAGAGGTAGTGCTGGTCTTTTCTGCAAAGACAAGTTTTAAGGAATTTCTGGCGGGAGACCTGGAGGCGGATGTACCGGCTTCTGGTTTGGAAAAACTGGGACTCAAAAGCTATGCAAGCCTGAAGGAGGCTCACGTCAACGACTATCAAGCCCTTTATCAGCGGGTAAACTTCGACCTGGGATTTAATGAGCAGGTGAGTATCCCTATAGATGAGCGACTGATCGCCTATGATCAGGGCGGCCTGGATAGCGGGTTGGAAAGCCTGATGTTCCAATTTGGCCGCTACCTGATGATTTCTGCTTCCCGGCCTGGAGGCATTCCCATGAACCTTCAAGGGATCTGGAACCAGCATATGCGGCCCCCGTGGAGTAGCAATTATACCATCAACATCAATACAGAGATGAATTACTGGCCAGCCGAGGTCTGTAACCTGGCCGAGCTGCATGGGCCTTTATTGGATTTTATAGATCGCCTGGCGGTTCGCGGCAAGGAAACGGCTCGGATTAACTATGGGGCAAAAGGCTGGGTGGCCCATCACAACAGTGATATCTGGGCACCCACCAATCCGGTGGGAGACTATGGCGTCAGAGGCGGCGGCAGTATACAATGGGCAAACTGGCCCATGTCAGGGGGCTGGTTGAGCCAGCATAGCTGGGAGCATTTTGCCTACGGGCGAGATACCGCCTACCTGCGGGAAAGGGCTTATCCTATCATGAAGGGCGCTGCGGAATTTATGTTGGATTGGTTGATCAAGGACCAAAAGGGGCGTTGGGTGACGGCGCCAGCTACGTCTCCTGAGAATACCTTTAAAACCCCTGACGGACAAAAAGGGGCGGCTGCCGTAGCTTCAACCATGGATATGGCCATCATTTGGGACCTTTTTTCCAATTGTATCAAAGCCGCCGAAATCCTGGAAATCGATGAGGCCTTTCGTCAGAAACTCGCTTCCTATCAAGCAAACTTATTCCCCTTGACCATTGGGCAATATGGACAATTGCAGGAATGGAGTGAAGATTGGGATAATCCGGAAGATAAACACCGGCATGTTTCTCATTTATTTGCCCTGCACCCAGGTAAGCAAATCCATCCCCTGACAACCCCTGAACTGGCCGAGGCGGCTAAAAAATCTTTAGAACTAAGAGGAGATGATGGTACCGGATGGAGCAAAGGCTGGAAGATCAACTTCTGGGCGCGGCTCCTGGATGGAGATCATGCCTACAAAATGATCCGTTCGCAGCTGCGGCCCGTCATTCCAGATGGGAAGACGGAATACATGAGCGGCGGCGGTACCTACCCTAATTTATTTGACGCGCATCCGCCTTTCCAGATAGACGGGAACTTTGGCGCAACCGCAGGCATAGCCGAGATGTTGCTGCAAAGCCATCTGGGGGAAATCCATCTGTTGCCTGCTGTGCCTTCTGCCTGGGGAGCCGGGGCCATACAGGGATTACGGGCCAGAGGAGGCTATACGGTAGATATCAGCTGGGAGGAAGGCAAAATGACGGGAGCGGTTTTGTATGTCGAGCATGAGGGATTTTGCCGCCTGCGCTACGGAGACCTGGTAACCATGGTAGCGGTAGAGAAAAATCAGACCTACGATTTATCCCCCCAATTGGAAATATTTAAGCGCTAAGGATTCCCATTTTGAGAGATTATTGCTGCGGAAATGGTAAAGGAATTCCCAATTTGAGAAAAAACGCAAACCTGGCACGAATGTTAAGTGGTTGATTGTTAGTTATTTGTGATTTTTTTCGTGCTTTGGTCCCAGGATTGAAATAGTTGGGTCAGAAACAACCCAATTATGAAATTCTCCCTCATTTCCTCTATCACGCTGACCGCGATCTGTTGTCTCTACCAAGGAATGGGTCTGCTGGGCACAGCACAAGTTTCCGCTCAGGCTTTAACCGGCCAAACCAAACATATCTGGGCATTTACTTCTACCCTTAAAAAGGAAGGCAGCTTTTCCTGGGAAAAAGTCTCGGTGGTAGACGCCTATCAATCCAACGCACGCCTGGCCTGCGACTCCACCCAACGGTGTACCATTACTTTCCGCCATTCTGGCCAGTTTTATCAGGATCACAACCTCAAGCGTGAAACTGGCAGTTGGCAGATGGACCGCGAAACGGGAGATCTCGTCATGACTTTCCTCAGTCAGCAAGGCCAACGTGCCGCTCCACAAAGCTTCGATTTCCAGCTCATCCGCATGACCGCTGATGAATTAGTTCTGGGCCAACCTGGCCGCCACGGCATGGTCCGCACTTATTACAAAAGAGTATCTCTACCTAATCATCATCGGCTAAGCAGTAGATAAAGAGCTACGCTTATCCACGAAAAAGTGGGGGGTGGATTTTCCACCTATCGAGCCGCCCGTTTGGGCGGCTTTTTTCATTGGTAAACTTCGATATGCAGTAAGGCGGTTTTTGCAAAAAATCCCAAATGCGGAATTCAGTTCTATGGATTTGGAACAAAAATCAACGAACCTCAGACAGGCACGCCTAGAATCATGAGATTTTAGCCCAAAGTAAGGAAGAGGACAGGAAAATCCGTAGGGTGGCAGATTTTCCATCGCGTATGTTTGAGACAAGTTGAACGATGAAAAAACAACGTTATGAAGAATCCCATCATTTATTTTATCGCCTTCCTGCTGACTTTTGGCACCTTTACTCAACTCCAGGGACAGGAGACTCAATCCAGCAAGATATCTAAAGTGATTAAGCATGACGGAACCGAGTTCGTAGGCGTCATTCTTTTCCAGGATGCGCGCGAAGTCCTGATTCGCACCGAAGAAATTGGTGAAGTGGTCATCCCCAAGCACGAAATCAACAAAATTGAAGACGGCAATGCGTCTGATTACATCAAGGATAAATATGTAGGTGAGAACCGCTTTTCTACCCGCTACTTTTATTCCAGTAATGGGTTTGACATCAAAAAGGGGGAGCACTACGCCATGCTTAACCTCTATGGCCCAGAGATACACTTTGCCGTAACCGACGGCTTATCCGTAGGGGTGATGACTTCATGGTTAGCTGATCCCATCATCGGCTCCATTAAGTATTCTAAGTCCTTGCATGACAATATCCACATTGGGGTAGGGGCCTTGGTAGGAACCAGCTTGTGGGGCGTCTTATACCGTGGACAAGGTATATTAGGCTACGGCTCTTTGACCATTGGTAATCGGACCGCCAACCTGACTCTATCTGGCGGTATGACCTATGTACAAGGGAAAATATTGCCTGACTTTGGGATCGATGATACCCCGGTTTCAGCCGTGAGTTCACCCTTACTTTCGGTCGCTGGTATGGTCAAGGTCTCAAAAAATCTTTCTATGGTCGGAGATTCCTTTATCTACACGGGGGGAGACCAGGAAGTAGTAGTGGATGGAGAAATCCTCCAAGAAAATGTGCCTACTACCGCCTTGATCATGTTGGGCCTTCGCTATGCCTCCAACGCTAGAAACGCTTTCCAATTTGGGTTTGTCTCAGCAGTTTCTGATGGTGAATTCTATCAGGTTCCCCTGCCCATGCTCACCTGGTTCCGCTCTATCAACTAAGCTTTATACTCGAACATACACTGATTACTTCTTTCATCAAGAAGGAAGAAAGGGAGGATTGCCAGGCGGCTTCCTCCCTGTTTTTTTTGGGGGGGGGAATCTATCAAGATTGATGACGATTTTTTAGAAGGAGTGGAAAAGAAAAATAGAGCGTTTTGTTTATTAGTACCCTGTCTAGTAAATAGGAAGTCTTCCAGTCGTTTCAGTATGTTTTAATAAAACTTGACAGTACAGTTTGGTAATCTACGTCTGATTTCTTCTTGCTTAGAAGCTGAAAAAAGTGATGCTTCTCCAGGTTGTTTGAGACCAAGAAATTTAAGCCCTTGAATATTGAAAAGAGTTTCAGGAATAACTGAAATTGGGTTTCCATTCATATTCAATTCCTCTAACTCATCAAGTTCTCCAATAGATTCAGGTAAACTTTTAAGATCGTTATAGAGGAAATTTAGCTCTTTAAGTTTTTTGAGTTTAGCTATAGAAGGAGGGATTGATTCCAAATGTCCATAGGCCATAGTGAGTGATTCCAATTGGCTAAGACGGCTAATCTCTTCTGGGATCGCACTGATATTATGGAGACTTAAATCAAGAGTTTTTAGATTCTTGAATTTGAATATTACAGCAGGAATTTCATCATATCCCTTTTCTCTGAGAGAGAGATGAGTAACTAAATCCAGATTCGCAGGTAGCGACTCTAAATCAGTATACCAAATTATAGAATCCTGAGAATTCTTATTATCCGAAATCTGAGTAGCAGCATCAAAAGTGCTAACAGGAATGTAGGGATTTTTCTCCTCCTTCTGTCCACAGGAAATTATTACCCAAAGGAATAAAATCCACAGAAAGTACATTTTCATATTCCAGTATCTTTAATTATTTTAAATGTAAACAGGTGTTTGCAGTATCCGAAAATCTTCTTTTAGAAAAGCCCATTAAGACAGTTGAACGTTTAAAAGCATATTCATTTCAATATTCAATCACAGAGGATTCTTTAAACCAATTTAGCACTATCCAGCATGAGCTCAGTGCTTTGACATTACTCGACCCAGGAACATCTTCCGGCATATACCTCATTTGCGAAATATATGATCTTGACGGCAAAAAAAATAAATTGATACTAGCTCATAACGGAGGCTGGAAATGGAATGGGAAAGATTTTAAGCCAAATCCTGAGCTAAAAAAATGTATCCAGCATCTACTGCCAGCTAACTACGACTTTCCTTTCGATACTTCAGAAGAATATGAGGATTTTATGATTGAACGAGCAATAAAGTATAAGAACAGTGAATAAAGTACCATGTTACGTACAATTTTGTTATCCCTTTATTTCCTCATTCAAATTTGGGCCATAAAAGAAGGAGCAAAGCAGGAGGAGTTAAAAATGGGCCTTTACCAAACCGCTGAATCAGAAAATTTCTATGCTGCGTCAATAAGACTTGAAGAGAATGGGACATATCAGTACAAGGGAAGCTGGGGAATTTTTTCAGGTCATTCATTAGGAAGATGGGAAGTTCGAAATAATTATCTCCACTTTCGAAGTGATATAAAGGACTTCAAAAATCTTGATATTGAGGTAACTGAGGAGGTGAAAGACACTTTTCCGGAAGTAAAAGTAATGGTCCAAAATGAGAAAAATCAACCACTAAAATGCCTGGTTGTTTTCAATGAAAATGAAAAGCTGGAATGTACTTGGGAGAAATGCTTTTTTGAAAAAGGAGTGGACTTAAAAAGTTTCCGGGTTTTTTACTTTCAAGGAGAATCAAAGACCTATTATCTTAAGAATCCTCAATCGAATATTTTTCATATTACCCTTCCGCATGTACCCTCAAGTTTTAATAGTTACGAGATCATAAACGACTCTGCTGAGATTATTAGCAAGGATTCTTTCATATATCGAAACCATGTTTTTATAAAAAGCTATTAATAGCTTCTCCAAAACTGGGTAGGAGAGCCTGGTTGACAATCTCATGGAATCGGTTTAATGCTTCGCTCCCCAACAATAAGTAAGATGAAAATAGTTTTCTTCCTTAGCCTGATTTTTTTTCATCAGTCAGTTGCTTGTCAGCATCATAGGCTATATGAT
>JBCBGC010000119.1:0-26776 GCA_038527215.1 Bacteroidota bacterium
CTTTCTTCTGTCAGGCCTCCTAAAATCACGGTTTCCCCATTTTTTACCCGAATGGTAGAGGCAAAACTGCGCGTAGCAATGGTAGGCGGCACATCGGATGAAAACTGCCCAACGGGGGTGGTAAAGTCCGGAAGCACGTCCAGGGTAACCATTTCGTCCTCCGAGATATAGGGCCGAACCGTAAGGGTAACATTGGCTTCAATCCGCTCAAATCGCTGCGTAAAAGTCTGGAAATTGTTTACCGCCCCAGTGCTGGCCGTCTGGGTCTCTAAGAGATAGTACTGCGTCTGGCCAATAGTCAGACTCGCCTCCCGGCCATTGAGCATCGAAAGCACCGGATTCATCCTTACTTTGAGGTTGCCGCGGGTTTCCTGGGCCTTTAGGTTGAGGTAGAAATTGCTGCTCAATACGCCAAGCTCTGCCAAGGCAGGCACCGAACCCAGCAGCTCGTTGATCTCATCTCCATCCAGGGTGTAATCAATGCCCGGCAGCAGGCCGCGGATTTTGGCCAGGGTATCATTATCTCCCTTCAATCCTGCTTCTAAACCGGTGCTCAGCAAGCGGTTTTTGTTCACCTCTACCACAATCATCTCCAGCCGCACCATGGGAACCGGCTGGTCGATCTCCTTTAAATATGCCGCCAGCTCGTCTACTTCCCAGCTAGGGCCTTTCAAGATGATGCGGTTTAGCTCGGGATATTCGATGACCTCTACCTGACCAATGGTGGTTTTTTCGATCTCGGGAGGCGGGCTGGTAGAAAGATTACTGCCCGTGTTAAACATGTTTCCAAAGCCATTTCCATAGGGGTTGCTAGGATAGAAATTCCCTCCGTTGGGGTTAGTAAATTGATCATTTACGTTATTCGGATTTCGGATTCCTCCTTGATTTTGAGGGCGGGCCTGATTTCGATCATACCTACCTGGAGCAACTCTTGCCCCTCCGCTTCCTCCTCCTCCGGGAATCAAATCCATCGCCTGATAGGTGGGACGAAATCCAAGGTGAACGATTTCCGTTTTGTGAAGGCCATCCTGATCTTTTTGCCCAATTAGGTAGAGCTTCCCTTCCTTTTTAAAGGTATAGGCAGTGCCTTGTAAAAGATGATGGAGGAGCTCATCTAGTGCCGAAAGCTCGGCATGCAGGCTTACCTCACCCTCCAATTTTTCATAAATTAGATAATCTTCATCGACTTGCTCGAAAATGTACCGTATCAGGATTTCTAAGTTGGCATAGTCCGCATCGACCCGAATATATGACTGGTCTCCATCAGTAAAAGCCTCTCCAGAAATATTTCCTCCAAGATTAGCGACTGAAGGAGAATTTGCTTGAGTTTGGCCAAGTTTTTTAACGACTTGATAGCCTTTCCTTCTCTGCTGGAGATAGTACCCATTGGTAAGAAAGATCGCCTCTAAAGCAGTATCTAAAGCGGTAGGAGGTAAAAAGGCTGTGAGCCGACCCTCTGTTCCGGGTTCTGCCAAAAGCTTTCGACCAGTAAGTTGAGAAAGTTCTCTAAGCACCTTAAGCAGACTATCTCCCTTTAGATCAACAGACAATTTACCGTCTTCAAACAATATATCAAGAGGCTGAGGACCAGCCGGTTCATCCTGAGCAGGAGGAGGGGGCTCATAGGGGATAAACTGCAAGATCGTACCTACCACCTCGATCTGGTAGGCATACTTTTTACAAACCAAAAGAAAAATATCTTTGACTGGTTCCTTATCCAGGTTGGACGTAATCAGCTGAGTAGGATTGTCTTCTATATCAATGTTGATCTTGTGTTCAATTCCAATGGCGCGAATGTAATCTGGGACGCTGACCTGTTGCATGGAAAGAGTGGTAGGATCATTCAGTCCAGGGATTACTTGCGCCATAGAATCCAATACATTCCTGATTTCAGCCAATGGGGGGCTGTTCTGACTAAAGGTGCTACCGGCGAATAAGAATCCCCCAAAGCAGATAGCCCCTAAGCATAATCGAAGGAAGGCATGGTGTTTTCTGGACATGCGGAGTGTTTGTAGGATGTGGAAGCAAGAGGGCAAAAGGAAGAGTCGATCAGCTAATGCTTCATACATTGGAAATGATCGGCAGTTCCAATAATTATAAAAAACAGAATCTTATCCGCTTTTCAAACTTTCAACCTGCCAAATGACATTTTTTGTTCCGGGATAGGCCGGGCTGTGTACGTGGAAGGTTGCCTGCCGGACAAAGTAGAGGAAAAGGCTACTACAATTTAGCTGCGCAGAAGTCGCTACCTTATGATACTTCGAATCTCCGATTTCAAGCTATTTATTTGAGCATAGAACCATCTATTATGGACAGAATCGTAGAAATGATTCTAGGGCTAGCCGGGCTTTTGAACATTGGGAAATTTCTCAATGGAGTAATAAAAAAGGATAATAATACATGTGGGGCTTGTATTATCATCTGTACATAAAGCTCTTCGCGTCTCCTTTTCCTAATATCTATGCCCTTCTGCCAAGATTCAAGGCCATCTTTTTTGATATCCTTGTGTTATATAATGCAGTATAAGAGATTGAGGTTATAGCTTTTTTCTTATATCCTTGAGCACAGACAAAAAGTATGCTGTTTAAACCAACACACAGAATCAAATATTTTATGGACATGGAGATATCACTTCCTCTCCATGAGGCATACAAGATCTATTTCCAAACCCAGAATGCCTCCCGTAAGCCAGTATTGAGCTTATGGGATTTTTTAGCATTAGAAGATATACAGACAGGGCCAATTCAGATTTCCAGAATAGCCAAGAAGCCTCTCCCCAAAGATGAAAATCGATAGTTTTTCGTGTATACCTTTCCTAAAGAAAAGCGACCACTAACCATATGGTCAGTGGTCGCTTCGATTAAAGGCTATTGCTAATGCTTGACGACAAACCGCCTAAAGTGATTATTCTTTTTATCTGACATTGAAAGCATATACACCCCTTCTGCCCAGCTTTCCGTCTGGAGAATCTCTTCATGTATACCTTGCTTAAGATCTCCCCTCTCAAGTCTCACTATCTTCTGCCCAGCAGCATTATATACTACAATTTCGACCTCTCGCTCTTCGTCAGCTTCAAACCTTACCGTCACCAAGTCATTAGCAGGATTGGGAAAAACATGGAGGATTGAAAAACTGTTTCCTCCATCCCAATGCACTTCTGCCATATTAGTGTAGGTAAATTCCCCGTTCAAATCGATACCTTTTCCGCGATAGATCGCGTAGGTAGTATCGAGAGCTGCATTCTGATCGATAAACCTAATTTCTCGCTCTCCAATTTCGGCGACAAAAGTGGAACTGTTTACTTTTTCCCAAGTGTCCCCATCTCTAGATCGTTCAAGCTCCACTGTCTCCTCTTGTTCGAGTTGGAAGTTACCTATCAGAGTTACTTCTGCATCTACTTTATTTAAAGGTATTGCCGTAATGCCTGTCCATTCGACCGGTAATTTTACCGCTTCTATATCAAACCATTCAGTCAAGGAACAGCCAACGGCATCGGTAACCTCTAAAGTATATGTCCCAACGCTTAAACCAGTAGCATTCTGATTGGTGCTACCATTACTCCAAGCGAAAGAATAGGGGGATTGACCACCAGATACTGAAACATTTACTGAAGCATCACTGGCAGTGCTTGTACTGGCAGATTGTACATTGCCTATAACCGCCAGATTATTATCAACTACATTCACGGTAATGCTATCTGTCGCACTACCACAGCTATTGGTCGCAGTCAATTTTATCGTGTAGGTACCTGGATTAGCGTAGTATTTGAAAGCAAAAGATGATGTTTGTCCTGCCCCACCATCACCAAATTTCCACAAGTAATTACTGGCTGTAGTTGTGGTATACAAGGTATCCCACAAGGAGACACAGCGGTTCAGAGGTAGAGATGTATTAATATCGGGAATTGGGAGGGCACAACCAGCATTAATGATGATTGTCTCAGTGGCAACACATCCAACTGCATCAGACACAACCACCAAATATGTTCCCGCTGCTACTCCAGTAATTTGGTTAGTTGTAGCCCCTGGAACACTCCATCCGTAGGAGTATGGTGCTGTTCCACCACTTACATTGACAGTCGCACTCCCATCTAATGATGTGGAAGTTGAGGTTGGCGTTGAGGTTGAGGATATGGTCAATGCACAGCCTGGGCTAATAGTGATTGCTTCAGTTGCCACGCAACCTGAAATATCAGTTACCGTAACGGTATATGT
The DNA here is from genome assembly GCA_038527215.1 of Bacteroidota bacterium. Lineage (GTDB taxonomy): Bacteria > Bacteroidota > Bacteroidia > J057 > J057 > JAWPMV01. The sequence continues at coordinate 4,215 of JBCBGC010000119.1, forward strand.
TCCGGCCACAACGTTGCTAATCTGGTTAGTGTTTCCAGCACCATTATTCCATCCATAGGTATATGGTGCTGTGCCTCCCGTTACCGTTACATTTGCACTTCCATCTGAAGCTGTTGGCGACGAGGTAGAGGTAGACGTAGAGGTGATAGTGAGGTTACACGTTGGAGCAGCATTTACGGTTACATTCTCACTACTAACGCAACCCGCATCGTCAGTAACTGTTACGGTATACGTACCCGCACCAACATTACTAATCTGATTCGTCGTTCCACCATTACTCCATAGATAGGTAAATGGCGATACTCCGCCAACAGGGTTAACACTTGCGCTTCCATCGAATGACGTTGGCGAAGATGCATCTGTGGTGTTTGTATTCAACGTAAATCCACTGGTAACCGTAATAACGGTATCAAGCAGGTTTGCTGAGCAACCACTCTGATCATTCACCAGCAAAGTAGCTGTGTACACTCCAGGGTTAGCGTATACATGAGACACATTGGCAGCAGTAGCAAAACCACCATCACCAAAATCCCATAAATAGTTAACACCGGTTTGTGTACTGGCGGCCATATTTACTGTTGAACCCGCACACACAAGATCCGAAGAAACATTCGTGATATTGACCAATCCCGCAGACGAAGCACCTACAACAACAGTCTTGCTTACCGAAACACCATTGTTAGGAAGCGGGTTGCAATTAGCTTCAAACACCGTAGCGGTAACCGTATAGGTACCTGGCTGGGTATAAATGTGAGGTACTGAATAATTATTCGTTGGAGCAGTAATGGTGAAACCATCACCAAAATCCCACATCGTGACAAATGTATTATTAAACACATAATGAGTCACTGCATAGGTTTCCGAAACACCAACGCACGTACTACTTGGACCAGAAGTAAACTGTGGCTGAACCGCTACAAATGTAGGTATGATTGAGAACTGTAAATACACCGTATTGTCATTCTCGTTAGATTCAACCACGTCATTATCCGCATCAGTAACCACTCTCAGATAAAATATCTGACCAGCAGTGACGTCACAGGGTACGGTAAAATTAACCCCACCCGGATCACCAGCTGAATTTGCAGTCACAGCATTTTGATTCCAAGAACCCAGCAATTGCTGGGTACCAGCCACAGTAGGCTGATCTCCGATATAAAGCTTCGTTGTCGAGGTACTCAGAGCATCGCCCGTACCAGTGTTTTTCAATAACCACGTAACCCACTCTTGCTCACCAGGAGTAAGTGGGCCCGAAGGACCTGAAATATCAACCTGCTGCGCTACCAAATTGGGAAGCTGAGGCGAGCTTACAATGGTAAAGATTTGCTCTTTGGCGTTATTAAAGTCATGCGGTGACTCATTGATGGTATTGTTAGGATCAACAACCACCCAAAAGTAACCAACATTGGTAACGCCCGCTATGGATGTAATCCCTACAGCACTCAATTGATTCATGCTCGGCAAAGAAAAACTTACCGAACCGACCTTGCTCGTATTGGGCCAAATATTTACTACGGACGTACTGGCAAGCAATATATCAGTAGCAGGATTTGGACCAGCAACACTGTTCGCAGAATAATACACATGCACCAATGGGCTCTGCGTTTGATTGCCTCCATTGGCATGGTTGTCAATGGTAAAATCAAGATTCACGATCTCGCCTGGTGCATAGGCACCTTTCTGCAAGTTAACGTTTGTTACTGTCAGATCAGGGTTATTCGAAACACCTTGGCTAGCGACCGTTACAAGATGAGGCCCATTTACATTCTGTAAAACCTTCCAGTTCGCCTCATCACTTTCAGCAACTTGATCCCCAGCATCCGCCTTCATGTGAATGCTGTATAACCCAACAGGCAGATTAAGCCCGATCAGGTCACTGTAATTGATAACAAAACTGTTAAGTCCTGAAACATTTAGTGGAGCAATTGAACTACTGGCAACTTTGTATGATTGACTCAAATCAAAGAAACCAGGAGTATATGCATAAGTACTTGGCGCAAACCAAACTTCTGTTAATGAACCTGTCGCTGGAGCATTACCAGCATTAGTGGTGTTGACCACAAGAAACTGTGATGTTACACCAGGAATAATACCAAGGGTTCCAGCTCCATTCATAACCAAGTCTGGTTGACTAGTAGCAGTGACTTGCGTTACAGCCGCAACCTGCAAGATTGCTGTCGAGCTTGCGTCACCCCATACTCTTACCCAGATCCTGTCTCCAGCATTCAGATATATCCCACTACTCAACTGATTACCGACTGCGGCATTGCAGCTGAGGTACGTTGAGGCGGTAGGACTTGTACCCAAGTACAACGCCATACCAACATTACTCAGACTTGAACCAGAAACAGTTACAGTATACTGACCACCTATCGTGACATCACCTTTAACCCATACATCTTTGGTTCCACTAGTTGGACATGACTGTGGCATGGCCGGACTAGTTGTCTGGGTAGCACAATCTAGATCCACTGTCCCAGGAATGTTTGATGCGGGCGAACCAGGGTTAATCACCAGAGCGGTACTCGGCTCATCATACGCATTAGAGATGCAGGTGGTTGTTGGTACCGGTACTTCGATTTTGACATCATCCGCACCCTGACATCCGTTAGCATCCGTAACCGTCAAAGTGTATTGCGTAGTCAATAGAGGACTCACGCTAACATTCTGACCGCTAACGTTTCCACCATTCCATGTCCATTGATAGGAATATCCTGGTGTTCCACCACTTGCATTGCCGTTAAGACTCACTGTTGATCCGCTGGACGGACTCGTTTGATCCGCGCCCGCAAGCGCCGTTGGGCCTCCGGTCACATTAATGGTGATACTTTCTGGTGCACACAGTGATCCTGATTCGGATACGGTATACGTCACCGCCGAGACTCCAGTTGGAATAGTTACTGTCTGGATACCCGGGCAGTTTGTGCAGATTGTACTACCTTGATCGTCATACCAGTCATACGTACTCCCACCCGTAGCAGTTAGTGTTACCTGACCACCAGGGCATGAGGTTGTCGTATTGGCTGATACATTGATTGGCACAAAAGAGGAACTGAAGATTTGGTTGTTGCTAGTACCAATATTCCCACTTGGACTACAAGTCACACTACCATCCCAAAACAAAACCAGAGTATAACCTTTTCCACCAGATGGAAAACTTGAAGATTGAGGCCATATTCGAACGAATACCCCTTCACACGATAATCCTCCGGATCCGCAATAAGTGAGATATTCTCCTATAGTAGATCCATTAATACTTGATGAAGTAACCAGACCAGCAGCATTCACTAATTCGATGTTAAAATCATTTTCTTGACCAAATAGTGAAGCCGTAAGCATCCCTGCATTCGCAATAGGAACATAATACCAATCTTCATCACTTGCAACATAATCCAAGCAACCATCGATTGTCACACTTTGAAAAGTGTTATTGGTTAATGTTGGAAACGGATGCGCATTGGCAGCATTGTTATTCCCGCTCAACCCTTCAAAGGCGTCATAGCACTTCAAGACATATCCATCCAAATCATTGTTCGGATACATCCATCCAGCACCAAACACAAACTGCCCATTACTGGCATAGTCTGGCCCGGCTTCTACTTTCAGATACAACCTTAGGATGTTATCCGCTTTAGAAATCTTACGCATGAAAGCCTCACCACTGAAAAGCTCAGCCACAGGCTGAGTCGTCAAGGGTGCCATATTGGTTGTAGAAGTGTTTTTATACACCGTGAGCTTGACCGGATCGCCAGTGCCCGCCGCTTTGAGTAATCTGAACTGGATAGTGTCTTCGGTTAATTCGATACCATTGACACTACCGTTTGGAAACTCGACCACGTACCAATTCTGATCACTTGCAGATGATAGATCGCCTGCAATGGTACGGGTAATCATGGAGTCGCCACCAAAGGCATAGCCAAAGTGGCGCTCATGAAGGCCGTAACCGCGCGGGCGATCATACTTCCAGTTTTTGTTCCGATCTGGATCACCAGACCCAACAGTATTGTATTGAGACAAGTTCAAATTATTCCCATTGGGCGATGTCGTTCGTCCAGCATCAAGGGACTTCGCGCTATTCCATGAATTGTTGCCGCCAAAATCAACAGGGTCGTCAACTAATGTATTGACAACGTTTCCACTTGCCCATGTAACGCCGAAACTGGCAGCTGGCGCATTGCAATCGGTACGTACTTCTACAGAGAATCCTCCCCAGACCGAATATAAATTACTGAACATGGCCTGATCTTGTGCGTACCAAGTACTATTGACATACGACCCTACGGGGCGATGTCCGACATAGATAGGGTTACCTTTTTTGTATGGGTTACCCCAAAGCCAAATCTGATCGTTTTTTTCAAAGCTAGCATTAAACAAGTCAAGCTCACCAAACATTTGATTATTATCAATTGTATGTACAGCCCAATAATTACTACCAACACTATTTAAGTTGAATGAGCCAGAGTTGGCGGTATATGGTTGAGTCGGACCAGAATGACCAACCTGCTGAACTGCAGCAAGATGATTGAAGTACGTATACCAATCCCAGTTTGCACCAGGACAAGTCTTACTAATTCCGAAATGATGATGACCTTTAATATCAACACATTGATCTTGAGCTAAGGTGCTAGGCCACAACGATCCACCAAAACAACCAGGCGGTATTGATGAGGTATATTCCGGGTTACCGAGAAATATATCTGAAACATCAATATCAGGATGCCTACTAGCAATACTAACAACAAGCCTTGCGCTAGCCCGATAGATAGTAGAGTCCATGTCACTGTATGACTTGTCATCATATTCTATGCATGAACCCCACTGAATACACTGATCGAGGCTATTTTTCTGCAAGCAGGGCTTTTCAAACTGAGGATTGCTTTTTTCATGCTCTATTCCAATATTATTCGGGTTAGCAACACCGGCATGAGCGCCTTTTCGGTTTTCATGGATTGCTTGAATGATAATTCCATTCTGCGAAATATAGTAATGAGCAGCAGCAGAGCAATTCTTAACATTTGAAGTTAGCGAACCAGACATTGAACCTTGCATGCCATGAATTGCAATTACTTTTTGTTCATGCTCATTACCTAAACTGCTTGCTCCACAAAGATTATTACAAACCCCATGCCCACTAGGTAGTACTGCGCTGGTCCAGTTAGGGATAACACCGGCACTAGCCGCTACATCGGGCCAGTAACACTCATTAACGCCAAATACCGCAGGCGGCAAGGGCGGTCCTAGAAAAGTTGGCTGAGGGTACATTGGTCTCGGATCATTAGTATCATATGCTTTTTCGCACTTTGAATTATTCACAGAAAAAGTCTGGTTACCACCAGACCCGTCACTTGTGGTATTTAATTGTTTCAGCCTAACTCCCGGCGGGGGAGACCATTTATTCTCAGCTTCGATTTCAAGCATTTGTTCAAGCGTGATCGCTGACAGGCCGTTCGAAATACGATAATCATTTACGACGTATAGCCTTGATTCCGCATCGAGAAAAGTACTCGTCAATGGGTTCGCGTATCGCAGATATCCCCAAGAGTCTAGTTTTTTAGGGAAGGTATTCAAAGTAAAGTCATCCAGCTCAAACTGTATTCTTTCAAGTCCATAAAACTGCCTAACGGGCTCATATTGCAAAGCAATAGCAACTTTACGCATGTTATATGGCATTGTTATTAGAGTTGATAATGGATATCTACCTCCAGTAGCAATATCTGTGATCAAGTAAGAGAGATCGTCAAAGCTAGATAGGGACATATTTCTATTCGAAGCAGATAAAATCAGCCCTTGTGCATATGCAAGAATTACTTTATTCGGATTAGCAATGAGTTCTTCGACATCATATCCTGATAGTGATGATAGGTATCTCAAACCTTCGTGACCGATCATATAGTCATCTTTAGCTAAATTAAATATTGTGTATCGAGCAGTATACCCTGGGGTACCATGATCTCCATCTGTAGCTAGGCTCTCTGGATATGAATCCAGCTCCGAATGCAGATTTCTGAACTGTGTCTCACTGAAAACAATCGCCTCTAGAATCCCAGATGGTATCTCCGGATACATTCTATAAGCGTTCTTGAATGCATCGGAGTAGACATTTTCGTTTAATGGTATAGTAAGTCTGGGTTTTTCAGAAGAAATAACTACCTCTTCTCCTTCAATTGTAATTAAGGAATTTAAAATCTCCGATGTGGTCATATTCTTCCAAGGATCATAAATCACTTCTCCCCAAGACATGCGGTAACAATTATCACATGGATTATTCCAATCCAGCACAACACCATCTTGATTGATGGTTACATTATCAGGCAGATTATTAGGATTGTAAGTGGTCCCATTCTGCGTGATCAGCCGAGGAGCACCTGTTCTAGTTATCAGGTCAATGCTATCTGCCAAATCCGCTATCTCTTGCGTGTGGTGATTTATTTGATTCTCTACATTCTGGTTTTTCCAGTGCACACAACCAATAATCAGGCATGACAAAAGTAAGAGAAATAGCGTTACTCTGATTTTTTTGGGGCATAAGGGAATCTTTTTCAAATGTTTCATTTTTGAAAGTGGGAATTAGGAAGTTAGACATATCGAGGAACCCAAGCGTTTAAAGTTCCTCTCATGAGAAAGTCAGAGTAGCACGTTTGAGTGTGTAGCGTCAAGTATAATCTTACAGGTTCACGGAGGAACGAGCCCTCATCACGTGAAGACAAGTGATTAGAATTAAGTCCTTATGAATTGAGGTGAAAAACCAAATAAAGGGTTCCTCTGCCAGGGTATGTGGCAAGTGATCGAAACCTCAATTCGATAAAGAGGATAAGGAGAATGACGATTAGGGTATACTAGAATTAATCTAAGTATACCCGAAGATTGGATTTGTAGTTAATAGTTAAATTGGGAGAATGGACCAGCTTAAGGCCGAAGGATGTTAATAGTTGTAGTGGCATAAATAGATAATTAAAGTGGGAGGGCTTTTGCGTATTCAATCCCCAAAATGCGATGGAATACTTTTATCTATTTCACTGGTATACAGGTGAATATGCAGAAAGGTTGCATGGGATAAATATATTTTTTGCAGGAAATACCTGGTTTCTGAGAGTATAAACACTCAAATAAAATTTGTAATCACGAATGATAAGAAATGTCCTTCAAATGGTAATTTGAATTTGACATGAATTTTTGTGGAATTTTTTCTTTTGCGCAGGGATGAAGAGGCCAATGGAGCACTTCTGAATAAGGCTTGGAGCATTTTCGATCAAGTCCTCCCATCTTTAGAATACTCTAAAGAGACAACCTCTCTAACTTGGTTAAAGGTACTAGCTGACTCAATCCCGGCACCTGGATCAGAAATGGCTTCGGCCTTAATACCCCATTCTAGTCCACAAACGAGATTCAATTATATCATAAACGTGCTACAATTCGAGTAACGAAGTATTCGACGACTTAACGAGGCATCTGAGGCCTCGTTCTTTTTTTACTCAAAACTGTAGCATTATGAAGAATCAAGCTGGCCAGGCACCTGGCCAAGGGGTAGACGTGTATCAACTCGTAACCTCAAGAATCATCGAAGCCTTGGAATCAGGAACGATTCCCTGGAAACGAACCTGGCAGGGGTATGGATATGCCAAAAATATAGTAAATGGGCATGTCTACTCTGGGATCAACGCGATCCTTACCAACCTTAGCCCCTATTCCATTCCTTACTTTCTCACCATGAGGCAAGCAAATGATCTTGGTGGAAATATCAAGGCCGGGAGCAAGAGCCTCCCTATTGTCTATTGGGATGTTCGCTATCAGGATGAGGATGGTAAATATTTTAAGGAAGATGAGATTGAAGGAAAGAAGAATCTCCGAAAGCGCTTCTTCGCCCGTTACTATCGAGTGTTTAATGTAGCCGATGTGGAAGGAGTAAAGATTGACTTACCTGTAGGCCAGGTGAACCATGAACCTATTCCTGACTGTGAAGCCCTGGTGAGAAATATTCCCTTTCCTCCAGTCATTCAACACAAGGGAGACCAGCCCTGCTATATCCCAGCCATTGATACGGTCCAGATCCCAGCTACCGAGCTCTTCGAATCAAGAGAGGCCTACTACCAAACACTCTTTCATGAATTGATTCATGCAACCGGCCACATGGCAAGGTTAGAGCGTCCAGGCATCATGGAAGTTTCCAAATTTGGTTCGCTAACCTACTGTGAAGAAGAGCTGATCGCTGAGATTGGGGCAACTTTCATCTGTAACCGGGTAGGTATAGAGACCTCGGCTACCTTTGAGAATTCAGCTGCATATATCCAAGGGTGGTTAGCTCAACTCAGTGCTGACAAGCGGATGATTTTTGCCGCTGCTGGCAAAGCCCGGCTTGCGGTAGGCTATCTCTATGAAGAGTAACGGATAAAAACAAGTATTCCCAAGCCAATTGGACTCGGGAATACTTTTTGTGGGACAAATATTCTATTGCTGCTTGGCAATGAAGGCTTTTAAGAAATCCGCTGGAATCTCTACTGCATCTTCACCTTGAGGGAGATTGAGGCCCTTTTTATCAGTAGGTTTAATCTTGAAGCCTTGAATGACATAATTCCCTTGCTCGTTTACATAGATTGTGGGGCAGGACGTATTCTCACATCCTTGGGTCGCATGAACAATTTTTACTTTCATCACTTATTCGATATTGAGTTGGATTGAGGAATAGAAGATTCAATGAATGACTGAAATTCAAACGAATAGAATCCCTTAATTTTCTGCCAATAGCTCATAATTGAGGGATCCCTGAAAAGGTCTTGGATATCTTTTTCATCTAGCCGCCATAAGTCTTCTTGGATATGTCCCTTTTTATGGAGATAGTAAAGCTGAAAGGCTTTATTGATTCGGAATGAATTGATAGACCGGAGGATGTATTCATCTTCTTGGACATTCTTAGCCTTAGCGAGAATAGAGAGTATACGCGGATTGTCCAGGATAGCCTGTCGATCTTGCTGGAAGCCCTCAAACTTTCGCATGAGGAAATCTCCTTCTTTGACCTTCGTATTCTCCCTGAAGGACTTGACAGTATATACAACTCCAACAATCCCACCAAGGTAGCCAAGGATACCAAGCAGGCTATTAAGACTGAAATCGAGTGCTTCCATAGAATCACTCTTAGTATGCCTGATTTGAAAGAACTGGTCTAGTCTCTGTTGTGAAGATAAGGAAGATTTTAAAATACGACAAATCTGTCGTACCGGGTTGTTTCTAATTCCCTGATCTTGGCTAGTATGGGTTCAGAGCCAGATATTCAACCTTTTCTGACCAAACTCGGGAAAAGAATAAAAGCCTTGCGGGTTCAGCAAGGCTTAACTCAGACCGATCTGGCTGATCGAACTTTTATGGATTATAGGCAAATACAACGAATCGAGGGCGGGCATATCAATACCTCGATTGGAAATACCTACCTCATAGCTCAGGCACTAGAGGTTTCACTTTCTGATTTAGTAGAATCGATCTCTGCTGATGGAGCTTGAAGTGTTCCAGGTGGAGTTGCTTCAAACTCCTTCAGGGATGGTTTGTCATTACCTACCCCTAAAGCCCCTAAAATGAGGAAAACCACTGCGATAATAGCAATTATATTAAATATCCAATCAAATATTACCCACTCAAAAAGTAGCCATTTTAGCCCCTTTAAAATACCCCATGCTGCAGGTACTATAACTGCAATAAATATTATTGCTAATATGTAATCTTTTTTTCGTAAAGACGGTAACCGTTCCAATCCATTTTTATAAGTTTTTTGTCTGGCATTTTCTAAGGCCTTACAAATACGACTAAACTCACTAAACGCCCTCCTCTCTTTAGCGATATATGGAAAGAGCTCTTCGTTAGTTAGTATGTCTTTATAGAGGGGTGATTTGTCTAAGAAGGTGGTAAACTCCTTTTTGCTGAGCGCCTTCTCCATTACATGAAGGTCATCACTAAGTTTTTTAAACTGATTTTCAATAAGGGTATCATAGTCTTCCTCCCCCGGATAAACCGGATACGAAGTAATTAACCTTTCCTTTTTTGAAAAAGCAAGGTTGTAAGCATCGCGAGCTTCAAGGAGCGTACGCTGCTCAAGTAATTGCCCTACTTCCTCTAGCTCGGCACAGGCTACTGATTCAGGGATTATTTCCAGTTTAGCTGTATCATACCCTTTTTTAGTGGGAAAATAATACTGATCCATTCGGCGTTGTAGCTCGTTGGCCACAGTCGCACTATTACCTAGTGTTTGATCAGATGCGATAACAAGACACAACTCTAGTTTTCGATCGAGGATAGTATTAACCGTATTGGCTACATCCCCTTCCCGGCGCAATATTACCTCTAAACGAGCTTTTTCAAATAGAATATCCAATCGCTCTGGAAAGTGGGCAACTGCTAAAATGCAAATCTCAAGTGCTTTGGTGGTATTTTCCATCAGAAACTGGCACCTCGCCTGCATACTTAATGCGTCGCCAGCATGTTCTTTTACCTTATCCGAAGAAATTTCCCCACCCAGGGCAGTTGTACTTTGAGAGGCATTCTCAGGTACCTCTGCAAGAGCATATTCCCCTGCTTGCCGGAAATAGTTCTCGGCGACTTCAAGATCTACATGATGAGGTGAGTAAAAATAGATGATACCCATCCGATAGAGGGCAAAATAGTCAGCTGGTTCGATACCGAGGGCTTCGCTAAAATTTCGATGAGCATCATGAAATCGATCAGGAAAAGTAACACTATTGCGAAGGTGCTTGTACCCTTCCTTGAGCTTATGTTCCCTTACTTTCTGAATATCTGGAATAGCCAATCGGTCAAAAACTTGTTCCAAGTATTCATTAGACCGACGACTCTCTTCTACCAGGGTTGCAGTAAGTTCTGCTGTTTGAGCTAAGACCTTGTAAGTTGCTACCTGGTTTTCAGCAAGAGTACCTAAAGCATTATGAAGCCGAGAAAATCCTGCTTGAAGGTTGTTACAGACCAGTTCGGTACTCATCGTTTGCACTTCAAGTTGTGCGAGTGCTGCCTGCTCGAAGTTTTGAGCCATCTGCTGCTGCCCTTTCTTAAGTTCTTTTAGGTAGTTGGCGTTCTTGATTTGGGCAGAATAGAGATCTCGACGAGAATTCGAGGTAGCGTAATCAGACCAAGTAGAAAGCATGGTGATTGGGGTTATAAATGAGGGAATTATCATTTATAACATAGGACTGTAGTTTTCATTGCCCTAAACTAAAATTTTGCGTAAATAGTAAATAATGTGATTCGTCTACTTTTAAGCATTGATTGTTACCTAATTCCTTAATCTATGGATGACTAAACTCCAATTCCATTAAGACCAAGACGCCACTCATCACTTTGAGTGGCGTTTGTGTTTCCCAGATATAGCGAAACAAGGGACCGGTTCCTCATTCAGCCTGACGATACATCTGTTGACAGGACAGTGGCATCGTCTGACTGATCGTCTGCGCTGGGTCTGTTGTTGACGGGACAGCACAGACTATTCGGAATCTTACCCTTGTGCAAGATTGCAAATAGATCCCGAAACGTTTCCGTGTCGTTTTCTCTTTGCATCTTGGCAGGAGGGCCTGCACCCTGACGAAAAACACCACCCCGGGGTGGTGTTTTTCGGTTGGAGGAGGTATAGTAGTCTCATACTTTATTAGAGATTCAATCTCAAGCGCCTCCTCATATTTTATGAGTTGAGGCGCACTTTTTTACCGCCCTTTCTCTTTATGCTTGTAATCCATCACAACCCCCAACCTCCTCAGCCGATACTTCCTCCCATCAACCATCACTCCTTGTAATCGCTCATTGCGATAGTACGGTTCAAGGTTGGACTGGACTAAGGCGCTAATCAACTCAGACTCATTCTTGACCGAATCAACCAACCCTTGAATCTGCTCAGCCAGACGTTGTCTGGTCGGCACACCGGCATAGCGATACTCACGGTCAGATAATTGCAGGCCTGTGCCACGACCATGGTCAACTACGGAATGAATGAGTTCCGGATAATGCTCACGCTGAAAGGCTTGAGTGTTTTGCTTTACCTCAGTTAATTCGGCTTTGGATAGACGCATAGCTTTACCCGATCTATACTCCACACCACTGACACACAAGTGGACATGGAAATGATCCTGGGATTGATGGATAGCTCCAACATACAATCCATAGGGATTACGTTCGGTAATATACTGTCTCGTCATGGCTTCAATACCTTCTAAGGTAAGCTTGTCTCTATCCTTGGGATGCCAAGAAAGAATCTCATGGGTGAGTTTGACTGAGTTTCTCCGCTTGTGCACCCTATATCCCTCATTCACCTCAAATTCCTTTACCCACTCATGCATGTCTGACCCTCGGACATTGTGTAAAATTAGGTTACCCTCAGGCACCCGTTCCTCATCATGGGTAATGTAGTGCAACAGCTGACGAAAGAAGGCTTTCTTTCTCGTACGCACCTTAATGATCATAGGCCTTAGGGGGATAGACCAATGCTTGGGTAATGGTTTCTTCCAGGTGATGAATTCGTTCAGCCAGATCCATATATCCCTGATGGAGTTCGGTCAAGTTACGTTTACTGACATGTTTAGCTACTACCCGGATATCGGTACCCGCGAGCCGGATCCGTTGCGCGATATGGTTAATGGTTTGAGGATCGGGTACCAGGTACGTTTCATCTAGATACGCCAAAGCCGAGCCTTTGATAAACCCTGCCAAGGAATCATGATGACGCTGAGCGGCGTGGGTGAGTTTGAACCAGTCCGGCTTGTCTAGGGTGATTGTCACCTCCGGTCGTTCTTTCCGTTTTTGTTTCCGGTATTCTCGTTGATAGAAGCGGCGATATTCTTTCTTGACCGCTGCAATAGCTTCTTCACTGCCTGATTCAAGTACCCCAGATTTTTCTAAATATGCCCACAAGCCGGTACCTCGGCGGATTGGTTTAGACATAAGGTAGTTGAGAAAAAATGGATAATGGTTTTTGTTTGTAATATGGAATGAGGTTAAGTAGCATCGGAGGGAAATTTCCAGCTAAAAGAAGAGCCTGCTTTTTTGACAAAGTCCGGATTTCATCTCGTGTCATGAGAGGCCGGATATGGGTTTTACCCTTTTTGTCCTCATACTGATAACGTCCCAAGGTCTGCTCTAACTCGGTAGCTTGAATTCCTGATTGTCCTGTGAAATAGAGTTGAGCAAAGCAGTTATTGAGGATCGTTTCAGCTCCAAAGGGCCCATAGTTCTGAACGAGCTGACTTTTTCCCTGAATCGCTAAGAGTATTCCTGCCTGATATTTTCGAATATTGGCAATGGTGTGGGCAAGACTTGGGAGATAGAGAACCCCCCCTTCATCTATGAGGCAAAATACGGGTAGTTCTTTTGAGCTTGGCAGACGGTTAAGCAGGACTCCGAAGAGTTGCTCAAAAAATATAGATGATAACACTGCGTAATAGGCTTGTTCTGTAATGGGATTCTGGACGAATAAGGCAGTAGGTTGAGATCGGAAGCTATTGATGTTGAGAGAGTCATAGCTGGTTACCTCTCTGACGTCTTCATCAGTAAAAATCTGTAAGGTGCTGGCTACTGTTGCGATTATACCGAGCTTGACCTTGTCATCATATGCTAGAAAGGATTTTAGCTCAGTCAATAGTTCAGGTTGGGTAGCTCGTTTCATTACTCCATCTGCATCCTGTGTAAGCCGGTTGAGCAGATTCCGAACCTCGAAGAACGTATGTTTTACTTCCAAGTCTGCTTTTACTAGGGATATAAGGAGGGCTAGGAGGGAGGTGGCTTGAAGATTCCAGAAAGGATCTCCTTTTGTTCCTCCTAGAGTAGTCCGAATCATCAAACTCGCCACTTTATTTACCTCGGAGGTTGACCAAAGCCTCGCAAGAGGATTGAATCCATCTGAGATCTTGGCATTGGCAAAATTTAAAGTTTTGATGGTATAGCCCTTTCGTTTAAGGTAACCTGCACTTTTCGCAAACAACTCTCCGGACGGGTCATGCACGACAAAACTTCCCTTCATACGAAAGAGAGACGGTAGGAGAACGATTGAGGATTTTCCTACCCCAGTTCCCCCAATAATGACTACATTTTGGAAAGAATCCTTGAGCGAAAGACTTTTGGTGCCTGATAAACAAAAACCTCGATGATTGGCAGAGAGGAGTTTTTTTGTACTACCGAAATCTGCATTTACTCCTTGCTTTCGTCTAGGGATACCAGAAGGAAACAGCCAGTTAAATAGTTTGCCTAAGAGTTCTTCGCAGAAGATCCAGACAGTTTCAATTATACCCTCAAGAAAAAGGAAAAGATGGCGCATGGCTTTAGCCAAGCAGGTGTGCTAACTTATTATATCATAAAGGTTAAAAACCACCAGGCTAGGCTTTGTCGGATTGCTCAAAATGAGCAATATTTAGAGGCTTCATCTGTTAATGGATAAGGGGCAGTGTTTAAGAGAAGCGGGGTTTAATTGGCGAAAAACTATTAGGCCATTTGTTCCCTCGGAGACATTGGGAGGATGCGCTTCGATCATCACTCCTCCCTTTTTCTTTTGCGCTAATTCCATATATTAAGAAATACTTCATTTGATCTTAATATTCCATGCCTCAGCACATTTCATCATGGAATCACCTTGTTCACGATATTCCTTGTACTCCCCGGGAATTCCTTGATAGGGTAGTGGTCCTTATAGAGTCGAGAAATGTCCCTCAGGTACGTATACAATGGGTAACTCACGGGAGGGGAAGTTTGGGGCGAAGGAGATATCTGAGAGTAAGCCATCGTGAAACCTATATGGATATAGGAGCTTTTCCGTATGGAGATGGCTTTGCCCTATCCTGGGTGCATCAATCGCGAAGAAGTAACGATCTTGCAGCGAGAGTGCTTGGCTTCTTTATTTCCCTATACAGCTTAATTCCCTGGATGAGGGAAACGAATAAAAAGGTATTGCGGCCAATGCAAGGATGGATTTCCAAGGATCGGCGCACTATCTACCATAAGGACGATGAGATAATGTTCCAGAAGATTATCCATGAGTGCATTGTGGCTGTGCTTATGGATCTTACCAGTGAACGAGGTAACCGAACTCAAATCCCACGAATCAATGACCTCTTCTCAAAGTGATCAACTTTCAGCAAATTTCTATACCTGGGAAGTGAGAGGACGTGGTTGGATGGAATATGCCGAGCCCATTTATCCGGAACCGCCTTTTCTCCCCTTCCCTGGTCATCGCATAGTAAAACCTGAAATCAAGGACGATACTTTTCGTCATAGTGTTTGGACCTGGCTTGGAAGTCGATTACGTTCTAGGATTCCTCAAGTTCAGGAAGAAGTCGTCGAACCGGTTTTACCCGTTCATTTTTCATCTACAGAAGAATGTGCCGAAATCCAGGTTACTCTGGCAGCCCAAGCTGAATGTTCCCTGGTGGCATTAGAACAATTTCTTTCCATTGCGGCAGATTTTCACCATCCTATTTGTTTTGAAATAATTGGTTCAGGACAGTCAATCACCTTTCAGTTTGTAACCAGAAGATCGGAGGCTCCTTTACTTATTAACCAACTACGTGCCTTTTTTCCGGGGGTGATAATCCGGGAAACTGAACATTTTCTTTATAGTGTTTTTACTGAGCATGACTTGCCGGTTGCTTTGGCTGAAGTGGCTCTTGAAGAAGAGTTCATGAGGCCTCTTAAGATTCTCCCGCGATTGGAACTTGAGCCCTATACTGGTCTAGTAGCCCAGCTCGACCAACTTCAATCAGGCCAGGCAGCGGTAATTCAGATATTGTTTTCAGGGGCTCGTAATCCTTGGTCTGCTAGTATGATGAAGTCGGTTACCAATAGTAAGGGCGAAGCATTCTTTAAAGACGATGGTGAAATGCTGTACCTAGCTAAAGAGAAGGTGAGCCAACCCCTGTTGGCAGTCAATATCCGGGTTTTAACCCAAACTCAGGGAGGACATGCTCAATCTTTGGCCCAGCGATTTGCAAAAAGCCTTATTGCACTTTCAGCTCGTACAGGTTCGAACTCCCTAGGAATCCTCCCTCAAACTAAAGAGCATGCTCCAGCCCGCATTGATTCAATATTTAACCGGACTACTCTCAGGACAGGGATGCTGCTTAACGTCCGGGAATTAATTTCATTTGTTCATCTCCCTCAAGGATTACAGTCCTCTAAGCTGGCTACCTTTGCCAAAAGCTACCCCGCCCCTGAAATCGTCAGACATGAGGAAGACTATATTCTCGGCTTCAATGAGCATCAAGGAGCAGTTGTTTCAGTTGGTCTGCCAACTAAAATCCGCTTACGCCATCAGCATCTCATCGGAGCAACCGGTACCGGTAAGTCTACCCTCCTCATTAATCTGATCCTTCAGAATACCTTAAATGAATCTGCTGGTGCGATTGTGCTTGATCCGCATGGGGATTTGATTGAAGATATAGTTTGTCAGATCCCAAAGCGATTACAGGATAAAGTTATTCTGATCGATCCTTCTGATCCAGACCATGCTATTGGTTTTAACCTTCTTTCAGCTACCTCAGAGCAAGAGAAGATCATGGTCGCTTCCGACTTGGCAGCGATTTTTAAAGCGCAGACCTCAAGCTGGGGTGATCAAATGGAAAATGTTCTCCAAAATGCGATTGCGGCTTTTCTAGATAGTAATCGTGGGGGAACGCTACTTGATCTGAGAAAGTTTTTACTCGAACCTGAATTCAGAGCGAAATATATCAATACGATTACTGACCCGTTAATTCGGGCGTACTGGACAGATGAGTTCCCCAAAGTGAGAGCATCCTCTATCTCTTCCCTCCTCAGTCGTTTGCAGCTTTTCCTTCGTCCTAAACCTGTCCGGTATATGCTCATGCAAAAGGAAGGACTGGACTTTAATCAAATCATAGATGAAGGTAAGACGCTCCTGGTAAAGTTATCCCAAGGAATGCTAGGAACGGAGAATAGTTACCTGTTGGGGTCTCTTCTCCTCACCAAGATTTACCAAACCGCCTTATCAAGACAGCGTTTAGCCAAATCCGAACGGAATCCAGTCTTTGTATACCTCGATGAATTCCAAAACTTTATTACTCCAACCCTAGAGGGCATTCTATCTGGAGCTCGGAAATATGGTCTTGGACTGATTCTCGCTCATCAATCAATGGATCAGTTATATCGCCGTGATCCAGCAGTGGCTAATTCTGTTATTGCTAATGCAGGTACACGGATTTGTTTTCGTGTTGGTGAACAAGATGCTCGCGTGCTGGAAAATGGTTTTGCCCATTTTGAAGGGAACGATCTCCTTAGTTTGCCCATAGGTAAAGCGATTGGAAGGGTTCTATTACGAGATCAGGATTTTAATCTTCACACCTTAATGACACCTGAGGTTGAACCAGAGGTAGCTCATGAACGATATCAAGCGCTTGTATTAACTAGCGGAAAGACTTTTGGAGTTCCCATCAGCCAGCTTAACGCTATCATGGAGCAGGAGTATGGAAAGCCTATAGAAATTCCTTTTGAAGAGGCTGAAGTTTCTCCGGAAACTTCAAAAGATGTGAAGATACCAAAGGGAAAAAAAGAGATAGATCAGAATCATTCCTCTGAAGTTGAGGGGGTGAGCGATCTCTCAACTGCAGCTGAAGAACAGTTTGCAAAAGACGAAGCTCGATTTCAGGAGCGAGAACATGCTTCCATTCAGAGGTATATAAAGCAAATCGGGGGTGGGTTAGGTTTTCGGTCTGTGGTTGAAGCCCCAACGCCAGATGGTAAGGGGCGGGTAGATGTTCTGCTTACAAGGGAAAAGTTGACTGTTGCGTGTGAGGTGGCGGTAACGACCAACAATGAACATGAACTAGGGAATGTGAAAAAGTGTTTAAGAGCAGGATATGATCATGTTTTGGTTATTACGGAAAAAAAGGAACGCCTTAAGCAATTACGTCAGCTCATTTATGAAAAACTATCGGAAGTTGAGCAAAGAAAAGTACAAGTAATTTCTAAGGCAGCTGTCTCGGATATCTTGAGTGGATTCGTCAATCAAGATCGAGAGAAAGAAGATACAGTTTTGGGTTATCGGGTAAAGACTGTTATGACTCCGGTAAGTGGAGATGAGGCAGATGAAATGCAGGATGCGATCCTCGGTATTATTTCGAAAGCTAAACCAAAATAGTCGATTATCGCATTAGTTTCGTTGTACGTATCGATAGGGTGAGGAAAACATACCCTTTATTGCAGCATTGCCTATGGGAGGGCATAAAATATTTGAATGTGAATCTTGGATTGATGCTTCCTCACTTAAATGTAAATCCCTAGGATTGAGTCTAGAGGAGATAAAATTACCCCTAAGCGAGATAAAGAGGTTGTTAATCACTGAGCGATTCTTAGTTCATCCTGTTGTCTGTTTCGGTCTATTCGGGAAATACTTATGTACAACTTGGATGAGTTTCTCATGGCTAAGTGGTTTCTCTAAAAAGTCTTGGATCACTAGGCTTTGGGTTACTTTTTGCCGATGATCTGGGTCTTGCGAAGAGGAAAGCATAACGATTATTGAAGCCTTTTTCATTGAGAGCGCTAGCGACTGGAATGCTTCAGCAAATTCCCAACCGTTCATGCCTGGCATGTGAATATCTAGAAAAATTAGTTCGGGCCACGGGGATACTGTACTTAAAAATTCTAGAGCATTGTTTCCATCAGATTGCCAGATTATCTGTTGAACCAATCCAGATTTTTCTAGTGTAAGGCGACTTAAATAGGCCTCAACTTTGCTATCATCAACAAGTAAAACTAGGTCTAGGGGGTGTTTCATACTATAGAGGGCATTTCCTTTTTTACATATGAGGGATAGTAGCGTTCTAATGTGATCTTAATCGACACCTAGATCACTATTGATTTTGTGTAGACTCAAGAAGTAGTCCAAGGTATTGTGCGTGGAAGGGATAGAGAAGGATTGGACCCTTAAGACAGAAACACGTTCAAGATGGATTTCACTTCTGCTTAAAGAACAATAATGCTTGCTATGAAATAGTGCTTGTATGGGATAGGACTATTTTGCAAATTATAGTATTAAATCTGTTTTGCTCTACAAAGTTTTACTGATTCTTACATTTTTCTAGCTTTCAAATTTGGAACAGCCTAACCGGTTTAGAAGACTTCTGATGGATAGGAGCAACCAGAGATGTACACGGTATACAGCAGGAGTTAGATTTCAATTCTATAGATAGCACGAGCCGTTGAGGATACGCCATAACAGCGCTCTGAGAATGAAACGGCCTAGGAAGCGCCCTAAAATTTTGTCAATCATAAATGCTCATCAGGTTTATTACTTGGGTCATCTCATCCATTGGGATGACTTTTTATATTTCCACGACTAATACGAGCATGGTGAATAGTGTTCGGACAAAAGGTAAACGAATACCATAAAAAGTTGGCCCACTCTGATGAGTAGGCCAAGCCTAGTAATTACCAACTATGTTTCAATGTTTAGTAGTCAGCGGATCATAGTCTGATACCGATTCTCATTTTCCCCCAAGGGCTTGTCCAATACTAGCAGCCCCCTCAAATGAGATTCATACTAAATACTTTGAAGTACTGAATGAACATAGCCCTTTTTTTTGTGCAAAAAAAGGGCCACTCTGGTAGGTGGTATCCCAATAGCTTACAATCGTTAGGGATTATTAAAGTAATGGATGCGCATTTAAGTGGTATTCAAATACGACTGTATTTAAGGTTTCTCAGTCCTTGCTGTACGTTTTTTGAAAACAATACCTAATACTTCGATGATGTCTAGCACAACAAATTTACAGAGTGTTCTAGGCCTGATTCGTAACCGTTCCCAGGTAGGTTGCTATAATAAATAGTGATGAGATTCCCCGATCCTTGCTTCAGAAACCCCTTTATTTGCAAGTGTCATCGTATTTCTTCTATTTCTAAAGCCAAGTGTGAGACTTGTGAAAATATTGGAGATTTCACTGGCTAAATGAATAGGTCGAAATCCCAACGTTGCTGGTTTTACCTTAAATGATGCTTCCCCAAACTCCTTTACCTAGATATCCGCTCGATTAGGAGGGCGTCAAGGGTGAGCTACTTGCTACTTTAATTAGGTCAAGATTCCTCCCCAATGTCTCGGAGCATTTCGTTGCCCTCCCTCACCCATGAGCAAGCGAAAGGCTTGCCTATTTCAGAGCCTTGGTAAGATGAAGACTTTGGTGATAACCGATCTTCTTTTCCTCTTTTTGGCCCTAGGGATACTTTTTGATAGAATGCCTTGTTTTTCATACCTTAGGAAAATTCTCAAATAGCAATCAGAGACTACTACCATAAATATCTAAGCATTCTATACAAGACCTACCTTTCAAGGATAATCGACCTTCATGGCTGATTGAACTGGGGTGAGGACCAATTACTTTTCCCCATTGCTACTCCTTGAGGACTAACAAGCTCTCCGTTCACCGAGGCATTTTATTCAGTCTTCTGCAAGTACTATGCTGGTGCCCGGATAGAGCTAACCCAAACATTCGTATGAAATGAACAAGCCTAATAGGAGTTTTTCCTGTTGGGCTGCCGCAATATGGAATCTATTGTTCGGAGATTGTTGATTTAAGCAAATCCTTTTATCGCTTACATAAAAGCCTCTGTGCTGTTCAACTAATCCCAACTGAGGATTTATAGGGCACTAATTTTCGGATTAATGCCAGGTATGTAATATTCGTGTATTAAACTATGGGGAAACCGAAATTTCAATTATATAAAGACAGTCAGGGAGAGTTCCGGTTCCGCTTTAATAGTAGGAAAAGGAAAAATGTTCTTCGTTCATGCCAAGGTTATGCAACAAAAGAAAAATGCCAAAACGCAATCGTCTCTTTGAGATTAAACGCACCTTTTGAGGTTCGGTATAACCGCGCTATGTCAAAGGATGGACAATTCTTCTTTACAATAGGTGCGGGAAATGGCAAAGCAATTGGTATAAGTGAACGGTATAAATCAAGTAATTCTAGAAATAAGAGCTTAGAGACTGTTCAGGACATTGCCCCAAGAGCTCCCATCGAAGATCTGACGTAATTTGTGGGGAGGACATCAAGATGTAGAGCTTGCCATTTGTCGATGGACAGAGCTGAAAGCCTACAAGAAGGCTGATAATAGCTTAGGTTTTCATGATAACGCAGGTATAACGAAATCCAAAGGTTTGATGTAGGCTAACATCCACAACTCTGGGAAGGATTTCAAAATACATAGCATCACCCTATCAGGGCTAATCCTTTTATAAGGAGGTAAGGTCTTTATATTATTAGACGAAAATTTTTCCCAAGGGAAACATTTTCTTTAAATACATATTTAGTATAAGGTGCTCTTTATTAGTGGGTTGGAATTCGTATTATGCGTATCTGACATCCAGTAAGTGGTGTTTTTATGCGTCATTTTTACTTCCTTTCTATTTCAAACCCTCTTTAGTTTGGTATTTTTTTTATCGATAAGAATCAATCTCTTTGTGCCACCCCCTGGTAGCTTAGTCTGCGTAAGCCTCACAAAAAATTACAGCCCAACAGCTGAGGTTTATGAAACTTTTTCGGCTATCCTTATCATTCTCCTTCCTCTTGGTTTTATCTCTTCACATGATGGGACAACCTGTTCCTGCCACGACCATCACTATTCAGGATGATGAGTTTGTGAATGAGCAGTTTTGTTTTACCGCTGACCTCAGTCTAAGTGGAGACCCCGGTTATGGTCCATATGTCCGGGTCATGGTGCCGCCTGATGTCACGGTCAACAGTATTTCTTTTCTCGGGACTAGTCTGACTTACACCAAAGTAGGAGCTTTCCCTAGTTACCCATTGGCCCTGGCAGACCCCATCTCAACGGATTCGGTTAAGGCGAGTGATGGGGCAGTTGCAGGTGATACGCTTTTTGTAGCTCGTCTCCCCGTTGGTTCTATGGTTGCTACCACCCCTGACCTGACGGTATCTCTATGTGTTACCTTTAATGACGAAGCAACTATAGATTCCAATTATACCTTCACTGTACAACCGGGGTTGGAATTTGGGGATACGCCCACTGGAGACAATGGTCCAGTCTATGGTGCAGCTTCCACGGGGCAATCCAAACCTAAAATCTTAGAATTCACCAAAGATAATAATGCACCAGAGGAGGAACGACCTCCAGGGCCAGATTGGCCATTTACTTACACACTGGCTATTGATGTGGCCAACCTTAAAACCGTTACCAGTCTGAGTTTTGAAGATGTGTTACCCGCCAACCTTACCTGGGTCGGCAACCTCACAACCTCGGGTGGGACCGGTTGCGCCGCTTCTTACACCCCTGGCACCAGGACAGTCTCGGCAACTTGTAGTAGCGTAACTGGTACAGAAAATACGGATGAAGTCACCATTTCTTTTGATGTATATATTCAGGATATTCTTGACGAAACGAACTGTAATCGCGATACCATCTATAACGCGGCTTACTTTACGGGGATTTATAATGCAGTTAGTATTACGCCTGATTCTGCCCGGGACACCTTGGAAGTGGAGCATTTTTCGATTCAAACCACGGTAAGCCCCAGTCAGGTATTGCCAGATGATACCGTTACTTATACCACGGTATTTCAGTTTACCGACTTC
>JBCBGC010000120.1:0-26673 GCA_038527215.1 Bacteroidota bacterium
CCCGCGTTCGTGCACCCCAACGCGCATTTTTGGCAGATTTAGAGAGGACTGCGACTCGACATATCTTCCAGCCTCCCTAATTGCTATGAAGTACAAGTGCAGTCCATATTTAGCGAGGACTGACGTACAAAAGGAGGGAAGAAGGTGGGGGAGCTCGCTTCTGCGGAGAATTTCTTTTCTTGGGGGCATGAAACGAATCCTGCTATTGATCCTGGGGGTGTGGGGGCTGCTGGCTCTCGCATGCCAGCCCACTCCATCTCCCCAAAGCTCCCCCAACATCCTCCTCATCTGCGTAGATGACCTGCGCCCGGAACTGGGCAGCTTTGGGGTGGACTATATTCATTCGCCGCACATCGATCAGTTGGCGGCGGAAGGGGTGGCTTTTCGGCGGCATTATGTGAATGCGCCAAGCTGTGGACCTTCGCGCTATAGTTTGCTGATGGGGCGATATGGCCCTGCGGGCAACCAGGCTTTATTTCAGCGGGCGCAACAAATGGCCGCAGGAGATACCAGCGTCTTTCCCAGTCTGCCGGAATACTTCCGGGGGCAAGGCTATACCACCGTATCGGTGGGCAAGGTCTCCCATCATCCGGGCGGGCGAGGCGGGCCGGACTGGCAGGACAGTAGCCAGATCGAAATGCCTGGGGCCTGGGATCGGCATCTCATGCCCGTGGGACCCTGGCAACATCCGCGCGGGGCCATGCATGGCCTGGCCAAAGGAGAAATTCGCGTCCAAGCCGGCGACATGGCGGTCTATCAGGCGGTGGAAGGCGAGGATGAGCTCTATCCCGATGGATTAATCGCTGAGGAAGCCTTACAGCAGCTTGCCCAACTGACTACCCAACCCGAGCAGCCTTTCTTGCTGGCCGTGGGCTTTATTCGCCCGCATTTGCCCTTTGGGGCACCGGAGCAGTACCTCCGCCACTATGCCGAAACGGAGCTACCCGCCATTCCCCATCCTGATGCCCCCCTCACCCGCACTACCTGGCATGCCTCAGGGGAGTTCATGAAGTACCAGCGCTGGGACAAAGACCCTTATCAGGATTCCGCCTTTGTGGAGGCGGTGCGACGCCACTACGCGGCTTGTGTGAGCTATGCCGATGCTCAGATCGGCAAAGTGCTGGCCGCCCTGGAAAAAAGCGGGGCCGCAGAAAATACCATCGTGGTGCTCTGGGGCGATCACGGCTGGCACCTGGGCGAACATGCCATTTGGGGCAAGCATAGTTTATTTGAAGAGGCCCTTCGTTCGCCCTTGATCATCCGGGCACCCGGTCAGGCCAAAGCAAATGTCCAGACTTCCGCGGTAGTCGAAAGCCTGGACCTCTTTCCTACTTTGTGTGAGCTAACGGGCCAGGAAATCCCTGCATATGCCCAGGGAACTTCTTTGCTCCCCATTCTGCAAAATCCCCGGATGCCCGGCCATCCGGCTTTTTCCTATCAGTCCGAGGCGTTGACGCTGCGGACCGACCGTTACCGGCTGATTCATCATCAGGATGGCTTTAACGAATTATACGATCACCAGTCGCCGGAGAGGGAAACCAAAAACATTGCCCGCCTACAACCGGAAGTGGTGAAAGAACTCACCGCGACCCTGGCCGCCAAACAAGCCTTACGCAAGCCTTAAGGTTGCGGGATCACCTCGATAAGCTTGCCGTTTTCCTCATCGGTGAGCAGGTAGAGCTTGCCGCCTGGGCTCATCTCCGCTTTGCGGAGGCGCAGCCGATCATCGGGAAATAATTCATGCACGGCTTTGACGGTGGTGCCTTGCAGGTCGATGCGCCACAAAGAGCCGCGCGAAAGGCCGGGCACGATCAGGTCGCCATACCAATTCGGAAATTGCGTACCGCTATAAAAAACCAGCCCGGTCGGGGCTACGGTCTGTTTCCAGAAATGGACGGGATCGGTATAGACGGGATTGGGCAAGGCATCGGGCTGGTAATCCGGGCTTCGATAACGGCCAGAGGTTACGTTGGGCCAGCCGTAATTGGCTCCGGCGCGGAGCACGTTGATTTCGTCGCCCTGTATGGTGCCATGCTCACTAAACCAAATCCTGCCCGTGCCGGGTTCTACGGTGAGGCCCTGAGCCGCGCGTATGCCGAAGGCGTAAAGGCCTTTGACCGCTTCCGGTCCGAAGTCGGGATTGTCTGCTGGAATGCGGCCGTCCGGATGAAGCCGATAAATCTTGCCCCGGGCATCGCTCACATCCTGGGCGATGGGTAAACCTTGTTTGACATATTCGAAAAAAAGGCGTTCGCCCGCGGTGATGTAGAGCATGCCATCCGGTCCGAAGCACATGCCTCCGCCAAAGTGATACAGCCCGGGCACATAAGGCCCGGGATTGAGCAAGGTGCGAATCTCGGTCAGGCGGTTGTCCTCCAAGCGGGCGCGGATCACCTTGAGGGCGAAGCGCTCTCCTTGTTGCGAAACGTAGGAGACATAGACGAATTTATTTTGGGCAAAATCCGGGTCCACCAGGACCTCGAGGATGCCTGCATTGGCGCGGATTTCTTTGCCGTCCAGGCTGGTGGGATAGATGCCTTGTTCGTAGCGGCTCACGTCCAGCACAAAGGGCTGGAACAAATCCTCGGGAAAACCCTGAATGGCTTGCCGGCTTTGGGTGGCCAAATCGACCCGCAGGAGGTCTCCATCTTTTTCGGCAATGAGGACTTCGGTTTCGGACAAAAAGGCCATGCTCCAGGGTTTGCGCAGGCCCTCCATGATCACTCGTTTGACAGGACCTTCGTAATCCGGTACGAGCGGGTAACGGGTGGCGGTTTTGCTGATGATCTTCCAGTCCTCTCCGATTCTTTTGAGCAAAATCAAATCCAGGAAGCGGGCCTGAATGGCCTCGATCACCACCTCAATTTCGGCATAAGCCACTTCCTGATGTAGGTTTACAGAGAGAATGCGGCTTTTTCGCCCGTTGAACTGACCTGCTTCGCGTTTTGCGAATAGAGCCGCATAAGCCTTCGGACTGAAAATCCTGGCGTTTCCGTCCCGGTCGTTCAGGTAGAGGGTGGCGGAGTCGATAAAAGCCTGCTCGATTTGCGCAGGATAGTTATAGGAAGTCCCAGTGATATAATCGTTCAGGGGAATGCGGACCCGGTCGGCTTCGCTTTGGGCGAAGAGCAGCACAGGCAGGCTGAGCAACAGCAGCAGAAGGTGTTTCATCGTGAATGGCTTTTTTGCAAGGCTAGGACTTTTCGGGCAAAAAGGCAGGCCCGGGCCTGCCTAAAGGGGTTCGGATTTATAAAGCCAAACGGATTTAGACAGAGGTTAGGCGGATTGCATCTGCTTAGCGTACTGAGCGGGAGTCATGCCGTGCACTTTTTTGAAGGCTTCGTAGAAGGCGGATTTGGAGCGAAAGCCTACTTCCTGTCCGATGCCTTCGATGGTGAGCTTGGAGGCATCCCGGAGGAGTTCTGCCGCAGCTTGCACGCGATAGGTGTTCACATACTCGCTAAAGCGCTGACCGAGGGTTTGGTTGAGGTATTGGGAGAGCAGGTGCGGACTGACGGATAAGGCTTCGGCTAGTTGAGCGAGTTTGAGGGATGGCTCAGTAAAACGTTGTTCGACTTCCATGAGTTGGCGGAGGCCAGCTTTGATGGTGGCGGTAGCCTGGGGTTGAATTTCTTTTTGGGCGTAGCGCTCGGGACTGCCTTCGATGAGCCCCAATGCTTTGGGGTGAAACATGAGGAAGGCGAGCAAACCATAAAAGCCTACGGAAAAGGTAATCGGTCCCAAAATGTAGGAGGGAAAGCCTACATAGAGGATGGCGTGAAACACCAAACAGATGAGGGCATTGAGGCCGAATATGCTCAGCAGACACAGATGTGAAGCTTGGAGCGACGGAGGCGCATTTTTTCCCAAAAACTTCTTCCCTAATAATACCCCGGTCCAAATCACATAGCCCAGCCATACGGCATAGAGGCCTTGTACGATGCGGGGATTCCAGAGGTCTGGGCGGCTGGTATAGGGGAAGAGCAGGCCGATGCCCAGGACGATAAGCAGCCAGGCGAGGAGATGAGCGCGGCCGGTGGAGCTGAGGCGTTTTTCCTGTCGGAGAACGCTGCGCACGTAGAGCCATAAAAAGAGTCCGATGAAAGGGCAGGCGGAGAGGCCGATTTGCAGGATGGGTTTGGGGAGGCCTGGCTCAAAGAAGTAAAAGACGGACTTGCCGATGCGCACGGTGAGCAGGAGAATCATCATGCCGAAGAGCCGGGTCGGCCAGCTCCCCCTTTGCCTTCTCAGCAATAAATAGCCGCCCACCAGCAGGCCGTTGAAGACCCCCAGGCCGCTAACAAAAAAGAGGAGTTGGGAGGAGAGAGGCATGGGACCGTAACTGGTGGTATGAGCAGTAAACTGAGGATTTTTGCGGAGGGATGCAAGGGGGAGGGGTGCGAAAAGGGGGCTTTGTGAGGGGGATAGCGATGCTTGAGCCCTTTCTCCGAATGACGACAGCTTTGATCAGGGAGACCGATCGCTAGCACCAAATTTGTTCTGGCTCGTATATAATGGTAAATTCAATTCATGAGGTTAGAGATTCCATCAGACTTCTTACAGCATGCTGGCCTTACTGAGCAAGAGCTTCGGCAGGAGCTTGCGATCATTTTTTATAAGCGGGGAAATGTTTCCCTGGGTAAGGCTGCGGAATTCGCACACCTCCATAAAATTGCCTTTCAAAGACTGTTAGCTGAACGGAAAATTCCGTTGAATTATGACGTTTCGGATTTAGAGGAAGACCTAAAGACGCTTGAGCAACTTGATCCGTGATTGTTATTAGCGATACCTCTCCGCTGAGTAATTTATTGGTGATTGGTAAGTTAGATTTGCTTGCCCAACTTTTTGAGAAAGTATGTATCCCGGCTGTGGTGTGGGAGGAGATCTCGCGTTTGGAAACCTTTGGGATAGATCCAAGTCCTATTAAGCGGGCCCCATGGATTTTAATTGAGGAGGTAAAAGACCAGGCCCTGGTTCAGGAGCTTAGGCGAGAACTTGATCCTGGAGAGGCGGCAGCTATAGCCTTGGCGGTTGAATTGGAGATCAAAACCATTTTGATTGATGAGAAGCCGGGACGGCTGATTGCTCAAAAATATGCTTTGACCCCTACGGGAGTTCTAGGGATTCTATTACGGGCGAAAGAGTTGAGACTGTTGCAGGAGATAAAACCAGAACTGGATAAACTCAGAGAGAAAGCTGGGTTTTATATCTCTGATCCCTTGTATGATCGTATCATGGAATTAGCTGGGGAAATGGGGTGATCGACAGGTCCCTCCTTTTTCTGGAAAGCCTAATTCCTCGCCGTGCTACAGACCTCTTCGAAAATCTAAGACGCCTGGTAAACCTAGCTTCCTCTCCAGAACCTAATGCCTTTAAAAGTATCTTAGAAAAGACCAGCGTAAAACCTCCCCAAGCATAAGTGATCTCATAGCTCAAACCCAATCACCTGATGGGCCTCCCCCTTCCCCGCCTCAGTTGCATCCTTTTGATCTAATAGATTTTGCAGATTATTGCCTGCGACATCTTCCAGCCGACTGTCCAGCACGATGCGATAGTTTCCTTTTTGCCACGTTTGCTGGGGGATAAATTGGATTTGCTGCTCTTCTTCCAGCACTTCCCAATGCCCAGGGATAGGGTTTTGATCTGCGTCTTCCAGTTGAATCATGGATTGGAGTAAGGCGTGGTCCATGATGCGGTCAAAATGAATGCCCAGAGGATCATGGCTATGCAGGGCGGGTTTTTCTATCTGCCATGCATCTATCTTGATCGCCTGACGATAGGCTTGGCCGATTACGAATGCTTTTCTGGTCTCTACAGATAAGGCTTGTCCATAAACATCTTGCCAGGTAGCTGATATGGTCAGTTGATATTGCTGGCCCTCCAGCAAGGCAGGCCCCAACGCAAGGTTGGTAGAAACGCCTCTTTTGATCCGTCCCGGATCGAACAGCAAGGTGAGCCGTTTGCCATCCGGACTCCATAACTCTTGTTTAAACTCCATGAAGGCCTGCGTATCAACCTTTCCCGCCGCATCCGTCAGATGGATGTGCGCCAAGGCTTGCCCTTTTTTCATGGGGGTATTGAAATAGAAATAGAATCGCAATAAATTTTCGGGTAGTTCCCTGGCGGAGGGGTACATGCGTAGCACCGCGGCTTTTTCAAGCCTTGGCTTCGCTTCTAGCTGAAAAGCCTGATAAGCATAGCTGCCCTCGGTTTCCCCCTGTTGCGTTCTGACGAGATAAGTTATGCCGCTTTCAAAGGGGAAATAGGGCGAGAAGACCAGGTAATTTCCTTCCAGGCGATGGCGTCCCTGAACGGCATGCGGATGATGTTCCTCCCCTGCTGGTTGTACAAAGACCGATAAGTATGCATAGCCTTCGAACTGGTCTGGGTTCAGCTTTGTCATAGCTGAAATGTCCAACTGAACACTTCCTCCTGGTTCAGTGGGCAAGATAAGGGCAGGAGGCGTTTGGGAATAGGCGGTCGGAAGCATGGTCAGCAGCAAAATTATGAGTACCTGAAGCCGGAGATGATTTCCTATCATGATTTGTTTGCCTTCGGAATATCAGATTCACCAATGATATTATGCAGCCTAAATGGAAACATGGTAAAGACAGTTTCCAAATCCAGGCTGCCCGTTTCTATATCTCTGTTCAAGGAGACAAACTGCCCTTCGTTCAATAAGTCAATGCGCAGGGAAGCCCCACTAAACATGATCGATTTACCAATAGGACCAAATGGCATGATAGGATGCAGGTCTATTTTTCCGCCCCGCTCAAAGTCCTGATCCGTCACCACTTTGGCTTGCTGGAGGCCGCTTACCGGAATGACCAGCGGACTTCTGCTATTATTGGTAACAAACAGCATTTCCTCTCCTTTCATGGAAAAAGGCACCATGTCGATGGGTTGACCATTGCCCATATCTCCGATGGTTCTGGCGCTGACCTTTGTACCGTCTGTAAGTTCGTCGATCGGAATCAACACCAGTGGGCTACAGGTATAAGCCGCTACTAATTGGTTAATGCCATCAATCTGCTTAACTGCCATGGAGCGAATAGGGGCCCGACTTTCATAGTTGTCATGCACAATATGATACATCTCAATCTTACTGATGCTTTCTGTACCATTGAAGGGATAAGGTAATCTGCGGAGGACCGAACTGAATTCTTCATTACTCACGCCAGAAACAAATAATTCCCCCTGGTGATATTCCATGGCCACGATGGCCAGCATCCGCAATGGCTGTTTAGACTTGGCGATATCCTTCTGACTTGGAGGCGCTCCGCCTATCCCACGTAAGACCACCCGTTGCTGATGGTCTGGGATCTGGGTCAGGGCTTGAGAAGTGATTTCAAGGCTTGCTAAGTCTATATGTTGTAGGTGATTTGGGGCATCTACCTTTAGCAAGGCTGGCAAAGCCTCGAGTCCATGTCCCCGGCTTACGGAAAGGTATACTTCCCCACTCTTAGGATGTACGGCGATATCATTGATCTTCACATTCGCTTGAGTAGTTCCTAACACTGCCGCGATCTGCTCATCTATCTGGTAGACATTGATCTCAAAGGTATCCGCGCTGCGGTTTTCATGTGTGAGGTCAAAGGCATGAATCGCGCCTGATTGATTGTCCCCGGCAAAGAGGATTCCCTCCTCACTAAATTTCAGGACGCCCAGGGATTGTATGTGGTGGGAAGGGGAGGAAAAAGTTTCAGCAGTCATAGCACACGGGTTGATAATGATTTTTTGTTTAAATAAAGCGCCCGTTGAAAAGAGGCTTTTTGGCAATAAGCATCTTTTCAACAGGAAGAGGGATCCAAGGCTTATTTTTTCCCTTGGGTGGGTTTATACCCTGGAAAATCAAATTCAGCCGCCTCTATATTGTGCAGTTTGATGGGGAGCATGGTCGAAACGGTTTCCACATCTAAACTTCCGGTGGGCGCATCTCTGGTCAGGGAGACAAGCTGTTTTTCATTCAGCAAATCCACCTGAAGGGAAGAACCTACAAACATCACCCCTTCTCCTACCGGTCCGTAAGGAATAATAGGTCCTAAATCCAATTTAGGTCCCCTTTCAAAGTCCTTATCGGTAACCACTTTGGCCTTATTTAATCCCATCAGAGGAATCACTTGAGGCGTTCTGCCACTATTGGTTACAAAGAGCATCTCCTGACCTTGCAGGTTAAAGGTAAGCATATCAATGGGTTGGCCATTACCCATATCGCCGATGGTTCTGGCTTTGACCTTCGCTCCGTCTGTCAGCTCAGTTAAAGGGATTAAGACCAATGGGCTACAGGTATAGGCCGCCACGATTTGGTCTATGCCATCAATGTTTTTGACCACCATAGAACGAATAGGGGCGCGAGATTCATACTGGTCATGGGCAATATGGAACATCTCAATATTGCTGATGCTTTCTTTTCCATTGAAAGGATAGGGCATGCGGCGCAGGACGGAGCAGAATTCCTCATTGCTGATCCCAGCTACAAACAGCTCTCCCTTGTGATATTCCATATCCATGATGGAAAACATCCGTTGGGGCTTTTGTGCTTTAGCAATCTCTTTGATAGTAGGAGGTCCCATGGAACCCCGGGCTCTAAATTGCTTGCTGATATCCGGCATCTTACTCAACCCTTGAGAAGTGATGCTGAGTGACGCCAGGTCAACCGTATGCAACTCATTCGCAGCATTGATGTTGATCAGCGCAGGCAAGGCATCCATGCTATGTCCCCGCGTCACCGAAAGGTATAGCTCTCCACTTTTGGGATGTACGGCCATATCATTGATTTGCACATGGCTGGGCGAAGTACCTAATACTGCCGCCACCTGGGCATCAACGTTGTACACATTGATTTCAAATGTTTCTTTGGTCCGGGTTTCCTTGCTTAAATCAATGGCGTGAATGGCGCCTGAAAGCTGATCTCCGGCAAACAATACCCCTTCTGGGCTGAACGCTAATGCGCCCAGGGATTCTATGGATTGTGCCTGAGCCGTCGAAACGGCAAAGCTCAGGATGAAGGTGAATATGAGGGTTTCTAAATGTCTCATGTTATTGAATTGGAGGTAATATATATTTCGATTCATTAATAGGATGCTTCTCCAGCCAGGTTGAAGAAAAGTTGGCGGTATCCTGGCACCAGCAAAAGGATTAAAAAGAGGGTGTCAAAGACGGTCATCATGGCGGGGGCCAGGTAAGGATTCATGCCTTCGTCCACGATGGAAGGAGGGCCCACTGCACCCGTGGTTACAAAATTTCCCACATGATCGGCGATGGAAATGGCCAGATATACCATCGTGGCTGTCCAGGTATTGAGTCCTCGCCATCTCAGGAGGGCCACTATCAAGGGTAAGGCAAACACGGCTGCAAAAATGTCCAGATAGGCTGGATACAACCATGCCGCTGATTCCGATCCGGCGTCGATGTCATTGATTAGGGAAAAGGCCACGAGCCTGGAGATTTGTAATAAAATCCAAACCAGCAGCCCAATGAAAAAAATCTTTTCATTCCGTGTGAAATTCTTGATTGGAATGGTCTTGCTCATATCGGTTAATTGAAAAGGTGTGTCAAAAGATGATGTTTGTGTACCAACCCGGATTTAGGGTTTTTTTGCTGGCCTTTTGCATCGAGTTAGGTGTTTAAGGAAATGCTCAGATTCACCGTCAACGTTTGGTTAATGGCCGGTAAGTCCACCAGGTGAACATTCCTGTATCTGAGGTCATAATTAAGGGCCAGGGATAATTTTTTATTGAGGGCGACATTCAAGCCGGGGATAATCCATAGGGTATAATCCGTCGCTTCCTTAAAGGACTGGAACCAGAACAGGCTATAGCTGAGCGAAAATCTTTTGTCCCCAAAATGATGCTTATTCTCAAAGTGAAGGGTAGAGATCGCGAAGCTTCTGGTGGAATTGACGAGCTCACTATTGATAAAACTCTCGCCAGCATAATCGGTGTGATCAAAGCCCAGTCCAACATAAAACAGCGCAGGTTTGTTGTTCAAGGGAGCAATACTGGCTCCTACCAGCACCCGATGGCTGTTGAGAATCCGAAATAACAGATTGCTCTTATACAGGTGGAACAGCGTTGGGGAAATTTTTACCCCTTTGGAAAAGGAGTAGCTGAGCTTTGAGACGACGGTCCAGTCATCGAACAATTGAACCTTATTTACCTGCCCATAGAAATAGGAGGTACGATTGTAAAGGAGCCAGTTCGACTTTTGCAGGGAGTTGACCAGGATTCCGTTAGCGTTGATTTGATTGAGTAACCCCGTTTTATATGAACCTCCTATGGTAAGAGAGCTACTCAATTGTAAGCTGTCCGATTTCCCCTGGCCTATCAGGGCCTGGGTGCTAAACGTCAGCCAAACCATACACATCACAAGGGCCAATTTTTTCATACGCTTGTAGCAATAGGGTGGTGGGTAGACACCTGATGCTATAGGTGCCATTGCCGCCATACTGACCATCGACCTTCGAAAAGCATTTCACTTTTTTAGTCGATTGTTACTAATTGTTACTGTTAATAGTTACAATTTGCTACTTTTTAATTTAGAAATGGGGAAATCTTCAAAAAAGTGGTTACCTTATGGTAACCCTTAAAGACATGAAGATTAAGAATATCAATAATTGTCCTCTGACAGCCGCCCTCTCCGTAGTAGGGGGAAAATGGAAACCCATCATCATTTTGAACCTCAGCAAATCCCCCAAAAGGTTTGGGCAATTAGATTATTCAATTGCGCAGGTGTCCCGCAAGGTTTTGTCTTCTCAGCTGAGTGAGATGGTCAGGGATGAATTAATAACCCGCCATTCTTTTTCCGAAAGCCCACCCAGAGTGGAATATCATCTTGCGAAAAAAGGCTGGGAACTCGTGCCCATTTTTCAGGAATTGGCCAATTGGGGCACCTACCTCGTTGATGAGGAGGTTGAGGTGGCCGGTGAATAGGGAGAGATCGGTATGTCAGGAAATTGCGTGAAGCGATTTTTCCCAAAAACACGCTCAGAGAAAGTGAGGGATATGTTCATTTTCCAATGCGAAACGGGTATGCGGGTGGGGGATTTGCTCAAACTCCGTTCCTCCAATATCACCCAATACAAGGGCCATACGATGTTGGATTTCAAAACGGAAAAAACCGGTGATTATATAGAGGCTCCTATTGATACCGATCGCTTCCCTCATTCTGTTTCCATACTGGAATGGTACAAAAGCTAAAACCGAACTTCATGCTTCCCACCTATCTCCCAACAAAAGTACATGGACTACCTCAAGGAAGCAGCAGAGGCCGCAGGATTGAACCGTATGACTACCTCCACTAAAACCACCAAAGTACAAATCGAAGCCATCGAGAAGTCTTTATATAAGGTCATGGCTTCACATACGGCCAAACGTACCTTTATTAGCCTTTCCCATGAGGCTGGAATGCCGATCTCATGGATTATGCTGTATACCGGACAAAAGAGTTATGACATCCTTGTGAAGTATCTGGAAATGCATAAGGAGCATAAATTGAATCTGGCCTTGAATCCGATGCCAGATAAGGGGATTAGGACTAAGATGGATAGGGTGGGATAATAAACATTTGAGCCTAACTCTCGATCTGGAAACGTCTTCAAGTTTTACTAAATTGAGCAGATAGCTTCAAAATATTGTTATGACCCTGGTATCCTTTAAACCCCGGCAGGCCCTTAACAAAGCCTACCGAAAGCAACCTTTGAACCGCAAAGATTTTGACCGTTTTCAGCAGAACCTGACCGAGATGCTGGATCAGCTCAATGAAGCAGAAAGTGAAGAAAATGCAAAGAATTTGTTAGCCAGCTTTTTGAAGGATACATGGTACAAGGAGCAACATGCCATAAATACCAAAGGGCGAACTGACTTGGTGATACATGTAGAAAAGACCGCCAAAAGTGCGCCTGGGGTGCTGATTGAAACCAAAAGGCCTGGCAACAAAAGCGAAATGCCCAGTGCTTCCAGTCTCAATGCCAAGGCGGTGCATGAGTTGATTCTTTACTATCTGCGGGAACGGATCGAACATCAAAATACCGAAATCAAGCACCTGATTGTTACCGATGCCTATCAATGGTATCTGTTCGATGCTACCGATTTCGAAAAACACTTTTATCGAAATACCAGTTTCCGGAAAAAATATGAAAACTGGAAAGAGGGACGTGAGGTTAGTTCGCAAACCGATCATTTCTATAAAGAAATTGCCCAGCCTCGCCTTGCAGAAGTAGAGGACCAGATTCCATTCACTTTTGCTGATCTGAATGATTTGCCTAAAGTCGAAGAGAGCAAAGAGAAGGCCCTGATCAGTCTGTATAAATTACTGTCTCCGGTCCATCTGTTGAAGAAGGCATTTTCGAACGATAGCAATTCGCTTGATAAACAGTTTTATCAGGAACTGCTGCACATCATCGGCTTAGAGGAAGTAAAAGACGGAGGAAAGAAGTTGATTCAGCGAAAAGCCGAAGGACGTAGAGAACCCGGTTCTTTGCTGGAAAATACCATGGTGATCCTGGATGAGGAAGACCGTTTGCGTAGAGCGCCTAAATTATCCAGTTATGGCAATACCAAGGAAGAACAGTTATTCAATGTCGCCCTGGAACTGTGCATCACCTGGATGAACCGGATTCTGTTTCTCAAATTGTTAGAAGCACAGTTAAAGCAGTATCATCCCAAACAATCCAACTACGCCTTTCTGCATAGCAAACAGATTCACGATTACGATGAGCTCAACAAGTTGTTCTTTCAGGTATTGGCACGTAAACCAGCTGACCGGAAAACACATATTCAGAAGGACTATGACCGAGTTCCGTATCTGAATAGCTCTTTGTTTGATATAACTGCGCTGGAAGATGAAACCATTCGTATCTCCAACCTGGAAGATAAGCTCGAAATAGGCCTGCATCCGCAAACGGTTTTGAAAGACCATGCAGGCAAAAGATTGCAGGGGCAGCAAATCTGTCTGGACTATTTACTGGCCTTTTTGGATGCCTATGATTTCTCTGCTGATAATGGCGAAGAGATTCAGGAAGAAAACAAAACCTTGATCAATGCGGCAGTTCTGGGCCTGATATTCGAAAAAATCAATGGTTATAAAGATGGGTCCTTTTTCACGCCGGGCTTCATCACCATGTATATGGCGAAGGAGACCTTGCGCAAAGCCGTGCTTCAGAAGTTCAATGATCACTATAAATGGAACTGTCCGGATTTTGAGGAACTACGAGATCGGATAGAAGATCGAAAACAGGCCAATCAACTGGTCAATAGCTTGCGCATCTGTGATCCGGCGGTAGGCTCCGGCCACTTTCTGGTTTCATGCCTGAATGAACTGATCGCTATTAAATCGGATTTGGGCATTTTGTCTTTTCGAGATGGGGGGCGCGTTAAGTATTATCAGATCGGGATAGAGAACGATGAATTGATTGTAGAGGATGAAGAAGCGGGGGAACTGTTTGCCTATCACATGAATGCAGATGGTAAGGCCATTCGGGAATTACAGGCCTTGCAGGAGGCCTTATTTCATGAGAAGCAGACCTTGATCGAGAACTGTCTTTTTGGCGTGGATATCAACCCCAATTCCGTTAAGATTTGTCGGTTACGTCTTTGGATTGAGCTGTTGAAACATGCGTACTATACAGAAGAAAGCGGCTACACCGAACTGGAAACCCTGCCCAATATTGATATCAATATCAAGGTGGGTAATTCCCTGGTGAGTAAATATACCCTGGACGCAGATCTTAAACCTGCTTTGCGTTCGATCAAGTATTCGATCAAAGACTATCTGAGCATGGTGAAAGACTATCACAATGCCCAGGGAAGATCGGAAAAACTGGCCTTGCGAACGTTGATTCAGGGTATCCGGGAAAACTTCAGTTCAGGGCTTAGCCAAAATGATGCGGATTATCGCAAGCTCAAGAAAGCAGAAGCCGAATTCTTTCAGGAGTTTGAAACCAATACGCTTTTCGCCTTGGAGCTGGACGATAAGCAACAAGCCAAGCGTGAAACCAAACGAAAGAAATTGCAGGCCCAGATTGAAAAGCTAGAGGCCAAGGTGAATGAAAAACTTGCGGGTACGCAGTTCAAGGATTCTTTTGAGTGGCGGTTTGAGTTTCCCGAAGTGCTGGACGATGAAGGGAATTTTGTTGGCTTTGATGTACTGATTGCCAATCCGCCTTATATCCGTCAGGAAGAGTTGAAGGAGTTAAAACCCTTTTTCCAACAACGATTTGATACCTATGCAGGAACGGCGGATTTGTATGTTTACTTCGTAGAGCTGGGCATGAATCTGCTCGCGCCAGGGGGGCAGTTTTGTTATATCTTCCCCAATAAATGGATGCGTGCTCGCTATGGAGCCGCGATGCGGAACTGGATACTTCAATACAAGATCAGCGCTTTGATCGATTTTGGTGACTTACCCGTCTTCGAAGAGGCCATCACTTATCCTATCGTACTCAGTCTAGAGAACAATAAACCTGAACAACATTTCCAGGTAGCCGAACCGGAAAGTCTCGACTTTGGGGGGATGAGCCTGGAAGAATATGCCGAAGAAAGATGGTTCGAGGTGGATTCAAAAGGTTTGGACTCAGCTGGCTGGTCTTTAGTATCGTTAGAAGTGCAAGCCTTATTAGATAAGCTGAAAGATACAGGTGTTCCCCTTGGTGAATATGTTAATGGCAAAATTTACAGAGGGGTGTTAACAGGTTTAAACGAAGCTTTTGTTATCGATAAAGAAACTAGGGATAGACTCATTTCAGAGGATGCCAATAGTGCAGAAGTGATTAAACCATTTCTGGCAGGGAAGGATGTTAAACGATATCGGGTCAACTTTCGGGAAACCTATCTGATTTTGTTACCAGCAGGATGGACAAATAAGCATCGAGGCGAATCTGAGCCTTCGGAGTTTCTAAGTGCAAGATTTCCTGCTATTGCAAATTATCTTTCTGCATTTGAAAAAAAAGCGAAGAAGAGATGGGATAAAGGGGATTATTGGTGGGAACTAAGACCTTGTGATTACTATGATAAGTTCGCTGAAGAAAAAATAATTGTCCCATCAATTGTTAAAGCAGCCTCCTATACTTTGGATTCCAAAGCATACTATTCCAATGATAAAACTTCAATTATTGCTACGAGTGAAAGATTTGTCTTAGGTTTAATTGGCTCAAAAGCGATCGATTTTTTTATTCACCAAATCGCTTCTACAAAATCAGGCGGTTTCTTTGAGTATAAACCTATGTATGTTTCAGCCTTGCCAATTGTCAGGGTAGATAAGTCGGATAAACGGAAGTGGCAAATAAAGGAAAGAATAAACGAACTAGTTGGTATTCAATTAGCCAAAAAAGAAGATAATAAAAATGCGGAGTTAGTTGAATATGATGAAGAAGTTGATCAATTGGTTTACGAATTGTACGGCCTAAGTGAAAAAGAAATCGCCATTGTAGAATCTCATTCCTCGTAAATATGCAGCGTCTCCTTCATAATCAGCAAACCTATCTGCTACACGAATACGGTCTGGAAAAGGACTTTGAACGGGTGATCATCGCACACGCGAAGGAGATCTTTGGGGAACGCTCTGTGTATATAGATATCAAAAAGCGTATCGGAGATAGCATCCTAACTATACCGGATGGATACCTGAAAAAAAAGAATCGGCGGCTTCATATTGGATTTGGGTGAATTCGTGCGGGTTTGCTGATTTTAGTAAATGAGTCAGGTAGGCTGACTTCAATTTTGAGAAAGATTGTTTACTTGAATCCTCTAACTCTTTAGTGATAGCTCTGTTGTAGAGCTTCCTTTCCTCTCCTGTAGAGGGTTTAAGAGATATGTTGTCATGACTGTCTTTGCTTTGCCCGTAGGTGACATGTGGTTTCAATCCGTATTGTTCGAAAAAGTCGATCTTTTCACGGTAGGACTCTATTTTCGAGAACTCGGTACAAAGGGCCTTTAGCCTTTCATTTCTTTCGCTATTTTGGTGAGCTTTCCCCATGCTTGTTGGCGGTTGAGGTTGCCGTGGGTCTTGGGATAAATTTCCCTTTTGGGAGGCGCAAATCCAGAAACTGTCAGTAAATGTGTCAGCATAAATGCAAAAAACGCTCACTACATTACGTAGAGAGCATCTTTTTTGTGATCCCGCAGGGACTCGAACCCCGAACCTGCTGCTTAGCGTACCACTATAGCTTTCGCTACTCCTCTCTGTGAAACCAGAGAGAATTTGATGGTCTGGACCATATCTTCACCATTTCAGGTGCAGCACGTATGGCCTCTACGGAACCTCCCTAAAATCATGGGCAAAGTTGATTCTTCGCTTTTGATTATTCTTCGGCATTTCTACCCGCAGGCTAAGTGTCTTGTTGAAGAGGTTAGGATCGAAATAGTAACATTCGTTTGTGTCAGGGCAATAGATACAAACAATGTCTATTTCTTCCTTTTTCCATGTGGTAGTCTGAACTCCATGCTTAGTGGAGTAAGACTGCCGAAATGGAACTTCCAAGGTACCTTTTGCATTCAACGATCTGGCTTTCACCTGGACAGTGCGAGAAACACCGTCTTTGGTTATGATTAGATCGAAGGGTGCATGTTCCGTAAGTGGAATTGATACCCAGAAACCCTTTTCATAAAGATCAACCTGCGCCTTCAAAACGCCTAAGTCTCCCAATGTCTTTGTGTGATGACTATGCATAACGAAAAGATTCTATTGGGGAACAGAAAGTTTCCTCGGTATTAGCATCTCCAAAAGGAGGAAGCCTTCACCGATACAGTGCTGTCCACTCTACAGGTTTCTCTTTCCCTGTAGAGGCTCCTAATTCTATTGAAGGCAGCTGCTCTATCCAGTTGAGCTACAGGACCAAATGTGTAAGAACGAAAAAAACAAGCACCTAAGCCGGTAACCCGACCGGTCCTTGTTTTCTTGTTGTCGAGAGGTCTAATTCGAACCTGCGACCCTCCCGTTACCGGGATGCGCTTTTCGGACTGCATCCACAAAAGACTTCGACTTGTCGAGGTGGCAGGATTCGAACCTGCGACCCCCTGCTCCCAAAGCAGGTGCGCTAACCGGACTGCGCCACACCTCGTTTTTTCTGTGCGCTACTCCCGATATCTCGGGACGCCACACCTCGTTTTTTCTGTGCGCTACTCCCGATACATCGGGACGCCACACCTCATCGATTTCAAAAGAACAAAACAAAAAGCTAGCCATGGCTAGCTTTGGCGGAGAGGGCGGGATTCGAACCCGCGGTACCCGGTTAGGGTACGGCAGTTTAGCAAACTACTGGTTTAAGCCACTCACCCACCTCTCCGAAGCGGAGGCAAAGATAAAGAATCTTTCCTGAATATGCCTAGTTTTTTGTTGAAAAAAAATCAGCTTTTTACAGGGCCTCTTTTTCTACTGGAGATGGCCCAAAAATGTTGCCTTTTGCCTGCACAAAAAGGGGATTTCTCCTAGCTTTAATGAGCTGACCGATTCTGCTTCTATGACGCGATATGTCCTGACCCGCATCCTATGGTTTATCCCCACCCTGTGGGTGATCACTATGCTGGTGTTTTTCATCGGACATAGTTCGCCCAATCCGCCTAATCTGGGGTGTCCTACGGCTGAATCCCGAAGCAGCCTGCAACAGATTCTGGACTGTGAGCAACGCGCCATGCATACGCTTGGACTGGACAAGCCGGTGTTTTACCTGGCCTTGCGGACCCAGGCAGAAGCAGATAGCTTTTCATTGATCACGCAAAAAGGGGTCAGGGATGCTTACACCAGCCTCTTGCGTAGCTATGGCAACTGGACAGAGATTGACGCTTTTTACCAAACCAAACAAGCCCTGGTATCTGAGGTCTACCAATTGCCCCGCCCCGCCAATGCTCAGGAGCAGGAAGTACAAGATGGCTGGAAAGAGGCAGCGGTTTTTCTGCTCAACAGCGGAGATCCAGCTGAAATAGAAGGATTCATCACGCGCCTCCAGGCGGATAGCCTGCCGGAGCGCCTGCAACCCCTGCTAAGCAAGGTAGAAGCTAACTGGCAAGCAGTTCAGCAGACCGCCACCCCCTGGAAGAATTATTTGCCTTCTCTCCGCTGGTATGGCTTGGACAATCAGTATCACAACTGGCTGGGTGGCTTGTTCAAAGGTGATTTCGGCTTGTCCTACCGGGACAAAAGCCCGGTGATAGGCCATATCGCTCCTCGCCTGGGACGCACCATGTTATTTGCCAGCTTGAGTCTGTTGTTGGCCTATGGGCTGGGCTTGGTCGTAGGGGTTTGGTCAGGTAGATTTCGGGATACCTGGCGGGACAAAGGCAGCGGCTTTTTGTCTTACGTGCTGGTGAGCATTCCGGACTTTTGGTTTGCGACCTTACTCATCCTGCTGTTTGCCGCTGGCCTGATCACCCAATGGTTTGACGTGAGCTATAATATTTACGCTAGTTCCTTTATTGAGTATCTAAAAACCATGACCTTGCCGGTGCTGGCCTATGGTTATGGCGCTTTTGCTTTCCTGAGCCGCATGATGCGCAACAATATGCTGGAAACCATGGAGCAGGATTATATCCGCACTGCCCGCGCCAAAGGCTTGAACGAGCGTCAGGTGGTCTGGAGACATGCCTTGAAAAATGCCCTTATGCCTTTCATCACCTTGCTGGGCGCAGCCCTTCCGGCCTTGATAGGTGGTTCGGTGGTGCTGGAGCGAATCTTTGGCATTTCTGGTCTCGGCTCAGTGGTATTTAACACGACCCTCAACAAAGACTTTCCCATGATCCTGGCGGTGGTGGTTTTATCTGCCTCCCTAACCTTGCTGGGCTATTTGGTGAGCGACCTTTTATATGTATGGATTAATCCCCGGGTAAGACTGGGCAAATCCCATGACTGACCCACAAATACATATCGCTGAGCAAGCTTCAGCCACCCTTTGGCAGCGCTGGATGGCGAAGTGGAGCAGTCGCTGGGCTTTTGGATACCTGGTGGCTATGGTCTTCATGGCTTTATTTGCCCCCATC
Organism: Bacteroidota bacterium; assembly: GCA_038527215.1. Lineage (GTDB taxonomy): Bacteria > Bacteroidota > Bacteroidia > J057 > J057 > JAWPMV01. The sequence continues at coordinate 18,969 of JBCBGC010000120.1, forward strand.
CTATCTAATGACCAACCCCTGTATGTCGTAGTGGACGGGGAGCGGTACTGGCCCGCCTTTTCCAGCAAAACCTATGGCAAAGGGCAAAACAAAGCTCCCTGGGAAAATCGGGCGGCCGTTGAGCAGGAAGTCCGTGCCCTGATTCCTTATGGACCGGCTTACGATCCTTTGTATGATGCTCACAAAGACCTCTCTCCCTGGGGTGAGCAGGCCATTGGGGTTAAGAAGGATAGCGTACTGAGTCTGCGGAACCGGCATTGGATGGGGACCGAAAACGACGGACAGGATGTATTTGCTCAGATTATTCATGGCAGTCGTCTGTCCCTGACTGTAGGGTTGGTAGTGGTAGGGCTGGCGAGTTTGCTAGGCTTGTTGCTAGGCGGGTTGGCGGGCTATTATGGCGACCAGGGGCCGGTAGTGAGTCGGGCAGGCTTATGGTTAGCAGGGCTGGCCTTGCCGCTGGTCTGGTTTTATGGCTGGCATATTTGGTCCTGGATTTTTGGGGAGGCAAAAGGCCTGGCTGGCCTGGGCGTGTTGCTCTTCCGGCTGGGCTTGTCTGGGCTATTGCTGGGGCTATTTTATGCCCTGGGAAGTAGATGGAGAAAAAATGATTGGTTGGGTAGGCGTTTTGCCTTGCCTGTAGATAGCTTGGTTTCCCGCCTGATCGAAATCTTGCGCTCCCTTCCGGTCTTGCTGATTCTGCTGGCTTTTGTGGCCTTGTACCGGCCTGGCACCTTAGGCATCATGGTGTTGCTGGGTGTGCTGGCCTGGCCCGGGATTGCCCGGCTGACCCGCGGGGAGATGCTACGGGTAAAAGGCATGGAATATATGGCTTCTGCTCAGGCGTTGGGCTTGAGCAACCGACGTTTGCTATTCCGGCACGCCTTTCCCAATGTCATGGCCCCGATTTGGCCTGCCATCTTTTTAGGCATGGGGAGTGCCATGCTGGCCGAAGCCGTGATTTCCTTTCTGGATTTGGGCTTTAAAGATGCGCCTTCCTGGGGCCGGGCGATTGCGGCCAGCATCAACCATTTTGATATGTGGTGGGTGGCATTGTTTCCTGGGCTGTTCCTCTTTTTTACAGTATTGGCCCTGAATATTCTTGGGGATGCTTTACGAGATGCCTTAGATCCCTTTCGGAAAAAATAGCCGTCTATTGGGGCTTCTCTACCTCTCAGGCCGCATTGTTAGGCATTCGGGGTGGGAAAAATGTTTTTATAGGCCTTTTTTTGCATTTTTGTTCTCAGGCTCGAATAGTTGGCAGGACCCCTTTTTCCCTGCCACCATGGATCAAACGATAACAGGTGGGCATAGCGTTTCCGGAATATATTATTTGGATGTTGGGACTCCCGGTGAGTGTGGGCATTATGTTTTTGGTATACAAAAGGGTCACCTTTATCACGGAAACCTGGTTCAGCCCTGATCAATACGAGCGTTCCCATCCCCTCGCCAAATTCTTTCTGCGCAGTGCAGGCTTTGTCATGCTGCTGGTAGCTTTGTTGGGCCCATATTGGGGAGAATCCCAGGAAAGAGTCAGCATTCTGGGACGGGAATTCTACATCCTGCTGGATGTATCGGCCAGCATGAATGCGGAGGACGTCAAGCCCAGCCGCCTGGAGCGCGTCAAGCGAGAGCTCAAACAGCTCATCACCAAACTGGAAGGAGACAAAGTAGGCCTGGTGCTTTTTACCGAAAACGCCTACGTCCAATGCCCCCTCACCAGTGATCTGCGGGCTGTCTCCATGTTCCTGGACATGGCCGAAACCAAAAACTTCGCCCAGACTGGCACCCAGTTCCGCTCCGCTTTGGCTACGGCTTTGGATCGCTTTATGCGCAACCAGGAAGGCAGCGAGGCTTTGACCCGGGCCATCATCTTGGTTTCCGATGGAGAAGACCACGGCGATACCTATGCCTCACTGATTGAGCGATTGAAAAATTTAAGCATTCGGGTCTTTCCTGTAGGCGTAGGCACCTATGAAGGCGCGCCTATTCCCAATGGGGGAGAAGCAGGAGACCGCTCTTATATACGATATGAAGATGGTTCTATCGCCATATCACGCTTGACGGACCAGGACCTGAAAGTCATCGCGGGAGAATTCGGTACCCAATACGTAAAGCTTGACCAGCAGTATGCTAACCTGGCAGAGCTGGAAAAACAGATTTACGGATTGAAGGCCTCTCCCCTGGACACCCAAATCGAAAAGGTAAAAAACAATCAATACCAGCTTTTCGCATTTTTAGCGGTGATCCTTTTGTTTGCCAGTATGTTTTTAATGCCCATTAGAAAAGAATGAGAATCTGGGGACTGACCATATTGCTCATGCTGGGCTTTGGTAGCTCAGACGGACCCCTGGACCGGGCCCGACAGCTGTTCAGTGAGCAAAAATATGAACAAAGCCTCGCGGCCTATTGGGAAGCCTATGAGAACTATCCTAACAAAGTAGAGGAAATCCGCTTTAACCTGGGGCAGTGCTATCTCCGCATGGACTCATTGGATCAGGCGCTGGATATGTTTTTGCAGGTACTTACTCCTCTTTATCCCGAAATCGCCAGCCAGGCCTCTAATAACATCGGGGTGATTCGCTTAGAGCGGCAGGCCCCGAAGGAAGCGCTGGCCAGTTTTCGCGATGCCCTCGTCTTTAATCCGAAAAACGAAACCGCCCGCTATAACTATGAACTGCTGCGTCGCAGGTTGGGCGTCCTCAATCCGCCTCCTAAAGAGCAGCAACCGGAAGAGGAAGATACCCCTCCTGACGCTGGAAATCCTCCGCCTTTGCCTGATCAGGTAGACCTCCCAGGCTCGGTGAGGAGGCTCCTGGCAGAAATCCGCCGTCGCCGCAATCAACAGCGCAGAGAAGACGATAAAGGGGTTCCTGTGAGCGATACCCTGAGCCTGCAAGAGGCCCTTTTATTTATGCGGCACCTCCGAATGAATGAAACCCAGTTCCTGCAGCAGTTGAGAAAATCTCCTTCCCTACCTCCCAAGCGTAAAGAAAAACATCGTCCCTGGTAAGATCGTCTTTTCGGGCAAAAGGCCGTTTCCAGCCTCTACGTTCGGATTTTGCAAACCAATTTTGGTTGGGTATTATTTGCTCATTATCTATTTTATGAGTAAGTATGAATATTGAATGGAATATTTTGATTTCCCAAAGGCCTTGAATTCAAATATTTAGGTTATTCATAAATGATAAAAAGGGAAAATGAAAGCCCTATTCCAGCTAATGTAATTTTTTCCTAGTTTTGTACGAATCCAATAAACCCAATCACTCTTTGATATGAATCCACTTAGCTTACGAAAATCTGGTCATTCATTCCCCCTTTTACTTGGATTAGCTGTGATGGCCATGCTGGTGAGCGCGTGTAAACCAGAGGGCTACATCAATACGGTGAAGTACAACGGTGAAAAGCACATCAACACCTGTGAGACTTTTACCGCAGACATCAACAAACTCGTTTCCTACAACAACGACCCTAGCGTCCTGCAGGTCGCTAAGTATGACAACAGCGATTTTGATTACTACTACCTGGAACCAGGTCAGTTTGAAATCAAAAACGATACCCTCAATTTCCGTCTGGCCCAAGACCTTAAATATGAGCAGTATCTGGACAAAGGCGTTGCCGTACTCGTCTCTGCCAGCTACAGAGCGGTAGATAATCTGGGAACCTTGGAAACCAACCGCAGCGGAGACATCGGAACCCTGAAGGTCGATCGTACCTACTGGATCGAAAACCGCCGCCCTCTGTTCCTATATAAAATTCCGATGAATGGCGCTGAGCTGGCTGGTAAGCAATTAATGCTATCCTTCGCCGTCGCCAAATATGACAAGCAGGGCAATCTCAAGAATTTTTTCTGCCAGACCGACGCCCAACCGCTCGGACCGGCAACCCCTTCTTGCTGTACTTCGGGACCTTGGGCCAACACCCGCCTGCAGTCTATCGTGGACTTCCCCGATATCTCAGCTAATGAAGCTGGATTCAAATACAAAGGCTTTACCGGAACCATCGACGTCATGTTCCAGGAAAACTCTTTCGATCTGGGAGATGATTCTACCTTCAACACCCTGTTGATCCAGGCCTTTATTAATAAGTACAAAAACCTCGGGTATAAAATCACCCGCATCGACCTCAGTGGTTGGGCCTCTCCCGGCGGTAAAGAAAGCCTCAACATGAAGCTTTCTCAGGCGCGTGCCGAAGCCCTGATCGAAGGCCTGAAATCACTCAACGGTACCCTCGAAGGGCTGGAAATTTCTGGAAAAGGCATGGGGGAAGATTGGGAAAGAGTCAAATTCAAAACCCGTACTTCTACCCTGACCGCTGACGAAAAAGATCAGGTACTAGCGATTGCTAATGATCCTGCCCTGACCAACGATCAAAAAGAAGCCAAACTGAGAAAGGTTTCCTTCTGGGAGCAGCTGGTAGAAGAAGTCCTAATCAAAGCACGTCATACCTTCTGTGTGATGGACTTTGAATATGCAGGCACCGGCGAAACCCTGGAGCGCTTTACTGAGCGTCTGCCGGTAGCTTCCAGAGAGCTGGAAGACGTAGCCAACGAAGTGATCACTGTTTCGCCTTTCAAAGAAGGCATGAACATGGATGAAGCCATGGCTTCTCTGAATGATATCCTGACCAAAAAAGCCAGCCCGAACCTCTACGCCATTCGTGCCACCTATCACCTGGCCCAGGACAATATTTCTGACGCGATTGCTGACCTCGAAAGAGCTTCCAGCTTCCGCGATGCCAAGTCTGTTGAGTACGCCAATGCCGTACAAGGCTATAAGGTGCTCTTCGCTGACAACTATGCTTTTGATCAGCAACTGCAGATGTACAAAGACTTTACTGAATTGACTCAGAAGAATCCCGGCGATCGCAAGCTATTCTTCAATCGGGCGATCCTGATGGACAAAATCGGATTCCTGAGCGGCGCGCTGGCAGAGTATGATGCCCTACTGGATGGTCAGACGCCTACCGATGCCAATATGGTGAATCGGGGCGTTGCCAAACTGAAAAGCAATATGTTCTCTGAAGCAGAAGTCGACTTCAAAGATGCTGTGAGACTGAACAATCAGATTGCCGAGGCCTATTTCAACCTGGCCGCCATCAGCGCCTACCGTGGATTGACCAGAAAAACCATGGAATACCTTGATCAGGCCATCGCCCTGAAGCCTTCTTTCAAGGAATTTATCTTTAATAACCCGGTATTCTCTGCGATTTCCGAAGGTCCTGAGTTTGACAAATACCGTCAGTAAAAGGCCCAGACCTTTTAGCAATAAGACATAAAAAAGGAGCCCTCCAGACTGGAGGGCTCCTTTTTTTGCGATTTCCCCCCACGCGTAGCTGTCAATCCCCTCATTACAAGGAAAAAGGAGATTGCTAAGCTTGGATTTAGAACGATAAAATTCCTACCTTTGCATCCGCTCGGTAAACCCGAGCAGAAAGGAGACCTATTTCATGTCAGAAGAAACCGAAAAGAAACAAGTTACAAACGAAGAACCAACCCCGACCGAGACGCCCGTTGAAGAGACCGGCGCTCAAACTGAAGCCCCTGAAACTGAAGCTGCTCCTGAGAAGCTAGCTGAAGTTGCACCAGAAGTAAAGATCATCAGCGAGGAAATTGAGGAGCCAGAACCAGAGGAGGAAGCACCGGCGGAAGATGCCGATGCAAAACCAACAACCGTATCTGAAATTCTCACCGCATCCGGATTGGATGAGACGGATGACGATGATGATGACTGGTGGAAGGACGAGGATGAGTATACCTCAGCCAAACGTGCAGAATTAGAAAAACTGTACGAAGGAACCCTACGCGAATTCAACGAAAATGAAATCGTACAGGGCGCAGTCGTATCGATTGGAGATAAGGAAGTGGTACTGAACATTGGATTCAAATCCGAAGGTATCGTTCCTATTTCTGAGTTTAGAGACTTGGAGGACTTCAAAGTAGGTCAAGAAGTCGAAGTCTTTATTGAAAAAGTAGAAGACTCACAAGGACAATTGATTCTTTCCCGTAAGCGCGCCAAAAATCTGCGTTCCTGGGAGAAAATCAACGCCTCCATGGACGAAGATGTCATCCTTACTGGATTGGTCATGCGTCGTACCAAAGGTGGATTTGTGGTTGATATCGATGGAATTGAGGCTTTCTTGCCTGGTTCGCAGATCGATGTGAAACCCGTCCGCGATTTTGACGCCTTTGTAGGGCGGACCATGGAGTTCAAAGTGGTAAAAATCAATCACGCTTACGAAAACGTGGTGGTTTCCCACAAAATCCTCATTGAGGCTAAGCTGGAAGAGCAGCGCAAAGAAATTCTTGCCAACCTGGAAAAAGGTCAGGTACTCGAAGGTACGGTCAAGAACATGACCAACTTCGGGGTATTTATCGACCTGGGTGGCGTAGATGGCCTGCTCCACATTACCGATATCTCCTGGGGTCGTATCAACCACCCAGAAGAAGTGCTGGAACTTGACCAGAAGGTCAACGTGGTTGTACTGGACTTCGATGATGCCAAAAAGCGTATCAGCTTAGGGATGAAGCAGCTGACTGCTCACCCATGGGATTCTCTGCCAGAGAATATCATCGAGGGTACCCCAGTCAAAGGAAAAGTCGTAACCGTTGCCGATTACGGAATCTTCCTCGAAATCATGCCTGGCGTAGAAGGACTGATCCACACCAGCGAAATGTCCTGGTCTCAGCACGTGAAAAATCCTTCCGAAACCTTCAAGGTAGGTAGCGAACTGGAAGCTATGGTCCTGAACATCGACCGCGAAGACCGCAAGATGTCTCTGGGCCTCAAGCAGCTCGTTACGGATCCATGGGCTGATATCGAGATAAAATACCCTGTAGGAAGCCGCCACACCGGTCTGGTGCGCAACATGACCAACTACGGTCTGTTTGTTGAGCTGGAAGCAGGGGTTGACGGACTGGTTCACATCTCTGACCTGTCCTGGACCAAGAAATTCAGCCATCCTTCTGAGTACGTAAAAGTAGATCAGAACCTGGATGTAGTTGTACTGGATATTGACAAGGACAACCGTCGTCTGAGCCTGGGCCACAAGCAGCTCACCGAAGACGTTTGGGAAACCTTCGCATCTATCTTTACCCTGGGCTCCTCTCACGAGGCTACCATCAAGCGCATTGACAAAAAAGGTGCGGTAGTAGAACTAGAGTACGGAGTAGAAGGAACCATTCCTGTCAAGCATCTGAAAGTTGAAGAAGGCAAAGAAGACCTCAAGGTTGATGATCGCGCCAGCTTCGTAGTGATTGAGTTTAACAAAGACGCCAAGCGTCTGGTCCTCTCTCACATGCGTACTTGGAAGAAAGACGAGCCTCAGCTGACTGGCGGTGGTAGCAAGAAAGGCAAAGGCGGAGGCGGATCTGTTTCCTCTGGAAAAGCCAGCACCACTACCCTGGGTGAATTCGATGCCCTCGCCAAACTGAAAGAGCAAATGGAAGCTGCTGAAGGTAAGCCTGCTCCTAAGAAGAAAGCTACCAAGAAGAAGAAAGAGGAAGCACCTGCCAAAGAAGAGCCGGTTGCAGAAGTAGAAGAGAAGGTAGAAGAAGTAGCAGAAGCCGTAGAAGCTCCCGTTGAAGCAGCTGCTGAAAAAGTAGAAGAAGCTGCTCCTGAAGCAGAAGAAAAAAAGGAAGAATAAGTCTTTTTCTTCGCTCACTGAATATGAACGCCGTCCCCTTGGGGCGGCGTTTTTTTTGGGG
>JBCBGC010000121.1:0-26517 GCA_038527215.1 Bacteroidota bacterium
AAAGCAGGCGCGCAAACAGAATACCCTTGCCTACTGGGCGGGCTATAACATCACCCGGGATGAAGTCCCAATGCTGCTCACCAAAATACAAGCAGAGAAAGCTAGCCTCGTGCGAGAGGTAGGAAGTTTTCCGGTGGAGAAAAGCGGCGAAGCCAAAGTGTATGATCTCAGCGGAAACGTGGCGGAATGGTGCCAGGATGGAACCACTTACGGCTATGGAGCTTATGACTGGGTGGATCCGAGTGATAACCAACATCAGCCAGAGCCCGCTCAGGTAGGTTTCCGGGTGGTTTTGGACAAACCATAGGCTTACCAGCTGCCCCCAGCGCCATCTCCTTCAAAGCTACCTCCCCCCCAATCGGAGGAGCTCCCATGATCTGTGTGCAACCAATCATCGTCCTGGAAAGAAGCCTTACCAGAGGTTTTTTTCCGGGACGATTTACTTTTGCTAAGGATTCTTTTTAAGGGGTCAGGACGAGTCGAGGCCAGGTAGCGCTCTACCTGCTGGCATAATTTCATCCAGGCTTCGGGGCTGACTTTTTCTTTTTTGCAGCTTTCTCGCTGATCCTGGAAGGCTTTCCGTTGCTTGGCCACCTTATCAGATGCTAAAGCCGGAGAAAGTCTTTTCCAAACCGCATCATCCCCCAATAAGGCATGCACGCGCTCCTTGATTTTAGCTTCATCAAGCGTGAAGTGTTGTTGGGGATAAAGCAATCCCTTTTTTACCTCCTCTGTCCATTGATGAATTTTTTCGAAGTCCGGATCCGTAGCCAACTTTTTTCTGAACGTAGCCTGGTACTGATCCAGATCAGCATCAGCATAGTAGGTACGGAGGCGGGTCCAGGGATTGTAGCTTTTTCCCTGAGAAGGTTTTTGCAACATCTTGTCTGGGTCCAGTTCGAAGGATTGAGCTGGATGCTCGGCTATCGCTTCCAGTAGGTGTTGTTGGGCTAACTTGAAGGCTTGCCTGTTTTCTTCCCCTGCCCTGCCCCACTGCCAAATAGCTGCTTGTTTCGCTTGAAGATCGAGTTTTTGTTGCTGATAAAAGGCCTGTATGCTTTCATCTGTGGCCACTTGCTCTATCCTGAATCCTTTAGGCAGGGGTACCCGGTACGTCAGTAAAAACAAGCGCCCTACTTCTCGGGCTAGCTTATCCCAGCGCTTTTTACCCGAAAAAAATAACAGCATGCCTAGCAAAACACTGGCCAGCAGTCCCCAAAAACGAGAGGATTCCTCCATATCCATAAGCAGGAAGATTGCCCCCAGCAGTAGGGTTAATAAGGGGCCTAAGCCAACCCAAAAAAGATACTGTTGCCTTCCTCCCAATTCCCGGGCCAGGAGGGGTCGATGGCGGTAAAACATCAGCAACATCCCCAGCAGACTGGCACTCCACATCAGGATTCCCCATGCTTGTTTCCGTTGCCAAAAAGGAAGCTCATAATCCATAGCGATGGCTTCTTTCACCCGATTCAATCCACGGGTTGCTCCTGTAGCGTAAGCGGCCTGTCGAAAAGCCGGGAGCATAGTCTCTTCAATGATTTCGTGTTTCAGACTATCCAAGGCCCGGCCCCTCCACCATGAGCCCAATTCAAGGGCCATCTCCTGCCGCTCTTTCACAATCAGCATCAGCACCCCATTCTGTTTGCTGCGGTCTCCGATCCCCCACTGATTGCCCAATTCCATCGCATAGGCCCGGGTGGAAAGCGGGCTGGTTTCCTGCACACTGACCATACAGAGCTGTATACCATAGGCTTGATTCAGCTCTCCAATCTGGCTTCGGAGGGCCTTTTTTTCTACTTCAGAAAAGAGGAAGGCGCTATCTACCAGGGGTTGATAGCGATTCGGACGCGGCAAAACATCCTGTCCGATGGCGGACAGGAGCGGGAAAAAACTACTCCAAAAGACCAGAAAGAGATATTTCATGCCGGTATTTAGTTTTTCAAGGCCGGAAATTTAAATATATTTATACCCCCGTAAGATCAAAGCATAGGTGCATGAATTTTCTTTTGCAGGCAGAAGAGGTCGAGGGCCTGAGGCAATATTTGCAAGCCAAAAAATGGATTGCCCCAGATGAACAAATCTCTTCCGTGTCCAAGCCAGGTGAAGGCAATATGAACCTCACCCTCCGGGTTCGCACGAATTTCCGGAGCTTCATCCTCAAACAATCCCGAGATTACGTAGAGAAATACCCTTCTATTCCCGCGCCCAGGGAGCGGGCCATCATTGAAGGAAGATTTTATGAACTGGTCCAGGAAGATATGGAAATCCGGTCCTATACCCCGGAGATTACCTTTTTGGATGAAGAAAATTCCATCATTTTCCTGGAAGATCTGGGCGAATCAAGCGACTTTAGTTTCGTCTACAAGGACGGAAAGGAAATAGAGGAGGAAGACCTCAAGGAAATCATGCATTTCATTTCCATTCTCCACCAGCGATTCCCCATTGGCATTGCTGACGGAGATTTTACGAATCGGGGGATGCGCGAGCTCAACACTGAGCATATCTTCCGCTATCCACTCATGGAAGAAAATGGGTTTGATTTGAATACCGTTACGGAGGGCTTGCAGGAAATAGCCATGACCTACAAAACGGATGCTGCCTTTAAGGCTAAAGTCGATCAACTCAGTGCGCTTTACACCGAGGATGGAGATACCCTGCTGCATGGGGATTACTACCCTGGAAGCTGGTTGAAATCCTGGCAGGGCGTGAAAATTATTGATCCTGAGTTCTGTTTCTTTGGGCCTGCATCCTTTGATATATCCGTGACCATTGCGCATTTGATGATGGCAGAACAATCACCCACCCGGGTAGATCAGGTCATGGAGTTTTACGATGCGAGTCCGCGCTTTGTAGAGGCTGAACTCTGGCCATTGGTAGGAGTGGAAATCACCAGAAGGCTGATTGGTCTGGCTCAATTGCCGCTATCTATTGATTTGGCAAAAAAAGAGCAGTTGCTAAAAGAAGCCTATAAGATGATCATGGCTTAAGCAGCCTATTTCTTTTTCTTGGTCGAATCGAGTTGGGCTTTGAGCTTTTTGTGATAAGCAATGGTGGCCTCTATTTCCTCTTGCATGGATTGAGCAGCTTCGTCGTCTACGGATTGCATTTGATCCAAAAAGCCTTTCACCTTAGCCAACTCTGTAATATTGTTCAGAATCTGTTGCATGACCCGCTCCTCCTGAGGACTCAGACTATTTAGTACGACTTTAGATTCCTTCCCATGTAAAAAATCCGACCAACTGCTCATTTCAGCAGGCATGAATCCTTCGCCTCCTGCCATGAGCCAGGAGGCTCTTTTTTCCACACATAAACCCGGCTTGTACCAATAACAGGCAATCTGCGGATAATAGGTCCTGACCAGTTCTAACGCATAGAGCGCCTCTAGATTTCCAACCCCCTCTCCAAAAATGATCGTCCGGGGCAAGTAGGCTGCCACGGTAGGTAAAAAATCCTGCGGATGATGTACCCCCAGCATTCCCTCTCTGGTTTCCGACTTCAAGCATTTGGCAATTTTTTCGAACTGCTTGCGAGGGGCTACAATTAATAAACCTTCCGGCTTACATTCCTGACATGAACCTTCTCCTTGTCCCATAATTTTCCTGTCTCCTGTTAGCTGCTGTTTCATTGTAGGATACCGTTTGGGTGGCTGAAAAGGCAGGTCCTTAACCCGAACGGATAAACATATTTAGGGGAAATCAATCAGGCAGACAAGACAAGTCCTCTCTACCTGTTACGGCTTAAAGGCTTTTCCCTGGTAAGAATTTGCGAGACAGGGAGGCATTTTTGACCAAAAACGTCCTTGTAGGCCGTTAAAGTGAGGAGTGATATTCTAAAAAACGTTCCCAGCAGAAAAAGATTGTCCCTTTTTTTAAACATGAACGGTTCTGAAGCCAGCCTTAACGGTTGGGGAAAAATGGGAGGTTCCAAGGGGGAGAGAGAAAAATCTTACCTTTACGGCTATGGAAACGACAATTTGGCTCGTTTTAGGCTTGTTGCTGGTTACGGTTTACACCTTTTGGCCTTGGTGGGGGTTTATCAGGCCGAGCAAAAGCCTGCCAGCCGTTCCTCAAGACCTTACCCAGCTTGCATCCTGGATTAACACCAGAGAGTCACACGTTCCCTTCCTCAAAGCGGACAATGAAGCCAGAATCCTTTTTGCTGAGCCGGGTCAGAAAAAGAAAACCGCGCTTTCAGTGGTGTACCTCCACGGCTTTTCGGCGAGCCAGGGAGAGGGCGCGCCTTTGCATGAGGCTTTTGCCAAAAAGTTCGGCTTCAATCTCTATTTACACAGATTGCCCCACCATGGACAGGATGAGCCCAATGCCCTGCTGCACTTAAAGGGAAAAGAATTGTTGGAATCTGCTCAGGAGGCGCTGGCCATTGGACAACAACTAGGGGAGAAAGTCATCCTGATGGCAACTTCTACTGGCGCTAGCCTGGCCCTGTACCTGGCCGCTCATTTTCCGGAAAAGATCGAGAAGGTCATGTGTTACTCCCCCAACATCCGGCTGCGTTCGCCCCTGGCCTTTCTCCTGGCCAGACCCGGCGGACTCTGGATTCTCAGAGCGATGTATAAGGGGAAGTTCAGGGTGTCGGACAAAAAGGCCCCTGGCGCTCAATATTGGAATGTCAGCTATCGATTAGAAGCCGTGGTTAGCTTACAAAAATTCCTGGAACGATGGATGAGGGTTTCGCTCTTCCGCAAGGTCAAGGTGCCCGTTTGGATCGCTTATTATTACAAAAATGATGCGGAGCAGGATGAAACGGTTTCCGTAAAAAACATCCATTGGATGTATCGGCATCTGGGTAGCCAGGAAAAATGGATGGAAAACTTTCCTGAAGCTGGGGATCACGCCTTACTTTCTCCTTACTGGTCGGCCAGTTGGGAAGAGGTGCAGGAAAAAAGTCTGGCCTTTGGTCAGCAATACACAAGCAGTATTCCTGCCAGTAGCCCTAGCGAACCCAGAATTTCTGACTGAGCCGCTCTTTCCTCGCGTGGAAATCTAAGACTGTAATGTATAGCCCGGGAGCCCAATCCTGGACGTCCAACCTCATTTCATAAGCACATACGCCCTGTTCCTCGTGGATCAGTTCCTTAACTAGTCGTCCCGTCGCGTCATAAATAGATAGACTGACAGGCTCTGCCTGCCTCAACTCAAAGGAAATCTGGATATCCGTTTCTGCCGGATTGGGATAACAACGCAACTGTTCCGCTTCAGGGGGCCTTAGGGTGTAAGGCGTAGCCGGTTCCAATAAAGTCGTTTCGAACAAGCCATTACCAAAGGTGGCCACTCGGAGGTTGCGGTTGGTCGGGCTGTAGCTTAAATCCACCACCAAGACCGCCTCGGCAAGCTGACTGCTGTAAATAGCCCAACTCTCTCCTCCATCGGGAGAAATGTAGACCCCGAGGTCATTGCCAATGTAAATATGACGAGGATTTACAGGATCGAGAAAAATGGTATGGGTAGGTACATCTGGCAAAAGACCGCGGTCAATATCTTCCCAATTTTCCCCACCATCCACAGACCGAAAGACATGGCTGTCTCCGAATCCGCCCAAGGTCAGGTAAACCTCATCGCTATTTCCTGGATGGAAAGCCAAATCCGTAGGAGGCAGGGCCGGGAGGGCCCGACTGGCCAATTCACTCATGCCTTGCCGAATATGATAGATGAGCGGAGCTTCCCCAGGAGCGCCTGCTTTTGCGGCCAGGAGGTGTTGGCTGTTTATCGGAGAGACCGCCAAAGCGGTCACAGGCGTGCCATTATGTTCGGGTAGGGAAATGGCTTCCCAGCTTTGCCCAAAATCATCGGATTGGTAAACCTGCTCCCTTGCTGCATACAGTTGCCAGGGAGGACAAGCAGAAAGGGCAAAAGGTGCGCGAAAGGCCGTACGTTCTCCCTGGGGATTTTCTGGCACTGTTAGCTTGCTAAAGCTGGTCCCGCCAGATTGGCTGAGAAATACCTCCAAAAAGGGTTGACTCACCAGGAAGGTTTCATCTTCATAAGGGTGCATGACGGCTCCCGTACCATCTCCTCCCAGCACGCGGTTGACGATGCCCGAGCCCTCATAAATCAAGGTGGCGTTATCCTGTAACCCGCCCACTACCCAATCAGGTCTTTGGCCGGAAGAGGCTACGTTGGCGTGAAACTGAGTCGTCTGCAAGCCCCCATTTCTGGCTTCAAAGGCCTGACCCTTGGGATCACAAACAAATATGCCACCATCGGTCGCCCAATAGAGGTTCCCTGAAGGATGCGGAGCCTGGAAGATGCCATGCACATCAGCATGGACGTATTGAGGGGTTCCGGCATTGATCTCAGCTCGGCCCATAGGCATGAGTTGCCAGTCGCTTTGTTTTTCAAACCTAGCCCCTGCTGGTTTCGCCCGCCATATATCTATGCCGCCCCACCACAAGGCGCCATCTGAAGCAGACAGAATTTCCTGGGCGTACCAGCCTTTCTCTCTACTGACATCCTCATTGCTTAACAAGGTCCAATCCTGGCCTTCGTTGCTGCTTTGGTATAAACCGAGACTTTTATCTTCATCAGCCAGGACTAGGAAAATATCATCACCCTGAGGGGAATAAGAAAGGCTTCCTTTTCCGGTAAAAGCGGGCAATCCTTCCATTTTCTGGGTAAAGGAATCCCCCTTATCCTGGGAGAAATAGGCGGCATGAGGGCCTGGCCCGAGGTTTCCCGCCACAGCCCACACATGATCCGTTTTCTGAGGATGCAGCGCGACATCTGTTACCATATTAGCCTCCAGGACACGCGTCCAGGCGGTGCCCCCATCCAAACTTCGATATAAGCCTTCTGAGGTAGCCACAAACATCAGTAGGGAGTCCAGCGGGTGGAAGGCAATTTCGTAGACGGCTCGAATGGTACGCTGATCATCGAGCATGATCGGTTCCCAACTCTCTCCCGCATCTAGAGAGCGCAACAATCCCATGCCATACATGCCCATCTCCTGAAGTTCCCCCACCGGCACCTGTGCCTGCGCCAATTGATATACCTCTCCGGTACCCATCCAGATATGATCCGGATTACCGGGTTCCAGGCTGATCGCGCCTACGGAAAGGACCGGCCAACCCGTTTCCATTCTTTCCCAGGCCGCGTTTCCCTTTCCCTGGCTGGTACTCCTCCAAAGGCCTCCACTGGCCGAACCAGCATATATGAGGTTGGTATCCGTCGGATGGAAAGCCAGGCTCAACATACGACCCGCAATATTGCCTGGCCCCAGAGCTTGCCACACATTTCCGTGGTGCCGACTGATATCTTTTCGAAGCAATTGATGTTGAAAAAAGGCCCGTAAATAGGCTGCCCGATCCAGCGTACCCTGGGCATTGGCCCGGGCCTGCGTAAAGGCGCGCATGGCCTCTCCCGCTTCACTTAAGGGGATTATTTCCCCTGTCCATTTCCATTTAGGAGGGTTGCAGGCGGCCACAAGGACCAACAAGCCTATCCATATCCAGCTTTTTTGCATAGCTATCCTATCTCTATGAAGAGCCTGGCACGTTCCTTCTATTGACAACGTAAGATAGTACAGCCGGGGTTGTATCTCGTTATGATTTCAGGGAAATGATCTGGATGCTCGAAAGATTTTTGGTATATTGTAGACCATGAAACAGGATTTACATCAGACTGCGATTGAACAATTGCTGCAACAGATTCCGCTGATTGAGCGGAATGTATGGGCCCAGCAAAGTGAACAGGATCGCGAAAGATGGGAAAAGCGCCTTCGCCAGAAGGAAAAACGCTTCGAACGCCTGATACCTTACAGTTTTCGTCGTCAACTTAAAAACCTCTGCCTGGAGGTAGGGGTTTCGGGAGAATTCTCCTAGCCATTTTACTATGCCAAGATTGTATTGTTTTTTATGCTTTGGGCTCATCCTGTTAGTGCCCGGGAATCTCTATGGGCAAAATTGGAAATCGGGAATTTCCATCCCGGTGGAATTCCCGACAGGCAGGCTCCAAAATCCATGGGCCGGAGGCCTTAATGCACCGCAGTTTCTGGCCATACGTCTTGATCAGGATACCCTCACAGATTTGCTGGTCTTTGATCGGGTTGGCCAGCGCCTTCAAGCATACCTGGCATACCAGCAAAACGGTAAATTAAGCTACCAACACAGCCCGGCCTGGGAAAGATTATTCCCCACGCCCGAAAACTGGCTAGGCGGGTATGATGTGGAAGAAGATGGAGATATCGACTTGTTTACCCTTGCGGGTCCCTCCATTCTTTTTTTTCGAAATAAAAGAAACGCCTTGGGAGACTTATCCTTTGCGCCTGCTCAGGGTGAGGTCCTGCAGAGCCTACAGAGCGGGGTTAAAGGTGAGCTATTTGTTAATCCGGAGGATATCCCTGCTTTGTCAGATATTGACGGGGACGGGGATGTGGATATCCTGGTATTCGACGGGGCGGGCATACGGGTAGAATACCACCAAAATCAAAGTCAGGAGCTATACCAACATAGCGATAGCCTGATTTTTTCTCTGGTAGAAAGTTGCTTCGGTCAGTTTACAGAAGACGGTACGACCAATGCTGTCAACCTGAATGTTTTTTGCAAAACCAACGAAGGCAGACAACAAAGCGGAGGCCTTCACGCAGGCTCTACCCTACTGGCCTGGGATGCGGATGGGGATCAGGATAAGGATTTGTGGCTAGGAGATATCAGCTTTGAGAATCTGGTCTTCCTGGAAAATGGCGGAAGTCCCGCTTTTGCCCAAATGAGCAGCCAATCTTCTATTTTTCCTGATAGTATCGGGGTGAGTCTACCTACTTTTCCAGCTGCCTTTTGGTTGGATGTGGACCAGGATGGACTTAATGACCTGCTGGTTTCTCCTCATGCCAAAAGCCAGATTGAAGATGTTCAGAACGTTTGGTGGTACCGCAACCTGGGATCAGAAAGCGCTCCACAGTACCAGTTACAACAAACCGACTGGTTACGGGAAAGTATGCTGGACATGGGAACCTTTGCCCGTCCTCTTTTGTATGATTACAACCAGGATGGGAAGCCAGACCTGGTGGTCGGCAATCAACACCGATTTGCGGACGGACAACAGCGCGCCCAACTCGCCCTCTTTTTGAATAGCGGAACGGCTGATTCTGCAGCCTTCACCTTGATCACGGACGACTGGGCGGGCCTCTTCTCCGCCAATTATCAGAACGGGGCTTTCCCAGCCCTGGGAGATCTGGATGGAGATGGGGACATAGATATGATGGTCGGTAAAGCTGATGGGAAGATGGATTTCTACGAAAATATTTCTTCCAGTCCCACAGATGCTCAACCTTTCATGGTCTTAAAGACCAGCTCCATCCAGCAACTAGACGTAGGTGAATTTGCGCTGCCTTTCCTCTGGGATTGGAACCAGGACAGTTTATTAGATTTGATTGTAGGGGAACAGGCAGGGAATCTGAATTATTTCCAGAATACGGGTATTTCGACCCAGCCTCAGTTCACCCTGATAACCGATTCCTTATTGGATATTTCCGTGTCAGATGCTGCTAGTGGACTTGGATTCAGCACCCCCGCTATTTACGCATCCGGAGACACCTCCACCCTTATGGTGGGCAGTCAAGGTGGATTTCTTCTGAGGATTCAATCTACTGACGGTTTTCAAACCAACCTCCCTGTGGATAGCCTATGGCTACCTCAGGCTGGTTCTATGGTGGCTCCTGCCGTGGGAGACCTAAACCAGGATGGAACCTATGAACTGATCCTGGGCAACCAGGGAGGCGGCATGCGTTTTTATGAGCAAGGGGAAGAAATGACGGTTAGCCTGAAGGAAAACCCTGACTTTGGCATGGATGTGCTGCTTTATCCCAATCCAACTACTGGGCAGCTCAGCATCTCCAGGAACTTCCCCGAGATGAGATGGGAGCAGCTTACCGTCTTTAGTCTGAGTGGGAAAGTTATGACCGCCTTCGATTTATCTGCCGGTGAACATACCTTCACCCTTTCTCATCTTCCTTCGGGGATGTATCTGGTTAGGCTGACTGCCCATGATTCCAGGGTTTTTTTCCGAAAAATCCAACTCATTTCGCCCTAATCGACATTTGAGAGATTTGCTTGTTAACGATCTGGGGATTTACTTGTAAAGACATAAAAAATACGCTCGTGAAAGTTTTAGGTATCGATGTCGGCGGATCAGGCATCAAAGGCAACATTGTTGATCTATCTACTGGAGAATTGCTGGATGAACGGCATCGCATTCCGACGCCGCAGCCTGCTACCCCCAAAGCGGTAGCTAAAACGGTCGCTCAACTGGCCAAGCATTTTAATTGGAAAGGCCCCATCGGCTGTGGCTTTCCCGCAGCCATGCAACATGGCGTCGCGCAGACCGCTTCTAACATTGACAAAAAATGGATCGGGGTTTCCGCAGAAAAACTCTTCGCTCATGCGACTGGTTGTCCGGTAACCGTGATCAATGATGCGGACGCAGCGGGTCTGGCGGAAGTAGCTTTCGGGGGAGGAAAAGGGAAAAAAGGCTTGGTGCTTTTGCTCACGCTAGGAACCGGCATCGGCAGTGCGCTGATCCTCGATGGAAAGCTGGTGCCAAATACGGAATTGGGCCACCTGAAATTCAAAGGCGGGATTGCAGAGCACTATTGTGCCGACTCCATCCGTAAAAAAGAAGATCTTAGCTGGTCAAAATGGGGCGGACGCGTAGATGAATACCTGCATCACCTAAAGCGCCTCTTTTATCCAGATGCCTTTATCATTGGAGGAGGCGTGAGTAAAAAGTGGGATAAGTTCTCAGAGCACCTCACGGTGGATGTGCCGCTTTTTCCTGCAGAACTCCTCAACCACGCGGGCATCATTGGAGCTGCCATGGGAGCCAAGGCGCTGGCCTCCGTAAAGTAAGTTAAGGGATCAATGCTTCCGGGATGCTCATGACGCCTTCTTGCTCTAGCAAGGAAGCCAGACTTTCTGCAGCCTTTACATCCGATATTTTTATCGGTTGTAAACCATTGTGAAGGGTAGCTATCTGCGCCCCATTGTACAAGCTAATCCAATCTTCCCAGCTAAAGGCTAATCCGCCCACGGGAATAATAGAGACCCACATATGCCAGGCTTTGGGTTTGCCTGTCTCGTCCATCAGCCAGAGGTAGGCATCACCCGGGGTTGCCCCACCACTTCCATAGGTGATCAGCAAGCCATCTTCTCCTTCCCATTCGGCCTTTTGGCGAGTCGTGCCTGGGTCAAATAACTTAGCGACTGGGTTGAGCCAGAAGGCGTCATTTACCCACCATTCCCAGGCCTTGGTTACCCATTCCTGCTCAGCCTCTCCGGTCTGGAGTTCTCCCTTTACCAAGGCCTTACCCGTCCGCTGGTTAATGTCCACATACACCAGGGCGTCGTCAAAATCTACCCAGGCTACATGGCGTTTTTTGTCCCACACCAGATGATGCCTGCCCGCGAAGGTCCAACTGATAGCGCCTACGCTATCCCAGGCTGAGGTTTCACAAGCCTCCATCATTTTTCTGGCCATGGCATCTGCTTCCGGGCCGGACTGGCCTTCTGGCAGAGGTTTACTGAACCACCAACCAGCGATCACCGCCAGGAGTAGCAGAAATACGACGGCTCCCCCCAGAAAGAGGAGGCCTTTTTTCAGGGTTTTGTAAGGAGCTTTTTCAACCATGGTCAATGAGTAATCACGCCAGAGCCAATCAAGGCATCTTCCTCATACCAGGCCGCAAACTGCCCTGGGGTGATGCCTTTTCGGGGCGTGTCAAAAGTGATATACAGCCCTTCGGCTGATTGATGGAGATGTGCCTTTTGCAAGGGCTGCCGATAGCGTATGCGGACATCGTAGGATCGGGTTGCCCCTACTTCCAACGCCAGGTCTTCGCGCAACCAGTGAATATCCTCGGTTTGGATAAACAAACCGGGCCGGTTTAAGCCCGGATGGTGGTCGCCCATGCCTACATAGATCACATTTTCTATTACATCTGTGGCAATCACGAAGAGGGGTTCAGCTTTACCGCCCACGTTCAAGCCTCTGCGCTGCCCAATCGTAAAATAATGTGCGCCATCATGCTCCCCCACGACTTGGCCATCCTCGGGTTGGTAAACAAAAGGAGCGGTAAGCTGCTTCAAGGCTTCTTCCCGACTCACTCCGCCTCCTGCGGGCACTAATTCCCGGCGGTCAAAAACCGGAGCATCAGCCAACATCTCGATGATGCGGCCTTTTTTAGGTTTGAGCTGTTGTTGCAAAAACTCCGGCAAGCGGACTTTTCCAATGAAGCACAAGCCCTGGGAATCCTTTTTATCAGCGGTCAACAAGCCCTGCTGCTGCGCAATTTCCCGCACCTCCGGCTTGGTGAGTTCCCCGATCGGAAATAAGGCTTTGCTCAATTGCTCCTGATTCAGCTGACAGAGAAAGTAGCTTTGGTCTTTGTTGCCATCCTTTCCAGCCAACAGTTGGTGGATGGTTTGGCCGTCCTGCTCAAAAGAGGCTTTCCGGCAGTAGTGGCCCGTGGCCACAAAATCCGCCCCTAGTTTCAGGGCTTTATCCAGAAAAATATCAAACTTAATCTCCCGGTTACAAAGCACATCCGGATTGGGGGTCCGACCCGCCTCATATTCCGCGAACATATAGTCCACGATGCGGGCTTTGTATTCTTTGCTTAAATCCAGGGTTTGAAAAGGAATGTCCAGGGTTTGGGCCACGGCCAGGGCATCATTGCTGTCATCCAGCCAGGGACACTCATCACTGATGGTAACGGAGTCATCGTGCCAGTTCTTCATGAACAGGCCTATTACTTCATGTCCTTGCGTTTTCAGCAAATAGGCGGCAACGCTGGAATCTACACCGCCTGATAATCCGACCACTACTCTTGCCATAACAATTCCTTTCTGCTTGCAAAGTTACGCAAAAGATTCAGGAAGGTTACTGATTTAGAATGATCGTTTCAAAACTTTCCCAGACCAAAGCTGTCTACCCTTGCTATCCCGTAGGGAAAGGAAAAATATGCCGGCAGCTAAAGCGGAAAGATCGATGTCAATCTGTTGGGAGGAAATTCGATAAGGGGGACGAAAAAAGCGTCCCTGCGCATCTATCATCTGTAAGGTCAGGCCTGGGTCTTCAAAGGTCCCTTTCAGGAAAAGGTGAGTGCTTGCGGGGTTTGGAAAAAGCTGGACATCCAGCGCAAAGTCTGGCTCCAAATCAGACACAATGGGTTCGCACAGCCGCTGATACATAAAATCCGTAATGGCCAGGAGGGTGGTATCCATGTACAGGGAATCATTAGGATCATCTCCGGGAGACATAGGGGTATGGCCCGCATCTAGGAAGGTGACCATCTCCTGGGCAATGCCCAGATTCTTTGCCCGCAAGTCTACGCTGGCGCTCCCATCCACCCCAACTAACAATCCCAGCAGGTTGATATTACCCGTTCCGTAAGGCACAATGGGGTCCTCGGTTCCGTGAATTGAGATAATGGGCGCTTCCGCCGAATCCATCATGAGCGTATCGCCCAATGCCCCGCTAATATTGATTACTCCAGCTACCTCCGAACTAAAACCCGGATTCCCGCTAAAGCCTTCTACGCCTCCTATGGTGGAAGTATCTGGCTGGATGATCGTCGGAAATTCTGCCGTAGTACGCATATAAGCCAGGTGCATGGCGCTGATGGCTCCGGAGGAAAGTCCCCCCACATAGATCCGGTTAGGATCAATTTTGTAGAGCTTATTGTTTGCAGCGTCTTTTCGAAAAAAACGCACCGCGGCTTTGAGGTCATGGACCACCTTCATGACCGCCAGATATACCAATCTTTCATTTCGATTGAGCAGCAATTCTATGGATGTTCGGTAGTTGATAGAAGCGCAGGCATAGCCCCGACGGGCGAATTCTTCGGATAGAATTTGCACATCATCGTCACCCTTGCTACCCGTAACAAAGGCGCCTCCAAAGGCCCAGATGATCAGCGGGCGCATATCAGCCGTATCGGCAAAGGGCTCGAAAAAATCCAGCTTGAGCTCCAAGGAGTCCGAACCAAACACATTTTTTCCATAGGGGATATCTCGCTGAATATTCAACTGGGTGAACACCTCACCCTGATAACGGGCCGTGCCACAATATTCCTGGCCAAACGCAGATCCCAGCGCCACCATGTTCATGAGCCAAACCAGCCACCATTTTTGTTCCGTAACCTTCATGCAATGTCTTATTTAATCTATGGGCTTTAGGCTCAAATGTACCACCCAAACCCGCTCGGCTTTGTCGCCAAATTGCTTGTTTTTTCGAATCAGAGAAAGCTGCATGGGAATCCGATGGTCCGAATCAGTCAAAGGAACGGATACCAAAGACACATAAGTCCCTGCTTCCCCCTGCTCCCAGCTTTCCGGAAAAGGAATCTTATCCAGGGCTACTGCTTTGAGCCAGCCTTTTTTGTGAATCGCGACAAAAGCTTCTCCACCCAGTTCTTCCTTTCCCAGAATAGCCGCCATGCGCTGCTCCAACAGCAGCTTGAATCCAGCATCCAGGTCATCCTGGCTGTAGAAGGCATAGAGTTCCGCAAATTCGCGGATTTTTTCCTGACCCTTCTTTCCAAAAGCCATCAATTGCGCATCATTCAAGGCGGCTTGCCCAAAACTCGCCTCGAGTTGATCGAGGGGCTTGGGCGCAGGCTTGACAGGCTCCATGGAGGATTGAGCATAGGCCCGGCTCCCCAGGCAAACTAGCAAGAAGATTCCCATCCAAAGGTTGATCTGTCTCATGGGTTTCCGCTTTTAAATCTGAGTCGAATAATCTGATCTTTTTTATACTCTACTTCCAGAATTTCCAGGTTCTTCAGGGTACTGACCGGCAGGCTCATCAGGTTGATAAACTCCTCTTTGTTGTACATTTCCATGCCCAGTTCCGACCCTGCCTCGATCTGAAAAATCCTGGCCTGATCCGCAAACATTTCTTGTAGTTGGGCGCGCCTTTTTTGCCAGTCCTTCATGTTCTCACTGGTGAAATACTTGAGCATGCGAGCGTAATCATCCGGATACAGGAGCAGGTTTTCTGTCCCTTCCTGCAAGGGTAGTTTCCTGACGAAGGTGTCCCGTCGGTAGTAGGGCGCTTGAATCATCAAGCGAATTTCCCCGGGCGCTTCCGGAACCGTAAAACAGGCCTTCTTATTTAGGTTGCGCTGGACCGGGCTCTCGTCCGCTTTTACCCACCATACTTCGGGTTTTACTTCGAGGAGAGGTTTTCGGGTAAAAGCATCTACGATACAAAAGGTCGCTTCAGGTTTCTCTCCGGGCCACAGAAAGGCAGCCATACTCACCAGTACAATCACCGCCAAAACCAAGGCACTCAGCTTAAGGGGAAACTGCTGTCGCAGCTTGTTTTCTTTCGCAGCAAGGCTTGGCGGTGCCTTCTCTATGGCCTGCGGACTTTCCTGTGCCCGCTGAAAAGCGCCCCAATCAGCATAGCCCACATATCGGCTCAGCATATTCAATACATCAATCCTCGGCAGGTTCTGGCTTTGGTCGTGCTTAATATGGGTATAAAACCATTTTTCACTTACCCGGCCTTGCACCTTCTCCGACAGGTCCTCTTGAAAGTTCACGATTTCCTGCCCCTTCCAGGCCCGAATGTCAGGGTTGGCATGGGGAAAGGTGCGCACATAGGCCTCGGCCAGGGCTTGCTTCAAGGCTTGAAAAATCTGCTGCTCTCCGGGAGACATGGGCAAAGCTAAGATAATCGTTGAGGGATGGCTTTGTAAAAGCTGTTTTACAAAAATAGGGCTTTTTTACAAAGCATTTTCGGGTATTTGACAATGGGTTGCGAGCAGGAGAAGGCTACTTGCTAAGGTCATTTCTAACGAATATTATCATGCGCAATCTCATTTTTTCTGTTTTATCCTTTTGTCTGACCCTGGCCTTTTTCTCTTCCTTGTCTGGCCAGCATGTGGGCAACGTACGCTACAACAATGCCGCCATCAAGCCGCCACCACCCCAACAATGGGAGGAACCCAAGCTCGCCTCCAGAAATCCGCATAAGGATTTCTACCAGTTTGAAGTCAAGGTCCTCAACAACGTACAGGCGGATGCTTACGCCATGATTTACAACCTGACCCAGTTGGGTAAAAGTGCCGAGGAGGCGGATTCTCTCATGCAGGCGCGCATCCGTCCCTTTATGCAGGACTGCCTGGACATGGGCATCAAGCGAGAAGACTTCTTCATCGATATGGTAACCCAGGTTCCTTTATTTGATTTAACCCTGGAAAAAAAGCGCTTCAATAAAAAGACTTACCGGGAAGTCCCGCTGGGCATTGAGGTCCAAAAAAATATCCATGTGCGCTTCTCAGATGGAAAGATATTGGATCAGATCAACACCGCCGCGGCTCGCTATGACATCTTTGACCTGGTCAAGGTGGACTATTTCGTCAAAGACATAGACCGCAAGTATCAGGAGATGCGGAAAAAAGCCATCGCCTACCATCAGGAGGTGGTAGAGACTTTTGCCGCCCTGGGACTCGATCCCGAGGAATTTGACATCAGCTTTGTAGACCAAACGGGCGTCCATTATCCGCTCAAGCGCTACCAGGATTACGAAGGCTTTGGGGCGGCCAGTCTGGAAAAAGTCCGCGAGCAGGACAAGGTCAACCAGGTACGCAAGCCCCGAACCATGTACTACCAGAAGCTATCCGATGAGGCCTTTAATGTGGTCCTGAATCCCATCGCTTATAAACCCATGGTGCAGTACACCTACCACTTGCGAGTCAACTACCAACGCAAGCCCAAAAAACCCAAACCGGTAGTAAAAACCGAGATCAAGCGGGAGAAGCAGTTTAACCTGGTAACTCCCGAGGGAAAAGTGGTTCCCTTGTTTGTGAAAGAGTCAACAGATAAAGAGTAACATATTTCCGGAAGGCACGATCCCGCATCCGCAAGGGTGTGGGATTTTTCTTTACATCATACCCCCAATCCAACTATATACCCCCAGATACTTAAGGGCTGCCGCGATCACAATCAGAATCAACAGACGATGAATCCAGACATTGGCCTGGGGAACTTTGGAGAGCCAGCGGACGGCCAGCACCGCGCCTACCGATTGGCTGGCAGCCATACTGAGGCCAAAACCCCAATGCACCATGCCCTGGCTGAGGAAAATGTATAAGGCAGGAATGCTAAAGCAAAAGACGATGAGCAGTTTGACGCCGTTGGCGGCCTTGAGGCTGTACTTAGCGGAGAGGACCAGGCCCGCCAGCAGGAAGACCCCTACCCCAGCCTGAATAAATCCGCCGTAGGCACCGATTAGGAAAAAGATGATCAGGTTCTTGAGGGAACGATTCCCCTCCGCGGAAGCCTCACTTTCTCTGATCCACTGTTTGGGATTGACCAGGAGTACCGCCAGCATGAAGATCATCAGCCCGGCGATGGTATAGTTCATCATGGTTTCGTCCAGGCTGACCGCCAGGTTAGCGCCCAGAATGGCCCCGAGCAAAGCCGCTCCGACCAGCCAAGCCGCTCCCTTACCCGAAAATTGTCCGGTGCGGTGCAGGGAATACAGGCCTACGCCTGATTGGATCAAGGCTCCGATACGGTTGGTGCCATTGGCGACGGTGAGGGGTAAGCCACAGATCAGGTTGAAGATCGGAAGCGTAATCAAAGACCCGCTTCCGGCCAGGGTGTTAATCACCCCGGTTACGACTCCGGCTATCAGAAACAATATCCAGGATCCCAGGCTCAGGTCCATGCTAAAGCTGTCCACCATGCCGCAAATATCTCCAGGGAGAAGGGGAAAACAAAAAGCCCTTCTTTGTTCGCAATTCGCAAACAAAGAAGAGACTCGTATACAGGGAGTTATCTAAAACGAAACCCTCCCTTTTATGGATTCTCTTTAGATACTGCCCGCTTAGAATTCCGTTCTGGTGGGCTTATTGTTCAGGATTTCTTCAATTTTAGCCATGGTTTCCGCATCTAGTTTGGGCATGCTGTCCCATACCTTCAAGTTTTGCTCTAACTGAGAAACTTTGGAGGCTCCAAGGATGACGGTGGACACCTGCGGGTTTTTCAAACACCAACCAATGGCCATGTGTACCATGGGAATCCCGGCTTCATCAGCCAGGGCAGATAAGGCTTTGACCTGCTCCATCCTTTTTTGCTGGAAAACCGAATCTTTCAACCAATCCAGTCCCTGAATATCGAAACGGGTATCCTTGCCTTCTACCACGCCATCTTTATATTTTCCGGTCAAAAGCCCTGAAGCCAGGGGCGACCAGATGGTGGTTCCGAGTCCGCGTTCATACAGACCTTTATACTCCATTTCGACTTTTTCCCGGGTAAACATATTGTACTGCGGCTGCTCCATGCTGGGAGGTACCAGGCCGTTTTGCCGGGCTACGATATGCGCTTCCATGATGCGATCCGCAGGCCATTCGGATGTCCCCCAATATAGGATTTTGCCTTGCTGTATCAGGGTGTTCATGGCCCAGACCGTTTCCTCCACCGGCGTATTATAATCCGGGCGGTGGCAAAAATACAGGTCCAGATAATCTACCTGAAGGCGTTTCAACGCCGCATGACAGGCATCTACCACGTGCTTACGGCTCAGGCCTTTCTGGGTAGGCAGGTCTCCCCCCCAAAAGACTTTACTAGAGACAATAAAGGTGTCTCTCCCCCAGCCCATTTTTTTCAGGATGTTGCCCATTACCCTTTCGGACTCTCCCCGAGCGTAAATCTCGGCATTGTCGAAAAAGTTTATCCCCCCATCATAAGCCACTTTCATACATTCTTCAGCGATTCCGTCTTTGATCTGCTTGCCAAAGGTTAGCCAGGAACCAAAGGAAAGCGCGCTTACAGGAAGGCCGGTTTTACCGAGAGATCTATATTCCATAAGTGTTTTGATTTTGTACAAATATCGGATTCAGGCTACTTAACCCCAACCTTGATCCAAAAGTTTGGACCGGAAAGTTAAGGCTGTTCCATCATTTCTTTTTTCCTATTCAAGCCCAGCTTTACATGCTATTTTTTCATCCATTGAGCCTATTTGTTCACAATTTCCAATTTCCTTAAAAAAGAGTACCTTCGCGCCAATATAAATTCTAGTCCCATGATAGTCATGAAGTTTGGCGGGACCTCCGTGGGCACCGCAGAAAGAATTCAGCAAGTTTTTGAGATCGTCACGAGTCAAACTGATGCCCATCCGATTGTGGTAGTTTCTGCCGTAGGAGGGGTAACAGACTTATTGTTGGAAGCCGGACAAAAAGCCCTGGCTGGCGAAGTCGACATTGCCCCGATCAAGGCTAAGCATCAACAGGTAATTGAGGGCCTGAGCCTGCCTGCCGACATGCTGGACACCTATCATGAGGAACTGGAAAACCTGCTGGAAGGGATCCGTATGATTAAGGAAATAAGTCCCCGCACCTCTGATTACCTTGTATCCTTCGGGGAGCGCATCAGCTGCCAGTTAGTAGCCGCTCATTTTCGGAATATGGGCCGTCCCTCTCAGCATCATTTTGCCTTCGATATTGGCATGATCACCGACGATGTATTTCAATCTGCCCTGCCTTTGCCGGAGGCTTATGTACGCATCGCAGATCACCTCAAAGAAGTGAATTATACGCCTATCATAACGGGCTTTGTAGGAAAAAACAAAAAAGGCGAAATCACCACCCTGGGACGAGGAGGCAGCGATTATACGGCGGCTATCCTTGGCGGAGCGGTTCAGGCAGAGGAAATCCAAATTTGGACTGATGTAGATGGGATATTGACCACAGACCCCCGATTGGTGGCAGCGGCTTCCAATGTACCGGTGGTATCCTTCAAGGAAGCGGCAGAGCTGGCCTATTTTGGGGCGAAGGTATTGCATCCCAAAACCATCCGTCCAGCCCTGGAACGGGATATCCCAGTGGTGGTTAAAAATACGGGCAATGCCGACCATCCGGGTACCCGCATTGTTCGGGAGTCGCCTACCACTGATGCAACGGTAAAGGCCATTTCCTTTAAGAAAGGGGTTCGCGTGATCAATATTTACTCCCTGCGCATGCTGGATACCTTTGGATACCTTTCTAAAGTGTTCGATATTTTTGCCCGCCACAAAGTGGTGGTAGACATGGTGAGCACCAGCGAGGTAAGTGTCTCAATTACAGTGGATAAGGGTCAAGTAATTGAGGAGGCGGTAGAAGAGGTCTCTCAGTTTGCAGAGGTTAGGGTAGAAAAAGACCTGGCCATCGTCTGTCTGGTGGGAGAAGGCATGCGAGAAGGCGTGGGCATCGCGGGCAAAGTTTTTGATCAACTTGCCAGAGAAAACATCGCCATAGAAATGATTTCTCAAGGTGCTTCCGACATCAACCTGGGTTTTGTCATCAATGGACAGGATGCAGACCGGGCGGTGAAAACCCTGCATCAGGTATTGTTTGAAACGGCCAGCTAATCAGCAGGCAGCAAAGCAAAAAGACGTCCTTCCCGGACTTGTAGCAACTGACTATCTTTTGCGGTCAGCCAATCTGCCTCGGTATAGTTCACCGTAGTCTGTAGCTTTAAGTCCCCTGTCACCTCCATCTCGTATCGATCTTTCAGCAAGGCTCCGAAAGCCTGGATAGCGGGACGATCGTCTACGCACAAGAGTAAAGAAATGGCCGAGCGCTGCAAAAGGTTGATCTTGAGACCTGATTTATAGGCTTCCTGAAAAATGATCTCTATTTGGCGTTCTTCCATAAAGGAAAAATCCCGAGGCTGTATCTTCAACAGCGCCTGACGCTTTTTGGTGATATAGCGCGGTACTTCTTGTTGGGAACGCTCCTGTCCTATGGCACTTCCTTCAAGACTGGCATCCAGGAAGCATTTCACCCGCATGGGAATCTGTTTGTTGTACAGCGGCTTGATGGTCTTGGGGTGTATGACGGAGGCACCAAAAAAGGTCATTTCCACCGCTTCCTGATAGGAAAGCTGGTCGAGCTTGATGGTATCTTCTCTCAGGCGGGGATCGGCATTGAGGATGCCAGGAACGTCTTTCCACACGGTGAAATCAGCTGCTTCCAGGCAATGGGCAAAAATTGCTCCCGAATAATCTGA
Source organism: Bacteroidota bacterium (assembly GCA_038527215.1). Lineage (GTDB taxonomy): Bacteria > Bacteroidota > Bacteroidia > J057 > J057 > JAWPMV01. The sequence goes on from JBCBGC010000121.1 coordinate 21,008, forward strand.
ACCCTCCCGGCCCAGGGTTGTGGTTTTGCCTTCCTGGGTAGCACCAATAAATCCTTGCGATAAGAGGACTTTTCCTGTCTGTAGTTGGGGCCTCACCTTAGCCTGGATTCGCTCCTCGGTCAAGGACCAGATTACGCCGGCCTGCTTATGAGAAGCATCCGTAACGATCAGCTTTCGGGCATCTAGCCATTGGGTAGGAAGGGAAATACTGTTCAGGTATTCTCCCAGGATAAAACTGGACATAAGTTCCCCATAGGAAACGATGCGGTCATAGGTGCGCGGTAGAAATTCTTCCAGCCATAGGATGCCCTGAATGATGCGCCTGATTTCTTCTAACCAATCAGCCATTTCCTGAATCAGTCGCGCCTGCTGCTGATCAGCAAAGAGGTCTTTGACAATGGTGAGATGAAAGTTCCGTACACGCTCGAATTGTGCCCAGGCTTCGGCTTCCTGTCCATCCCGGGCCAGGAAAGCCAGGGTTTCCAATTGGTTGGTCGTTTTGTCCATGGCAGAGACCACGACCATTAATGCATCCTGCTCAAAGCCCTGAAGAATGGTACCCACCCGTCGGATCGCTTCTGCATTTTTGACGGAAGCTCCTCCGAATTTCATGACCCTGGTAGTCCCTTGTCCCATAAGAGAATTGATAAAAAAAAGTCCGGGGCAAAGGTACGCTTATTCTGAGGAGGATGAGAAACCTCAGATCAATAAATGGAAAAGCATGGGATCATCATTCAGCCACTGGTAATCTACCCCGTAATCTTTCATGCGAGCGAGGAGAGCATCAAAATCCTGCGGATTTTCCAGTTCCAGGCCAACCAGGGCTGGGCCGCGTTCCCGATTATTTTTCTGGGTGTATTCGAAGTGGGTAATATCATCCCTGGGGCCCAGCACATGCGTCAGAAATTCCCTTAGGGCACCTGCTCTTTGAGGAAAGCGGATGATGAAATAGTGTTTGAGGCCTTCAAACAAAAGGGAGCGTTCTTTGATTTCCTCCGTCCGCATGATATCGTTATTGCTCCCGCTAACTACACAAACGACATTTTTGCCCTGAAGCTCCTTTTTGTACTGTTCTAATACCGCCAGGGTAAGCGCGCCAGCCGGTTCAACGACAATCGCTTCTTCATTATATAACTCGAGGATGGTGCTACATACTTTACCCTCCGCCACCAGGGCTATTTCCTGCAAGGTTTGCTGACAAATAGAAAAGGTCAACTCTCCTACCCGTTTGACAGCTGCCCCATCTACAAATTTATCAATCTGCTTAAGGCTTACGACTTCCTGCGCCTGAAAAGACTGGTACATAGCAGGCGCTCCAGCGGGTTCCACGCCAATGATGCGGGTCTGAGGGGAAATCTGCGACAGATAACTCCCTATTCCGGCTGCCAAACCGCCTCCTCCTACCGGGACAAAAAGATAGTCAATGGGTTGGGCCATGTCGGCCAGGATTTCCATGCCTACCGTGGCTTGACCGGCCATGATGGCCGGATCATTAAAGGGGTGTACAAATACGGCTCCGGTAAGAACCTCATCTTCTTTGGCTGCCTTGAAAGCATCATCAAAGGTATCGCCCACCAGCATTACTTCTACCCATTCACCTCCAAAGCTTTTCACTTTGTTGACCTTTTGCTTCGGGGTAGGAATCGGCATAAAAATGCGGCCCTTGACCTGCAAGGCCTGACAGGCATAGGCCACCCCCTGCGCATGATTGCCTGCACTGGCACAAACGACCCCCTGGACTCGTTCCGCCTTAGAAAATTGGGTCATTTTATTGTAGGCGCCCCGGAGTTTGTAGGAGCGGACGACCTGCAGGTCCTCCCGCTTGAGCCAGAGTTGACAATCGAACTGACGGGAAAGATTAGGATTAAATTGAAGGGGCGTGCGCAAGGCAATCCCCTTCAATTTTTCGCTGGCACTGACAACTTCTCCAATGGAGATTAAGGCCTGTTGTTCAGAAACCATGATCTTAGCTGACGGCTTGTTTTTCTCCTTTAGGTCTGAGTTCTCTGACCGCACGTCCCGCCTGCCACATTTCGCTTTCGCGGATTTCGCTCAGCTCTTTATCCAACTGCTCGCGGTAGTCAGGCCGGGCGTTGGCCTCAATGGTGATGCGCGCTTCGTTGCCAGAAGCAACGCTTTCGTATAGCTCATCAAAAACCGGCGCCGTAGCATCCCGGAATTTGTTTTTCCAATCCAAGGCTCCTCTTTGCGCGGTGGTTGAGCAATTGGCATACATCCAGTCCATGCCATTTTCCGCAACCAGACGGATGAGGCTTTGGGTCAGCTCTTCCACCGTTTCGTTGAAGGCTTCCGACGGGCTGTGCCCTTTGGTGCGAAGCAGATTATACTGGGCTTCCATCACTCCGGCCAGGGCTCCCATGAGGATCCCACGCTCGCCAGTGAGGTCGGAGTAGACTTCTTTTTGGAAGGTGGTTTCGAACAAAAAGCCAGAGCCTACCCCGATGCCGATAGCCAGAATTCTCTCTCGGGCTTTACCGGTGAAATCCTGGTGAATGGCAAAACTGGAGTTAATACCTTCTCCTTTTAAGAATAACCTGCGTACACTGGTCCCAGAGCCTTTAGGGGCGGCCAGGAAAACGTCCACGTTTTTGGGAGGAATGATGCCCGTCTGATCGTTATAGGTCAGCCCGAATCCGTGGGAAAAATACAAGGCCTTCCCTTCCGTCAGATGCTTCTCGATAATGGGCCAGGTAGCAATCTGCCCAGCATCTGAAAGCAGGTTCATTAGAATGGTTCCTTTAGCACAAGCCTCTTCCAGTTCGAACAGGGTTTCCCCAGGAATCCACCCATCAGCTACTGCCTTGTCCCAGGAAGCAGAATTTTTCCGCTGCCCCACAATGATGTTAAAGCCATTGTCTCTCATATTCAGGGCCTGGGCTGGTCCCTGTACTCCATAGCCCAGAGCGACCAGGGTTTCATCCTTCAGGGTTTCCAGGGCTTTACTTAGCGGAAATTCGTCGCGGGTCACGACCGTTTCTTCAACGCCGCCAAAATTAATCCTTGCCATAGTAATTCAAGTTGTAGGTAATCTCACTAATTAAGCTTCCTGCCCCGCCTGGGTCAGGTATGAACGTACATTTAATGGTTTCTTTGATATCGCAATGATGCCGGAGCGGGAGAATCCCAACACACCAAATTCTTCCAGTTTGTGAAAAAGGCTTAAGGTTTCCGTAGGATGTCCGGTTTTTTCAATCATGATGTGGTCTTCATCGATAGAAAGGATGCGAGCATGGTTGTCTCTGATGACCTTTTCCACGCTCCCGTTTTTCAACTTTTCAGTAGAAACTTTATACAAAGCCAGTTCCTGATGCACCACATCTTCTTCTTTCAGCTTGAAGGCTTTGATCACTCCGATGATCTTTTCCAGTTGAGTAATCAGCTTCCGCACTTGTTCCTCATGACTTTGGATCACGATGACAAATCGATAAATCCCAGAAACTTCCGTTTCCGAAGTAGTCAGGCTATCAATATTGATGTGCCTGCGCGTAAACACCGTGGTGATGCGCTGAATCAGCCCCACCTGGTTTTCGGTGAATATGGAAAGGGTGTAGGTTGTTTTATTCTCGCTCACGCCCGCACAATTATGGTTCTAATTTGATTTCAGAAATACCTGCTCCGGAAGGAACCATCGGAAAGACGTTTTCTTCCTTTTCAACGATGACATCCAGTAAGTAGGGCCCATCATGGGCCAGCATGGTATCGAGGGCTTCAGAAAGATTTTCCCTTTCTCCCACCCGATGGGCAGCCATGCCGTAGGCTTTGGCAATTGCCACAAAATCAGGGTTATACAATTCCGTAAAGGAGTACCTACGATCAAAGAAAAGTTCCTGCCACTGTCGCACCATGCCCAGGAACCCATTGCTAAGGATGACTACTTTGACAGCTGCATTCTCCTGAACCAGACATCCGAGCTCCTGTAGGGTCATTTGGAAGGAGCCATCCCCGATGATGGCCAGTACTTCTCTTTCGGGTTTAGCCATTTTGGCCCCAAAGGCAGCCGGCAGGCAAAAACCCATAGTACCCAGGCCACCGGAGGATACCCAGGCATCTGTATCCTGGTATTCATAGTAGCGAGCTGTGATCATCTGATGCTGACCTACATCGGTTACCACGATGGCTTTACCTTCCGTTTTTTTAGAAAGCGCATGAATAACTTCTGCCATATGGATCTTTCCGCCCATAGGATGCAAGTCATTTTGGATGACTTTATGATACTCCTCTGCTCTGCAAACTTCGAATTCAGCGGTCCAGGCAGGGTAGGCTTTGCGTTGAATTTTGGGCAAAAGGGCCTGAAGTACGGCCTTGGCATCACCTAAAACAGGTACTTCTGCCTTTACATTTTTATCGATCTCCGAAGGATCAATCTCAATGTGAATAACCTTAGCTTGTTTGGCGTATTTTTCCAAATTACCTGTCACTCGGTCATCAAAACGCATTCCGATAGCGATCAACACATCACATTCGTTGGTTTTGATATTGGGGCCGTAATTCCCATGCATGCCTAGCATGCCCATATGTAACGGATGCCCTGAAGGCATAGCAGAAAGTCCTTGCAAGGTAGAACCGAAGGGAATCCCTCCTTTTTCTACGAAGGCTTTAAACTCTTCCTGCGCTTCGGATAACAAAACCCCATGCCCCAGGAGACAAAAAGGCTTTTCGGCCTGATTGATCAGATCAGCTGCAGCCTGAACGGCTGCATGGTCCAAGGGAAAATAGGGCGTATAAGCCGCTACATGCTCACATTTGCGATAGGAAAAATCCAGCTCTCCGAATTCTGCATTTTTGCAGATGTCAATCATGACCGGGCCGGGACGGCCGGAATTGGCGATGTAGAAAGCTTTGGCCAACACTTCCGGGATCTCCCGGGCATCGGTAATCTGATAATTCCATTTGGTGATGGGCATGGTTACCCCAATCACGTCCGTCTCTTGGAAGGCATCTGAGCCCAGCAATTGAGACGGAACCTGACCAGAAATGCAGACCAATGGCGTGGAATCCATCATGGCATCCGCCAGCCCAGTCACCAGGTTGGTCGCTCCCGGTCCGGAGGTTACCAAACATACGCCGGTTTTTCCACTCACTCGTGAGTATCCCTGCGCGGCATGGGTGGCTCCTTGTTCATGGCGGACCAATACATGATGAAGCTGATCCAGGTAACTGTATAAGGCATCATACACGGGCATTATGGCTCCGCCCGGATACCCAAAAATGGTGTCTACTCCCTCTGCAATCAAAGAAAGGACGACTGCTTCTGCTCCAGAGACCCTCCGGGCTGCTTGTACACTTTGTTGTGGTTTGGTGGCTATATCCATCACCTTGCTTTTTATTCGTCCGTAACGCAGCCTTCAGAAGCTGAGCTAACGGACTTACGATATTTATGCAATATTCCTTTGGTCACCCGAGGGGCACGCGGCTCCCAGGATGCTCTTCTCATGGCTATTTCATCTGCTGAAAGGTGGGCTTCTATCTTCCGATTTTCCACGTCGATG
>JBCBGC010000122.1:0-26257 GCA_038527215.1 Bacteroidota bacterium
CTTACCCTGGAATGCGGCGGCAATGGCCGGGCTGAATTCAATCCCCCAGCCAAAGGCAACCAGTGGACCACGGGAGCGGTGGGCTGTCCGGAATGGACGGGCGTCCGGCTGAAGGAAGTACTGGAGGCCGTAGGACTCAAGTCTGATGCGGTGTACATTGGCTATTATGGGGCGGACACGCACCTAAGCGGAGACCCGGACAAGGTGGTGATTTCACGCGGGGTGCCCCTCTTCAAAGCCATGGAAGAGGAATCGCTGATCGCCTGGGAGATCAATGGTAAGCCTCTCCCGCTGATGAATGGCTTTCCGCTGCGCCTGGTATTTGGGGGCTGGCCTGCTTCTACCTCCGGTAAATGGCTCAAGCGCATCGTGGTGCGCAACAAAGTCCATGATGGCCCCAAAATGGGGGGCCAATCTTATCGGGTTCCCTGTAAACCGGTGGCCCCTGGTACCAAAGTGGCCGATGAAGATATGTGCATTATCGAGTCCATGCCGGTCAAATCCCTGATCACCTACCCCAAAACCGGCGGCTTACTCTCCAAAAGTCGCAGCCTGGAAATTCGGGGCAAAGCCTGGGCTGGGGACCGATCTATATCTGAGATGGAAGTTTCGATCGACTTTGGGGCCAGTTGGCAAAAAGCCCGTCTGCAAGCCCCCGCTAATCGCCTCGCCTGGCAAAGCTGGAGAACCACCGTAAACTTCCCGGAGAAAGGCTATTATGAAGTATGGGCCAGAGCAACCGATAGCGCGGGCCAAAAACAACCCATGGTGCTTCCCGGTTGGAACCCCCGAGGGTACCTCAACAACGCCTGCCATCGCATTGCCGTCAAGGTCGTTTAAGGCTTATGTAAATCAGATCACAGACGCCGATTTATCCCTTTGTTAATTTTACCTTATGCAGGATCCTACTCCATCTTCCTCAACATTCGAAGGCCGCCTGACCCGCTTGCTGGTTTGGTTTATGAGTCTGGCAGGGGTTTTTGCTCTGCTGGTGGGCCTGGCTCTTTTTCAAATATACTTTCCGTCCAGTCCGGAGCCTGAAATGGATCAGGTGGCCGTTACGGATACGGAGGAAGTTCAAACCAACGCCATTGAAAATGGGTTAGACGTAGAAACCGGCTTCATTGCGGAAGGGGACTACCTGGTGGTGAAGCAACACTGCACCGCTTGCCATTCCGGTCAGTTAGTGATGCAAAACCGGGCTGATCGTGAAGGCTGGGAAGAAATGATCCGTTGGATGCAGGCTACTCAGAAGTTGTGGGACCTGGGGACGGATGAGGACAAAGTCCTGGATTACCTGGCGATGTATTACGCCCCGGAGGAAAAAGGTCGAAGATCCCCTTTGGCAGTAGAAGAATGGTACGCGATTGATTAGGGAAACCTATGGATAAATACTGGGATATATTTGTACAAGGCTATACCGATTATGCCGGCTACCTATGGCGGGAAATCAGCTTTCAGGTTCAGCCCATCTGGAAAAACTACTTCTGGATGCTGGTGCTGATCTCGGGCTTTTTCTTTCTGCTGGAATGGGTCAGACCCTGGCGGGAGAAGCAGCCTAAATTCAGACAGGATTTCTGGCTGGATTTTTTCTACATGTTCTTCAATTTTTCCCTTTTCTCCCTTTTGATCTACCATGCCTCCTCTAACGTAGTCGTCAATCTCTTCAACGATGGCCTGCAAGCCCTGACTGGTTTGGACTTTCAGGCCCACAATCCCTTACAATATCTACCCTACTGGTCCATCTTGCTGATTGGATTCGTGGTGCGGGATTTTGTTCAGTGGTGGATTCATCGCTTGTTACATGCCTCTCCCCGCCTGTGGGAATTTCATAAAGTACATCACTCCGTGGCCCAAATGGGCTTTGCCGCTCACCTGCGTTATCATTGGATGGAAAATGTGGTATACCGAACCTTGGAGTATTTGCCGCTGGCCTTGTTGGGGATCGGGCTCCACGATTTTTTCCTGATCCATATCCTGACCCTGGCCTGGGGGCATTACAATCATTCTAACATTCAACTTTCCGGGCGGATCACTGGCGGATTTGTCTTCGGGCTGTTCGGCTGGTTTATCGCGGCTTCTTCCGCTACCTGGCCCTGGTATTTCGACTTACTGGCAGGCCTGGGCGGGCTTCTGGTCGGTGCAATCCTGGTCGGCCCTTATATGAGATATCTTTTCAACAGCCCGGAAATGCATATTTGGCATCATGCCCACGACCTTCCGGAAGATCGCCGAAAAGGGGTGAATTTTGGGCTGACCTTAGCTATTTGGGATTATATCTGGAGGACCAATTACATCCCGCATAATGGACGGGACATCAAGCTGGGCTTTCCGGGCGTGGAAGAATTTCCTGAAGGCTTCATCGCTCAGAATACCCATGGTTTTTCGAGCAAAAGAGAATCCTAACGGATTTTTTGTCCTACTAAACCTCCCAAATCACATAAAAAAGAACCCCTTGCCAGCCTGGAGCCTGCAAGGGGTTATCTCATGCGATAACGTCCTAGAACTCGCTGATCGCTACACTCAAGTCATAGACAGCTGGCGGATTCTCCAAGCCATTAAAAACAATGGAAGCTCCCGCTGCTGAGCGATAGCCCCCGGCACAATGAACTACGATTGGCTTCTCGGTAGGAATTTCTCCCACTCTTTCCCGGAGTTCAGGTAGCGGAATATTGATGGCCTGGGCAAAAATAGCCCGCTGGGCATACTCTCCCACATTGCGAATATCAATGATGGTGTAAGCATCTGGATTGTCCTTGAAGGCGTCCAAGGGCACACCTTCACTGGTCGCAGGTAAGCCCCCAGGAGCAACCAAGGCCCCTTGAATGCTGCCTTCGTAGCCAATCTTGGCCGTTTTTTCGATGAGGGTCTCCAGGGTCGCCTCGTCCTTCGCCAGGAGGTAAAATTTTTCGGATGGTCCGATAATGGACCCTAACCAGGTTTCAAACTTCCCCCCATCCATCAGGTTGATGGCGCCAGGGAGATGCCCTGCATTGAAATCTGCTGCAGGACGGGTATCGATCACTAGTACGCCCGACTCAAGTGTTGCCTCACTGGATATTCTGGGTACCGTTTCCAAAGCAGGTTGGAGCAAAGGAGCGCCTACCTTATTCAGGTCTACATCAAACCCAAAGTATTTAGGAATAAAGGGCTGGCCTTCCAGCAAAACCGCCACAAATTCGTCTTCGCTCATTTCCTGCAAGGCATAGTTGGTTTTCAACTCACGCCCGATGGTACTTACCGTGTCCGAGCTGAGGTTTTTCCCACAAAGGCTTCCAGCTCCATGGGCTGGGTACACCAAAACTTCAGGATCGAGGACCATGAGTTTCTCACGCGTGGATTTGTACATCGCCCGGGCTAGTTCTTCCCTCTTGGCCGTCATATTACCTACATTTTCCCGCAGGTCCGGACGCCCTACATCTCCTATAAACAGGGTGTCCCCGGTAAAGACCGCGTGATCCTTTCCGGATTCGTCGCTCAAGACTATACTGATGCTATCCGGCGAATGGCCAGGGGTATTGATGCTGCGTAGGGCTACTGCTCCCAGCGATAAGGTATCTCCATCGTCAAATCCCTGATGTGGATATCCTGCTCCTACTAACTTACTGGCATAGATGGTTCCACCGGTTCGTTGGTGAAGTTCCAGATGGCTGCTGACAAAGTCAGCGTGAGGATGAGTCTCAATAATGGCCACGATTTTCGCCCCTCGCTCCGTAGCATGGTCGAGGTAAGGCTGTGGGTCGCGCCCCGGGTCTACAATGGCCATTTCTCCCTCAGAATCAATGGCGTAAGAGGCATGGGCCAGCCCCTTATCGTAGAATTGTTTCACATTCATAGCGCAAGTTGTTATATCTGTCATAGGGCGATGCCCTTCTTTTTGTTTCTCTTCCGCAGCTGCAAGCTGCGGCTACGGACCTTTTTGCTGTTTTTCCGCAGCTGCAAGCTGCGGCTACGGACCTTTTTGCCGTTCTACCGTAGCTGCAAGCTGCGGCTACGGACCTTTTTGCCGTTCTACCGTAGCTGCAAGCTGCGGCTGCGGACCTTTTTGCTGTTCCGCCGCAGCTGCAAGCTGCGGCTACGGACCTTTTTGTTGTCTTTCCGCAGCTGCAAGCTGCGGCTACGGTTCCACCTCACATCTTCTCTCACCTCTCACAGTTCCGCCCTGCGGAACGATCTCACCTCTCACCTCTCACAGTTCCGTTACCACGGAACGATCTCTACGTCAACACCAGCTCTTTGGTTAGAATAAATACCCCCATGAGGAGCACAAAGTAACCGAAAGCTGGTTTGAGCTTTTCGCCTGGTACAAATTTAGAAAAATATACACCAAGGAATATTCCTACGATGGCTAGTCCGGAAAATACAAAGAGAAAGTTCCAGGCAATCATGCTTTCGCCTCCCAGGTCCCCCAGAAAGCCAATCAAAGATTTTGCTGAAATGATAAGGAGAGAAGTACCTACTGCGAGTTTCATCGGTAGTTTGGAAAAAACCACCAAGGCGGGAATAATGAGAAATCCGCCACCCGCACCCACAATTCCGGTCAGCACCCCGACTACGGCCCCTTCCAGCATGATCAGCGGAAAATTAAATTGTTGCGGTCCCTCAGCATCGGGAAGCTCATTGCCTGAGCCTTTGCGGATCATGGAAATAGCTGCCCCAACCATCAGAAAGGCAAATAGGCCCATGATGAACATATCCTTTCCCACCGAAAAACTCCCTATATGGAAGAAAGGATCAGGAATAGCCGGCACGAGAAATTTGCGAGCCAGGTATACCGCAATCAGAGAAGGGATCCCAAAAATCACCGCAGTTTTCACACTCACCAACTGCTGGCGATAATAGGTACCTGCCCCGATCAAACTCGCTAGTCCGACAATAAATAAGGAATAAGCCGTAGCTAAGACCGGGGATACCCCCATGAGGTAAACCAGGATGGGGACGGCCAGGATAGACCCGCCGCCACCTAAGAGGCCCATAATTAAGCCGATGCATAATGCACCTACGTATCCAAGTATTTCCATCTCTCTTGCTGGGCTAATCGAAGGTTCGAAATTAGAAGAAACCAGCTTACCGTTCAAGCACCACTACCCGGAGGTGCGTTAAGCATCGTAAGACTTTTATTCCGCTTTGGGAGAAACTTTACACGTACTGATGCCCAATAAGGCGTAAATGCCACACCAGTTTACTACGCTTGTGCCCACGAAAACCACGGCTAATACGCCTAAGATGATGGCCAGGGTACCCGTCAGAACATTGGTGAAAATCAGGCCTCCGATCACTGCGGCTACGATCAGCCGGATCAGACGGTCGGTGTTACTCATGTTTTTTTTCATCGTAGATCAGGTTAAAAAGTATTGGATCAACAGCACCGAGCCACTAACCAGGCTCAGGCATATCACACATGCCAGGGCCAGTTTCAGGAACAGGGGCCATTTTGTAACTTTCATATCACAAATATGGCTTTGCCCTAACTGAGACTCTGTAACTTAGATCACCAACAGCTGTGATCTTTATCCTTTAGCCCCAGGCTGAAGGTTCAACCCTCTTATGTATGCGCTTACTAATAAGTTTTGGGATTCTTTTTTTCCTGCTGGCCTGCGGCCCCGTAGAAGCTCAACCGGAAGTTCAAGCTGAAGCCTTTCTCCTGCCGCGATTGGGCAGTCCGCCAAGCATAGATGGTGACCTGGGCGACTGGAAGGATCAGGCCTTTCACGATGGGGTATGGGACATTTTCCGATTGGAGCAAAGTCCCTGGTACGAGCCTGGCCGTAACCGGCTTACCCAACACGGTGAACAGGATCGGTTAGCAGAAGACTTAGAAAGCCGCTATTATATGGCCTGGGACAAAGATTTTCTCTATCTCGGAGCCATTGTCCATGACAATTTTTTGGATACCATCCCCCACAAACCGGAACCCCGCCGCTGGTACTATAAAGATTGTGTAGCCTGGTTCGTAGAAGCTCCAGGCGATACCTTAAATGAGAGCTTTGGACAAGGAGACCACGGCTTTTGTTTCGTGATAGACCCGACCAAAAGGTGGAACAATGCCTGGTGGCGGCATGGCAATCCAGATACGACCTTCCTGGAAGAGCCCCTGCCTGCTGGGGCCGTAGATTGGGAAATAACCCTAGAAACCCTGCCCACAGGGCTGCGATACGAGTTAGAGGTCCGCCTGACCTGGGAAAAACTCTTCCCTTCTGCTGATCCTGACTGGTCTCCGCCGGAGCAGGGACACCGCTACCGCATGATGATCGTGCATACCGACCCAGATGGAGGAGATTATGGGGGCCATTTCCTGATTCACGGTAAGGGAGATCCAGACGAAAGCTGGGCCTGGTTTGAGTTGGGGGGAGAGAAAACGGCTCCTCTGCGAAAAGTCAGGTAGCATCTTTCCAACTCCCTCCTCTTAGATTTTGTCTATAAGGTATCCGCCTACCCTCTTCATCGCTGTCACCAAAAATTTTTCAAGGGTGTTAGCATATAAACGAGGCGTAATCGTCTACCTCCATGATGGCAAACAATTGGGAACATGCAGTCAGCCTGGGCAACGTCCAGGAGCCGGTGCGAGAGATCGTAGAACGTGAGCGGGGACGACTGCTGGCCTTTATCCGAAATCGGGTACCTAGTTGGGAAGAGGCAGAGGATATCCTGCAGGATGTATTTTTTCAACTGGCCAACCGCTGGGATCCCAATGAACCGATCGAGCAAGCTAGTGCCTGGATGTTCAGAGTAGCACGTAACAAGATCACGGATACGTATCGCAAGAAAAAAGCCGTGCCCTTCTCCCAATACCATCAGGATGGAGAAGAGGGAAAAGAGCTTTACTTCTTTGAACACCTTCCGGACTTTTCACAGAGTCCCGACCAGATCTACTGGCAAAACTGGGTCATGGAAGCCATTGAAGAAGCAGTAGAAGCCCTTCCGACCAAACAAAAGGAGGTGTTTATCTGGCATGAGCTGGAAGACCGCTCCTTTAAGGAAATCGCTCAGATGACGGGAGAACTGGTACCCACCCTGATCTCTCGTAAGCGGTACGCGGTCAGAACTTTGCGGGCCAGACTACTGGAGATGTACGAAAGTTTGTGGGCAGATTAATTTATTATCATGGGAAAAGAAGAAAAAGACAGAAGAAAAGCACGAAGAGAACATAGAAAACGCATGCGTAAAGAATGGAAATCCCATCACAAAGGACATTCCTGCGGAGGCGGAGGATTTTTCTCCTTCATCTTTACCGCCTTCCTGGTAAAGATTTTGTGGAACGCCTTGCTCCCCGGCATGATCGGAGTAGGCACCATCGGCTTCCTGCAAGCAGCAGGATTGCTGCTCCTCGGTAAGCTCCTTACCGGATGGGGAGGCCCTCGTCGTCGCCGTCGTGGCTGGGATTGGGAAGGAAAAAGGAAGTACTGGCGTGAGAAGATGAAGGAAAAGATGGAAAGCATGAGTGAGGAAGAAAAAGCCGAATTCAAAGAATCTTTCCGTCGCAGAGGCGTGCAGATCAACGTGTATGAAGTGGAAGAGGAGCCTGATTTTGAGGATGAAGCGCCTGAAGAAGGGCCTGAAGAAGCCCCTGAAACAGACGAGGATCCGCCTAAAAAGTAAGACATCAGTATTTCATGGTTGCCCCTCCGGCTAGGTTTTTGCCTCCGGGGGGGCATTTTTTTTGTCGCATTATTCAACCAACTGACACACTTGTACAGCCAGCCTACACACCTGCTCAATACCCCTGTTTCGGATGAATCTTTCCTAGCTAAGAGCCAGTATATAGAAGGGAACAACAACAACAACAACAACAGTTTCAACGACACCGGTCCTTGCCAAGCCACCATAAAGACTTGAAACAACAAACAAACAAGCAGTAGTAGTTTTCGTTAGTGTGTATAGTGGGCCGCCTCCTTACCAAGGAGGCGGTTTTTTTTATGTCCCCCTAAATTCACTTCCACGTCTAATCTTTTGTCAAAATCAAAATCATTTCCTAACATAAGCCCCTCTTAAACAAGGGTATATAATTCATTTTTAGGAAAATTCGAAAGTGGTTTTTTCCAAAAATCCTGGACCATTCACAGGCATATAACACCTTTCAACTCCTCCTACTCGCCTGGTCTACTTCTTGTCTAAAAGAAAAAAACCAGCCTGATTTAGGCTACCTACATAAGTAAGGAAGAAAACATATTAACAAACTATTACTTATGGGTATTAACTGGCACACAAACATTGTCCCAGAAGGAGATGCTGCGCAGAAGCCGGCAGAATGGTTACGATACAGGACCCGAATGGAATTCGCACGGTGGATGGATGAGAATAAGCTCTCCGACCTCGAAGTGTCAGAGATTCTAACCTTACCTGTCCATAAACTGAGAAATGTTCTCCACAAGAGTACTAATACCAGAAACTTCAAGGTGGTTGATTTTCACAAAATGTACCACGAGCTCAGCTCTCAACGTGTCAAATCGGCTTATCCTACACTTTCAAAGCTGAATATTTGGTATATCATTTTTGACGAAAAGGAGCATCCCGCGGAGCGTCTAACCAAAGAACTCTCCAGGATGCTTAGACAAAAATAAGGTCAGAGGAAGTTAGTAAGGGCCCTTCAGTCCTTTTGCACCCGCAAATGATAGCTGCCAAAATCGGTGCTTACCTGCATCAGATATACGCCTCGGGACAGCCTGCTAAAAGGCATGGCTAGTTCCACCTCCCGGTAGCCGGGCAGCCATACCTCGATTTCTTCCTCATAATACAAGCGTCCCATCATATCGTAAAGGGACAAGCGTACCGGGCTGCTGGCGGGTAGATTTAGGCTAAAATTGAGACGATCTTGAAAGGGGTTGGGAAAAAGGCGCAAGGAGTGGGTCCAGTCAGGGCCCAGGCCCACGGACTCGCTGATCCGGATTTGGTCGAGATAAATATTCTGCCCTTGGCGTCCCACGGAAACAAAGCGGATTACTACCGCATCCTGACCAGCATAAGGGCTTAGGTCAACCGTCTGGCTCAGCCAGTCCTGACTTCCCGCCGGAACAAAGGGTAATTGACCGGAATTGCCGCCCACGGTGGCGAGGGCATCGCCGCGCAAACTCAACAAGGTGTCAAAGCTCAGCCCGCAATCTACCGACACCTCTACCCGCAGCTCATCCTCATCCAGCGGAATGTTATTCCTACGCTGGTAGGCATAATCGAAACTCACACTGGCCCCTGTAAGGTTGGCCAGGGAAAAGCGCGGAGAGATCAGGCTTTCGGTGCTCCCGCAAGAAGGGCCGTCAAAATGGTAGATGACCGCAGAAGCGAGTCCATCACTGGCAGATAAGGTATTGCGGGACCAGGAGCCTGCCCCGTCTTCATCCACCACCAACCAGCCCGTCGGGCTGAACTGAACACTTTCGAATCCTTGCTGCCAATAGGTTTCCGCCACCGTATCCAATACCCCTACGGTCTGAAAGCGGATCACGGAGTCTTCAAAGCCGTCTCCTTCAATGAATAAGCGAACGGTATACATACCCGCCTGGGCATAGCTTACCTGAGGGTTTGGGCCAAAGGCAGCCGTAGGATTTCCTCCGGGGAACTCCCATTTCCAGGCAGTAACACAGCCCCGGCTGGCATCTTTAAAGGAAACAGAGTCCCCGGGACAGACCAGGCTTCGATTTTGGGTAAAATTGGCTGCTGGCCGAGCGGCAAGGGCCGTTACGGTATCCAGGCCGGTAGCGAGGAGGTTAGCAGCCGAAAATAGCATCGGGCGTAAGCTATCAAGGGTATACCACATCCGTTGGGCCTGACCCAAGGTGAAGTGATCCATACAACTATCATCTGTATAGTTCATATAGTTGCCGGGACGATCAGGGGCATCACAAGGCTGATCTATACAACTATTACCCGGAGTAGAAAAACATCCCAGGTTAGGCTGGCTTTCGGCTGGCGTATCGCAGACTTTATCGCCCTCCGTCAGACAATCGGAAGCCTCACTTCCGGAACATTGACCTTCTGGTTCGAAGGGATGGAACAGCCCCAGGTAATGCCCTATTTCATGCGTAAGGGTGCGTCCACCATTAAAAGGCGCCTGCGCCAGACCAGTATTGCCTACGTATTTTCCGGCTATCACTACCCCTTGCGGCTCAGTGTCCGGATCGGTCGGAAAAGAAGCATAGGCCAATACCTCCTGCAGATTTCCATTGATCACTTCCCGAATCCGGCGGACAATCCAAATATTCAGGTAACGGCTCTCGTCCCAGGCGCTTACCGCTTTGAGTCCGGCCGATTGGCTGGCCAGGTGGTCGCCAAAATTGGAAAGAGTGCGCGTAATCCCGGAGGTAGGTTGACCCAGGGTATCCAGGCGCGCCAAATGAAATTGTATGCGGGCGTCTACGCCTACCCCATCTCCAGCGGTGGTGGGAAGTTTTCGATAGTCTTGATTGAGAATGGCGATCTGGCTGGCGATCTGGGCATCTGAAACATTCGCACTGGAATCATCAAATATCACGTGCACTACTACCGGTATATGGTAGACTTCACAACTGTTGCGACTCGAAAGGAGCTCAAGGGAGGGCGTGGTCAGCAGATGTCGATAGGAGGTTTCAAAATGAAAATTTCGGCGGTCGCGATCCTGGGCATATCCCGCATGCAACACTTCCCGATCGGCAAAACCACAGCGGGCAAGGGTTGCTTGCTGGGCGCTCCCCGTCAAAGGCCAGCAGAATAGCCACCAGCCCAAACCCCACATCCAGGTCCAGCCTTTTTGCATCTGAAACATATTGACTCAAGGCGAATCCTTCCTGCTGGAAGGCTCTGGTTAAAATACACATCTTTGCCCAATAACCCTCCTTTTATCTGTCAGTATACTATATTATGGCCCTTTAGCGGGTTTCCTTAGGTGTAACATCCTCTCACCTTTGGTTTTTATTTAGCTTGAAGTATCTGTAATATTAAGTTCGATAACCTAATCCTATTTCCTTGGTGAATACCCCTATCAAATATCTGGACCCGATGGTGGTCAGCAAGCTCAAGAACATTGAGATCAAGGCGAAGCTGATCGTGGAAGGTTTTATCACGGGCATGCACAAAAGCCCTTACCACGGCTTTTCGGTAGAATTTGCGGAGCATCGGCCCTATAATCCCGGGGAATCCCTCAAGAATGTGGATTGGAAGGTGTATGGCAAAACCAATAAACTTTTTTCCAAAAAGTTTGAGGAAGAAACCAATCTTCGGTGTCAGGTGGTATTGGATGTCAGTGATTCCATGCGCTATCCCCAGGAAAAGGGCAGGTTGAGTAAGCTGGAGTATGGGGCCTATTTGTCCGCAGCGCTTCAGTATCTGATGATCGGGCAGCGGGACGCGGCGGGTCTGACTCTGTTTGACGAAGATATTCAGTTTTATGCCCCGGCCAAGGCGCGGTATTCCTGGCTGGTGCCAATGTTCAAAGAGCTGGAAAAAGTGGCTTCGAGCACCGAATACTTTACCCACCAAACCGCCACGGCTAAAGTCCTGCATCAGGTAGCCAGAAAGTTTCCTCGCCGATCCCTGGTGGTACTGATCACGGATTTGTTCAACCAAACAGAGGATGGGGACGCGCTGTTCAAAGCCCTGCAACATCTCAGACATGAAAAGCACGAAGTGCTAGTCTTTCATTTGTTGGACAAGGAAACAGAGGAAAAATTTGAGTTTCCCAACCGCCCTGTGATCCTGAAAGACTTGGAAACCGGGGAGAAAATTGAAGTGTTGCCTCATCAGATTCGGGATCAGTACCAAGATCTCATTACCCAATTCAAAACCCGCTTTAAGCAGCGATGCTATGAATTTAAGATTGATTTTATAGACGTAGATATTCAACAACCCTACGATAAGGTTCTGACCGATTATCTGGTCAAAAGGCGGAGCCTCAAGTAACGCGTTCTGATTCCGGTGATAATCAGACCATTTAAGCAAAACATATGAATCCAGCCAAAGGATTCGTTTTTTTACGGTAGTTCTTTCACCCTATGTACAACGCTAGTATCATGAAGAATGTCCTTTTCCTTGGACTGACTTGCTTTTGTTTCTCTTTATTTGCTCAATCCCCCAACGCTTCTCAAAACACGCAGAACACCTACCTAAACGCCCAGAAAGCCCAACAGAAAGGAGATCTGGCCATGGCAAAGGGGTATTATCTGCAAGCGATAGCCGACGCACCTGACTACATTCCCCCTTACAGAGATTTGGCCAGACTGTATCGCGACAACGCCCAACTGGATAGCTCAATTTTACTGTACCAAAGCCTACTGGAAAAAAATCCCCGCGACCTGCAGACTCATCAGGATCTCGCTGCCGCCTTTATGATGGAAGCCAGATACCATGATGCCATCACGCAGTACAAGGCCTTATTGAAGCACTATCCGGATTTTCCTGCAGCATTTTACGGGATCGCCATGGCCTATTTCAATCTGGAGCAGTATTCCGATGCTGTCCTCAACAGCGAATTGGCCATGCGGATGTATCTCTCCAGCAAAAGCAACCTCAATGCTGCTGATGCCCGCATGTTGGCCGGAAAATCCTACCTGGAGTTGAACAACTTCGACAAAGCCATCAAGTATTTTAAGGCCAGTAAAAAGCATTTTCAGGGAAAGCCTTATTTCCCCTTTTACCTGGGCCTCGCTTATTTAGGCAAAGGCGATAAGGACAAAGCCCGGCAATATTTTGGTCAGGCAGAAGCCCTGGGATACAACATCCCCAGCAATTATTCGCAGCAGCTGAAATAGGGTTATTTTTCGAACATTAACGGATGACCATCCGGTTGTCCGCTTTAGAGACGGCATGCCTGTCGTCTCTGGGACCATCATGGAAGATTTCCATCAAAATTTACGGAAGGCCAGCCGATTTCAGGAAGCTTCCGGGTCTTTTCCCAGTTCTTCCATTTTTTTCTCCAGGTCATCGATATCGGGAAATTGCCGCAGCCAATAGATAAAAAATAGGTAGCAAAGAAAAGCGGCCAGGAAGAAGATCCACATGCTCCGGTTCAGCGGAGAAAAGGAGAAAAACCTTTCGCCAGAAGGGCTTTCAAGAAACCAGCTTTTGCCCACCCATAACAATCCCCAACACATCAATAACCGCAGTTTCCACCAGGGCCCGGAAACCCTTTTGCGCGTGGCGACAGCCCCTATGCTTTGCAGGGCCAGGAAACCAAAGGCGAAAACCGATAACAGTGTTAAAATTATTACCATTCAATTTTGTTCTGCTGCAAGCTGGAGACCATGCCGCGCTTGGCGTCCTCGGTAGCACGGGCATATGCGTTCATGCGACCGACAAATTTGATGGCATTTTCCATGGGAAAATCCTGAAGGTCGGCAATCATTTTCTTCATGAGTTGCAGGGAGGCGGGAGAAGCATGCTGACAAAGGTGTCGAGCCCATACTTCTGTGTGCCCTGGCAGTTCTTCTGCGGGTAAAGCCTGATTGATCAAATTGATAGCGGCAGCTCTGGGTGCGGCCAGGGGCATGCCTGAGAACAACAGTTCTTTGGTCCGAATTTCCCCTACCCTACGCAACAAAAAAGGCATCACGACCGCCGGCACCAGCCCCATGTGTACCTCGGGAAACCCAATACTGGCTTCTTCCGCCGCAAACACTACATCACAGGCGCAGATCAAGGCCGCCCCAATAGCTGTAGCATCTCCCTGGACCTGCGCGATAATGACTTTGGTCGCCCGGTAAAAGCTCATCAACAAATGGGCCAGGGCCTGAGAATCAGCCCGATTTTGCTCCATATTATAATGAATGACCTGCCCCAGATATTCTTCGTCAAATCCCTTGCTGAAATGCGCGCCATGAGCCCGTAGCAAAATGACTTTTACCGAGACATCCTGTTCTGCACTCAAAATTGCATCCTCCAATTCCACGATCATCAGGTGATTGATTGCATTGTCTGCTTCAGGGCGATTGAGAGTAATGAAAGCAATGCGGTCCGACACCTGATACTCCAGGCTTTGGTATAACTTCATGTAGATGGCTTTATCCCAAACTACGGCAAAAGGAGCAGATGCCCAAGCCTATTTGGAAGATTTACGCGAACGGGAATTATTTCAACTTCCCGAAAAATTGAATACCTTCAACCGGCATGAAACCCTACTGTTTTCTCCTGCTAATCGGGCTGTTTGGCAGTTTTACCGCTTGCCGAAGCCTTCCCTCTCCCCAGCAAACCTCCCAGGGTAGTTGGTGGTTCCAGGTAGCCGATGATCAGAGCGAACCGGTGGCCCGACATGAAGCCAGCTTTATTGAGGCAGGGGGCAAATTCTACTTATCAGGAGGCCGGGGGATTCGCCCGGTCAGCATTTTCGATCCTGTCAGTAAGCAATGGACGCAAGGAGCCAAGCCTCCTCTGGAGCTGCATCATTTCCAGTCCATCGTATTCGAAGGCAAGATTTATGTGATAGGCGCGATGACGGGAGGCTATCCTGATGAGCCTCCTGCTACGCATGTGTATATCTATCATCCCGGAGAAGATCGTTGGGAAAAAAGCCACGAAATCCCCAAGGACCGGCGGCGAGGGTCTACGGGCAATGTGCTGTACCAGGGAAAAATCTATGTGAGTTGTGGCATTGAAGTCGGGCATATGAAGGGGCATAGTAAATGGTTTGATGAATACGACCCCCAAACAGGCCAGTGGAGAAGGCTCCCAGATGCTCCTCGCCCCCGGGACCATTTTCAAGCGGCTGTGGTTGGGAATAAGATGTACGTAGCCGGAGGCAGACTTTCCAAGGCCCCGGATTCGGTATTCGCTTATCCGGTAGCTCCGGTAGACGTTTATGATTTTCAGAAAAAAAGCTGGTCCACCTTGCCCAAACCTCTGCCTACGCTCAGGGCTGGTCATACCGTACTGCCATTTGGCAAGGAAATCTGGGTGATCGGCGGAGAATCAGGCGACCAACAAGCAGCCCATGATGAAGTGGAAGCCTTGCATACGCGTACCCTCGATTGGCGAAGCCTGCCTTCTTTGAACCAAGGAAGACATGGTACCAGTGCCATTCTCTGGCGAGGCAGTGTCATCCTGGCCTCCGGTTGTGGACAGCGCGGGGGAAGTCCGGAACTCCATACGATGGAGTTTTTCCGATCGGCAGGTCAGAAAGGGGCGACATTCGGCCAGCCCTAAAAAAAACAGAGGCTGCCACCTGGCAGCCTCGAAGTTTGGAGTCCTATGCTTGCTAGAAAGTAATGCCGCAAAAAAAGAAGGAGATCTCAGGAATAACATTCTTTGATCAATAATTCCCCCTACGACTTCAGAATCTCTCCCTGAGTCCCATCTTCTTCTTGAGCGTATCCTAATGGCAGAGAGGCGAAGTCGGGCTTGCAACTATCGTAGGCCGATGCCACCCTCCTGACTTCCTCCCTACCTCCTTAGATTTGCCTTATTATAGGGACTTATTGGACTACGATGTAATCCGCCGTAAAGCCGTGCCTGTTCACCTGGAAGACATAGAGGCCCGGAGCCCAGTTGTCTACCTGGATGGTGAAAGTCTGTGTGGTAAAAGCGGAGAGTCTTCCCCGAGCCATTCTCCGGCCACAGCTATCCATGATCCTGAATCTTATATCCTGATCCGTGTCATTTTTGATTTCGATATTGACAAATGAAGTGGAAGGATTCGGATAAATGTTAATGTGAATGTTGACAATGGGAGCTGGCCCTAAGGTAACTACTGGACTGTAGCTAATCTGCCCGTTGTCCATTACTTCTTTAATTCTATACCAAATCGTAGGCGCGTTGAAACTAATCGCGGTGCTGTCCCGGAATCGGTAGCGACGACCATTGGTTCCTCCACGGGCATTCTTCTCTCCAATTTCCTGGAAGTTCGTTCCGTCAAAGGAGCGTTCTACCACAAATTTATCGGAGAAGGGCTGTGTACCAGTTTCCCATTTGACGACAGCAATTGAATCACGCCAACGAGCATGTACGGTAAGGAAATCCGCTTCCGTCTGCCCACTTGGTCTGGGGCCAACCTGTACTACAGGGCTAAAGGCCGGTTGACCATCCGTCATGATTTCCCTCACCCGGTACCATAGAGCGGGCTGGTTGAGGTTATAGGCGTCTGTATCAATATGTTCGTAAGCAGCCCCCGCAGTGGGAGAGCCCTGTGGAGTATAGGAACCAATGGCCTGGAATAATACGCCGTCGACCGAGCGCTCCAGAATATATTCGTCTGAGTGCGTTTCGGGACCAGTGGTCCATTCGATGACCACATCCTGGTTGTCCCATTGGGCATCAATATTGACCCAATCCACGGGTACTGGTCCGGGAGGATCCAGTTGGGTTACCGGACTGTAATTGATGTTGCCATCATCCATGATTTCCTTGATACGATAGTATAGCAGGGTATTCAAGGCATAGGCTCCCAGGTCATTGTAGACATAGCTGGCCCCGGCATTGGCGTTGCCCAGGGGAGCAATATCACTTAGCTCAATGTAAGTATTGCCGTTGGCAGAGCATTCTACCACAAACTTATCCGTGGAAAGTTCAGGCCCGGTTTCCCAGCTTATTTCAGCTACCTGCCCTACCCATTTAGCATCAATCTGAATCCAGGTTACGGGGGTAGAAGGCGCAGCCAGCGGAGCGAGTTGGACTACACTGCTGTAGTTGCTTTGACCGTCGGTCATGATCTCCCGAACCCGATAATAGAGGGTTTGGTTCAGGGCTGCCGCCCCTGCATCATCGTATTGATAGATACTCCCTGCGGTGGCGGAGCCCGTAGGGGCTACGTTGCCCAGGGCACTAAAATTGGTACCATCCAGTGAACGTTCCACCACAAAGTCGGTAGAATGGGTTTCGGGACCGGTTTCCCATTCCAGGCGTCCCAGTTGGTTGAACCAGTTGACCTGAATATTGACCCAGGTAACAGGCGTTACAGGAGCAGCTTGCGGATTGAGTTGAGCCACCGGACTATAATTATCCTGCCCGTCGGTCATGGTCTCTTTCACTCGATAAAAGAGAATCTGATTCAAGGCAGCAGCGCCATTGTCATTGTAGGTGTAAACTGCCCCCTGGGTAGGTGAGCCGGTAGGCGTTACCGTAGAAAGGTCGGTAAAGTTCGTGCCGTCCAGGGAGCGCTGCAGCACCAGGCTGGCGGTATGCGTTTCCGGACCAGTTTCCCATTCAATCTCTGCCACCTGGTTGACCCAGTTCGCTTCAATGCGAACCCAGGTTACCGGCGTGGGTGCAGGGGTGGCTACCGTATCCCCCACTTCACCGTTCATGCGGATGAAATCATCAAATCCGTTAATCTCATAGAGGCGACCCTCGGTTTCAAATCCTGCCAGAAAGAAGGCAGAACCATTGGGGTTATTGCTAAACACATCCCCTTGCTTAGGATCAGCGGACATTTGGTAGAGGTGGGAAAAAGGAGCTACACCATTGTTGGGATTTTCCATAAAGTTTCCTACCCACAGGCCAACACTGTCCCATACAAAGGTTTTATTCCGGTTGTTGAAATCTGTATAAGCCGGGCAACCAAACACCAAGCCAATCGGCTGGCGAAAGCCAATGTCAATCTGGCCTTCATCGGTGCCTTTTTCTCCAACCTTCCAGAGGAGATTTCCATTCAAATCGTATTTATTCAGGTAGGCATCGTTGACACTGCCCCAGCCATTCACTTCGTGGTTCGTGGCGGCATAAATCCATCCTTCCTGGTCATCTATTACCATGTGCCATGACCAATTCGCATCGTAATTGGTGCTGCTCCAATAGCTGGGCTGATCAGCTACTTTTCCTCCTTTGGGTAGGGGCGCATATTGAGGAGCGCTCACTCCGTTTAGGCCCTGAAAGGCGATTTTGCGAATGGCATTATCATTAGGATGGTAAAAGTATATGTTCATGGAGTCGTCAAAGTCGGGTCTGGCCGCATACCCATCAAAATCATTGGCCGAGAAATACTGGAATTCACTGTTTTGCGGAGTATAGTCTCCGTTGGCATCGGTCCAATAAGCGGTCCAATCCGAGGCACCGGCCCAGCTATCGAAAGGTGCAGGAAGCTCATCTACACGGGACATGGCAAATACGGGTTTGAGGCTCCAGTTATTTTCATCCAACATCAGGACCTTCCCTAAGCCATCATCGAACATGAAATAGGTATTCCCATTTACCTTGCGGACATAAAAGCTGGTTTCCGGGCCGCTTTTGCCAAACAATCCTCCGGCCAGACCTTCATATGGCATGACAGCGTGAACGCCCCAGGCTTTTGCGCCATAGTTGATATTGGCCCGAACGATCATCCCGTTAGATCCTTCGTAGTAGACGATGCTTTCATCCTCAGGATCAAAACAAAAACTTCTTCCTTGAGCAGTTCCGCCCATCCATTCAGTATTCAAGCCTCCCTGGGCGTTGAAGTAGCTGATTCTACGTAACCCTCCATGCGGTTCCGCTACGAAAAAACCACCGCTACCATCCGGAGCGATATCCGTAATCAGGTAGAAAGACTCCTTCTCATTCTGGTTGTATAACCCAAAAGTTCTTCCTCCGGCCTGGCCGTAGGTTGATAAGAGGGTGCCATCTGGCTTATAGCGGGTGATTTGCTGGGTAGTCCCGTGTTCACCCACCAGTAAAGTGTTGTCGGAAGGATCAAAAGCCAATACATGACCTTCATCCAGGCCGTTTACGATAGCCGTAGGGGTAGAAGAACCCGATTGAACCTCAATCAGGTTTTGTCCATTGACTACGTACACATTGCCGTTTCCATCGATGGTAATGCCGTAGGGATTGTTGATACCCGTGATTTCTTTGAATTGCTGGCCCGTCAGGATATCGTACCAGCGAATCGCATTGTAGGTAGGATAACTGACCACCACAAATTCGTGGTTGACGTCCATGTCGTAGACGTGTTTAGGGTCGTCATGATTGTTCACAATCACGCCATCCCAAGCCACATTGATGAAATCAATTTTTTGTCCGGTTTGCTGATTATAGCGCCAGACCTTGTCATTTTGCGCGAGGAGGTAAGTGGTTTGCCCTTCTAAAGCCAGGGCTTTGGCCCCCATACCCGCTTCAGGTTCAAGCGCAGACCAATCCCGGGAAGCCCCCGTTTTAGGCATACGAAGCATGGCGGGTTCGGACCCGGAGGTCAGGTTGGCCGCGATCAGCACATGGCTGCTACTGGCAGCAATGGCATAAGGTCCGACCTCAGCCCCGGGACTTACATCCATCAGGCTACTTCCATAGGGAAGGGTGTTCCCCACAGATAGTACATAATTGGCTTGCAGGCCCTTGGTGGCCAGCGCCTTCCAGGTGTAGATGCCCTGAGGCATATCTACGCCGTCTTGATCTTTCCCATCCCAGGTTACGGTGTGGGAGCCGGCGGTAAGATCCGTAGCGTGCATGAGCTCACGAATTACCTGGCCCTGCGCATCATAAATGTTCAGGGATACCCGACGATCGTCGTTTAATTGAAAGGTGATATCTCCCCCGGCATTTTGGGCCAGGGCAAGATGAGGCAAGCTAAGAAGTGGAAATAAAAGGCAAGACAGAGCAAAGGAAAAACAGGTTTGCATCCAAACTTTCATAGCAGTAACAA
This sequence comes from Bacteroidota bacterium, assembly GCA_038527215.1. Classification (GTDB taxonomy): domain Bacteria; phylum Bacteroidota; class Bacteroidia; order J057; family J057; genus JAWPMV01. Next base: position 19,508 of record JBCBGC010000122.1, read on the forward strand.
AATGTTTGCCTTACGAAGGAAGGGTGCAAACCCCCGGATTGAAACCGAGAAATGAATGGGGCCTTACTTTTTCCGTTTACGAACAAAAGGCTGATAACGAGCAAATTACTTTCGGCTTTGGTCTGATTTTTCGTGCGTCATCAAATCTTTGTTCGCAATTGGCAAACAAAGAACGGGACGAAAAGGCAGGGGCAGGTGTTTTCTTACATCCCCCCAGATTTTTTTTCTGAGCAAAGACGCAATTCATTACCTGCTCCATTCCCTCCTTACTGCTTAGGCGGCCTCCACACTGCCCGCCAACAAGCATTGATCTTCGGGAGATTGGGTCAACTCCCATAATTCCTGGGCCAGGCTCTGGCGCTGGTGCCGCTCCGCCTGTCGGAAGATCTGCCTTCTTACCACCGCCAGTTTTTCTGGGCTGACGGAATACGCCCGGATGGCAGCAGACCACTCCACAGGATAGCCCCAATTTTCTTTCCGTTCGGTCCAGGACCTGGTCAATTCCTGAAGGCATTGATTCAGTTCAGCCACCGTTTGGTCTGGCGGTAATTGCAGGAGCAAATGCAGATGATCCCGGGTACCATTGGCACAATCCAGGTATACATCTTCGGCCTGACAGGCTTTGAAAAGAAATCGGATCAAGGGGATTCTTTTTGCTTCAAAAAGCGGGGTCCGGTTTCCCTCCACGATCCAGATCAGGTGCATCCACTGGGAAACCTTAGCGGTGCGAGGGAGAAAAATGCGAGATGATTCTAACATAGACTTTAGATAGCTTATCAAAAAATACTAACAGGGTTACAGCTGGAATACGGGTCTGGCAACATAGGATTCCTCCCGCTGGAACCTCCACCGATGTTGGCGTAGCCAGGCTGGCAAAAGGAATAGGCCTGCTACCATCAGCAACTGAGCGATCAATATCCATAAACCCGGAGCCTGAATATCTAGCTGCTCAATCACCGCAAAAGGCCAGGAGGCCACTTCCCCAGCTACATATGAAAGCGAAGACAGACAAAGCTCCAGGAAAGAAGCCAGCAGTTGATTGAACCAGGGGAGCCAACAAAACATGATACAGAGGAATCCGACCAGAACGGAAGCCCAGGCGATCAGCGTAGTGGCCAGGTTGGCCACCAGGAAATAGGTCGGAAATTGCCCGAAGTGAATTAGCACCCAGGGCAGGGTTCCCAGCGTCGCGAACAAGGACACAACCAGGCTGCCCAATATGGCATCTAACAAAGGGGAACCGGTTCGCAGCCATTTTTCCAGTAACGGAAGGCCTAATAGAATGGCAAAGACAGCGGCATAGGACATTTGAAAGCCTAGCTCAAACAGCCGCAAAGGGTTCCAGGCAAGTTGTAGAAAAGCTGTAAAGGCCAGGATATTCAAACTTTGGTAGGGCAGATAAAACGCTTTTAACACCAGCACCGTCCCAAACAATAGCACGGCCCGCGAGACCGCGGGTTTTGCCCCCGTCAACAACATGAAGCCCAGCAGAATCCCTAAGATCAGCAAATTCTTCCAGCGCATTCCGTGAGGGAGCAAGTGTAAAGGAGAAAACAGGAATTGGAGGAACATAAAGATGATGCCGACATGCAGACCAGAAATCGCGAGTAAGTGGCTTAGTCCGGTATCGGTGAAATCCTGGCGGATGTCTCTATCCAAGGCATGTTTGTCGCCGAGGAGCATGGCCTGGGCAATGCCAGCATATGCCTTATTTTCCATAAAGCCTTCGAGCTGATGGGAAAGGTGAAGCTGAAGTCCTTGGAAAAAACCGTCGAGGCTGGCTACTTTCCCTCCCGGGCGGTAAACCTGAGCCCGTAGTTTATGGTGCATGCCAATCCTAGTTAGATAAGCGGCATATCCGGAATCTTTAGGGATAAAAGGTTTGAGCCACCCACCACAATAAAGGCTGTCTCCGGGTTCAACCAGATTAACTGCCGCTGAATCCAAGTAAACCTGAACCAGGCCCTGCTTTTCTATCCAGGTTCCGTCTTCCCACATAGCATAAAGGCTAAGCTGAAGTTTTCCCCCATATGGCGTAAAAGCCGGAGAAGTGTGCACTTTTCCTACCAGGCTAACCTGCCCACTTTTATTAGAAGACAAAACCGGCGCCTGAGGTCGCGCTTGATACAAGGAATACCAGGCAGCTCCCAGACTCAGGAAGAAGAGCAGGTTCACACCCGCTACGAGATGTTCAGTATGCCAGGAGCCCCAGAAATAATCTGCCAAGGCAGTCATGAGGTACAGACACAATCCCGGAGCCAGCCACCAAAGAGGCGGCCAGGCAAAATAAGACGCCAGGCAGATCCCCAGCATAAAGGGCAGCAATAATTTCAGCAGCGGAGCGAGAGCAAGGTTTTTCATACCCTCAATCTGCCCAAAGGAATCCCCCTCTTAAGGGAAAAAAGCTCAAATGGGTAACTGAAAAGCGCGTGGTCCTTAGGCTAGGGTTCTGCCTAATCCTTCCCAGGAATACACTCCATGGGGAAACATCAGCCCAAAAGTAACGCAACCCGGTTGCTGTAGAGACGCATTGCATGCGTCTCCATAGGGGATTTTTGGCAAAACAACGGAGATTGGCGGACGCCAGGAAACTTTGGAGACGCACGGCGGTGCGTCTCCATAGGGGATTTTTGGCAAAAACAGAGATTTGCAGTCGCCATGAACCTCCTGAGACGCATGGCATGCGTCTCCATAGGTTTTTTTGACAAAAACAGAGATTGGCAGTGGCCATGATCCTTCTGAGACGCAGGGCGGTGCGTCTCTACAGGAGAATCCTCATCCTAGCGGGTGAAAACCCAGGTGGTCTCGTCGGATAACTCGCTATCGTAGGCGTAACCCATGCCCTGGAAATCTTTTAATCCTTCGGGCTCCGTTACCTTTTCCTTGATCACAAAATCGCACATGGCCCCGCGGGCCTGCTTGGCATAAAGGAAAATGGTCTTGAAGGTGCCATCCCGGTTTTCCTTAAACTGTGGGGTGATGATCCGGGCGTTTAATTTGGCGGAGCGTACGCTTTTGAAATATTCGTTGGAGGCGAGGTTGACCAGGACATCGGTGTCCTGCTCTTCGAGGCTTGCGTTGATGGCTTTGGTAATGCGATCTCCCCAGAAGGCATAGAGGTCTTTGCCTCTACGGGTTTTCATTTTGGTGCCCATCTCCAGCCGGTAGGGCTGGATGAGGTCCAGCGGCTTCAACAAGCCATATAATCCGGAGAGGATCAACAGATGTTGTTGAGCAAAATCAAATTCCTCCTCGGAATAGCTTTCCAGCTCAAAACTTTGGTATACATCACCTTTAAAAGAAAGCAGGGCCTGCTTGGCATTTTGGGGAGTGAAAGGCGTATGGAAATTCTGGTAGCGCTCGTAGTTCAGCGCTGCCAGGTTGTCGGAAATATGCATCAGTTCGCCCAGCTTCTTCTGCTTCATTTTGGCCAGGGAAGTCACCAGCTTTTCACTATCGGGCAGATGAGCAGGAAGGGAGTAATTCTGGGTAAAACGGGTTTCCTCAGAAAAATCCAGTTTTTTGGCGGGGGAGATGATACAGATCATAGCCTTTCAATTATTCTTCTCAAAATTACTGCGGGCGCGGGATAGTGCCAAATAGAAAGTCTCTATCCCTAAGTGGGAAAATGGTGATAATGTTTGACTGGCGATCATCAACTGCTACGAAAGGGTCTTTTTGTCCGAAAAACTCAACCCCTGTCCGGGAATCCTGAGCATGTTTGTCCAAAGCCCCACACTTTCCTTATTTTGGGGCCTGATCTACCTACTATGACTACATCTAACGAGCTAAAACGCACCCTGGGCCCCCTCATGTTATGGGGACTAGGGGTAGGATACGTGATTTCGGGCATGTATTTCGGTTGGAACCTGGGCCTGCCAGAAGGAGGGACCGGCGGTCTGGCCATCGCGACCTTGTTTATCACCATCATGTATCTGTGCTTTACTTTTAGCTACACAGAACTGGCCTGCGCCATCCCCAAAGCAGGGGGCGCTTTTGATTATGCGACTCGAGCCCTGGGCAAGGATTGGGGCTTTGTAGGCGGCATGGCCCAGAATATAGAATTCATCTTTGCCCCTCCGGCCATCGCTTTTGCCATCGATGCCTACTTACGAAGTTTTCTTACCCTGCCGGTATGGGAGATCGGCGGCCTGGAAATTCCCTGGGTGGCCATTCTGGCCTACTTCATTTTCACCGCCTTGAATATCTACGGGGTAGAAGCGGCGGCACGCTTCGAGTTGATGATCACGTTAGTCGCCGTAGCAGGTCTGTTGATTTTCGCAGGCAGCTCGGTCGGGAACTTTAGCATGGAAAGTCTGCAGCAAAATGCCTTCCCCAATGGCTACCAGGGCATCTTTCTGGCGATTCCTTTTGCCATTTGGTTTTATCTGGCCATTGAAGGCGTGGCCAATGTAGCGGAAGAGACCATCAACCCGCAGCGCAATGTGCTGATTGGTTTTGGCTCGGCTATCCTGACCCTGGTGTTACTGTGTATCCTCACCTTTACCACTTCGGTGGGCATTGGCGGTTGGGAAGGCGTGGTGTATCCACCTGGTTCGGAAGTGGCTTCCGATGCGCCTCTGCCCCTCGGCATGGCCCAGGTGATGGGAGAAGGACATTTCATGGTGCAACTCATTGCGGTGATTGGCTTATTTGGACTGGTGGCTTCCTTTCATGGGATCATTTTGGCTGCGGGGCGAGCCTCCTTCGAATTTGGGCGGGTCGGCTATGCACCCAAAGCCCTGGGCAAGGTTCATCCCAAGAATCAAACCCCGGCAAATGCCCTGCTTTTCAATATGGGGATCGGTATTATTGCTTTGCTGACGGGTAAAACGGGTGAGATCATCACCATCGCCTGCTTTGGGGCCTTGAGCCTGTACATCATTTCTATGATTTCGCTCTTTGTCCTGAGAACAAATGAGCCAGAGCTGGAGCGTCCCTTTAAGGTGCCAGTATATCCCATCTTCCCAGGGCTTGCGCTGGTGATTGCCACGGTAGCCCTGGTGGCGATTACGATATTTAATCCCTGGCTGGCCCTGATTTTCTTTGGGATTATGGGCGGGAGCTTTGGTTTGTACTGGGTAGGGGTGAGAAAAAGCTAACCGTAGTAAGTTCGATTTATCGTCAAGGGTTTGGAAGAAAAACTTCCGAAGCCTTGATGCTATTTTGGCCTAATTTTTCAATCAGGGGTGGACATACTTTGGGGTTAGGACAAAATATCCTATTTTCAATATATCCCTCTCAATAATTCTTTTAACCCCAGGAAATATCCGCATGGTTTTTCCTGTAGTAAAGTCATTATGCACAACCCTTCCCTTGCTTTTTCCCTGAGAACCCTGAGCTTGCTGGCGCTTTTGGTAAGCTATGTTACCTATTCCACCTTGTGGGCCCAGGATTCCCTGACAGAAGCCCCCCTTGATACAGCCATGCAGGCCAGAATGGACGAGGCTGATTCGCTGAGAAGGCTATATCAGTCTGACCTGGCTTTGGAAATCTATGAACCCCTATTGAAGGACGCCCAGGAAGCGGAACAATGGAAAATTGTCCGATCATGCCATTTCGGATTAGGGTCAATCTATGCTGATCAGGGCCAGAATGAATGGGCCTTACAAGCACACGTAAAACCGGGACTAGAGGTCAATGATAAATATCTACAAAGCAATGCCCAGTTTGCATTATTGTTCAAACAACTGAAGACTCAGATTTTTTACAATGCCGGCCTGATTAGCCAAGGTATCTCCACCTTGACTGAGAGCGAGAAGATCCTCCCGGAAGCCAAAGAAGTTGCGATTCAAAACAAACAGTTTTCAGCCTTCCAATTTCAGAAGTGGGCCCTTTTTAATCTTGGGATGGTCCTCAACATCCGGAGCCAGCAATTCGACAAAGTTAAGTCCTATGGGCAAAAACTTCTCCAGGTCGTAGACGAAATCGAGTTCGGGCCGGGGATGGAATCAGCCTTCCAAACAGTTTGGGCGACCTACTACACCAATCTTGGAGAAATGTATGTAGCCATGGAGCAATTAGATTCTGCTCTCCTGATGAATGAAAAAGCGCTAAATTTTATTGGGTCGAGACAGGACTTTATCGCCTCGAGCATTCTCTTCAACCTGGCCAATATTTTGGCTGAAACCGGGCATCCCGAAGCGGCTATGGCCAAGGCTGATAGTGCCATTTTGGTCATGGGTTCAGTCCTTGGAGAAAATTCGCCAGAACTTACCAAAGTCTTCATTTTGAAAGCGAGGCTGTTTATGCAGGCAAGCCAGCCTGATTCGGCAAGAGCTTATTTGGAGCGGGTCTTAAAGTTACGCAGCAAAGATCCAGACAAGCTCCTCCTTTCGGAGGGGATTCCTCCACATAGCAGTTTCGAATTAGAAGAATTTACCTTGACTGCGCTAAAAATGTTGTCTGCTTTGGAACTCCAGGAAGCCGATTTAAGTGCGCCCTCTTCACCCACAAGCCTTCAAAAGGTTCTGGAATACAGTGAGGTGGTCAAATCTTTTGTCGATACCCTCCGCTTCAGTGGCCGGCTGGGGAGTAAGCCTGGCTACATTACTGCGCTGGACACCTTTGCTACGCAAATGGATATTGGCATTGAAGCGTCTTTTAGGCTAGCGCAGATTGAAACCGAAAGGGAAAAAGCATACTTTGAAAAAAGCCTCCAATTTTCTGAGGCCAATAAATATAACCAGCATCTTTTTGGGATTTTACAGGGGCAGCTTGACCAGATTGATGGGATACCCCCCGATTCCC
>JBCBGC010000123.1:0-8950 GCA_038527215.1 Bacteroidota bacterium
GAAGTTTTTTTCACTCTATGGATTTTTTCTGACTTTTCATACTTGTGTACAGGCTGTAGCCTTAGAAGGGGCTGCGGATAGTGCGAGCGGGGATGTAAGAGACTAAAAAGTGAAAGCACCGAATTAGAAACCATAGCATCGATCCAACATGTCAAACAGGATTATTCCATATGACCAACACTTAAAAAAGTTCGCTAGAGATCTGAGGAAAAATCCGACACCGCAAGAAGAGGTATTATGGGACCATATCAGGAGAAAGCAAATCGTAGGAGTTGAATTCCACCGTCAGGTACCAATTAGCCACTTTATTGTAGACTTTTATTGTCACGAAATTGGATTAGCTATAGAACTAGATGGTAGGATTCATGACTACCAAATAAAAGAAGATATGCTGCGGCATAGTCAACTCGAAGCATTAGGGGTAGTAATCATCAGATTTTCAAATGACCAAATAGATTATTCCCTACAAACTGTCGTGGAGAAAATAACCTCCGAGACACGATCTTTGCTGAAGGAGAGATCTCTATAACATCCCCTTCCGCCCAGCGCCCCCTTCAAAAGGGGGCTGGCAGAAACCACTTGCCGAAGGCAGGCCCGCGCGAAAGCCCCTTAGAAGGGGCTGCGGATTGTGTGAGCGGGGATGTTCTAAGAACCTGCGGATTGTGCGAGCGGGGAGGTTCCAATAAGCTGCGAATAACCCGAACGGGAATGTCCAACAAAAATTAAAACCAAATATTCAACAACAACTATTTTTTTACCTAAATTCATCGCAATAATACGATCAATATGAAGACTCACGAATTTTTAAGCCTACTAGACGCACAGGGAGACAACACCCTCCTATTTGAATACGCCCCAGGGAAAATCGTTCCCAATGACTACCACATCACCGAAATCAGTAATGTAACCCTCGACTCAGTTGACTGCGGCGGCAATCCTCACTACGAGCGTAGGACGGTGGTGCAGCTTTGGGCGCCGGAACTAGAACCGGATAAAGTTCCCCTGACCGCGGCCAAGGCCCGCAAGATTTTTGACATCGTCGATAAGGTCAAACCCATGGAAGGAGAAGCTGAAATCTGGTTCGAATACGGCAACTTCAGCTTTCATACCGCTCAGTTTCGGGTAGCGGCGGTAGAAAATGGCGGAGATACGGTGTCACTCAAGCTAACCGTACCTGCCACCGCCTGCAAACCTCGCGTAGCTCGGGAACTGGCAGGCTTAGGCGGACAAAAAGGCTGCTGCTAGCGAAAACCCACAGACTGGGGAATGGGTTCTGCGAGTGGATCATGGAAGCGGGGAAATATTCTTATATTGCCGCTGGAAGAAGCCCCTCACCTTCTTTTTTACATGCCATCGAAGAATCCATTTCCCTATGTCTGACGCTGACAAGTTTACCATATTCGTCGTAGAGGACGACGAGTGGTACCGTGAACTGCTGGTCTATAACCTTGAGCTCAACCCCGATTACGAAGTCCACAAATTTGGCACCGCCGGGGAGTGCCTCAACCGCCTGCATGAGGGGCCCTCTGCCATTACCCTGGACTACCGCTTACCCGATATGGAAGGAGCGGAAGCCTTAAGAAAAATCAAAGAATTTAATCCGGACATCGAAGTGGTGGTCATTTCCGAGCAGGAAAAGATCGACACCGCCGTTTCCCTGCTCAAAGAGGGAGCCTTCGATTACATCTCCAAAGGAGAGGACATCCAGGATCGCCTGTTGAACAGCATGAACAACATCCGCAAAAAGGGGAAGTTGATTACGCGCATCAATAAGCTACAGCAGGAAGTGGCCCAGAAGTATGACTTCGAAAAAAGCATCATCGGGCAGAGTCCGGCCATCAAGAAGGTCTTCAACATGATTGAGAAGGCCATTTCTACCAATATCACCGTTACCATCACCGGCGAAACCGGCACAGGTAAGGAATTGGTCGCCAAGGCTATTCATTTTAATTCCAAGCGCAAAGACCAACCCTTTGTCCCGGTCAACATGGCGGCTATTCCGGCCGAGTTGATCGAGAGTGAGTTGTTTGGGCATGAGAAAGGCGCTTTTACCGGGGCCACCAACCGTCGCATCGGTAAGTTTGAAGAAGCCCATGGGGGTACCCTTTTCCTGGATGAAATTGGGGAAATGGACATCACCTTTCAGGCCAAACTGCTGCGTGCCCTGCAGGAAAAAGAGATCATTCGCATTGGTTCCAATAAACAGGTCAAAGTAGACTGCCGCATCGTCGTAGCAACCAACCGTAACCTGCTGGAAGAAGTCAAGCAGAATAAATTCCGCGAGGATTTATACTACCGCCTCTTTGGTTTGCCGGTAGAACTGCCCCCCCTCCGCGAGCGGGGTAAGGACATCATCCTGTTGGCCAAATTCTTCCTGGAGCGCTTTGCCAAGGAAAACGAACTGGAAGCCTTTAGCCTCAGTCCGGCAGCCCAGCGTAAGCTCCTGTCCTACCACTACCCGGGCAACATCCGCGAATTGAAATCTATCGTGGAACTGTCTGCGGTCATGTCCAATGAGCAGGAGATTGAAGAAGATGTTATTACCTTCAGTACCAGCGATCCTTTGCCCGACGTCCTCAGCCAGGAACTAACCTTAAAGGAGTACACCCATCGCATCATCGATCTCTATTTGAAAAAGAATGACCAGAACATCAAACTGGTAGCCGAAAAGCTGGACATTGGGGTGTCTACCATTTATAGGGTCTTAAAAGAAATGAAAGAAGGCTAGCCCAGGCTGGTCCCATCCATCCATATCCCGGAAGCCTCTCCTCCAGGACCAGGCTTCCGGGCTTTTTTTACCGACTTACTGCCATGATCGCCCCCTTTTCTTTCCTCTCCTACCGTGCAACTTTCCTGGCCTGAGGGTCTCTATAGAGGAAATCTGAGGACGGAGAAGGAAAAAGCCGTCCCTGAAGGCACGTTTTTTCACCCAATCTTACGCATTCCGGGCTCTGGCTCGGTTTTCGCACACGCTTGGTAAAGGATAAGTAACCAGGCCAGCGTGGCAGCGTAAGTTAATTACCCTTGTACACTGGCCTTACTTAACCCTATATGATGAGAAGATTTTGGCAAAACGGAAAATGGATGATGCTCAGCCTCTGGCTGGTTTTTCCCTTCATGACGCAAGCAGCGGACAAAGACAAAAAGCTGCAAAAGCAAATCAATCAGGTCATCAAGACCGCTGAGTCCTACCTGGGCACGCCTCACCGCATGGGTGGCATGACCCACAAAGGCATTGATTGTTCAGGTTTAATGGTGAAGAGCTTTGCCGCTGCGGGCATTACCTTACCGCGACGGGCCGTGGATCAATCCAAATCCGGTCAAGCGGTCAACCGCAAAAAGCTGGTCAAAGGAGATCTCGTGTTCTTTAACATCAAAGGAAAGGTCGGACATGTAGGCTTGGTAACCGAGGCCCGGGGAGGTTCCGTAACCTTTATCCATACTTCTTCCTCTCGCGGGGTCATGAAATCCCGGCTGGAAGAAAATTATTGGGACCAGCGCTATGTCAGAGCAAGACGAATCTGGAAGAATGCAGACAAGCTCCAACTAGCCCCTACCCTACCGCCGCCGATCGCCCAAAAACCTTCGCCTCAGCCAGACCGTATCGCTCGAATTCGCTATCCGGAGCTGAGCCAGGAAAAGCTCACCCGCAAGCAACTCAAACGCCTGAGCCGGACCGAACTGGCTGATCGTAAAAATGAATTACTGGCCCGGCAGGGCTTTATTTTCCCGGAAAGCACCCTGCAAGCCGAGTACGAAAAACTCAGCTGGTATCAGGCCATTCCGAATAAAACGCATAAAAAGCGCAAGATACACAAGCGCCTCAGCAAGCTGGAAAAGAAGAACCTTCAGCTGCTCGACAAGCGCCTTAAATAACACCGTACCTACCAAAAAGGTCGGCTCCTCAAAAGGGGGTCGGCTTTTTTTTTGCAAAAATTTTATCTTAGGACTTGTTTCATTCACTCAGCACGCCCACAATGAAATACCTGTCTTTCCTATTGATCCTCTTCCTGGTGAGCCAAAGTTGTAAGCCTAATCAAACGACCCAGATTCAGGACGAGATTCCTCCGGCAGATCTGCCTTTTTTCAAGGTAGCCCTCAAACCCTCCCAATACACCTGGCAGGACATGGATCAATGGTACAAAGAGGAATTACCCAAACATAAAGGGAAGGCCTACTACGATAATTTGCAGGCGCAGTTTTTTAGCTATCTCATGCACGCCCACAAATTTTTAGAAAAGGCTGACCAGGCCAGCATCGCCTTTTACGTAGCGGAGATTCAGGATCGGCCCTATTTACTCGATTATCCCTTGGTTTTGGCCTATGTCGAAGCCTTGGAAGGATATTGGTCAGTGGAAAAAAGGGCCACAGTCCTACAGCAGGAATATGACAAAAACTTGCAGTACCTCACTACGCACTTTGCAGATAATCTTCCCTTACGGGAGCAAAAATTGGCCGCGCTTCAAGCGGCTTTCCAATCTCAGTAGCAGACCTAATCAGGCTTATTGCTCATCCAACGACGGTAGACCTTACGAAGTTTTTCGTTTTCGTCCTCGTTGATGATCATGCGATGCTCGGTGGTTTTCTCTACATAAGGTGGGACAAAACGCAGTTCCACTTCTTCCCCTCCCCGCATGACGGTCAAAGAGAGGGTATCTCCTGCGGCCCGCCAGTTCCCCTGCGCATCACGCAGCACGCTGGCCACTGCATCCGGATCGACCTGATCGCCTTCCTGTAGGCCCGCAAAGTCATTCTCCCCGACTTCAGTTACCGTCAGCATTGCACCGATAATACCAGGACTGACCCTGACATCATTTTCCTCTTTTTCGAGAGGATTAGCTGGACCTTTTTCGACAAAAACCTCGTGGTAATCTATCCCGGCATAGCCCAGGCTGGTTCGCAAATCTATGGGCGTGGTCCCAGTGATATAACGGTCAAAAAAGACTTGCAAATCCGGATCAACTTCCGCCACAAATTCAGCAATGAAGTCCCGCTCGGAAAAGGATTTTTCCGGGCCGTATTTTTTGCTCAGCTTGACCACCACATCTTTCAGGGTTTGCTTAGCTCCTGTCAGTCGCATGATCTCCAGGTCCAGCATGGCTCCTAAAACCGCGCCCCGTTGATACACCTGATTGTACTGCTTTTTCCAGGGATTCTTCAGGACGTTTTTGCTCATCTCGGTAAAAGACATCTTCTCTTCCGGATACTCCAGGGCTTCCACGATTTTGGGCCGCAATTCCAGGTCCAGGTATTCGCTGGGGGTGATGACCCCGCCTTTGACCTGAGAGATACCCGCAAAGTATTCCGTAATGCCTTCGTACAACCACAGGTGTTGGGACATCTTGGGGTCGATAAAATCAAAATCTCCGATGTATTCGCTGTGCAGATTGAGCGGGGTCACAATGTGTAGAAATTCATGGATACAGATACTAGCGATGTCGTCCAGGACGAAATCGTTCCCAAAATCGGGCATGAAATAAATGGAACTATTGCCATGCTCCAACGCGCCAAAGCCTTGCCCATTCAATTCCCGGAATACCTTCACCAATTCCCCGATTTTGGGCCTGGGACCAAAAAGGACCCCTTCGTATTCCCGCAAATCTTTGATGTAAAAGACAAAGGCATAAGTGGATACGGGTAAGTCCTGATCCAACAATTCGGCGACGGCCTCCATGGCCGTTTTGACCTGATCATAGATTTCTTTCGACAGCACCCGCCCACTTTCGTTGAATACCCCAATGCTGACCCGGGTATTGGCCACCTGAAAGCTGGTGGTATCAGGCCAGGCAAACATCATGGGACAATCCACCAACTGATGGTAATCCCGTGCCTCAAACGTCTGCAGGTTCGGATTGCCTTCCAGTTGCGGCAAGGCGGTAATGCCCCAGAAGTTTTCGTCTTTTTCTACCCGCACGGTGAGCGGAATTTTTTCATAGCCCTTAAAAAAGCCAAATACACCTCCGGCATTAAAGAGGAAATTCTGGCCCGGCTGAATATTGGTACCGGCTGGTTCAAAAACTTTGTTTTTGCGGGTACCCGCATCAAAGGTATCGTCAATTTTGTAGCGGACCCGGGCCAGAGGCTGGCTCTGGGTGATTTCCCAGGTATTTTTGCCTTTTTGGTTAATAGGCAGCACTTGCCCGGCTGAATCCAGGGCTTCTACCTCACTGATGTATCGACCATAGTCCAGGGTGGCATAGGTGCCAGGAATGGTCATGGGAAAGTTTAGCTCCAGGGTTTCGTCAGTGAACCCAGATACCTGCATCTGCACCTGTAGTTGATCATTGGCCGCGGTTCGCAAGTCCACCTGATATTCGATTTGTTGACCGAGGGCAAAAAGGGGCAAGCAAAGTCCCAGGAAAAAATAGATGGCTTTCATCAAGCATTTAATTTGGAGGCAAAGATAGAGAAGATATGATGGGAGAAAAGAGAAAAATTTGGGCCGGTCCGCCATAACCAAAAACCACGAATCACCCGTAGCCCCTGATTCGTCCCTAATTCGTGCATTCGTGGCCCTTATAATAGATAGCCACGAATGATCGAATGGAAGACGAATAGCCTTTGATTCGTCCCCAATCCGTGCATTCGTGGCCCTTATAAACAAGCCACGAATGATCGAATGAAAGACGAATAGCCTCTGATTCGTCCCTAATTCGTGCATTCGTGGCCCTTTTAATCGACAGCCACGAATTATCGAATGAAAGACGAATAGCCTCTGATTCGTCCCCAATTCGTGCATTCGTGGCCCTTATAATAGATAGCCACGAATGATCGAATGAAAGACCAATAGCCTTTGATTCGTCCCTAATTCGTGCATTCGTGGCTAAATTTAATCCCGCATCCACGGAATCCGCACCACCACTTTCGTCCCGGCCGGAGCACCCTTACTCGTCTTCAGATCAATGATCTGGATACTTTTGCTCCAGTTCTGATCCTCCGTCAGCAGGTCCAGCCGCTCTTGCGTTACGAGCAAGGCCGTAGATTTATGGTGCTGCTTCTGCTGGGCATTGATCTGAGCCGCTTTGTTACGACCGATGCCATTATCCGTTACCGAGACTTCCATCCAGCCCGTCTGCGGCCGAAACTGCACTTTGATATGTCCCTTCTCCGGTAAGTGAGAAATGCCGTGAATGATCGCATTTTCGATAAAAGGCTGAATCATCATAGCCGGAATGAGCACCTCCTCCGGATCAATAGCCTCATCGACCGAGATTTCGTACTCAAATTTTTCTCCCGAACAAAAACGCTCAATCGCCATATAATGCTCCAGGGTCTGAATCTCTTCCTCCACGGGAATGAGCCCTTCGCGGGAGTTCTCCAGCACCATGCGCATCAGCTTGGAAAACTTTGCCAGATAATAGCGCGCTGTCTTGGTGTCCTGCTCCGTGATCAGTCCTTGAATAGAATTCAGCGCATTGAAAATAAAATGCGGGTTCATCTGCAACCGCAAGGCCTTTTGTTCCAGCTCCACCAAGCCTTTTTCTACTTCCAGCTTTTCGCGGTCCTTCACGGCCAGTTGTCGGACCTGATTGAGTCGGTATCGAAAAAAAGCGAAAATCAGCCCGCCCAGGACCGCTATCGCCCCCAGAATAAACCACCAGGTTTCCCAGAAGGGTGGCTCCACCGCAAAAGAAAATTTCACCGGCTGGCTTTCCAGGCCTTCGATGTTTTTGGCGCGTAGGTGAAAGGTATAGGTACCAGGAGCCAGATTGGAATAGGTAGACGACTTTTCTTGTTGATAAGGCGACCAGGACTTTTCTCCGCCTTCCAGCCACCAACTGTACTGGATGCCTTCAGGACTTTGTAGATCAATGGCCGAAAAAGAAAAACTCAGATGGTTTTCGTCAGCGGGTAAGGTCAGGCCTGCCACCTGTTGGTTCCAGGCTCCAATGGTATGGCGATAGGGAGATTGTTGGATGGGCTGGTAAAAAAGACGCACCTGAGCCAGGTGCAGACGGGGAGCCCGGCTGCTCTGCACCCGGTTGACGGGATTGAAACGGGTCATTCCGTTGATGGTGCCTACCCAGAGGTCGCCATTGCGGTCCCGGGTAATGGAATTTTGGCAGGTCTCTATGCCCACAAAACCTTCGGTTTGCCCAAAATGCCGGAAGGCGATCGGCTCCTGCAAGGGATCAAAACTCAGGCGATCCAGTCCGGATTCCGAGCCTGCCCACAGATCGCCCAGTTCGTCAAAGGCTAACAAATAGACATTGCCGGAGGTCAGGCCATCTCGATAGGAAGAAAAGCGGTATGTTCCGCTTTCCGGGTACATATTTAAGCGGAGCAAGCCCCCTCCTGCGGTGCCCATCCAGAGATATCCCAGATGATCTTCCGCCAGGGAGCGAATCGCATTTTGATACTGCCCGTCTTGAAGGGGCAGGTTGGTGATCTGGTCCTGGGCATCGATCATGCTCAGCCCTCGTGAAGCAGTCGCGATCCAGATACGACCTTCCTGATCCAGGTGCAGGCTGTTGAGCCGATTGGATCTCAGGCCCTCTTTTTCCCGAAAATATTCAAAGCGAAAACGAGGCCCCGTAGTGTCGGGAATTTCTTCCATGCGGGTAAGGCCGCCGCCGGCCGTAGCTACCCACAGACGGCCTTTTTTGTCCTCTACGATATCCCGAATCCAGTTATCGCTCAAGCCAGAAGAGCCGTCGAAAAAGCGAAAGCTGGAATCCTGAAATAAGGCCAGCCCGGCACCTTCGGTGCCCAGCCAAATGCGGTTTTTCCGATCCTGAAACAGACTTTTAACCTTGATATCCAGGAAACCTTCTTCCCAGCCAAACGAGCGGAAACCCTGGTTTTTGTCAAAAACAGTCACACCCTTAGCACTAACCCCCATCCAGATTCGACAATCTTTATCCTCCAACACCGAATAGACGTATCTCCCACCTATGCCATCGGTACGGCGGTCAGATGTTTGAGCATTGGGGTCGTAATGATGGCATAG
>JBCBGC010000123.1:8960-26174 GCA_038527215.1 Bacteroidota bacterium
CGCCGTACCGACTCAAGCCGCCTCCTGAGGTGCCCATCCAAACGGTCCCCCAGCTATCCACCAATAAGCAACGCACTTGATTATTGGATAAACCCTGGGCTTCTCCGAAGGTGCGAAAGGTCGAGTCCCGGCGATTCCATTTGATCACCCCTGCGTCCTGCGTAGCCAACCAGAGGTTGTCTTCCTGATCAAATTGTATATCAAAAAACAGTCTTCCCAGCACTGGCGGGCTATCCCAGATTCGACGAAATCGGTCTCCTTTTTTCTGAAAAATTCCGCCTTGATAAGAAGCCATCCACAAAGTGCCTTCCTGGTCCTCAGCCAAGGCGGAGATCATCGCGGCAGGTACCCCTTGCTTACGCCCGTATAGTTGAACTGACTCGTTTCGTAAACCGATTAAGCCTTTTTCCAGGCCTACCCAAATAAATCCATCGCGGTCCTCGTACAGGCAGAGAATCTTTTGCTGTAGCTCTTCTCTTTGGGGTAAAAAAGCCCGCAGGCTATCCCCCTCCATGCGATAAATACCTTGGTCCGTACCTACCCAAAGCTGCCCCGTCCTATCCTCCAGGAGAGATAATACAGCCCGGCTGTCTTCTCCCTGATGTAGCCAGTTCTGAAATCCCAGGCCGTCGTAGCGGGAGAGCCCCTGATCCGTTCCCATCCAGACATTGCGGTCCTGGTCTTCTATTAACACGTTGAGGTAATTGCTGGCCAGCCGACGGCGGGTGGTGAAGACTTCCAGGTCCAGGCCATCATAGCGGGCAACGCCTCCGCCACGCGTGCCCATCCAGAGGTACCCACGTGAATCTTCCAACAGACAGTAAACCTGGGATTGGGGCAGGCCCTCCGCGACGGAGAGGGTTCTAAAACCATAGTTTTGCCCCCAAAGTACACTGGCCGACCCCAGTAGACAGATCAGTAGCCAGCATCGATATAAGGGGAAGAGGGACAAGTTTAGCCTAGGTTATAGTATTCTAGAAACTTGTTCGGGATATCTGGCTTCATGAGAATGGTAATCAGGATACCAGCTATCGCCCCCCATAAGTGCGCATCATGGGCGATATTGTCCCGCCTACGGAAGGAGGCGTAGAAGCTATAGGCAATGTAAAGCAGGCCAAATAACCAGCCCGGGATCGGAATAGGGATAAAGATCAGCATCAGGCTCTGACCGGGATAACATAAAATCCAGGCGGTCAGCACGCCGCTTACGGCTCCGGAAGCCCCCAGAGAAAAGTAGGTATCATTGTCCTTGTGACGGGCCAGAGCCGGGATGGTGGCCAGAACCAGAGAGAAGACATACAACATGAGAAAGCCCAGGTGGCCAAATTGCGGCAAGCGACTGAGGCCTTCACCAGGATTCTCCAGGGTAAAAGCAAAGAAATAAAATACCAGCATGTTGAAACCCAGGTGCAACCAGTCCGCATGGATCAGGGCATGACTGACCAGGCGATAGATTTCATTGCGGTGTACCACCCGAAAAGGGGTATACATCATCTTGGCTTTCAGCTCAGGGTTCTGAAAGGCCTGAATACTGGAAATAATGGTAAGGATAAAAATTGTGGTAGCTATGGGCGCGTCAGCAAATCTACTCAAATCCATAGGGGCTGTGCTTTATTAATAAAGGCAGAACCGGGGATTCTATTTTCCCCGCTTAAAATTACGAAAAAGCTGGCATTCCAGGTTTAGGGGTTCAAGACAGAATCCACCACGGTGAGCAGGCTGGTTTGGGTCTCGCGTGTATCCTGCCCCAGTTCCCAGATCATGACGCCAGGATAGCTTCCATCTCGGATGTATTCGCATTTATCCGCGATGGTAGCCCGGCCATTGAAATAAATGTTCGCGACCTGGTCAGCCGTAAAAGCCTGCGGATGCAAAGCCAGAATATCGGCATAAGTGATTCCGCCTCCGTTGTTATCAAAATCTCTCCCGTAAAAGGGCAGCCCGAGAATGAGTTTTTCTTTGGACCAGCCACGGGTTTCTTCCCAATATTTCAGCCCGGTTTTTACACTCCCGGTTCCGATCGCCTGCTCAAAAGAAGAATGCGGGCCTGGCGCAGACCAGGAACCAGAGAAGTCGTAGGCCATGATTTGGACCTCATCCACCAGATCCACCACCTCATCGAGGTAGTGCCTACCAAACCAATCGGACGCAAACACATCAATGGTTATGCCCATTTGATGGGGCGCCAGTTCCGTCTTCAAATCCCGCAGCAAAGCGACCAGGCTCTCGCTCTCCTCCTGAGAAGGCTGGTTATTCGCATCTTTGGTCCAGCTTTCCCAATCCACATCTACCCCGTCGAAGCAGTGGGTACCTAAATAGCGCTGTACTTCCCGGGCAAAACGCTTGCGGGCGGCACTATCCCTGGCCATCACCGGAAAATTCTCAGAATTGCCCCCACCTCCGATAGACAGGTACACTTCCACCCCTTCCTGGTGCGCCGCTTCAATCAAAGCATCAGCTCCCCCCAAGGCGCCCACGTCCAGCGTGCCGTTGGTTCTGGGAAGGGCAAAAGCGTAAACAATTCTGGAAAGATGGTCCCATCGCAGATCAGCAAGTGGCAGCGAAGTTTCCCGATAAGAGGGATAAAAGCCGATCACCTGATGGGGATGTCCTTTAGGGGTAAAATTCTCTTCACACAATACCATCGGTGGCAGATTGTCTTCTGGTTGAGGGGCGGGCGGTTCTGGCCCTTTACAAGCTATGGCCAGCAAAAAACAGCTGCTGATCAGCCAGGCTGTTGTAGCGGAAAGGCGAAGGGAACAAGGATTTTTCATCAGGTAGAGGCTAAGGCATTTTCTTTGAGCGCGGTGGCTTTTTCTTCGCCCAGATAGGAATCAATCACGTAATGTACGCCATAGATCACCGGAGTCAAGAGGACCGCCATCAGGAATTTGTAGGCATAGTTGACCGTCCCCACAGCTAAAAATAAGCTCATGGACCATTGCTGTGGTCCAAGGACGAAAGCAATATATAGGACCACGAAGCTGTCGATAAATTGAGAGATCAGGGTAGACCCTGTGGCCCTAAGCCAAAGATTTTTTTCACCCGTGCGTTTTTTGATTCGCTGGAAGACAAAGACATCGGTAATTTGCCCTACTAAAAAGGCCACCAGGGAACCCACAATAATCCACAGACTTTGGCCAAATACCGCGGAAAAAGCGGCCTGCATATCTGGCACCCCATTTTCGACATTTGTTTCTACCCACCAGGAGGCGGGTACGAGCTGGATGGCCAGAAAGATCATGACGAAGGCATAGCAAATCAGTCCGACCGCCATATAGGAAAGCAGCTGTACCCTTTTACGACCGAAATATTCATTGATGATATCCGTCATCACAAAGACCACCGGCCACAACAGTACCCCAGCCGTAAAATTGAGGGAGCCTTCCTGTCCAAACAAATTCCAGTTCAAGGATTCCCAGCCTAAGGAATCTTCCATGGCAAAGATTTTCACCCCGATAAATTCTGCTACGAGGGCATTGACGATAAAAAGGCCGGTCAGGATAAGGAACAAGCGGGTTTCCTTGCGATCAATAAAATGGGTAGTCTCGCTCACAGTTCAAGCAATTGGTTTAGGCAGTAATAGGCAGAAAAGCTAGAGAATAAATATTGGGATTGCAACCATGGCTTGCCGTAGCCGCGGATGGCATCCGCGGGCAGGGGTTTCGCCGTAGGCGGGGTTTTTGCCGCAGATTGCATCGGAGGCTACGGAGAATTTGGGGGGATCAAATCCACCCCTCGAAAACATCCTGGCCTCAAAAGGGTTATACCATTATACCAATGACTAAGACGAAGGATGCGCTTCTTCTCCAGATACCGGAGGGGAGGATTCATTTTGGGCATGCAATTTGTCCCATTCATGCGTCTCCATATGGTAACTCATAGGTGTCGCATCCAATTCAGAACGATGTTTATAAAGGGTGGTTTTACGGCGCGAAAGCCGGGCCAGTCTTCTCAACAAAAAGAAGGTCAGGCCCAGTAAAGAAATCGCAACTAAACCGTTAAAAAACGCGTCCATATAGTATCGCTTCTTTCTTGTTTTTGGTTAATTTTACGATAACACCTCACACATGTTTTCGGCCTCTGTCCTTATTGCCTTGCTCGTTTGTGTGCCCATCGCCGGGCTCATCATTTTATTTGTGGCGCTCCGCAGACCACAATTTCAGGTTCCTTCTTCAGGGGACGATGACCAAAGTAGCGGTAATGGCGGCGGTGGTGGCCTGGGCGTGGACCCGGATGCACCCTTGGATTTGCCGGATGGCATATATGTCTTACCTGCCGACCCGGTAAGTGAACCCGTGTAAGCTTTCTCCCTTTTTGTAAGAAAAAGGACGAACATAAAACAGGCCGGAAGGGGAATTCTCCTCTTCCGGCCTGATGCTTTTGGGCTGGCTTTATTCCAATTCTTCAGCCAGCGTAACCAGCTCGATAAACTCATCCCGGTATTGATAGGGGTCAAACTGACGGGCATCAAGGGCAATGGCTCGTACCATATCGGGACTTACCTCCCCTTTGAAGGAAGAGTCAAATAAGTACAAACCCCAACCTGCAACGGCGGTAACAAAGCGATGGGACTCAGAGGCTTCATCAAAACTTTTGTTCGCATCCAGGATAGTCAGGTTCATAGAAAGGCTGGTATTTTCGTTGGGATTTTTATACCGAAAATCAAGGTCAGCAGTCGGTTGACTGGAGGAGTTGCCTCCTGCTGCAGGAATAATCTCATAAAGGGCCGTAATATTTTGCCCCATGCCTATTTCGCCTGCATCTGTGCTGTCGTTATCAAAATCCTGATTATTGAGTACCCGATTCTCATAGCCAATCAAGCGATACTCATCTACGGCTTCAGAACGGAAGCTTACCTGAATCTTCACATCCTTAGCCACCGGATAGAATTTGGCAAAATCCCGAATGAGAATTTTCGTCCCGTCATCCTTATTGCCGATATACTCAAAGCGACCATTGCCATGATTGGCCAATTGTTCCATCATGCCTTCGTTCAGGTTGCCGCGCCCCACACCTATGGTGGTAAAGAAAACCCCGCTTTTCCTTTTCTCTTCGACCAGCTTGATCAATTCATCCTGATCGGTAATCCCAACATTAAAATCCCCGTCAGTCATTAGGACCACCTGGTTATTCCCGTTTTCGATAAAGTGGTCTACCGCTTCTTCATAGGCCATTTCGATGGCTTTGCCCCCGGCCGTACTCCCGGCAGCCCTGAGCTTGTTGATCGCTTTTTTCATCTTATCTGGATCACTGCCAGATGTGGAAGCCAATACCCTTCGCACTCGACCAGAATAGGTAACAATAGATAGGCGATCCTGATCCCGCAATTCATCCACAAAATCCGTCAGCACCTCTTTCAATAGCGGCAGCTTGCTTTGGTCCGACATAGAACCAGACACATCGATCAGCAACACCCAATTGGTCGCAGGCAATTGCGCACGGGGTAAGGATTTGGCTTGTAAGCCTATTCGGATCAGCTTATGACCTTGCTGCCAGGGGCAGGAACTCACTTCACCATTGAGGGCCATGGGCTCATTCCCGCTGGGTAAGTCATAATTAAGGGGAAAGAAATTGATCAGTTCTTCGGTTCGGACAGCATTTTCAGGCGGCAGTTGGCCCGATTCAATTAGGTTTTTGATGTTGGTATAAGCTCCTCCATCTGCGTCGATGGAAAAAGTAGAGGTGGGTTCATCCGCGACTTTGATAAAGGGATTCTCCAGGATTTCATTGTAGCGTTCCCGATAGTCAGCATCCTCTGAGGCATTGGGACTGATGCTGGAATGATAACAAGCGGGGAGCAGGAAGAGGCCTGCCAGGATGGGGAGGAAGAAGCGTAGTTTCATATGGGTTGCGTAAGGGACCGGTGATTATATAGAAATGACGAACCGGGGAACCGGTTCGCTGCGAACACAGAAAAATAAGGAAAATCTGCTAAGACTTAGGAGCTTGTTGAGGTAAGACGATGCCTTTGAAAAACAAGGCCATGCCAAGCGTCCCCATCATGACCGAGCCTCCTAACGTAAAGCCGTCAGCCTCGATGGCCATTAAAATCCCCACCACAGAAAGGATCGCTCCGAACATGATCAATTGTTGCCCATTGAGATTGCGGTCCAGTTCATCGGAAACCGGAGCTTTCTGTAACAATAATTCAGCTGCCATCATCTCTTCGGGGGCAACCATCAAGTGGATTTTGGCTTTGGGAAAGGGCCAGAAAAAAGGGGAACTGCTTTGGGTTTCCAGTTCGCAAACAATACCTTTTCGAAGCAGGTAATCTGCTTGTACTTCAGCTTCCTGTAAGGTGGAAAACTGCGTGAGAGATATCCAGGGGGAAGGGTGCTCCTTTGCCATGACTGTGTTTTCTTTTAATGGATGTTTATTCAGGCTGGGAGGTATTTATATAACGGAAAAAGTACAACCCAATGTTACTTTCTTCCCTAATCTTTTCGCATTTTGTCAAAAAATAATTTCACCTATGCGACATGCGCTTTCTCAGCTACTCCTATTGAGCTTACTGATCAGCTGCCAGTCAGAAGCAGCGGTAGAGCAATCTCCCCCCCTTCCTCCCTTACCCGTTCCATCCGAAACCTGGCAGGTAGGATTTTTGATCATGGATGGGGTCTACAATACGGAACTGACGGCGCCCATGGACATTTTTCAACATACCATCTATCATCATCAGCCGGGCATGGAGGTCTTTACGGTGGCGGAGGAAAAACGGCCCATCCGCACCTTTGAGGGCCTGGTCATTACTCCGGATTACAGTTTCGAAGATGATAGTTTACCGACCATCGACATCCTGGTAGTGCCCAGTGCGGAACATCATTTGGACACTGATTTAGAGAATGAAGTGATGATAAATTTTGTTCGGGAAAAAGGCCGTCAGGCCCGCTATATCATGTCCCTTTGCGACGGAGCTTTTGTGTTGGCGCAGGCTGGTCTTCTGGACGGTTACCAGTGCACCACTTTTCCCAGCGACATTCCTGCCTTCCGAAAGAAATTTCCACAACTGAAGGTGCATGAGGAGGTCATTTTTGTCCACCACGGAAAAGCCATCACCGGAGCCGGAGGGGCCAGGTCTTTCGAACCGGCTATGTACCTATCGGAACGCTTGTATGGAAAAAAAGCCGCGGATGGGATTGCCAGAGGTATGGTGATAGACTGGGACGTAGAGGCCATTCCAAAAGTGGTGGTTTCTGAAGAGTAATCGGCCAAAATCGCGGTCTTTAGGTTCCGCGCTGGATTTGGAACAGGAATTGAGGTGAGTATCCTTCACAAATAGGAGTTTTTGAGACGTAGGAATAAATTCGGGGATGCCAATCTCCCCCCTTTCCTGACCTATGAGGCATAAATTTTCGCATTTTACGAATAAAGAAAGCCTTGATATCGTTTAAATTCCTAACATAGCCCCCTAGTTGGTTTGGAGCTTACCGGCAGGGGCAAAAAGCAGGTCCGCTCCAATTTTACTAACTTTACCTGCGTGTAATCTTAACCAAAGGCAAACCGAGACATGAATCGTAATCTCTTGATCATAGGCGGCATGGTGGGGGCCACCATCATTGCTTTCTTGCTGATCAACTTTTTTTCCGGAAGCGGTAGCAGTTCTACTTCTACCGTCAATGAAGAAAATCTCCAACGGGAAATCCTCGACCTGGAGAGTACGTTGCTTGAATTAGAATTGGTCTTTTCGGAAAACCAAAAACAAGAGCAAATAGATCGACAGTTGCTGGAACAAAAGAATGACCAGCTCAATTATATCACCAAGCAGGTGGATGATCTGGAACAGAAAATCCGTATCCTGGAACGTGAGGGTCGGGTCGATAAAGAAACCATCCGCAGGCTACGCGAAAAGCTGGCTCAAGCCAAAGGTCAAATGGTGGAAGTGCTCAAAAAAGAAATCGACATCTACGTATACGAGAATTCCAAGCTCGTCCAGCAGATCGATAGCGTGAGTGATATACAGGTCCGACAGGAAACCACCATTGATTCCCTCCAACTGGCCATCAATGACTGTGCCACCGGCTCGACCAGTGAGCGCTCTCCCTTAGTGGAAAATACGCCTCCCCCGGTAGAGAATTTAGAACCGAAGTTTGTGGCCGCTGACGTTACTCTCAAGGTTTTGGATAAACGTGGCAAGGTGGACGGCAACGATCGAATTACCAAGTTGGGACAGTTCCGTATTGAATTCACTTTTTCTGGCCAGGGTCCAGTACCTACAGGGGAAGTGCCTCTACATATTGTCATTAAGGATCACCAAGACCAAGTATTGCGCAATTCAGAAAAAAGCCAGGGAGGAAGTTTCAATTTCCAAGGAGCCTCCATGGTCAGTTCCTGTATGATTCGTCGAAACTACCAAAACGCCCCGCAGCGTGTCAGCATGAAATATGATCCAGGCGCCTTGTCGGTGGCAGGATTTTACGATATTGAGATTTATGCCCAGGGCAAGCTAATCGGCAAAGGAAGAAAATTGCTGAGAACCTAGGACCTTCGGCCTAGATCAAAAGATACAAGCTGGATTTTCTCCGAGAGAATCCAGCTTATTTTTTAAGCCCTTGTAGAATAAAGGTGGTGATGGCTTCCTCGATTTCCTCCACGGACATTCTCCCTTCGGGTTTATACCATTGGTGGAGCCAGTTGATGGAAGCCAGGAGGAGGGAGGTTAAAAAGCGAGGGGAGCCTTCCCGACATTGCCCTGCTTCGATGCCTTCTTTTACGACCCCAGCAATGATAAAGCGATACCTGCGAATAGATTCCCCATAGGTGGTCCGGCGGGGTTCTTCCAAATGGGTCCATTCCCGGAAAAAAATCGCCGCAGCTGGCACGTTCTCGATCATGATGTCGATATGCATGCGGATCATGGCTTCCAGCCGCTCCAAGGGAGTTCCCTCCCCTTCTGCCAGCGGCAGGACCTTTTCATGGAACTTCTGAGAACTCCGCACGGCTATTTCCCACAGCATCTCATCTTTGGATACATAATGGCTGTACAGGCTGGCGGGTTTAATATCCAACACCTCTGCCAGATCACGCATAGACGTAGCCAAATAGCCCTTTTGGCTAAAGAGTTGAGTGGCCGCCTGGAGGATTTCCGCCTTACGGTCTGTGAGGGGTTTCAGTTCTATATCAACCATATGTTTACGAACGCTGGTTAGGCAAGGTAAAGCGAATCTAGGCTTTAGTCAACTCATGCGAAAGGAAAGCCTACAGTTTAATCTCCTCCGGTTTTTTGAATCTCTTGCGGGATATACTAAATTACGCCAAAAGCAAACCTATTAAGTAGCTCCCGGTATATGAACACCCCTTTTAATTTCGACACCTTAGGTTCAGATACCCTCGCTGTGGCTCCCATTCTGATTTTGTTGGTTACGGGCCTGGCGCTGATGTTATTGGACGCATTCAAACAGAAATCAGCGCTGCCCTGGGTAGCTGCGGTCGGTATGACCGGCTCTGCCCTCCTAGCCTGGTTTCAGGGTCCTGATACCAGCCAATTGGTATTCAGTGGCATGATGGAGACAGGAGGCATTGCTCCGCTGGCGCATATTTTTCTCTGCATCTCCGGTCTGTGTACCCTGTTCTTCCTGCAGGATTACCTGCACCGCCAAGGACGGCCGATTTCAGATGTCTATACCCTCCTGGTTTTTTCGGTTCTGGGCATGATCCTCATGGCCAACGCCAACGACCTCATCATGACCTTCATCGGCCTGGAAACCATGTCGATGTGTCTGTACATTTTTGCTTCCCTTTACAAAACCGACCCCAAGTCTAACGAGGCCGGGTTGAAATACTTCCTGCTGGGCTCTTTTGCCTCAGCTTTTCTGCTCTTCGGCATTGCCATTATTTACGGATTAACCGGCCACACCGACTTTCCAGGTCTGGCCGCCAGTACAGCAGCCTTGCAGGAAAACCAGGAACTCTTCCTGGTAAGTGCAGGACTTTTGCTGATTGGCTTCCTGTTCAAAGTTGCAGCCTTTCCCTTTCACAACTGGACGCCGGATGTGTATCAGGGAACCCCTACTCCCCTGGCAGGCTTCATGGCTACCGGGAGTAAAATGGCCGCTTTCATCGCTTTAGGCACCTTGATCAAGAGACTGGAGCTGGTGAGCGCGGCAGAAAATGAAAAACTGGTGACCATTCTGGCCATCTCCGCTTTGTTTACCATGATCTATGGTAACGTGGTGGCCGCGCGCCAGACCAATATCAAGCGGATGCTGGCCTATTCCAGTATTGCGCACTCGGGTTATGTGCTTTTGGGACTTTGTGCGCCCATGTTCGGCTTTCAGGCCATCGTTTTCTACATGTTTATCTATACCCTGATGAACATTGGGGCCTTTGGCATGGTTGGCATGGCAGAACGCGACTATCCAGATACAGACCTCGAAAGCTGGCGCGGCTTAGGGCAGGTTTCGCCCTATTTTGCAGGTACCCTGGCTATCTTCATGTTCTCCCTGGCAGGCATTCCTCCCCTGGCAGGCTTCATGGGGAAATATCAGGTCTTCGTTTCCGCCATTCGGGAAGACCTGATTCTCCTGGCCACGGTGGGTATTCTGACTTCGGTCATTGGCGCCTACTACTATATCCGGGTGATCGTATTGATGTTCTTTAACAGCCAGGGGCAAAAGCCTAAGCTCAACCTGAACTTTGGCACTTTGCCCGCCGCCGGAGTAGCCATCCTCGCAGCGCTGATCCTGATCTACGGAATCTTCCCTTCCCTGATCCTGAAGCCAATTGGAGATGCCTTCTCAGCTGATACTTTGTCCATGCTTAGCCAGTGGATTCTGCCTTAAGGCCGATCACTGCCTTCACATAAAAACTTAAAGCCTGGTCCGTCCGGGCTTTTTTTTCGTACCATGCACATCCTCCGACTAGAAAAAATCTTGCCTCAGGGCCCCGATGCCGTCAGTCTGCATTTCCCTCAGCCTAAGTTCGGCCGTATCCATTATAAACCGGGCCAGTATCTCAGTCTCAAACTGGAAATAGCGGGACAGTTTCACTTTCGATCTTACTCCTTATCGAGTGCCCCACGGCTGGATCAGGAATTGGTGGTCGTGGTCAAGCGGGTCCCCGGAGGCCTGGTTTCCAACTACATCAATGACCATTTCAAACCGGGTCAAATGGTAGAAACCCTGGAGCCTGGTGGTCATTTTTTCCTGGAAACAGCCATTAAGTACGAGCGGCATTTGACGCTATTTGCCGCCGGCAGTGGCATTACCCCCATTTTTTCTATGCTACGTTCGGTGCTTTACATAGAGCCTCGAAGCAAAGTAAGTTTGGTTTATGCCAACTCTCAGGCAGAAAACATCATCTTTAAAGCAGAATTGGATCTTCTGGAAGAACGCTTTCCGGAGCGATGTAAGGTTTGGCATCTTTTGTCGCAGGAAAAAACTGCCTACAGCCAGGAACGCTTATCCCAGGAGAATTTTGGACACAGATGGGCGGAAGTTCTCCAGTTCGGCCAGCTGCCAGAACAAGTATTCCTTTGCGGACCACCCGGCTTCATGGACACGGTAGAAAAAGGCTTAAACGACCTGAACTATCCGGCAGAACAGCGCCATAAAGAGGCTTTCGTAGCAGAGGAGGAGCAAAAAAGGATTCAAGAGCGGGATTATTCCGGGCCTACCCGTATGGTAACCGTAACCATGGGAGAGGAAACATGGGAGTTCCCGGTGCCAGCAGGCATGACCATTCTCAATGCCGCCCTGGAACAAGGCTTAAACCTGCCGCATAGTTGTAAGCGAGGCATTTGTTCCTCCTGCATGGCAACCCTGGAACAAGGACAGGTAGCGATTGCGGATGAGAAAAATCTGCTGGACTTTGAACGGGAACAACAAAAAATTCTGATGTGTCAGGCCATGCCGTTGGATGATGAAGTGAGTGTGCGGCCGGGCTTTACCTTTTGAAAAAACGCGCTTTTATGCGCCCATTTATAGCACCTAGCGTATGCAACAACCTATCATCTCCTTACGAGGGCTAAGGAAATCCTTTGGCACCAAAGAAGTCCTTAAAGGCCTGGACCTCGACATCCAACCGGGACAAATCATTGGCTACATCGGTCCCAACGGAGCAGGAAAAAGTACCACCGTAAAAATTCTATGTGGCATCCTGGCTGACTTTGAAGGAGAAGTCGAAGTCCTGGGCAAAAACCTCCGGGAAGCCTCTCTGGAAATCAAAAAACGGATCGGATACATCCCGGAAAACGGCGCCATGTACCAAACCCTAAGCCCTATGGAATACCTGCAGTTTGTGGGCGAGCTACAGGGCATGGAGTTGGCGGATATACAGGAAAAATCGAAAAAGCTGCTCCAGCTTTTTGGGATGGACGCGCATGCTGATGAACGTATACAGACCTTCTCCAAAGGGATGAAACAGAAAATTCTGATCATTTCAGGACTGTTGCATAATCCAGATATCATCTTCATGGATGAGCCCTTGAGCGGCTTGGATGCGAATTCGGTGATCATGGTCAAAGAGATGCTGAATCAGTTGGCCAAAGAGGGCAAGACGATTTTTTATAGCTCACATATCATGGATGTGGTGGAAAAAATCAGCGATCGGATCATCCTGATCAGCGATGGCGCCATCGTAGCAGATGGCACCTTTGCCGAACTCAATGCTGGTACAGCTTCCGCCTCGCTGGAAAAACTTTTCACGCAGTTGACGGGATCCTCCGGGCACGCCCAAACGGCGACGGAAATCATTGACGTATTCGGGAAGGAGGAAGCATCATGATTCGATTATTCCTGGGCCTGTTGGTCCCCTTTAAGCCCCTCCTTAAGCGTATGGGCGTCAACACTGATCAACTCTGGTTGCTGCTCCGCACCAAACTCACCCTGGACAATCGGCGTTCCAGCCCCATGCAAGGCAACAGCAAGCCCACCAAAAATCGCCTGGGCCTGATGGGGTTTTTGTACATCTTTCTGGGGCTCTACATCGGTTTGCTGATCAGCATGATGGAATCCCTGTTTACCAGCATGGTCATTTTCCATTCCTTCCTAATGGTGATGATCGCGGTCAGCATGATTTCCGAATTTACCACCGTCCTTTTTGATACCCGGGACAATGACATCCTGCTCCCCCGCCCTATCGACAGCCGTACCCTGGCCGTAAGTCGGATTCTGCATATAGGTCTGTATTTGCTCTTTATAGGCTTCTCTCTGGGTCTGGTGGGCATTATTACTTCATTTGTCAAATTCGGGCTGGCCGGTGGGCTGAGCGTCTTGTTCAGCATTGCCCTGAACATCCTTTTTACCCTTTTTCTCACCAATCTCTTCTACCTCGGCATGATGCGCCTTGCCACAGGTGAGCGGCTCAAGGATATCCTGGTTTACTTTCAGATTTTCATGGCCATCCTCTTCTTTGGCGGCTACCAGATCATGCCTGAATTGATGGAAATGGATGCCTTGGAAACTTATGCCCTAATCCCCACTGGCTGGACTCTGTTGGCCCCTCCTGCCTGGTTGGCGGGATTGAACGAAGTGATGGGTATGGGAAATACCGGAGGAATCTATCTTGCCCTGGCGGCCCTGGCCATTCTCATGCCTATTTTAGGATTATGGCTGGTGGTTCGGGTTTTCGCGCCTACTTTTTCCCACCGTCTGGGCCAACTGGCGGCGGCAGGTGGAAATGATCCTCAGGGTAAGGGAAATCTCAAAAGTGATGGTTCCTATCCCGTGGGAAGTTGGCTGGGCAAGGTCCTGATGCGAGAGCAGATCGAAAGAACCTCCTTTAACCTCACCTGGCGGCTCAGTGGCAGGGAGCGGCTTTTTAAGCAATCTGTATTTCCTGCCTTTGGCTATATGCTGGTATTCATTTTTATGCCTTTTTTCAGCAACTGGAGTGAATTAGGAGAAAAACTGGTAGCCTGGCAATCCGGTGATTATTTCCTCTTTCCCATCTATATGGGCATGATGGTCGGTTCTTCTATTGCCATGAGTTTGGGGTTCGGTGAAAAAAATGAAGTGGACTGGTGGTTCCGGGCTATGCCGATCGACCGGCCAGGCTCGGTCTATTTTGGGGCGCTGCATGCGGTCATGTTCCGATACATGGTACCCTTCCAACTCCTGGTCTCGCTGGGGGTAGGCTTTTTTTGGGGACCTCAGGTGATAGACGATCTCATTTTTGGCTTCCTGGTCCAGTGGATGGTCATGATGTTGCAATTCCGTCAAATGGCCACTTTCCCTTTTTCTCAGGCTAGAGAAACCCAGCAAGGCTCTAAAAACTTTGGCCGCTTCGCTCTCACCATGATGGGCGTAGGCCTGATGGTAGGCGTCCATTACCTGCTGCTGCAAGTTTCCTGGGGCGTAGGGGCTGGGTTGGTCATCCTGGGGATTCTGAGCTTTGTAACGGCCGGGGAAATGAGAAAAATCGCCTGGTAAGCAATGGAATTAGCTCGCGAGTTCCCTGGAGATCGACAAGCTCAAAAGTCAGTTTCCAGCAGGATTTTTAGGGATCTCCGCAGAAAATGCAGCCCGTGAGAAACAATTTTCCGGGCAAAGGGCTTATTTTTGCGAGCATTAAATAATTCTGAATATGATTCACATTCAAGTAACCGATACAGACGGAAGCGTTCATCAATTGGAACTCAAAGAAAATCCGTCCTCGAATCTGATGGAAGAACTGACGCGGGCTCGTTTGGACGTACCCGCTATATGCGGAGGCATGGCCGGTTGTGGCACCTGCCATATTGAGATCGTAAAAGGAGCGGATCAACTCGACGAGATGGAGGAGGACGAGGATTTCATGATTGAAAGCCTGGACAATAAGGTTGATGGGAGCCGTCTTTCCTGCCAATTACCCCTTACCAAGTCCCTCGACGGCCTGGAGATTAAGGTTCTTGGGGACGGGGCTTAGGTAAATTAGACTCTTCATTCTTCTCTCCCCACGGCGGATCGAGATATACTTTCATAAAGGCTTCGGCCCCTTCCTTAGTTAGGGAGGAACTGACAAAACGGTAGATCATTTCCAAATAATGGTCTACCTTTTTGTTTTCAGACCCTTCATAATAAATCTCTGAATCAACGATCCAGGCGTTGAGGATCATCAGGACGGAATGCACCAACTTATCATAATGGCCTTCCTTCTTCTCCATTTTGAGGTAGCCTTCCTGCATCAGGAAGTCATAAATCTCTCTACAAATGGCCACCCGGAACTGATACTGGCGGCGGGCATGTTCCTGAATAAAGGGGAATTTTCGGGACAGGCTGGACAGGTCCAGAAAAATGAATTTATACCGATAATGTACCTCCAGCATCTTGCGCAAGCTGCGCACCATGAAGTCAAAGCGAAAGATTTCGGCTTTGAGGTTAGCCACTTCCAGGTCCAGTTCGGTCTGCATATCCCGATATAGTTGCAGGATGATATCATCCTTTCGCGGAAAGTGATAGCAGAGGTTCCCATAGCTGATGCCCATCTCCTCGCTGATGTTCCGACTGGATACGGCGGCGATGCCCCGGGCGTTGAACATTTCCCGAGCCTGATGCAATATTTTTTCTCTGGTCTTCATAAGGTAAGTCCCAAATATAAAAAATCTGGTGCGTACTCTGGCAGTTTCCACCGGAAATCCTCCATGATTCGCAGAAAAGCAAAAGCCCCCGGCACATAAACTATGCACCGGAGGGCCTTCTTGTAAACTGCACTACTTCCTATTTCGGTTCCCTTACGGGAGAGTATTTTTTTCTGAGCAGGCTGCTACTAGTTGGTCATCACGACCAGGTACTTTGAAGCTTTCCAGAAGCGATCTGGGTTGGTAATTTCCAGGCTGGCTACCTCTTTCCCTTCTTCATGAAGGATGTAAGAATCGGTAGGGTGAGGCGTCAGCAGCTTGGCTTTTTTGGTGTTGATGGGCAACTTGGTCAGCTCTCTGATATCCACTCGGGTGAAAGCACCTTCCGTGGCATCACGATTGAGTTTTTTGCTGTCCAAGACCTTGGCACTTTTCAGCTCTTTGGCCGATCCCATGACAAAGTAAGCGGTATTCAACTGCTCAGTCTGGGTTTCAATCGCTTCAATCTGGCTGGCGATCTGATCTTCCTGCTCGGTCAAACGAGCACTCTGAGATTCGTTTTCGGTTTCCAGGGTAGAAGCTACCATGTTCAAGGTATCGATCTGTCCGTTGAGGCTTTCGATGGTGAAGTTCATGTCTGCCAACTGTTCCTTCATACCATTGATCTCCTGATCTTTTTCTTCCATCTGACGACGCAGACGAGCAATAGAGCCTCTTAACTGACGGGATTTAGAATCTGACTGATCCAGCTTTGCCTCAAGTTCGGTGATGAGTATTTTATTTTGCTCGAGCAGGGCGTTGATGGACTGAATGTCCTCGACGATGCGATCTTTGTTGTCTTTGCGTAGTTCCGGATCTTCGGCGTTCATAGCGATCAGGTTCTCGCGAGCCTTAATTTGATCCAGGTTTTCTTCAAACTGGTTGAAGGTGGCCATAAAGTCATTCAGCATAGAATCCTGCATTTGGTTCTGCTGAATCAGATCGGCGTTCTTTTGCGTTAGTTGGTCAAGCTTGTCCTGGTTACATCCAAAGGCCATCAGACCGGCGGCCAGTACAATGCTAAAACGCTTGATGCTTAACATAGCTTTTTTATTAGGTGAATAAGTTTTTGATTTCGTGTTCATGCCAGTGTTAAGGCAAGGGGGGTGCCGAAAGCATAAATTGCTGAAAATCAATAGGTTAATTTTGGCACGCTTCATCAATTTTTACCAAAATGAGAATGGCGTTTTCAAAATGAAAAAAAGGTGGGGCCTGTTGGGGTTACGGGCTGTCGGCTGGAAGCCGGAACCTTCCGTAACATCGGCTTCCAGCCGGTCTCAGCTTGCTCCCCGGCCCTTTGGCCGGGGAGGGGGGTTTTCCCGGCTGGAAGCCTGAACCTTCCGTAGCATCGGCTTCCAGCCGGTCTCAGCTTGCTCCCCGGCCACTTGGCCGGGGATGGGGGTTTTCCCGGCTGGAAGCCAGGGTTACGGACTGTCGGCCGGTTTGCGACTTTCCCGGCTGGAAGCCAGAACCCTCCGTAGCATCGGCTTCCAGCCGGTCTCTGCCTGCTCCCCGGCCACTTGGCCTGGGATAGGGTTTTCCCGGCTGGAAGCCAGGGTTACGGACTACCGGCCGGTTTGCGACTTTCCCGGCTGGAAGCCAGGGTTACGGACCGCCGGCTGGTTTGCGACTTTCCCGGCTGGAAGCCAGAACCCTCCGTAGCATCGGCTTCTAGCCGG
>JBCBGC010000124.1:0-25857 GCA_038527215.1 Bacteroidota bacterium
TCCAGCCTTTGCCCCTCCTCCAGGATGCGATCTCTACTCAGGTCGGGAGACCGCTTCCCTTCCCTTGCCACTCGCTCATCCGGAGCGATATAGTGCAAGAAGGTCGAGCTGAGCTTGGCTCGCAGGGGTTTGCCCTGCCGATCAAAGAGCGTATAATTGATGCTCATATTGGTCAGGATGCAGGGAAATTTGAGCTCTCCCCAAAACACCTTCAGGAAATTGGGCCGGTGCAAATCTCCGTTAAAGTCGTAGACGACTTTTTTGTAAGCTGCAATCTGGTCTTGTACGCTCATATCTGGCAAGGCATATCCTTCGACCGTATTGGTCCCGTCAAAGGTGAAATCTAATTTCAATTCCTCCGGAGCGGTCCGCTTGAGACGGGAATCCGTTCCCTGGTTTCCATGTCCGCCTTCCTGGTTGTACTCCACTTTATAGCTTTCGGAGTAGGTTTCAGGATTGATGGGGATGAAAAAGGGCTTGCCTATGGAATTCCGGAAATCCTTGTCTCCATAAGCTATGATGCAGGCTTTGTCTACATTCCGCTTGGCTGGTTGGGAGTGTTCCATAGGATTAGCGCTCAGTTTTTGCCCGAATTATTTCCAGGACTTTTTCCACACATAGATTTACCAGTTCAGCCTGGGAACTTCCAGAAGAATTTCCTGAAGCCTGAGGGGAATTTCCCTGCGCATTGCTACCTTGAGGCTGCACGGTAGCTTTGATGACCAGTTCTCTGATTTCTAAGGGCATAGGTTAAGGGCTTTCAAATACATAGCGGTTATAATTCAATTCCAGGGTTTCAATCAGAACCTCTCCTCGTTCGGCATTTAATTCCCCTATTTTCCAGTTCTTGGGCCAGGCGTGAATCACCTTCCACTTCATCAGCACTTCATGGTTTTCGTTGAGCAATTCTACATCCAGATCGATAGGTTCAATGTTATACTCTTCAAATGCCTGCTTGAACCATTTGGTGATTTCAGAGGCGCTATCCGGGGAGAGCAACCCTCTTTTTAATATCAGATCTGCATACTTCCGGCGCACGGGCAGGACGTGTTCAAATGAGTTCTCTCCTCCCTCCTTGAGGGATTCGGTCTCCATTTGAATGTCCAGTCCTGAAACCGACTGGAATCGGGTATCTATGCCCCCCGAGTCGAAACCAGCCAGGTGGAAGTAGACGGAGAAGTGAAAGCCAACGGTTTGATAGATTTCCCCGGCCATGGGATTTGGTTAAGGGTGAAACAAGGCTAAGCTTCAAGAATGGTCAATCCTTCGTGAACCAATTCCATGGTTTCTATGGCAACCTCATTGGCGTCCGCCTTCAGATCGGTGGATTGCACCTTAGAGGGCCAGGCATTTTCAAGCTGCCAGGTAATGATAGGCTCGTGGGCTTCATTAAGCAGTTTGATGGTTACGGTTCTGCGGAAAAGGCTACCTGTACTGTTTCCCTCCTGGAAAAAATAGGTTTTTCGCCATTCGTTGTACATGTCAAAATCTCCTTCGAACGTACCTCGTTTAAGGGTGATATTGGCATATTTGGTAAGTCCAGGCTGCTTGGATTTGCTATACTTCTTGCTGTTTCCTTCCCGGTACTCTATGACTTCAGTTTCAAAATCGAATCCTGAGGCTTCTGTAAAGCCAAGACGGAATCCTTCGCCCCACTCCACCTGGAAGTGAAACTTAGGTAATGGGTAATCTCCCTTTGCTGGCATGATGGTTTAGTTTTTTCGGTGAAAAATGAAAGCGTGCTTAGGCGCAATTTTTGGCTGCTTCGGCTGCATCCAATGCTTCTTTGAGGCTGTCGTGCTGGTATTGGACCAACTTCTGTCGCTCCTTGGCTTCGTCGAGACACTCCTTGAGATAGGTAACTTCCTTGAGGGCAGCATCATACTGCTTCCGGGTCTCGATATAATAGTTGTCGCAGTTAAGCGGGAAGACGGGTTCGGGAGTCAAAACCGAATCGCAGGCACCTTTGGATTGGACAAAAGGTGGAGGAGGAACTTCCTCGAGTCGTGCTTTTCCACGCTTATACACAAAGGGATGCCAATGCCAGTGTCCGTACCAGTAACCATATCCGTGACCTTTGGCACTGACCAGTTGGGTTAGCTTTTCGATGCTGCGGATCAAGCCAAATCTGGGATTGGAGATTTGGTTTTCCAGTTGCTCACAAGCTTTGATAATGTCCAGCCCTTCCGTCAGGACCTGCTCCCGAATGGCCAGGGCGTGCGCTAGCTTGGCATGGAGTTCATCCAGGCAAGCATAGAAGAGAGAATTCTCTTTACTCAGGTTGGAGTCTCCCAGACAATCTATGCGGTAGACCAGATCTTCAATCTGGGCATTGAGTTCATCACCCAGAACCAGGACTTCGTGGCATTCCATAAACAGAATCTGCGCCGCATCGATGGTACATTCGATATTGGTACAGACCTTATTGGTATGGGTATGGAAAATGGTCAGTTCCCGTTTGATTTCGTCAGCCAATTCATCCGTTTGCTGGATGTTGGTCCAATATGTTAGGAGACGATCTTTCCAGGCGATCGCGCAATTGAGTTCGCGCTGGTAACGATTGCATTCGGCAATGATGCCCTTAAGCTCGTTCTGGGCGACCCGATAATTGACTTCCCATCCCTGGATGCATTCTAATGCAGCGGTTGGTGCGGGGGTAGTTGCCATGTTATTTTCTGATTATTAAATTTTTTTTAGGTGGTGGTAGCTTATTCTTTATCCATGTCCCATGCCTCTTCTTCCCCTTTTCGCGCAGATTTGCTGGGGCGGCTGGCCGTGGTATCGTAGTTGAAAGTGGCTTCTACTTTTTTGCAGATTTCCTGTAGACTTTCCTTGGGCTTTTCAGGATTGCTGGCAAAAATGATGGTGTCTCTAAGGCCATGGCGGGTTTGCCCTGCACGCTCATATTTGTCAGAAACTTCGCTCAACTTTTGAGCGGTGGAGGTATAGGCTTCCTGATCGGCTACCTTGTCTTTATCTGCATCTTTGGTATTGGCCAGGACATCGTCTCTGAACCCTTTCATTTGCTGTTCTGAGGTACTGGCAAAAGAGACCAGGCTATCCACATTGGTAAAGGTCTGGATGCCGGATACTTCTACGCCTGCATCAAAGGCTTCCAGGGCCGCAGCCAGGGTTTTTTCGGATTGCTCAGCAATGTCATTGATGCTACCTTCCAGGTCTTTTTTGCCATCACCAGCCGTGATACCGGCTTTTAATTTTCGGTAGTTGTCTTTTTTACACCGCTCCTCTTCGTTTAGGCAGTCCATGAGCTTGCAGGCAGCGTCCTTGACGTCACTGAAACGATTTTTCATTTCCTTGATCGTTTTGGCCAGGCCTTGAAGCTTCGCTCCTATATCGGTACTCTGGACCACGGATTCATCGATCAGCGTTTTGAGTAATTCCGTTTCCTTATGCGCACCGGCGCATACATAGTTGTCAATATTCTGATAAAACCGATTGGTCTGGGTAGACTTGACCAGCATACAGGTATTGTACTGGAGAACTTTTTCCTCTGCATCCAGGTTGGTCTTTTCAGCCCGAAATTCCCCGCTTGCTGCTTCGAAGAGAGGAATCAATTTATCTCGGTAGTTCTGGAGGATTTCCTGGTTAGGATCCACCACACTTGGGGTTGCCATATAGATATGTTATTAAAGGCTAAGAAATGAGAGATTAACTTTCGTCTAAGAGCTTGTGGCTGAACCGGAGAATAATAAACTCTGCGGGACGCACGACTGCCATACCAATTTCCACGATCATCCTCCCTTCGAGGATATCCTGCTGGTTCATGGTTTCATTTAGGCCGATTTTGACAAAATAGGCCTCTTCAGGAGTGGTACCCTGCAATGCACCGTTTCTCCACTGTAGGTTGAGGAAGTTGCCAATCATGGATTTCACACGCGTCCAGGTGTTCACGTCATTGGGTTCAAAGACAAATTGGACGGTGGCTTTTTTGACGGACTCCTCGACCATGTTAAAAAAGCGGCGGACACTGATATAGCGCCATTCGAGGTCATTGCCTGCCAGGGTTCTGGCCCCCCAAACGATGGCTGGGCCGCGGCCCGTAAAAGAGCGGATCGCATTGACGGACTTGCCTGCGGTTACATCTACGTTTAGATCTTCCTGGTCCAGGTCGGTGATTTTTACTACTGGACGGATGGCATTGTCTACCCCGACATTAGCGGGAGCTTTCCATACACCCCTGGCCGCATCCACCTGGGCATAAATCCCGGCAATGCTAGAGGAAGGGGGTAATACCATAGAAATGGCATTGATGGCATTCAGCGCCTGGTTGTAGAAACGGTTGTTCTTGGATTCCAGGGCGTCCAGCTTCCCGGCCAGACTTCCATCCCCTCCCACATGGAGAATATCGACCTTGTCAGCCTCGAATTGGTAGTCCCAACCCGTTTCCAGGTAGGGATAGTAGGTAGCGCCATATTTAGCCACATCCTTATTGCCAAAATCGGAGGCCCGGAAAACCTCGACGTCATTGATCGCAATGTCGTTATGGGCGTAAACGTCCATAATGACAAATCGATCCTGTAAAGACACACACTGATCCAGGGCAGATTTTTGTAAACTGTAATAATCCGTGGTTGGGGTCATATTCGTCCCATCCGGGAAAAGAATGAGGGTTACCTCGTCCTCTTTTGCGACTTCGGCCAGACCCGCCTCCAGATTAGGGCGGGCTACGATTCCCGTAGAATAATCCCCGACAGAGACGATATAGCATGGTCCGCCTCCGTTAGCAAAGAAGGCTTGCATGGAGTAATACATCAAATAAGGGGAACGTTTGCTCTCATCGACTTTACCTTGAACGGTGGTGGAGCCGTCGCGATTTTCTTCGATGGTAATGGTAATGGCCCCATCCCCTTCGGCCTGGGCTTTCCCGAAGAGTCTTTCGTAGTCAAAGATCGAGTTGATCTTGGTGGGCTGGTTCAGCAGATCACCATCCTCCTTGAGCCGAGCATTCTCGGTGTAGCCAATGAAGGCT
This sequence comes from Bacteroidota bacterium, assembly GCA_038527215.1. Taxonomy (GTDB): domain Bacteria; phylum Bacteroidota; class Bacteroidia; order J057; family J057; genus JAWPMV01. Next base: position 4,991 of record JBCBGC010000124.1, read on the forward strand.
GGGATGGCAGTTTCCACCTCCGCAATAGAAGGAGGGAGTTTGGTGATTTCTTCTACATAAACTCCCGGGGTTTTGTATGTAGGCATAGGTGATGAATTATGTTATTTTATGGTGATTAATGGATTAATAGGCGTGATATGGATGTCGGCAAATTGCCGGTCTGATTCCTGTCGTAAGTCGGTTAGCTGAGGAGGTGGAAAAAGCTTGAAGGAAGATCCATCAGGCGTAGATAAGGGACTCAGGGTCTGAGAAATGGGCTTAGGCTGCTTGGAAACCAGCATCACTACATTGCCGCCTTCTTCTACCGAATCAAAGAATCCTTCAGTGGCGGTAACTTCATCATCAGGATGAAAGCCTTTTTTATTGATATATCGCCAGTAGGGCGTCCTGGACCGCAGCCTGATCTCAAACTTTACCGGTTCGTCAGGGAGACTGCCTCCGCGTAGGATACTGGTAGGCTCAGCACTGTTTTCCAACGAAACGAGCATAATGCCCCAGGTTTGGGGCTGGTATAAATCAGGTTGGAGTTGGATGCTGTGAAGGCGATCAAAGCCCGTGCCTGTTACTTTCAATTGATACCTACCAGGTGAGATGGCTGGGCTTCCCTCCTTATTGCCTGAAAAGTCCAGACAAGCTTTCTTTTGCCTGTTTACCGGCACTTCAAGGGTGGCCAGACTTTCATTGGTCATATCGAGCACTTCAAAAGTGGCCTTTGACAGAGAGCGGTATTTTGGGAATTGATAACAAAAGCTTTGAGGAAGCAGGACGCGATCTGCCTGGCTTATATAGCCGCTTGCCTCCAGGTCTACCCAGTCGGTATCGGCCTGCGTCTGGGTGTCGCGAATGGCGCGTTTTTCAGCTCCTGCCAAGCTGACGAGCTCGCCCATCTGGTATTGCTGATTTTCTTGAAAGGCTTCTAAGGGACGAGCCAGATTAATTGGGTCGCTACCGTTCAGTGCTTTTCCCTCAGTACTTAACAAATGAATGGCTGGAAGAAAGGGCCGGGGGGGAGATTCCGTCAGGCTGTCAAAATAGGGATTAACAGGCCGGAGGGTAAAATGGAGCGGGGTTTTCGCCGGAAGTGGTAATTGGGGTTTGAATCCTCCGGTTTCATCCGCTACCACAGACATGACCATCCGAAACCCCGTACTGGTCATGAGTAAACGCATCTTTTGCCGTGCCATGAAATGCTTAGTTTCCTCCGAAGGGAGGATCTCCAGTTGCTGGCGAATGTCAAAAAGGCCAAGCCCCACCTTGTCGGCCAGGATCGTGGCCTGGGTTGCCGAATCCTGTGCGAAATAGGGGACCCCTTGAGCATCTGCCAGGAAATATTCATGGTACAGATTCACTTCAAACAACGGACGGTATTGAATCAAAAAGGGCATAGGTGCGTTTGGTTGGCTTTAGGTTTATTTGCGGGTTTAGCGTTTATAGATTTTCCACTTCTCCATTGATATCCTGAATGAGCGGTGCCTCCCGAACCAGACGACTCTGAATAGCTACCAGGCGGGCTTTGAACAAAGCGGCGGGTACTTGTTTCCCTCCCAATGATCCCCAAAGATGGTTTTGTTGTTCAAAGGTGAGCGTATACAATTCTACATTGATTTTGATGCTATCCTTTACCGCTTCACTGATCTGGGTGGTTAAGGCCAGGGTAGAATGAGGAGAATTGGCAGCCGTAAACTGGGTTTTATTCTGAAAAAACTCGATCACATTGGAAAGACGATTTAAAGCCACTTCGTATCCTTCTCCCTCACTGATGCTGGGGGCAGATGAAAAAAGTAAATACAAGTTTAAGTGAATTGGGGGCTGCAAACGTTCCAAGCCATTTGTTTGGGGGTTTCTCTGGTATACTGGCTGGTTTTTAAGGCTGGATTCTTCCTCAATATTAACCAGGCTGATGATCACTTTACCGCGTAAATCACCGGCCCGATCTCCTTCAAGATCGGCTACATTTTCCAGGATGACCTCATCATTTTGCAAATAAGTATCCAGTTCATCTCGAAGGAGACGAATTGCCAAAGAAATCATATTTCGTTTCAGTTTACCTAGCCAATAATATCCCAGTCCACCTAAAAGGCGGATTTTTATGGGGCGAATCATGTTTTGGGACGACAGCAAAAGCTCGTGAATCCAAAAAAGAATACACGAGGACTAGTGCCTATTCCGAATGAATAAATGGAACTTAAATCCGGAATGGATCCCTGGTGAAAAAAAATGAAAGTAATGGGAAAAGCTGATATGCTTCAATAGTAAATATAATACATTTGCGCGTAATAACAAAGCTTTATTTTCCGGCTATGCATTATACCAAATTCGATTTATTTGGTCAGGCAAAAGAAAGTGCCAGAGGACCGAAACCTCATGGTATGTAAAATTATCCTATCTTCCCGAAAACTACATCTACTACGCATGCAAAAGCTTACCTACTCCTTCTGCAAATGGGAAGAACAGACGCCCGATCAGGTTTTCCTGCGCCAACCTTTTGGAGACCGCTGGGAAGAATACACCTGGGCGGAGACGGGACAGATGGCCCGTAAACTGGCTACGGGTTTACTTTCATTGGGCCTTCCTCCTCGCAGCCATATCGGTCTTATCTCTAAGAATTGTCGGGAATGGGTGATCGCAGACCTGGCCATCACCATGGCCAATTTCGTTTCTGTTCCGCTCTATCCCACCCTGAAAGCAGACTCAGTAGCAGAATTGATAGAGCTGGGCGATATCCAGGCTATGTTTGTCGGGAAGATCGAGGACTGGGATAGCATGAAAGCCGGGATTCCGGATGATCTGCCTTTGATCCGCTTTCCTCACTACGAGGGCAATGGTCGGATCGAAAGAGGGGAGGAGTGGCACAGTTTTATTGACAGGCATGAACCCTGGCAAGGGGTCCCTGAATTTGATCCGCAAGATACCTGGACCATCATTTTTACCTCAGGCACCACGGGTACCCCCAAAGGCGTGGTGTTATCCTACGGAAACCTGGATAGCACCAAGGTAGTGGTAGAGCAAAGAAATATTGTCAATTTGTCAACGGAGGGAGATAATGTCTTTTTCTCTTTCTTGCCCATGAACCATATAGCCGAACGGGTATTGGTGGAGCAAGGCGCCTTACACTATGGGGGCACCATGAGCTTTGCGGAGTCTCTGGATTCCTTTGTCCAGAACCTACAGGATGTGCAGCCCACCTTTTTCTTTGCTGTGCCTCGGATCTGGACCAAATTCCAGTTGGGAGTGCTGGCCAAGATGCCGGCAGAAAAACTAGATCGCCTGTTAAAAATCCCTCTTCTCAACAGTTTGGTAAAAAAACGTATTCGCAAAGGATTAGGCATGGGACGGGTGCGGGGTACGATTACCGGGGCGGCTTCCATTCCCGAAGAGCTGAAAAACTGGTATCGCAAAATCGGCATCCCCATGGTGGAAGGGTATGGCATGACGGAAAACTGTGCCCTGACCAGTTCCTTGCCTCCCAAAGATATTCGTCCTGGTTCGGTGGGCATAGCCCTGCCTACGGTAGACATGAAAATAGACCCTGCCAATGGGGAAATCATGATGAAGGCCCCTTTTGTCATGCAAGGCTATTATAAAGACCCTGAGAAAACCGCAGAAGTGCTGGAGGATGGCTGGTTGCGCACAGGCGATCAGGGAAGCATAGACGAGGAAGGCTATCTCTACATTACGGGTAGGGTAAAAGATGCCTTTAAGACCGCCAAAGGAAAATTTCTGGTGCCAGGACCGATCGAGCAATTGTTTGAGACTTCTCTGGATATCGAGCAATTGTGTCTGGTAGGTTTGGGCTGTCCCCAACCCTTATTGCTGATCGTGCCCTCTGAGATCGGCCTGGCCAAATCACAGGAGGCCCTCAAGGATTCTTTGGCCGAAACCCTCACCCAGGCCAACGCCCAGTTGCCCAATTATCAAAAAGTCTCCACCGTGGTGGTCGTACGGGAAGGCTGGGATGTCGGCAATGATATGCTGACCCCCACCCTCAAGGTCAAACGGAACCAGGTGCATCACCGGTACGGACCCTTTTTGATGGGATGGCATGAGCAGGGGGAAAAGGTCATCTGGGAATAGGGAGAAAGTCCCTCTATTTGTCTGATTTTGCCGCATTTTGTACCTTAAGCCATCATGCATTCCCGTCCCATTGACCACATTGTGATCGCAGTGCAGGACCTGAATCAGGCCTGCCAACACTACCGCACACTAGGCTTTACCATCAGCCCGGGGGGCATCCATGAACAAGGCTATTCTCACAATGCCCTCATTCATCTGGCGGATGGCAGTTTCCTGGAATTGTTCGCGTTCCGTCCCGGTTGGCGTAGGATGTTTCTTCGCCTCTGGAACAAATGGGGCATGTTGGATAGCAAAAAGCAAAAGCTGGAAAATGGCTTTCTCAACCGCTTCCTCAAAGGCCTTTACGGACGAGAAGGCATGATTGACTTTGCCATCAAGGTGGAGGATTTTACCCAGCAAACAGCCACCCTCAGAGAAGAAGGATTGAGCCTTTCGGCAGACTGTCCCTTTTCGCGCCTCAAACCTGATGGGTCGAGGGTAAGCTGGGAACTGGCTTTTCCGGAGGATTTGCTGCTACCTTTTCTGATGAGTGGCTATGACCCGCCCAAGCAGCTGCCCGAAGCTGCCACTACCCACGCCAATGGTGTGAAAGGCATCTATGGCTTGAGCATCGCCTCCGCTACCTTCGATACCCATTTTCAACTGTTCCAACAGCTACTGGCCGCCGATCCGCAAATCGGTCGGAGAGAAGGAGCGCCCATGGCCACCTTCGACCTGGGACATCAATGGGTGAGATTATTGGAAAAAAATCCTGATCAGGAAGCCGGCTTAGTGGAATTGCAACTGCATGGGGAGCAGGAAATTGGCCCCCTGGAATTATCCAAAACCCATCAGGCCCGCATCCATATTCTGGCTCGGGGTTAAACCGCCGGTTTTATGCCCACATACCTGACTACCGAGGCCAGGCCTTCATGGAAAGCCCCTTCCCGGAGTTCTACTTCCTTTTGCTCCGAAAAAACGACTTCAAAACCTGAGAATAATCCCTCTACCATTTCGGGGGTGTAGAGCATTTCCAGCACGGGAGGGCCGCCGGAATTGTACTGTGCTTTATAGCGTAATTGATCCTGGCTAAAAGCTTCCAGGATAATCCGGCCCCCGGGTTTCAACCACTGAGCCAGGTGCAGGTGATACGGCTGGCGCAACTCCGCTGGAAAATGCACATAGGTCAGGCCTATGGCATCGAACGAAGCCGGCGGATAGTCCATGCTCATCAATTCTCCCACCCGATAGTCAATGGATACCCCCATTTCCCGGGCCAGATTCCGGGCTTTGTGTTGTCCCTCCTGGCTCAGATCAAAACAGCTTACGTCCCACCCTAGCGTAGCCGCATAGACGCCATTTCGGCCTTCTCCATCGGCGGGCATGAGCAGGCGTCCGGGCGGTAATCCCGCTAATTGTTCTGCGAAGAAAGTATTTGGGGTGGTGCCGTAGACGTATTCGGTCAGCCCGTAGCGTTGGTTCCAGAATTCAGCATTCATGCGGTAGGATGCGTTAAGGTGGGAGGAAAATTATACCAGGTCATTTTATATTGATCCAGGCCCGGACCAAAACCCTCAGGGATGATCTCGTGAGTGCTAAAGCCCAGCTTTTCGTAAAAAGCAGCCGTGTGTTGCGAAGTATCTATATGGCAGGGCTGGTTGGGGTAGGTTTGCTGAATTCGCTTGAGGCGCTCTATGGTAAATATTTTTCCCCAACCTTGCCCATGTAAGTCCTGATGAACCATGCCCCAGGAAAGGCCTGCCCCAGGTACTCGGTCATCCCAGAAGATGCCCCCACAACCGATCACTTGTCCTTCGATCTGGATGACCCAGTAATTTTCATCCGTTTTTTCATCCAGCCAGGTGGTGAATAAGCCCAACTCCTCCGGGGTGAAATAGGTGGGTTGGTTGCTGCGAAAAATCCTTAGACAGGCTGCTCGGTCCGAGGCTTCGTATGGGCGAATTTGATACTGCATGACAAGGACGAATATAAGGAGATCTTCCTGCTAATTTTTTTCTCAAAAATTGATGTTTACTTTACGGAAAGAAAGGTGGCCTTTGCTAAATTTCAATATATGAAAAAACACGCCCTAATTCTCCAGGCAATCGCCTTGGGGTGCTTGATGCTTTTTAGCTCCCTGCCCATTTCGGCCCAGTCCTACCGCATAGGTTTTATCGCGGATTTCGAAAAGGCGCCCGAACTGATCGGCTTCTGCCAACAAATCACTCAGTCTATCCAAAAAACCGTAGGGGCTTCGGCTGTCCTCACGCTGGATGAACAGCATATTCGTTCGGCTAATTGGTCCCTGGAGCAAGCCGTTGAAGAGATTGACAGTCTTGAAAAAAGCTGCGACCTGCTCCTGTTGCTGGGAAGCGTCAGCATGAAAGCCAGTTTGAGTCGGGATTCCTTTAACATTCCTACTCTGGGGCTAGGGGTGTTTAGTCCTCAGATTCAGGAAATCCCTTTCACAGATAAAGGGACTTCCGGGGTGGAGAATTTTACCTATATTCTCACCGCCATGGATTTTGAGGCCCAACTTGACCGCTTTCACCAGATGGTCGACTTTCAGCATTTGGGGCTTTTGTTTGATGAACGGACCGCCCAGTCTCTGAATGCTACCCAGGCCTTAAAGAGCATCAGTGATTTGGGACAAAAATTCCAGGCCGAAATAAGCCCGATTCCCCTAAGCGCGAATCCTGAAACCTCCCTGGAGGCTATGCCGGAAGGCGTAGATGCCGTTTTTTTAGCTACTCCTTATGAATTGCAGGGGGAACAGGTTGCTCGCCTGGCCCAGGAAATTGCCAAACGAGATTTGCCGTCATTTTCTCTTAGCAAACCGCATGTAGATCAGGGAATCATGGCCTGCTGGTCAGATGACAATGGATTCGAACAGATTATCCGGCGGTTGGGCATTCTGGTGGATGATGTAGTCCGGGGGGAAAAACTGGCTGACCTATCGGTGGCCCTGAACCAAAAGCAGGAATTGTATCTGAATATGGCCACGGTGCGGGAAATAGATTTTCACCCCACCTTTGAATTACTGTTTACCGCAAATTTGATCGGCGAACCTAAAAGCGACGATACCCGGGTATATTCCCTCAAGGAGATCATTGCCCTGGGCTTAGAGCAAAACCTGGATATCCAGCTCTCTAATCAGGATGTAGTAAACGCGGGTCTGGAGGTTAAACAGGCGCAGAGCCAATACCTGCCCGATGCTGATGTGTCGGTTAGCGGGGCCCAAATCGACAAAGGCCGGACCAGCGCTTTCCTCGGACAGTCCGAAAGCACCCTATCAGGAAACGCCAGCCTGAGCCAGTTAATTTTCTCCGAACAAGCCTCGGCCAATATCAGGATTCAACGCTACCTGCAGGAAGCGCAAAATGAAGCCTATCAACAAGCCATCCTGGATGTATTGCTGGATTGCTACACGGCTTACCTGAATGTCCTACAAGCCAAAACCAATGTCCTCATCCAGCAGGAGAACCTCTCCTCCTCTAAGACCAACCTGGAACTGGCCCGCTTGCGGTCCGACCTGGGGGCTTCTTCCAACGCAGATGTATATCGCTGGGAAGGGGAAGTGGCTACTGCTCAACAAAACACCATCGAGGCCCAAACCAACTTATTGACGGCGCAGTTCCAGCTCAATAACCTCTTGAATAATCAGCTGGAAGAAGGTTACGAAATAGAAGACATAGGCCTGGAGGATGAACTGTTTCGTCAGTTTCAGGAAAATGACTGGGTGGATTATATAAAAGGCCCTTACGAATTGGGAATTGTTTCCCGCTTTCTCATCCAGGAAGCCCAGCAGAATTTCCCTTCGAAAAAGCAGCTAAATGCCAACGAGAAGCTGTTGGAGCGGACCCAATTGATGAATAAACGCCTGTTTTATACCCCTACGGTAGCTGCTCAGGCTCAAACGGACCAAACCTTCTGGCGGGGAGGAGAAGGCTCAACGGCCAATCCAGACCAGCCCTTTAACAACAATACCTGGAGCCTCGGTTTGAGTATTTCTTATCCTTTGTTTGACGGCAACCGACGCAGGCTCAACCAGCAGCAAACCTCGGTGGATCAAGCCCAGTTACAGCTTCAGAAAAGGCAATTGGACCAGAATCTCGACCTGCAGGTGCGTTCCAACACCCTGAGCCTCCTCAATGCTTCCACGGATATTTATTACTCCAATATCTCCCGACAAAATATGGCTCGAAACTTTGAGCTGGTTCAAAATAACTACCAGCAGGGACAGGTCTCGATTGTCCAACTAATCGACGCCCAGCAGGCCTCGCTCAATGCCAAGCAGGCTTACGCCATATCCGTCTATAATTTCATTCAGGCCAATATCCGGGTAGAATACAGCATTGGCTTTTTTAGCATGCTGGCTTCCGAAGAAGCATTGCAGGCCTTTGATACGCGATTGAAAGAATATTTTTTGCTGAATAAAGAATAAACCCATGACCAGACTTCCACGCTATTTTTTACTCATCGGATTACTCTTTGGCTACGGTTGTGGAGGAGGGAATGATACCTCCCAGGTCGAAGAAGTCATCAAACCCGTTAAATACGCCTCCATCTCTCAGGAAGGGGGCTTACAGGTTAGAAGTTTCAACGGCACCACCCGATCAGGGGAGGAAACTAATTTGAGTTTCCGGGCCAGCGGATTGATCGTCAAACTCTCCGTAAAAGTAGGCTCCCGGGTACGCAAGGGTGCTTTATTGGCCCAGTTGGACCAGCGGGATTTGTCCTTGAGCTATGAACAGGCCAAGGCTTCCGTCGCCAGTGCCAAGATTGCCCTGGAGACGGCGAAGTCTAATCTGGAAAGGACCAAGCAACTATACCAGGCCAACAGTGCTTCTTTGAGCGACTACGAACAAGCCAAGAATAATTTCGCCAGCACGCAATCCAACTATCAAACCGCCAAAAAGGCCATGGACTTACAGGCCTCTCAGTTTGCCTACGCCCGCATCTTAGCTTCCACCGATGGGGTGGTAACGGCCGTCAACGCAGAAGTCAATGAATTTGCCCAGGCGGGAAGTCCGATCATAGTGCTGAGTTCCGCAGGTGGCGGTATGGAAGTCAATGTAGGCGTACCTCAGGCCTATATCACCCGGCTTGAAAACGGGGATACCGTCTCTGTTACGGTTGGCGAGGAGCAAATCCCTGGAACGGTAACCGAAGTAGGGTTTTCTTCCTCCAATTCCACGACCTATCCGGTCATCGTCAAACTTCCAGATGGGCTGGCAGATATTCGTCCTGGCATGCCGGCAAAGACTTCCTTTACCTTCGGAAACCCCAATGCTTCCAATCAGCTATTTGTGCCGGTCAAGGCGGTAGGGGAAGATGCTACCGGGAACTTTGTGTTTATCCTGGAAAAAGAAGAAACCGAGACTTATCTCACGCGCAAGCGCCATATCGAAATCGGAGCCTTGGGGGACCATGGGTTTCTGATTATTTCAGGCCTGGAAGAGGGAGAACTGGTCGCTACAGCAGGTCTCCGTTCCTTATATGATGACCGACGGGTAACATTATTGGAAAACTAAGCAAGCCTTCATGAACCTGACTCATTTTGCCCTTAAAAGGAACCGCGTCACCTACATGGCGCTGCTGGTGGTGATCGCTTTTGGCCTGCTTTCTTATCAGGGCCTGCCCCGCGATAGCATGCCGCCCTTTACGTTGCGGATAGCCACTATCGTTACCAATTTCAGCGGGGCCAGCCCGGAACGCATGGAGGCCCTCATTTCTGATCCGATTGAAAAAGTCGCCCAGGAAATTCCTGAAGCCAAATATATCAGTAGTACTTCCCGGACCGGTCTGTCCGTGGTGTCAGTAAGCCTAAATGATGATGTTCCGGCTAAAGACCTGCAAGCCATCTGGGACCGCATCAGAAGAAAAGTAGAAGCCCTCAAGCCTAGCTTGCCCGAAGGTATTCAGGGACCGGATGTCAAGGATGATGATATCGGGGTGGTGTACGGGATTTTTGTAGGCTTGACAGCCGATGGATTTAGTTACCGGGAACAGGAGACCTACGCAGAGACTCTGCGAGACCAACTGATTGCCCTGGATGATGCATCCAAGGTCGAAATTGGCGGCATCATTGAGGAGCGTGTCTTCATTGAGTACGATGATGCGGAGCTGGCCAGTATAGGCCTAAGTTCCAACCAATTGCGTAGCGCCATCAGCGCGACCAATATCATCATTCCAGCGGGAGAAGTTGGATTGGAGGACGAAAGAATTGTTATGGAGGCCTCTGGGAACCTGGAAAGCATTGATGAACTCAAGAACCTCCTGATCAATGTAGGCAATACCGGGAATACCATTCCGCTGGGGGAAATCACCCGCATTTATCGGGACTATATTACCCCCCGGAAGGCCATCGTCAAAATCAATGGGGAAGAAGCCCTGGCCCTTTATGTCTCCTTAAAAGAAGGGGCCAATATCATCAAGTTGGGAGAGGAAGTGGATCGATTGGTCGCGGAAGTGAACCAAACCCTGCCTGTGGGCATGGAGGCGATTCGCATTGCCTCTCAGGATTATGAGGTAGAGAAAAGCATTAATGATTTTGTCAGTAATGTTTTACAAAGTGTAGTCATCGTCCTGCTGGTCGTCCTGGCCTTCTTGGGCTTACGGGCGGGGCTGGTCGTGGCCTCCATCATTCCTGCGGCCATCATTGCCACCCTCTTGCTCATGAGTGTGTTTGAGGTAGGCCTCAATCAGGTCTCCCTGGCCGCCCTGATCATGGCGCTGGGGCTGCTCGTCGACAACGGCATTGTCATGGTGGAGTCGCTGCTGGAAAGAATGGAAGAAGGAGAAACCGCCTTTGAGGCTGCTGTCAACAGCTGTAAAGAGTTTTTAGTCCCACTGCTCATATCTTCCCTTACCACTTCCGCCGCCTTCCTGGCTTTTTACCTTGCTCAATCTGTCCTGGGAGAAATCATGGGGAACTTATTCCTGGTGATCACCATGGCCTTGCTCTCTTCCTGGGTGATGGCTTTTACGGTCATCCCTTTATTGGGCGTGGCGCTCCTAAAAGTGAAGAAGGGACAGCAACATGGAGAGGAAAAAAGTTTTATTGACGGACTGGTAGCCCCTTACAATCGCTGGTTGAGCATTACCCTCAAACGACCATACCTTATCCTGGGAGGCATTTTTGGCTTGTTTGTGCTGGCGCTGATTGGTTTTACCCGGATTCCCTTTGTGTTCATGCCGGACAGTGACCGGGCCCTGGTAACCCTGGAAATGAACCTTCCCCTCGGCACCAAAATCGAGCAAACCCAGGCTCAGGTCCGCATGATCGAAGACTTTATCAGCGATAGCCTGTGGACCCAGCAAGGAAAAGAAAAAGGCGTGGTAGATTGGTCCTCCTACATTGGAGAAGGACCGAATTCCTTCGACCAGGGCTATAATGCCGGGGAAGCAAACTCGGCTTATGCCTACATGATCGTCAATACTTCTGATTTTCAGGACAATCGTTGGGTGATGGACCAACTGGACCGATACTGTGCGGAGCATCTTCCGGATGCCCAGGTATCCGTAAAAATGCTGGTCTCTGGGGGAGGCGCCAGTGTTCCCATTCAGGTGCGGCTATCCGGGAGCGAACCCGATGAGCTCTATCGCATTTCTGAAGCGGTAAAAACCAAATTATACAGCATTCGAGGCGCCAAAAACATCGATGATAACTGGGGGCCTAAGATGAAAAAGTTTTTCATCCAGATTGACCCGGTAAAACTGAGTTTTTCAGGCTTGACCAACCAGGACATTGCCCAATCCCTTACCACGGTACTTTCCGGACAGTCCATCGGAGAATATCGCGAGCGAGAAAATACCATCCCCATCGTCATGAAAGGGAATGAGAACATAAACCTCACCTATCAGGATGTGGAGTCTATGAATGTTTATGCCCAGGGTTCAGGAAGGAATGTGCCCCTGTCTCAGGTGGCCACCATTATTCCTGAATGGCAATATGCCAAAATCCTGCGCCGGGACCTGCGGAGAACCCTGACGGTGGAGGCAGATCTGGCCGAAGGCGTAACGGCCTCCGATGTCACGGACGAACTGGTACCCTGGCTGGAAGAACAGCAACAGACGGTATGGAAACCCGGCTATCAGTTTGAACTAGGGGGAGAATCAGAAAGCAGCGGAGATGCGATGGGTGCGGTAATCGCTCAATTGCCTATTTCTATTTTTATCATGACCCTCTTGCTGGTGATTCAGTTCAATTCCTTCCGCAAAACGGCCATTATCCTGAGCACCATTCCGCTGGGCCTGGTTGGGGTAGTAGGAGGACTGTTGGTAACGGGCAGTGTTTTCAGTTTTACTGGCTTCCTGGGCATCATTGCCCTGGCCGGGATCATCATCAATGATGGCATCGTTTTGCTGGACAAGATCAACAGCGAAATAGAACTATTTGGTAAAACGCCCTATCAGGCCATCGTGAAAGCCGCCAACAATCGGTTGAAACCTATCTTGCTGACCACCTTTACCACTTCATTTGGCATGATCCCCTTGTGGATTGGTGGAGGAGATATGTGGAGACCCATGGCCATAGCCATCATTTTCGGGCTCTTTTTTGCCACCATTATCTTGCTCTTTTTCGTACCGGCCTTGTTCAAAGTATTGTTCCGGGTGAAAGAGGAATAAGATCTCAGACTAAACAATATTTACGGAGCAGCAGGAAGGCTTTTGACCTGAATGCTGCTCTTTACTTGCTCAATCTTTTGGGTGAGAGCAGGCAAATCTTCTCCCAAAATGGTTACATGGCCCATTTTTCGACCTGGTTTCGTTTCGGACTTCCCATAGAGATGAGGGTAGACACCGGGGATGGCGAGAATATCCTCTATGCCTTCATACCTGGCGGGTCCCCGATGATCCGGTGCCCCTAGTAAGTTGACCATGGCCGCCGGAGAAAGCAGGCGGGTATCTCCCATGGGCAGGCCCAGGATCGCCCTGAGGTGCTGTTCGTATTGGGAAGTGCCACAAGCCTTGATGGAAAAATGTCCGGAATTATGGGGCCGGGGCGCGATTTCATTGATCCAGATTTGCCCATCCTTTAAGGCAAACATTTCTACGGCAAGCAGGCCTACATAGTCCAGCTTATCCACCAACCGGAGGGCGATAGCGGTGGCAGCCTCGACTTGAGCCTGGCTCAGTTGTGCCGGGGCAAAGAGGTAATCCACCAGGTTCAATACCGGATCAAACACCATTTCTACGGTAGGGAATACCGCCGTTTCTCCCTGGGGGTTTCTGGCTACGATGACCGCGATTTCCTTTTCAAAGGGCACGAAATCTTCCAGCAGGCTGGGCGCATCAAAGGCTTCCGCCAAATCTGCCTCATTTTTTAAGACCTTGACTCCTCGACCATCATATCCGGCCTTTCCCAGTTTTTGCACCAGGGGCATACGGGCTTTTTCCGCCAGCACCGCGGCCCGATTATCGGTCAGGACAAAAGGAGAGGTCGGTAAATCATGGCGGGCATAAAACTGCTTTTGTTCCCGCTTATCCTGAATCATGCGCACGGTTTTCGGATCGGGGAACACCTCCTTACCCTGTGCCTGAAGCGCCTCCAGGGCTTCGGTATTCACATTTTCAATCTCAATCGTCAGCAGGTCTAAGTCCGCCCCAAAGGCCATGACGGTATCGTAGTCCGTCAGGGATCCCGTGGTGAAGGTATGCGCATAGGCATGACAAGGGGCCTGAGGATTGGGGTCCAGAATACTGATATGGACGTCATAGTCTATGGCCGCCTGAATGAGCATACGGCCCAATTGCCCACCGCCCAGGATGCCGAGTTTTTTGCCTGCGTAGAATGGTTTTTCCATGCTGCGAATTTAGGGGAGGAAAAGGGTGAATGAAAAAAAATATCATTGCTTGACTTACCGCTCTGGAAATTCTTCTATCAAAATTTTCCTGCTTAACTTGTACGCATGAAACGCACGCTTTTTTTCTCCTTCTGTCTGATGCTGAGTGGAATAGGGTTTTTTGGGGTGGGATGTGGCACCCAAGAGGCTCCTCCTTCCCGACCTTGGACCTGGGAAGCGGTACCCCTCAGCCTTCCGGAAGATAGCCGCTATCCGGATCTTTGGATAGGAGATGACGGGTGGAAAATGAGCTTCACCAGCATGGAGAACGATACCCTCGGTCGCATATTTTTCCTGGAGCAAGGAGGCCAAGCTGAGAAAGTCGCTGAAGGGGACCGTATGTTCATTAATTGGGCGGATTTTCCTCGCATTTTTCAAGCAGATCAAGGACAGACTTATCTCCACTGGTTGGAGAAAAATGGCTCGGGAACCTACGCCTATGGGGTGAAGGTCGCCCTGCAAAAAGCAGGACAGGCTGCCTGGACCCTTTTGGGCTCCCCGCACGAACAAAAAACCGAGACGGAACATGGGTTTAATAGCTTCTTTTCCCTGCAAGGGCGTCCAGCCATGGTCTGGTTGGACGGGCGTGAATATGCCGGAGATCAGAAAGCCATGAGTCTGCGCACGGCGCATTTTGTCACCGAAGCAGAACTTTCAGCAGACACCCTGTTGGATCCGCGGATTTGTGATTGCTGCCAGACAGGCGCTGTCGCGACAGAAAAAGGTGCGGTCATCGTCTATCGGGATCGTTCTGAGGATGAGATTCGGGATGTCTATCGGGTAGCCTATGATGGAACCTCCTGGACCGAACCAGCGCCGGTCGCCAGGGATCAGTGGATGATCAATGGCTGTCCGGTAAATGGGCCCGCGGTAGCCAGCAAGGGAGACGAAGTGGTCGTAGCCTGGTTTACGCAGGCCGAGAACATTGCCCGGGTGAAGGTCGCTTTTTCGCGAGATGGGGGCATAACATTTGGCGACCCCATCGTGTTGGATGAAGAGAAAGCCATCGGCCGGGTAGGGGTGGTATGGCAGCAGGAGCAGGCCTGGGTGAGTTGGCTGGCCAGAAAAGCTGAAGGAGCGGCGGTCTACCTACAGGGGTTCTCAGAGGGGGAAGCTTACGGGCCGGTGCAGGAAGTGGTGGAGATGGATCCGGGCAGAAAAAGCGGATTTCCTATCCTGCGGGCGAACGCAACGGGACTTTGGTTGGCCTACACCGAAGTTGGAAATGCTTTAACTGTCAGGTTGTTACGCGCAAAATAAGGTTAAAAAACCTTAAAAAATGAGGGAAGAGGAATCCTTCGGCGTATTTTGGAGTCTAAGAGACAACAAACATCTTTTAAATCGAATAACATGAATAGCAAATCTTTTCTCATTCTCGGTGTGATCCTGAGCATGGTATTTTCTCTCCAGGCGCAGCGTCCAGGAGGAGGTCAGGGCCGGATGGGCGGTCAGGATTTTGATCCGGAAAAAATGGTGAATCGCCAGGTAGATCGCTTGAAAGAAGCTGTGGGACTGGATGAAAAACAAGAAAAAAAGGTTCGTAAACTCTTTATGGCTCAGCTGGATGAGATTGATGAAATCCGCGATGTGGCTGAAGGAGACTGGGAATATATGCGGGAAGAAATGGGTAAGGTTCGCGAACAGACCAACGAAAAACTCCAGAAAATTTTGTCTGAGGAGCAGTGGACCAAGTATGAAGCGGCGATGAAAGAATGGCGCGAGCAACGTGGACGTAGAGGAGGAAGACAAGAAGGCGGCCGTCGTCCGCGTCCTGATGGGGGCTCTGGCAACTAGATTTGACGATTTTAGCCCTAAGACGATAGCGCAAACGTAGCACTCTGCAAAGAGAAAAGACTGGCCTCCGTCCTCACGGGGCCAGTCTTTTTTTTAAATTGAACCCTTTTCCTTACGAGGTGTAAACTCAAGGGAAAATATGCTCAAATTGTCCAGAAGAAATACTATCATACTCATCGAAATAACAACTCATGCCGAAGCATATCTTGATCACCGGAGGGGCTGGTTTTATTGGTTCACACTTGGTTCAGCATTTTGTCCAAAAATATCCAGATGACCTCTTTGTCAATGTGGATTTACTGACCTATGCCGGGAACCTGGAGAACCTCAAAGCAGTGGAAAAGGCCGCCAACTATCGCTTTGTCAAAGCTGATATTGCTGATGCAGAAGCGATCCGGCAGGTTTTCACCGAACATGGCATTACCCACGTGATCCATTTAGCGGCTGAGTCCCATGTGGACCGCAGTATTTTGAACCCTATGGAGTTCGTCCGGACCAATGTGATCGGTACGGTTACCCTCCTGAACATAGCCAAGGAGCAATGGGGCAGCGAAGGAGAGCATTTATTTTACCACGTTTCCACGGATGAGGTGTACGGGTCTTTGCACGATGGTGGATATTTTACCGAAACCACTTCCTACGATCCACAAAGCCCTTATTCGGCCTCCAAAGCCAGCTCCGACCACTTTGTCAGAGCTTATGGCAATACCTATGGCTTACCCTATGTGGTCAGCAACTGCTCCAATAATTACGGACCCTATCAGTTCCCGGAAAAGCTGCTGCCGCTCTTCATTTCGAACATTGTGGCGGAAAAATCTCTGCCCGTTTACGGCAAAGGAGAAAATATTCGGGACTGGTTGTGGGTAAAGGATCATTGCACGGCCATTGACGTGATCTTTCACCAGGGTCGGGTAGGGGAGACTTACAACATCGGGGGACATAATGAGTGGACCAACCTGGAGTTGATTCATTTACTGTGTGATCGCATGGATGACAGACTGGGCCGAGCAAAAGGCAGTTCCAGAAAGCTCATACAGTTCGTCAAAGATCGTCCGGGCCATGATGCCCGCTACGCCATAGATGCGCAAAAGCTGCAAGACGAATTGGGCTGGAAACCGAGCCTTCAGTTTGAGGAAGGTTTAGAACTTACGATTGACTGGTATTTAAGCCATCAGGATTGGGTGAGCCGGGTCCAGGATGGGAGTTATCGAGCATATTACGAAGAACAATACGGCAAAAGATTGCATACATAATTTTGTGGGGCATAGGGCCCTGCTGTTAACCTATGGGAAAGCGCACATCTGTTACCCTCAGTACCTGGGGGGCGATTTTTTCCCTGGCTTCTACCACCTTTTACTATTTATTCGGGCTTTTTGCCCCTGTCTGGGGCTATTTTGTCCTTTCCACCATTCTGATCGGGCATTCTGTGCTATTGTACGCGCTGGCCAGCCACTATCAGAAAACCAACCGGGGAGAATGGATGCGCGGCGCCCTGATCGGCCTCAATGCCGGCATGAATGCCATGCTTTTATTTGCCCTGACAGATTCCCGCTTATTGGCCACCATGGCAGTCCTGCTGCTCATGCCTTCGGCCTGGCTGTGGGTCTCTCGTAAGCCGGCTTATCAAAGCTTGCTGGGCTGGACCAATTGGTTTTTGCCCATGTCCTGCTTAGTCAATCTACCTGGCTTATTCATTTTCCTGGTCAATGTGATGTTCGCACCCTTGGGATACCTCCATCCTTTGTTCCAGGCCCTGAGGATTCGCCTCTACATTGATTTGTCGAGCTGTACCTTCACCCTCTACGGGGGCTTGATTCGCCCCTTCAAAGGCTTCTCGGGATTGAACATGGGCAATTTTATTTTCATCAATCCTGGTTGGGAGCATTTACTGCGTCATGAGATCGGCCATTTGTTTAGCCTGGCCTCTATGGGCAGCTTGTTTCATTTCATCGGGGGCATAGACGAAGCCTGGTTCCAAAAGAATTATTGGGAAGCCTTTGCCGAATACCTGGCCGAAAGTTATAACCAGCCTTCCCCCTCGGTCTTGAGTATGTGGGGATAAAAGTCTCGGTAAGCCCAGGACGAAGTTTTTTCCGGATTTGTCCATAAAAAAGGGGCAGACCCTGAAGGCTGCCCCGGTAGCTATTGGAGGATTCCCTAGCTGGGATTTTTGTACAAATACAGAGAATATCCTGCTGGGATCAGGACCATGACCAGAACGCCAGCCATCATGATCGGCCAGAAGATATCTGGACTTACGAACATGTTGATAATCATGAGCACGATGGCGCCTCCCACCCATAGTTTGGCGGCCATACGATGCGTCTTTACCCAGTTGTCCTCGCTTTCCAGGGTCCAGGGGGTCCGAATGCCCATGAAGTAATTGGGACGAATTTTCCCCATATAGTTCCCCAACAAAGCAAAGAGGAGCAATACGCCATTGATGACCCAGCGATCCACCGCCACTTCATAGCCCAGGGCTACCGCAGCGGTAATGATCATGATGCCTACGAAAAACACGTTGAAAATGACCTGAATGCGATTCAGAGTTTTCTGAAAGCTATCCGTATTCTTTTTAGGATCGAGCACTGGGATCAACCAGAAGATCACATTAATTACAAGCATGGCCAAAGGGCCGTACCAGAGTCCAGGGAATTTAGGCGCATAGCCATCTATTTCCCCTTTTAGGTTCCAGTGAATGGGAACTTCTGCGGGGAAGCGATCCCACAACAAAAGGATGACCAAAGCCGGAACCAGCATCAAGGCCAGAATCAAACCGTTTCTTTTAAGCCAATTCATGTTTCTCATGGGATGAATATTTAGTCGTGAATAAATGTGTTACAGATGAAAAATGTGATGACCTAGGTTTCCTGATCGGGTGATTTTAAGTCCAAAATCCATTTCATTAACTCGTCCAACACCGTGGTGTGCAGAGAGTAATGCACAAACTGACCCCGCTTGACAGCGATCACCAGATCAGCCTGTTTCAACTGATCCAAGTGGTGGGAAATGCTAGGCTTTTTCATGTCAAACGCCTCCGCGATTTCCCCGGCTGTAAGATCCCGCTTACGGAGCATCTCCAGGATTTTCCGGCGGGTAGGGTCATTAAGGGCTTTGATCACCTGATTCATTAGAAATTTAGATAATTAGACAATCTTCTAAATAATGTACGGAGGGTGAGCCAAAAAGTTGCGCAAAATAGGTTGATCCCACCCTCAGCCTGGGACAGCCCTAGCAGGCAGGCCCTCAGGAAGTTGCCCTCGTTTTGAGGGAATTCCTTGTTGTTGCAACCAATTTTCATCTACTACGTTCCATAGACTGCCCCTCTTTGTGTAAGCAGGCATATTAACGATACAACCATGTTATTCTCTAGCTTACGCAAACATTTGCCCTTATCCCCTCGACTGCATTTTGTCGAGCCCTCCCTGGCCCTGCCTGAAGTCAAAAAGGCAGACAAGGAAGCGGTAGCGGAGTCTTACCTCTTCGAGGCTGAGCATTGGAAGCTCAAGCCCCGGTGCAAGTATCTGTACTTCGGAAATCGGATGGTCCGGGTTTACTTACTGGACCTGGAAGTGAAGGAGCCTGCTGTACCTTTGGAGGAAGTTTCCAAAGCTGGCCTGCTATTTCGCCATGTAGAACTGGAGGCGCCATTTTACCTCTATATGTTCTTCAAGCGCATCAAGCTCAAAGCCGCAGCAGGAGCAGAGTTGGTGCTGCCTGGACACCCACCTTACAAGTTGTTGCCAGGTTTGTACGAAGTAGAAGTACTGCCTCGTCCCTTGAAAAAGCGCTGGGACTAGGCCGAACTGCCAGGAAGGGTCTATCTCTTCCCGGCGTTATAAAAAAAGGGTCAGGAAATTTCCTGACCCTTTCTGGTATAGGTAAATATATTTACGGCTTGCAAAGAGATTTCGCAGGCTCAATCCTTAAATGCCCTAGTTTATAGCCTGGAAAAACCTGAAAGATCAGTTTGGTGGTAGGCATAGAGACATGAAAAAAAATCAAATAAGCCTTTTAACCAACACTAGAGATCGTCATAGGTGTTTCTAAGGGTAAATCATGCAGATTTCAATAAGTATCAAGTTGTTTAACCATTTTTCATTCTATAATTCACACATGTCTATTTCTTTTATGTAAATTATTCGTACTGATAAAGTAACACTGCTCATTCTTAGCCACGCTATGACAACCGAAACCGAAGTAAAAGATTCATCAAATACTATCATCGACCATACGCTCAAACGCACCATTTCGATCGTAGGCCGAATTACATTATATCTGACAGGCCTAACAGCATTGGTGGGGGGGTATTACCTTCTAGAAGAAAAGTTTGGGTTTGGAAATATTGAGGCAGGATTATTAGCGATTATTCCTTTATTTCTGGTTTTACTTACTGATACGCTTCCAAGCTGGTTAAAATCTCGAAAAACAAAAAAACTCAGGGAAAATGCGATTGATGATACTATTCCTCCTCCTGGATATTTTAGGCTTACTCCTTATGAAACAAGAGATATCAGAACATTTAAGCGTTCAGATGGAGCTCATGTAGCTATATTAGATTGGTTACTTGAGAATGAGAACTCTATTTTATATTTAAGCGGAGAATCAGGGACAGGAAAATCTTCTCTTTTAAACGGTTATGTTATTCCAAAACTCTATGAGACAAAGAAACCTTATCAAGTACTAACTATTCGAGGGTACCGAGATCCCATTAAAGCCTTAAAAAACAGTCTGCTATCAAGTCAATTGATCCCAGATTCTGGAACTAATGAAGACTTACCGGTACGAAAATTACTTGAATTGGCTATGGTCCAACAGTCTAGCCCAAATGGACGTTTATTATTTGTCTTTGATCAGTTTGAAGAATTTTTGATACTTCATGATGAAAAAAAACGGGAAGAATTTGAGGAGTTAGTACGTTCCTTAGAAAAAAATCCTATTAGAGGCTTGTCTTTACTTTTGGTTTTTAGATCTGATTATACTGCTCAATTGCTGAAGTGTGATCTTTCTGAGCTTCGACCGGATAAGAATTGGCGAATTGTAGGTTCTTTCGGAAGAAGAGACTCAGAGAATTTTTTTAAAAATTCGGGCCTGAAGTTAGGAGATAAGATTTTGCAAAAGATCCTGAATGAAGCAGAGTCTTTAGAGAGTAAAGAAGGTTTAATCCGTCCC
>JBCBGC010000125.1:0-25216 GCA_038527215.1 Bacteroidota bacterium
AGCTTTAAGGTGAGGCTGCTGGAGATTACTTACATTGATTCCCGGGTCAAAAAGAAACCCTTTACCCGTTATGGATTTGTGATCGAAGATGTAGACGATGTAGCAGAAAGAAACGAATGTATAAAGCTCAGTGTAGAGAAAACGGGCGACCGATATGTGGACCGGGATCAAATGACCCTGATCTACATTTTCGAATACATGATTGGCAATACGGATTATGCCCTGGGCAACATGCACAATGTCAAGCTGGTCCAATCCAAAAATCTCAAAGCAGCCCAGTATTTCGTGGTGCCTTACGATTTTGACTACAGCGGACTGGTCAATACCAGCTATGCAGTCCCGCACCCTGACCTGGGAATCGAAAAAGTTACCGAAAGAGTGTATCGTGGGTATTGCCGGAAGCAAGAGGAAGTCGATGCTGCGGTGGCTTTATTCCAGGAGAAAGAGGAGACCATGATAAACCTGGTGAAAAATGATCCCTACTTATCCAAGCGGCATCGCGGCCACATGGAGCAATATCTGGAGGATTTCTATATGATCCTTCAGAATAAGCGGGAGGTGAGGGAATTATTTGTAAACGGAGGGTGTCGAACCTACTCCAGAAGATAAAAAAAAGCCCGGCTGACTAGCCGGGCTTTTTTATTTAATCCTGAAAGACTGGATTCTGCTTACTCATCTGAGCTTGCATCGCCGTCTGAATATCATTGGACATCAACATGGCAGCATTCCAGGAAGCCATATACCTGAGGCCCTCCTCCACAGAAT
Source organism: Bacteroidota bacterium (assembly GCA_038527215.1). Taxonomy (GTDB): domain Bacteria; phylum Bacteroidota; class Bacteroidia; order J057; family J057; genus JAWPMV01. The sequence continues at coordinate 766 of JBCBGC010000125.1, forward strand.
GATCTCTGCTGTAGTTCATCATTTCTTTGGTGCCACGGACAGACAGCGGCGATTTGGCGGCGATCTGGGCCGCAATCCCCATCACCTCATCCATCATGGCGGCTTTATCAGCAGAAACACTGTTTACCAGTCCCCTTTGCAGGGCTTCCTGAGCGGGCATTTTGCGGCCGGTAAAGGCCATTTCCCGGGCCACCCCGTCAGGAATCAGTTTGGGGAGTCGCTGCAGGGTCCCTAAGTCAGCCACCATGCCCATGTCTATTTCCTTCAGGACGATGTAGGCGTCCTCGGAAGCATAGCGCATGTCGCAGGCTGATATGATATCCAAGGCGCCACCAATGCAGCCCCGATGAATAGCGGCCAGCACAGGTTTGGTACATCTGGCAATAGCAGAAACGGTATCCTGAAGGTATAAGATGTGATGGAAGAGCTTTTCGCGTTTTCTGCCTTCGCAGTTGGTCTGGGTCAACTGGCCAACCTCCATCAGGTAACCCAGGTCAATGCCCGCACAAAAATGCTTGCCTTCTCCACTCAGTACCACCACCCGAACGTCCTCGCGCAGACTGAAAGATTCAAAGGCATCTTTCATTTCCGCCCAGGATTCCTTGGTGAGAGAATTGGCTTTTTCCGGACGGTTGAAACTAAGGTGAGCGATGTAGTTTTCGACCTCCAATTTGAACGAGGAGTAGGTACTCATAAATAATCGGGTTAGTTGGGAGCAGGTGAGTCCGGACAGGCTTCGAGACTTAGCTCGACTTCCTCCAAGCCTACTGAAGGGCTTTCCTGGCTCCAGGTTTTTCTTAAAAAATTTATCAATTGAACCAGCTGTTGAGGCTGGAGTTTCGGATTGGGCGGCATGACTTGGGCTGGAGGTACATTGACTGTTGAATCGGCCTGCATAGCCGTACTGCCGTATCGGATCAGGCACGTCAGCTCCTCCAAAGGTCCCTTAAGCATGGCGCTCCCCGGGAGCGCAGGAATCAAGTTGCCCAGTCCCGTTCCATCATCCATATGACAGCTGGCACAATTTCGGGTATAAATGGCGGCCCCGGCTGCCGTCCCTCCTCCTTGAAAATTTTGCCAAAGGAACAGTCCAAGCAAAACCACCAGCGGCCATACAAACCAAATCCAACGTTTATATGGCGGTTTCTGGTTCATTGAGCAGCCACTTTATATCTTTCATCAGTTTGTCCACCTCATCAGGCTCTGTCCCCTCATAGAAGCCACGGATCCGTTTCTGCTTGTCAACTAGTACGAATTTACCGCTGTGAAAAATGCCTCCGGCCAGGCTTTCATCTGGTCCGGCACTCAGGAGGTAATTGAAACAGGTTTGGTATACATAATCCGGATCGGGCGTCGTGACCAGCTGCCATTTATCAGCATTAATTCCCAAACCATCCGCATAGGCTTTCAGTACCGGCACGCTATCATGACGGGCGTCCAGGCTATGGGAAATCATCACTACTTCATCGACCTCCATAAACGCGTCATGGAGTCGCTTCATTTGCTTACTCATTCTGGGGCAGATATCCGGGCAGCTGGTGAAGAAAAAGTCAGCCACATAGATTTTCCCTGCAAAATACTGATCGGTAATCAGCTGGCCATTCTGATTCATAAAAGAAAAGCCAGGAATCGTATAAGCCTCTCCGGAGGGGGTTTTCTGACCGAGAATGGGTAAAGGCTCCTGCTCACAGCCCCAACTCAGGCCGCCAAAGCCGAGCCCCATTAGCAGAATGGTAATATATCTCATCTATTGGCCTTTAGAACCTAAAACCTCCTTGGCGGTTGCCATGCTGCTTCCCATCGCTTCATGGACCTCCTTCATCGCATCAAACTTCTCCGTAAGGTAGCTAAGGGCATCGTCCTTAGACATTTCTGCCATCTTCTCCTTATATCCGTTAACGTCTTTCATCCAGGTACGCATGTCATCATTCGCTTGATTTAAGCCCGCTAGCGCCGCAGTCAGATTTTCTTTCTGGGCCATCCCGGCTTCGGTGGAATCTGCCGTCAACTCTCCTTGCCAGCTTTCTAATTGTTCGATGAGTTTATTCATTTCCATCATCTGTGCCATGTCTTCATTATGCAATTCCATCATTTGCTTATCCATGACAGCAATAGGGTCTTCGCAGCTAAAAAGGCCGAACCCAAACATTACCAGTGTTACTATGAGGATATTTTTCATATTAGTGTTTTCCCAAAATTAATCAAGTCAACGCGTTTTCTCGTCATTTAAGCCTTGATTTTTATCATAACCCCTTCGATGGGCCCTATGTTCGAATTGCCAGATTGGTTCAGGGCTCCCGGCTTGTCGGCTGCTTTACTTTTGCCCAAGCCTGAGGGCTTATTTTGGCCACTTCTAACATAATTAGCCCAGAAAATTTGGATAATCGCAGCTTAGGCTATTGCTTTACACTGTCTCATCCCCGATGGGTTGACACTTTATACAGAACGAGGCGAGAGATCAGGCTCAACGACCCTCTGGCAACCTTCCTTAGGAGTGGTGCCAATTCCTGCCCGATAAGGGAAATATAAACGTTGAATCCATGCTTTATGCAGTTTCTAATCATCGAACTTATCCGCTTTCCATTCCCGGCCCTACGGGCTGGAGCAGAAAGTCATTCATCCATTTTTCATACTCATTCAATCCTTGATATATGCGCGTTGAACTCAAACAGCCCGGTAACATCTTTGCCTTTGATGCTTTTAATGAAACAGAAGATCATATCGCTCTGGGAGCCAGTGAGGAAATTGGCGGTACAGGCGTGGGGTTTCGTCCCATGCAGGCTGTGCTGGCGGCCGTAGGCGGATGTAGCGCCATTGATGTGGTCATGATCCTCAGAAAACAAAAGCTAACCGTAGCCGATCTCAACATTGTTGTGACAGGAGAGCGATATGAGGACCGCGTCCCCCGAACCTTCAAAAGCATCCATATCGCTTTTCACTTCCAGGGCGACATCTCCCCACAACAAGCCGAAAGAGCCATCGACCTAAGTTTGGAGAAATATTGTTCGGTGGCCCTGATGCTGAAAGGCACCGTTGACATTACTTCTTCCTTCGACATTACGCCTGCTTAATCATGAATCCACAGCAAAAATTTGAGACCAGGGCCATCCGTACCCAGGTCGAACAAACCCAGCATCAGGAACATTCTACCCCCTTGTTCCTCACCTCGAGCTTTACTTTTGAGGATGCTGAGCAGATGCGCGCCCGGTTCGCCGGAGAAGATCCCGGCAATATTTACAGCCGTTTTACCAATCCCAATACCCAGGAGTTTATTGACAAAATGTGCCTGTTAGAAGGGGCAGAAGATGGCTTTGCCACCGCTACCGGCATGTCGGCCATCTTTACCGCGCTGGCCGCTCTCCTCAAGGCGGGGGACCATATCCTGGCCAGTCGATCTTTATTCGGCTCTACGCATTCTATTCTTACCAAATGGCTGCCGCGCTGGCAGATTTCTCATACCTACGTAGACGTGCATGGGCCTGCCGAATGGGCCAGGGCCCTGACCCCTCAAACCAAACTGATCTTTGTTGAAACGCCTTCCAACCCAGGGATTGACCTCATTGATCTGGAATGGCTGGGCCAATTTGCCCGGGAGCATCTGCTCTTGCTGGTGGTAGACAATTGCTTCGCCACTCCATATCTCCAGCAACCTATCCGTTTCGGGGCAGACCTGGTCCTGCACTCCGCCACCAAATATATTGATGGACAAGGAAGGGTGTTGGGAGGGATGGTCGTGGGTAAAACCGAACTGATCACCGAAGTAAGGAATTTTGCCCGAGCTACCGGACCAGCCCTTTCTCCGTTTAACGCCTGGATACTCTCTAAAAGTCTGGAAACCCTGGCTATTCGCATGGATCGGCATACCGAAAATGCCCTGAAGTTGGCCAGATGGCTGGAGGATCATCCTGACATCAATCGGGTGAAGTATCCTTTTCTCCCTTCCCATCCACAGTACGCCATCGCCAAAAAGCAAATGAAGGCGGGAGGCGGCATTGTCTCCTGTGAGCTCACGGGTGGCCTGGCTCAGGGAAGAGCCTTTCTGGATCACATCCAGCTTTCCTCCCTGACTTCTAATCTAGGAGATAGCCGGACCATTGTAACGCATCCGGCCTCTTCTACCCATGCCAAGCTATCGGAGGAAGACCGACTGGCCGTCGGCATAACGCCAGGCCTGCTACGGATCTCCGTAGGCCTGGAGCATATTGATGACATACAGCGGGATATTGCGCAGGCTTTAGAAAACCTAAGCCTTTAGTTTTTCGCTAAAGAAATCGATGGTTCGCTGCCAGGCTAGCTTGGCAGCAGCCTCGTCGTAGCGGGGCGTGGTATCGTTATGAAAGCCATGATTGGCTTTTTCATACATAAAAGCCTGATATTCTTTATCATTGGCTTTGAGGGCTGCCTCATAGGCTGGCCAACCTTCATTGACCCTTTTGTCCAGCTCTCCAAAATGAAGCATCAAAGGGGCCTGTATGGCGGGAACTTGCTCAGCCGTGGGCTGTCTTCCATAAAAAGGAACAGAAGCGCTCAGATCTTCACAGATGACGGCCATCATATTGGAAATCCAGCCCCCAAAACAGAAGCCGACTACGCCTACCTTTCCGCTACACTTGGGATGGGTCTTTAAGTACTCAAAAGCAGCAATGAAGTCTTGTAGCATTTCCTTGCGGTCTCGCTTTCGTTGCATGGTCCGCCCTTCATCATCGGTTCCCGGATAGCCGCCCAAAGGCCAAAGGGCATCTGGGGCCAGAGATATAAAACCGGCCATGCCAGCCCGGCGTCCCACATCCTCAATGTGTGGGTTCAGACCGCGGTTCTCATGCACCACCACGATGCCGGGAAGCTTCCCCTCAAATTCTGCAGGGGTGGAGAGCAGTCCCCGAATCTCTCCCCCACCCTTTGGAGAATTGTACAGGACGTAGTCCGAGGAAATACGGGGATCATCTGCCTTGACCTGAATCCGGGAATCGTAATCCGGCATGATGTACCTCAGGAGCGCGGGGATCGTCAGGCCACCTACGGCATAGACGGAAAGTTTTTCGATGAATTCTTTGCGACTGAGACGATTGTGGGCGTATTCATCATACAGGTCAAATACTTCCTGGCTGATATCCTCTTTGCGAATTTCTTTCATGACTAGGGTTGTTAGTGGTGATGGATGGTTCTTGCCCGTATGGGTAAGGTTCACATAAGATAAAAAAATACGGGCGGGAAAGTTCCCGCCCGTCAGTCATTTATCGTTGAATGGGGTATTATCTTCGACGTCCCCCCATCATGCCCATCTGGTTCATGGCTTGTGCCATTTTTCCTCCACGGCCCATGGAGTTCATTTTTTTCATGGCCTTTTTCATGGTTTGGAACTGCTTGAGCAGTTCGTTTACCTCTCTTACCGGTCTGCCGGCTCCTTGAGCAATCCGCTTGCGGCGAGATCCATTGATGAGGTCAGGCCGGGCTCTTTCCTGGTTAGTCATGGAATAAATGATGGCTTCAACATGTTTAAAGGCATCATCTTCTATTTCCATATTTTTGGTGAGTTTGCTCATCCCAGGAATCATATTGACCAAATCCTTGAGGTTACCCATTTTCTTGATAGCCTGGATTTGAGACAGAAAGTCATTAAAGTCCAGTTCATTGCGGCGGATTTTCTTTTGCAGCTTCTCGGCTTCTGCCTGGTCAAACTGCAGCTGCGCCCGCTCTACCAGGGTTACCACATCCCCCATACCGAGAATCCGGCTGGCCATCCGTTCTGGATAGAACAGGTCCAGGTCTTCTAATTTTTCCCCGGTACTGATAAACTTGATCGGTTTTTCGACCACGGAGCGAATGGAAACCGCAGCTCCCCCACGGGTATCACCATCGAGTTTGGTGAGCACCACGCCATCAAAGTCCAGGCGCTCATTAAAGGCTTTCGCTGTATTGACCGCATCCTGCCCGGTCATGGCATCCACCACAAAGAGGATTTCATGAGGACTGGTAGCCTTTTTGATGGCTTCAATCTCGTTCATCATCTCTTCATCGACCGCCAGACGACCAGCGGTATCCACGATGACGAGGTCTTTTCCGTTCTTTTTAGCGTATTGAATAGCGTTCTGGGCAATCTGGACCGGATTTTTATTCTCCTCTTCCTTATAGACTTCTACGCCTACCGTTTCGCCCAGCACCCCTAACTGATTGATGGCAGCCGGACGATATACGTCACCTGCTACCAATAGGGGGTTTTTGCCCTGGCTCTTGAAGTGTTTGGCCAGCTTACCCGTAAAGGTGGTTTTACCAGAACCCTGCAATCCAGAAATCAAGATCACACTAGGTGGGTTTTTGGCCATGCGGACGCCTTCATGCTCTCCGCCCATCAGACGGGTGAGCTCATCCTGCATGATTTTCACCATCAATTGTCCAGGTGAAACCGAGATCAGAATTTCCTGTCCCAGCGCTTCTTCCTTAACCTTATTGGTGAACTGCTTGGCAACTTTATAGTTAACGTCGGCATCGAGCAGGGCCCTTCTTACTTCCTTCAGGGTCTCGGCAATATTAATTTCTGTAATTCTGCCTTGCCCTTTCAGCTTCCTAAACGCGAGCTCGATATTCGATGATAGATTTTCAAACATGGGTTATACCTCTTTTTTACCTCGACAAAGTAACGAAAAACCCTTTCCCTTCTCAAGGTTTGTTTTGTCCTCTTTTTACGAGGGAGAAAAAGGAAAGGGTTAAAAAAATATCAGCGGATCAGGGTCTCGGCAATATTAATTTCTGTAATTCTGCCTTGCCCTTTCAGCTTCCTAAACGCGAGCTCGATATTCGATGATAGATTTTCAAACATGGGTTATACCTCTTTTTTACCTCGACAAAGTAACGAAAAACCCTTTCCCTTCTCAAGGTTTGTTTTGTCCTCTTTTTACGAGGGAGAAAAAGGAAAGGGTTAAAAAAATATCAGCGGATCAGGGTAACGGTTCCTTTGCGTAAATAATTCAGGTCATTTTCCCCTATCCCTCGAATCACATATACATACACCCCTTCGGGCACTGGCTCTCCTTTATAGGTGCCATCCCAACGAAAATCAGGGTTGTCGGATTCATACACCTTCATTCCCCAGCGGCTGAATACTTCCACCTGCATGGTTCGGATGCCTATATAGCCGACCTGCCATTCCTGATTTAGGTCATCCCCGTTAGGCGTAAACCCAGATGGGACGTGAAGTGTGACATTGTCCAGGGTAATCTGGTAGATGGCGGTATCAGGACATCCCTGAGCAGAAAAAGCAATCAGCATAACCTGGAAGGTTCCAGCTGAAGGATAAACAAAAACGGGGTTTTCTTCTTCGCTTTTGTTGCCGTAACCAAAATCCCATATATAAGTCGAGGCTCCGGTGGTAAGGTTGGTGAAGGTAATTTCCTCTGGAGCAAACAAATTGTCCGTAGGCGTCCATTCAAAATCGGCCACCGGGAAGCCAAAGAATTCATCCACCACGATAGAATCCGGGATGCCTTCACAGGCGCCCACATAAGCCGTGGCATAATAGGTCGTCTGGCTAGCTCCCGGCAGGACAAAAATGGTTTCGGTGGTTTCTCCTGTACTCCAGACGTATCTATCTCCTCCACTTGCCGTCAATTCAATCTCTCCGCCTAAACAGATGTTGTTGATCCCGGTAATGCGGGTGATGGGAGGAGGAATGACATTTACCTCCACTTCATCGGTATTTTGGCACCCATTAATATCCGTCCCCGTCACTTGATAATTTGTGGTAGTAGGCGGACTCGCTACGGGATTACTAATTCCTGGATCACTTAAGCCTGCGGTCGGACTCCAAACATAGCTAATCGCTCCAGTGGCCAACAGATTGGTGGCTTCATCCTGGCATATAGTGGTATCCAATCCTGCGTCCACCACAGGAAGGGGATGTACCGTTAGGGTGATAGAATCGGCATCCTGGCAGCCATTGCCATCGGTGACGGTGAGGGTATAGGTCGTAGTAGTCGGCGGAAAGGCCTGAGGATTTCCGATGGTGGGATCATCCAAAAAGAAATTAGGCGTCCAGGCCAGGTTCACGGCTCCCGAGCCGGAAAGCTGGGCCGTATCCCCTATGCATATTTCAGGATCTCCGCCTACGGTAGCCACCGGCAAGTCTTTCACCTCGATCTCAATATCCTTTACGCTGATACACCCTGCAGCACTGCGGGCGGTCACCGTGTAGGTAGTGGTATTCACCGGACTGGCGGTGGGACTGGCAATAAAAGCATTGTCCAAAGAGCCATCATCCGGGGTCCATTCAAAACTGATCCCGTTTTGAGAAGCGAGTAAAATGCTCTGCCCTCGACAAATAAAGGTATCCTCCAAGGTAAAGACCTCGAACACATCGATCTGAATGGTATCCCATACTTCACACCCTAACACATTTTCAGCCATCACAAAAAAGCGGGTGGTTGAATCCAGGTTAGCTACGGTGGGAGCCTGCACATTCGGGTTAGAAAAGGCTACGGGCGGATCAGACAACCAGGTATAACTTACGGCCCCAGCCGCAAAAGCGCCCAATTGTATGGTACCTCCCCGACAAATGGTGGTATCCACCCGGCCTTGTATATTGAAGGTATCATCCACAAAGACGTTGAGTGTATCCGTGGCCTGACAGCCATTGGTATCCGTAAGCGTGAGAATATAATCCCGGGTAACATCAGCCAGCCCAACCGGATTGGGCAGCGTATCACTGGTCAATAAGGTGAAATCCGGACTCCAGGCATAACTTACGCCGGAGGTGATGGTAGTCAGCTGAAAGGTATCTCCGAGGCAAACGGCCAGGTCGGGCCCCACCTGCACTTCGGGCGGCGGATTGACGCGCACCGTTTGATAAGTCGTATCCCGAATATTACAGCTCAATGAGTCAATGATAATGAGCATTACCTCATAGAAGCCAGAGTCTTGAAAGGTATAGGAAGGTTCAAAGAGCGCTGAATTAGCCCCATTATCATCAAAGTCCCAGAAGAAAGCTGGAGAGCCAGGGCTGTTGCCCAGATTACTCAGGTTATTGAAATTCACCGTCAGCGGGGCACAACCTTCGATATCAACCAGAGGTTGGTTGTTTTCGTCCTCCACTTCAAATTGAGCTTCAATGCCTGCCAGGTCAAAGGACATTTTAAACACTGCCAGGTTACAGTTTGAGCTATTGTTGGTGTTACTGACCACATTTCCCGGCACTGCAGGAAAGGCATTGGTCCCGCCGCAGCTGGCGCAAACCGCATGATACACCACCCCATTTTTGTCAAATCGGCTGGTCCCTCCGTCTACGTGGTCGCCATTCTGAGAATTCCCCCCAAAATAACTTCCATAAACCAGGTTCTGGGCATCTCGGTCCAGGACCACCATATAGAAGTCGCTTCCATCGGTACCTGATTGATAAGCATCAGCTGTGATAGGCATACCGGTGGTGTTGCCCAGGTTGGGACTTTGGGTATTGGAATTGGTATTCCCGCCCCAGCCGGTCAAGTAGACGTTGTCGCAACGGTCTACCAGAAAAGCCGTGGGAGAAATATTGGGATGCGTCGCATTGGCTGAGCCAATGGTCGTAGCGTAGACCATTTGGGTCAGGTCATTGGTCATTTTAACAATGAACTGATTGGCACCTGGATTGACATATACCGGACCGGAAGGCGGACTTTGGGTATACCAGGTGCCGTTGGTTTGCCCTGCTACATAAACATTGTTCTTTCTATCAAGATCAAGGGAGTAAACCTGGTCATAAGCCGGTGTTCCCAAGAAGGTAGCATTAAGAATTGCGGAACCAGCATTGTTGATTTTAGCGATAAATCCATCTGTAGCTCCCCCATAGGTTAAATCAAATCCTCCGGAAGTAATCAGGTTGCTGGTGGAAGTACCGCCAGCTACGAATACGTTTTCACTATCGTCCAGCTTGATGGTATGGATGGCATCTTCTCCGGAACCACCAAAAAAGGATGACCAGATAATGTTGTTCAGCGAGGGAGATAATTTGATGATACAGCCATCCTGTCCGGTAGATTTAATGCTCTGAAAACCTCCAACTATCGGAAAATTGGCGGAATTGGTTGGGGCAGCTACGTATACATTGCCTGCCTCATCCAGGATTACTTCTCCTCGGGCGTCATCTCCATAGTTGTATTTGGTATCGGTGTAGATGTTAAAGGCGGCATCTCCATTGACCCCATCATCCAAGGTTCCTCCGATGAAGGTAGAGCCGATGAGGTTCTGACCATTAGCAGTAAAGCGCGCCACAAAAATATCGAACTGCCCATTATGGGAAGGATCGTAAGCATTGAAGGTCGGAAAGTCCGGCGAATTGGTGCGGCCCATCACTACCAGCTCACCCGATTCAGAAACCACCATACTGTGCGGCTGATCATCCAGCAATCCCCCTAAATAGGTGGAATAGACCATGTTGGTCCCATCCGGGCTGATTTTTGAAATTGTCACTTCCCGGCTCCCGCCTCCAAAAACAGATTGGTAAGCGCCGATCAAGGGATAATCCCCATCGATGTTTCCGCCAAAGAGAATCCCCCCCGCATAGGCGTGTCCGGCGGTATCGTAGGTAGCGGTAAAGCCCCAGTTATCGGAGGGAGACCCGGTGTAGGTGGAGAAAATAAGCGTTGGGTCAATCACCAATGGATAAGCCTCATCATATCCCTCCGGGAATTCATAGGTTACGGTTTTCTTTTTCAGCTTAAACCGGCAGGGCACCGGCACTTTTTCGCCCCCCATCAATTGGTAGGCCACAGGTGCCATTTCAGTCAATTCTCTCACTGTGGTTTGCAGGTGAAGCTTTCCTTTTTTCAGGTAGAGCTTATCAATGCCCTCATAAGCAATGGCGATATCCGATACCTTTCCGCCTGGCCGCACGATAAAATCATATTTTACCGCATCTCCCCAGCCATAAAAGCGAAGGTCGATCTTATCGTATAGTTCCTGGTAAGTCAGTAGGCCATATAAAGGCACGCCCCCTTTCCATTTGGAGGGGTCGTTTCCCTGAAAATAATTGTGATAGGAATCAAATTTTAATCCAGGAAGAAGGGTAGGTTTTTGACTCGCACCTGGGAAGGTCATGCGAAAGGCATGTTGCTTGAACATTTCCTCTTCCTGCTCCCCCTCATGGTCATAAGCCCCATAAGCATGCGCTCCATGATCATGGACACCGTGATTATGCGCTCCATGCAGGTGGCCCGGCATTTCGTACAAATCATAGGTTAATCGGTTTTGCTCAAATAGAATATTTCCACCATTGAGGCGGACCTTATAGGCAATACGGTCATCCCATTGGCCCTGGTTTTCGATAAAGCGCAGATCACTGGCAGTCTTATCAGGCTCGGGAAGACCAGAAAGGGTTTCCTCATGTGCAGTCAGAGGGAACCACCCCCATATACCTAGTAGCAAAATCCCTAGAATCAGGAAAGGTATACGAAATTTCATTTCTTCAGCTGGGTTTTATGTATGGTTGATGGCCTACATGTTAAACGAAAAAAGTAAGGTCTTCGTCAGTGGTGGTCTTAATAGTAGGACGTATCGGTGTGGGATCTTGCTACCGCGAGTGTATCAAAAATCCAGTTATCCGTTTACTAAACTAGGAAAAACTCAGCAAATTCCCCCCTGAAAGCAGAAACTAGTCTGCCGTTTTTATATTGACTTTTTATTCCGAATTTTGGGATATGAAACTTCATACCGAAACAGAGGAGAATTATCTGAAGTGTATCCTGCGCTTTTCTATGCGGGGAGAGGAGAAGGTTCGGACCACTACCATTGCCAATTATCTGGGAACCAAGCCTGCTTCTGTAACGGATATGCTGAACAAGCTCAGCAAGAAAAATAAGAAGGAAGAAATCCCCCTGGTAGATTATACCCCCTATCAAGGGGTATCTCTGACCGAAGCAGGTCGTAAGGTAGCCTTAAAGACCTTGCGTAAGCATCGCTTATGGGAAGTCTTTCTGGTGGATAAATTAGATTTTTCCTGGGATAATGTACATGATGTAGCAGAGCAACTGGAACATGTGGATTCCGTAGAACTCATTCGGGCCTTGGACAAATTCCTGGGCTATCCCAAATTTGACCCTCACGGAGACCCCATTCCCACAGAAGCAGGAGAACTGGAAATTCCCAATACCACCTTGCTTTCGGAGGTTCCAGCTGGTGAAAAAGTGGTCATTGCATCCGTGGTCAGGTCCGATCCAGATTTTTTACAATACCTGGGAAAATTAGGGCTGGCGATCAATACCCGCCTGGAAGTACAGGAACACCTTCCCTTTGATGAATCTATTCAGGTAAAGGTGGAAGAAAAAGAACTCATCATCAATGGCAATGTCGCGCAGAATTTAAAGGTACAGATGGAGGCTTAATATGGCAGAGAAAGAGAAGGGAAGAAATAACGTCGTCATTCGCAATCGAAAAGCGCGTCATGAATTTCAAATAGAGGAGGAATTCCTGGCTGGTATGGTGCTGACGGGTACTGAAGTAAAATCCCTCAGGCAGGGAAAGGCTAGCTTACAAGAAGCCTATTGTTTGGTCAATGAGGACGATGAGGTGATGATTACCAATATGAACATCGCTGAGTACGACAAAGGCTCCTATAACAACCACGAGCCTACCCGTCCCAGAAAACTCCTGTTGAAGAAAAAAGAGATTCTCAAGCTGCGGAAAGGGCTTGAACAGAAGGGCTACACCCTCGTCCCCTTAAAGGTCTTCTTCAATGAGCGAAACCTGGCCAAAATCTCCATCGCCCTGGCCCGCGGGAAAAAGCTGCATGACAAGCGAGACTCCATTAAAGAAAGGGATACCAAACGGGAAATTGATCGGCAGATGAAAGACTATTGATCCGCCCTTTTCTGGCCCTCCCTGATCCAGGCATTGATCCTATGGGAAACCTCCGCGCCTTGTTGATACACCATAAAATGATACCCGCCTTCGATCCAAGCTGAAGCGCCAATTTTTTCTTTCGGGAAAAAACGGTCTTCGGTACCGTGCAAGCGGAGGTATGGGGTTTCGGCAGGAATTTCCCCCCTCCATTGAATGATTTGCTGCATGCCCCACATCCGGTGCCGGTCCGTCGCCCGGGCAAACATAGACTTGATAAGCCTTATCTCATCCGGATGCTTGACCCCAAAGAAGGGGGCCACCTGAGGAAAAAACCTCAATCGCCATTTCCCCCGGCCCAGCTGATAAAGCGGTAAAAATTTCAGCAGCTTCATGCCGCTAGGTTTTTCCCTCCAATGTCCAAGCGTAGAAATCAGGATCAGGCCCCTGACCTTGTCCGGCAGCAAGCGGGCCATTTGCTGCATGACGATGCCACCAAAGGAGACGCCCATGAGCATGACCGGACCTTCCGGTAGACGATTACTTAGGCGCAGCGTAAATGCCTCCAACTGCTCACCGGGCAGGGGATCTGGCCAATCCCAGGCTAGAACTGGTTGAGAAAGCTCCAATTGTCCAAATAGCCGATGATCTACGCCTAATCCCGGCAAGGCGATAATGGGAACTTGGCGATCCTCCGGGAAGTTGGTATTTTCAGGCGTTTTTATATGCTCCATATCATCTAAACCTATGGCCCAATCAGAAGTTTTATATGGTGGCTTGGTCCTGCTCCTCATGCTGGTAGGGCTGGGTCTGTGGCGGTTTCTCGCTGCCAGGAGGAAAGAAAAACTCCATACCAGCTTCGCTCAAAACCTACAATTGGACCTGGCCTATCTAAGTCCTGGTAATTTCAGCATGTATGGGCAGTATCGGGGCTATGCCATTAAAATAAAATCATGGATGTTGCCGCCTCAGCAGGAAAAAGGGGGCCAATCCTTCACAAAAATAAGTATTCCTGTCACCAACCCTCACCGCAAGATCCTGAAGGTCCTCAAAGCGGCACCCGATTACGCGGTGCTGAAAAATCAGGTTGCGATTTCGCATCCCCGGCGCGTCCAACAGGAAATTTCTCCCGCCTTAGAGATGTTCACCAACGACATGATTTTCAGCAGCAGGGTGCTTTCTGAAGAGGTGAAAATCAGCATTTTCGAGGCTTTTCAAGGGCCTAGGGCGGGATTGATGTATATCGAAGATGAAGAGCTGGCCATGGTTCTGCCGGAAAAATTAGTGGAGGAAAATGCCCCGGCTTATTGGCAAAAGGCCATGGACCTCTTAGCCGACATCAAGGATGAATTGAGCTAAGCCAGTCGATAAACCTTCGATGTTACCCATTTCCCCAAATACTCCTTCCGAGCGCTTTCAGTCCATTGTTCCGGAGAAAAAAGGGCCTCCCAGTCTGGTAAGCGCTGAGCCGGTATCCCACAAAAAATTCTGAAAAAACGGTACATTCCCCAAAGCAGCAGCCTCTGCTTCCAAGCCCCACCATTGGAGACATCAGGAGGAAAGAAGTCGGTAAACAATATCTGCCCTTCGCGTTGGAGGATATTAGCTGCTTCTTGCACCCAACGCCCGGCTTCATGCTGGAGGAATTGATCCAGAAAAAAAGGAAATATGACAGCCTCTAGTTGGGAGACCCCGGGAAGATGATCCTGACAAAACCACTGAACCTTATTGGGGAATTTCTGCTTTTGGGCCAGCGCGACCATGCGAGAAGAAGCCTCTACGTAAAGGATTTCCAGGTGGGGCCGCGTGCGCCCCAGGGCTTGAAGTATTTTTCCAGAACCTCCCCCAACGATCATCACCCGACCTGCCTTAGGTAACAGATGGAGAAAGCTGCACTGTGCCTCCAGCAGATGTTCTCCAAAAACCAGCCCGGCCAGCGCATCATAAAAAGGGGCCACCAAATTATAGTTGCGGCTCATCATAGAAAATAGGGAATGAATCCCAGCATGGGAATCAGAAAAGCCCCGTCAGCCCAGGCCCGGTAGCGTTCATTTTGTCCAAAATATTCTGTCCGCCAACTCACCAACAGCAAGAGCCCCAGCATCAGGAATACGATGCTCTCCGCCCAGGGGGTCAATTCCAGCATCCCCCACCCTATCAACCCTATCAGCAGGATCAGGCAGGCGAGGCCTTTGATCAACCACTGGGTACGGTTGACGCCAATGGCCCGCACAAAGGAGGAATGGCCATCCAATTCATCAATGGCAATTTCATAGCAGGAAAAGGTATAGAGATTGATCATCGCCAACAGAAAAAATTGGCTAAAGAGTAAACCGTCGGCAAGGTTGATTTCCGGAGCAAGCACTGCCGGACCTCCCCAAACCCCCAAGGCATAAATCCCTCCTACGCCCAACTCCTTGTGGTAGACCCAGCTGATTCTGTCCCCTACCCACCATACCAGACCCAGGTGCAATATCACCAGGCCTCCCATCCCCACCGCCAGAGCAAGAAAAGGGCGGGGTACCCAAAATGGCGCCACGAACACACAGATAGCAAACGCGATACCCCATACGATTTGCAGGCTTTTTAGGTGGCGCTGATGGAATTGGTGGCGGGGCGTGTGGGCTTCACCGGTCAATCGCATGGCATCCAGCAGATGGTCAAGGGTATAGACAACCCAAACGCTCAGCGGAAGAATTACCCACCAGCTTAGAGGCATCTCCACCTGTAGGACCGCGGCAGCCATCACCCCCGAGGCAAGCGCCCCCAGCACGACATCAAGGCTCAAGATGCGAACGGTAGACCACATAAGTTCGGATTGGGAATTGGTCCAAAGATAAGTCCTTTCTCCTACTCTGTAGCTTCCGGTTTCCAACTTTTCTTTACAGGATGTATCTTTGATAGCATATCTAACCTGGATATTCGTTTGCCTTAATTAAAAGACCTTATGAACTTTTTGAAAACATATGCAGCCAGCCTTTTGGCCGTCCTTACCGGACTCATTTTATTGATCCCGCTATCGCTCCTGATCTTTTCAGGCATCGTGGCCTCTTTTGGTAGCCAACCTGCTACCAATGTGGCAACCCATTCAGTCCTTCATCTGAAGCTCAACAAAGAAATTGTTGAGAATGCCTCAGGCGAAAGCTTTGATGTGGACCTGCCCATTCAAATCCCCATTACCGGAGGTTCTTTTTCTTCCGGAAAAACCGGACTGTTTCAATTGCTGGAACAAATTGCCAAAGCTAAAGCCGACGAAAATATTGATGGTATCTACCTCAATATGCAAGGGTCTGTGGCTACCGGATGGGCCAACCTCACCGTGATTCGGGAGGCCCTGGAAGACTTCAAAACCACCGGAAAGTTTGTTTACGCATACTCAGAAATTTACTCCGAAGGAACTTACTACCTCGCCTCTACGGCTGACAAAATTTTCATGCCAGAAAAAGGCGGCATGGAATTCAATGGCCTGGCCTCCTCTCCCTATTTTATCAAAGGCTTATTCGATAAAATGGAACTCAAGCCCAAAGTTTTTAAGGTAGGAACTTTCAAATCTGCCGTGGAGCCTTATATCCGGAAAAACATGAGTCCGGAATCCAAACTGCAGACCGAGCGCTATCTCACAGCCATTTGGGATGAGTTTGCAGAAGATGTAGCTCCCTCCCGGGGTATGAGTGTAGATCGGGTAAATGAACTGGCCTCAACGGTCATCGTCGCCGACGGAAGAAAAGCTCTATCTGTCAACCTGATCGATGAAATCGCCGATGAAGAGGAAGTTTGGAACCAGATGAAAACCGCTATGAACCTGGAAGCGGACAAAAAGCTCAAACTGGTATCGCTCAAGAAATATGCCCTGGCACCCGGAGGGTCCAAGGGAATTTCCAAGAACAAAATCGCGGTGGTCTTTGCGGAAGGCCAGATCATGATGGGCAAAAGCTCAGATGGAGTGATGGGCTCCACCACCATCGTCAACGCCATTCGCAAGGCGCGGAAGGATGACAATGTCAAAGGCATCGTCCTGCGGGTAAACAGCCCCGGTGGGCAGGTATTGGCTTCCGACTTGATCGCCAATGAAGTAAAAAAATGCAAAGGGGTTAAACCTATCGTAGTTTCCATGGGCAACGTAGCTGCATCCGGAGGTTATTGGATTTCTGCCCATTCTGACCGCATTTTTGCCCAAACCAATACCATTACCGGCTCCATCGGTATTTTCGGCATCCTCTATGACGCTCAGGCTACGTTTAATGGACAGTTAGGAGTCAGCTTTGACGAAGTTCAGACCCATCCCTACGCCAACATCGGCAACCCTGGATTGCCCTGGGATGCTGCGGAGGAGACTTTCATGCAGAAGAACATTGAAAAAGGATACAGTGATTTCATCCACCTCGTCATGGAAGGTAGAGGATTTGCAGATTCTGTTTCGGTAGATAAAATCGCCCAGGGGCGGGTATGGATTGGCAAGGACGCCATGGACCACAAGCTGATCGACGAGTTTGGGGACCTGCAGGATGCCATCGCTTACGTGGCCAAAGAAGCAGGGGTAGAAGAAGATTATCGCCTGCTGCGCTCACCCAAAACCACCAACCCGATGGAAGAAATCTTAAAGGGAATGAGTGGCACTACGGCCGCTAAAGTAGCAGAAGAACTGGACCTGGCGAAGGAGTATCAAAACCTCCTGAAAATGCGCAAAATGCTCCCTCCTTCTGGGATAAATGCCATGATGCCCTACAGTTTGGAAATTAGATAAGACAGCAATTCAGCATAAGCAAAATGCCCTTCCAGATGACTGGAAGGGCATTTTTTGTTGGAGCGAGAGACGGGATTCGAACCCGCGACCCCGACCTTGGCAAGGTCGTGCTCTACCAACTGAGCTACTCTCGCCTCTAAGGGGCTACAAAGGAAGGAAATCCTCCATTTATACGCAACAATTTCTTGATTTTTTTTCGAAAAGGAGAAAGGTCCTTTAAACCAGGGATTTACCCATACGTTTCTTGCCCCAGATGAGGGTCATGCCCCAATATAAAGGATAGGCCAGGATGAAAACCCACCACACCTGGGTGAGCAGGGAAAGCAGGCAAGCCAGCACCATAAAGGCATTAAAGGGAACCACAAAAGAAAGCGCTTGTTGATTTTTCCAGGATTGAAAACCTGAAATCAAGGCAATCCGCGTAAGGAAAAGACCATAGAAAAAACATAATGCAGTCCAGCTCCCATAGTTCAGGGCATACAATAAGCCCACGGTCAGGATGCCCGCAGCGACCAGATCTCCAATATGCTTTTTCCAATCCATCCAACTGAGGATTCCATAGACCAGAAGACTGCTATGAAACAGGATGACGAAGATTAGAAATGATAGCACGTACAGCATTTTCTCAGGTTCTTAGATTCGGCTGTAAAATAAATGACAATTCGTCTTGGGCGGCAGTGATATTTTTGGGAGCAGAAACGGACAAAATGCCCTGATTCTATATTACCTTTAAAACGATCTTTTAGTCAAAACTGTAGCCTCTGGATGACGAAATATTTAACATGGGCGTTAATTTTTGGATTAACTTTTCCTATACAACTAACAAAAGGGCAAACTTGTTGCTCAGGAGGGGTACCAATTGCCACTAGTTTGGGGTTGCAGGCTAAACAAAAGGGCGATTTGCAACTCCAGCTCACCTTTGACTACAATGCTTTAAGGGATTTAATCTTTGAAAAAGAAATTCTGGACGACCGTAGCCGCAAACGAAATACCCATAGTTTGCTATTAGAGACCAGCTATGATATTAGCGCCAGATTTTCTGTCAGTCTCCTCCTATCCACCGTCATCCAGGAAAGACAAATCTTGACCCAGGCCCAGGTCTGGGACCTAACCCGCAATACCGGACTGGGAGATGCGATTCTCCTGCTACGCTACAATTTGCTGCCCCTGAAGGCAGGCTACCCGCATGTGTGGATGGTCGGCCTGGGTCCCAAAGCGCCTTTCGGAAGAAGCGATCATACAGATAGTCGGGGCATATTGCTGCCAGCAGATCTTCAACCCGGTACCGGCTCCTGGGACGCCCTGTTATGGACGGCCTATACGTACCAGGGGCTCTGGAATCCCACCGCGAGTTTTTCTCTGACTGCTTCTTATCAGTATACCACCGCGAGCCAACGGTTTGGAGGGCAGCAACAATACCAGTTTGGTCGGGCCTTTCAAATACAGGCGGGTATTCAGGACAGAGTTTCCCTGGGACCCCTGATCCTGGATCCACTCATTAGCTTGCAGTACCGCAGGGTGGGTGCGGATGAAATCGATCAGATAATTATAGAAAATACCGGTGGAGAATGGCTGGCCCTCAGTCCGGGCTTGAATATCAATCTGGGGAAAACTTCAGCTGTGAGAATCAGTGGGGATTGGACTTTTTGGCGAAAACTTACCGGATTGCAATTGTCCACCACTTACCGGCTCAGAGCGGCTGTTTATTTTTTATTGGCCACTCAGCCAGCGGCTTCCCCATTCCCGCTGAATTAAACCCACTGGTTTTGCGGAAGGGTCTTAAGTTGGCGAATCATGTCTATGGGGTCCTCTGCCTTGAATACCGCACTTCCGGCTACCAAAACATCTGCCCCTGCTTTCAGGAGGGCTCCGGCATTGGAAATATCGACCCCGCCATCAATTTCAATGTGGGCCTTTACCCCTGCCTCCTGCATCATCAACCTGAGTTGCCTGACTTTTTCCAGGGTGTAAGGGATGAACTTTTGCCCGCCAAAGCCAGGATTCACGCTCATCAGGAGCACCGTATCCACCAAGGGTAAAATGTGTTTAAGGCCATCTACCGGCGTGGCCGGGTTTAAGGCGATCCCCGCCATGGCTCCCATATCTTTGATAGCGTGCAGGGCACGGTCTACATGCCGTTCAGCCTCCCAGTGAATGGTAATCTGGTCGGCCCCATGGTCCCGAAAAGCCTGAAGATAGCGGGAAGGTTCCGAAATCATCAGATGTACATCCAACGGGAGCTTAGAGACTCTTTTTAAGGCAGTTAGAAGTGGGAAGCCGAAGGATATATTAGGCACAAAATGTCCATCCATCACATCGAAATGAACCCAATCCGCTTGAGATTGGTTCATCATTTCGGCGGCTTCGCCCAATTTCAGGAAATCAGCAGCAAGAACTGAAGGTGCGACAAGGTGAGAGGAATTCATGTAAAAGACTTATTCAGCGCCAATGGAGGGAGAAGAAAGCGAGCGAGGACCTTGCCAGTATAATTTGCGAACCGAAGGCATCCACAGAAAGATCAGGCCAGCTAAACAAAAAATGGCGAGCGCACCATTAAGGATCATAGATTCAATGTACAGCGATCCTCCTTGCGGCAACTCACTCGGACCGGACATGGCAATTCTTTCTGCCCAACTGGATCGAAGGAAGTAGGCCATAAAACCAAAAAAGCCGGTTAACAAAACCAGGAGCATATTGCAAATAATCCACCCAAAGCGCGTGTACATACGGGAAGCGATCCCGAGGATCAGCATGGCGAGGGGGAGATTGATCGCAGAGAGATCAGAGCGAAACCGGGTTTCACCTCCAAATAAGGGCAATAACTGCAAGTCGCATAAGCCCCATTCAAAAATTTTACAGCCTAACCCAATGGGCAGCATCACCAGTCCTATCCCCAGCAACACTGAGGAAGAAAATTCTATAAACTGAATGTCTGATTCGAATATGTCTAGCTGCTGGTCCTCCATCCTTGATTCGGCCGCTCTCTTTTCAGTAGGCAAAAACAAACTAAGTAAAAAATCTTGGCATCCCCAATGATGAACTTCGCTCTCTCAGAATTAGCACGATTTCGAAAACATTAATTATTGAAATTAGTAGGTACTGTATGCAGTTTTTATTTGGATTAATTCTAAACAGTGCATAACATTGCATATCCAGCTTTGAACATATGTCGGAAGTACGTCTCTTTATTGCTGATGCCGCCTATCTCGTAAGAGAAGGCATTAAGTCCGTTATTTCAGACTACGGCCATTTAAAGGTTGTGGGCGAAGCTGCCTTTTCCGAAAAATTGCATCAGGAGGTAGAACGTACTGACCCCAATATTGTCATCATAGACTACCATGCTCCGGGCATTTTTTCCATTGAGGACATATTCGAGCTGAAGGCTCGCTTCCCTCGCATAGAAATTCTCGTCATCTCTTCCCAACTCGTCAAAGCTCAAGTGCTGCGGGTACTTTCATTTGGCGCCAAAGGGTATTTGCTGAAAGCCTGCGATGAAACCGAGATCATTGGGGCGATTCACGCAGTAGCCAAAGGAGATAAGTTTTTCTGTGGGAAGGTACTCGACATCATCCTGGAAAGATCTATCAATCCAACCGAAGCCTTGATAGAGGAGGAGAATTGTGATCCCACCAGACTCTCCCAACGGGAAACCGAAATTGTCAAGCTCATGGCTGAAGGGCTTCCTGCCCAGGAAATTGCCAACTCCTTATCCCTGAGCGTCCACACCATCTACACCCACCGGAAAAATATCATGCAGAAGTTAGGGGTTAATTCTGCTGCAGAGGTCATCCTCTACGCCATCAATACTTCTCTGGTAAAGCCCTAAAGCCTTCCTATTCATAGTTGGGAAACAAAGCCCGTTTCACCTCTTTATGGAGGATGGTTCCCGAGACGGCATCAATCCACAATCTTTGCTTGGTAACAGCGGTACATCCATTGGTGTAGCGGCATTTCCCTTCTCGGGTGTAGCGGTGCTGCTCGGTAGAAATTTGCCAGGCGCAGTTCCCCTGCCAGGCCACCATCCGAATCTCAGGATCTTCAAAAGGAGACAAGGCCTCTAGCAAACCTTCTGCTGCGGCGATTTCCCAAACCCTTTCTTCCTTGATCAGGCGATTGTTCCAACATCTCCTGCCTTCTTCCAGGTGCGTCCGAATAGCCAGGATGTTGTCTTTGGCTTTTACCTCAGGCTGAAGAAAGGGCTGACTACTAAAGGCGACATTTCCTTCCGAATCCACCCAGCCCCGTCGGCCATCCTTGACCACTTCCCAAATGCTGACGTTTGGCGTGCGCCTAATGGTGTCGAACTGAAAGTCTACCAGGGTATTGCCGAATAAATCAATCAGCCCCCATTTACTTTCTTTTCTGGCCCAAATCGTATCACGGGTGTAGGGAGCTAAGATTCCCTCGTATCGAAAGGGCAGCAACTTTTTCCCACTAGACAAAATGAGGCCCCACTTCCCTCCTACCTTGGCCCGGGCTCTCCCCTGAAAAAAGGGTTCTACCCGCTGATCAAAGCGACACTTATACAACCATTTCCCATTCGGTTTGACCAGGCCCCATTTGCCGTTTTTGCATACCTGTCCCAGGGATTGGTGAAAGGGGTTAGCAATGTCAAAAATGGGTTTTATGAGGGTCTTTTGGTCGCTGGTTTCGTACCCCCACTTCCCCTCTTTTTGAAACGGAATCGGTAGAGATTGAGCATACAGATTCTGCTCTCCGGTTGGCATGACCAGCAGAAATAGCCCCAGGATTGCAGAAATTCTAATCGGTTCCACCAAACGAAAATCCCATTTTTTCTAAACAAACCCAAAGCACCTTTTTGCCAGCCTTTTTTTTCCCCACAGGAAAGAAGAGATTTTTTCGTAACATTGCCGCCTATTCTGCTCTCTATGAAAAAGGTATTAGTTACGGGTCCAGACGGTTTATTAGGCAGCAACCTGGTGCGGGAATTACTGGCAAGAAATTATCAGGTTCGAGCCATGGTCCAGGCTGGTCGCAAAACCGGCACCCTGGATGGGTTGGATCTGGAAATCGTCGAAGGAGACTTGCTCAATCCAGATGCTCTGGATGCCGCATTTGCAGGCGTGGAGGCAGTGATCCATGTAGCAGCCCTTACCGCAGTGTGGCCCAGCCGCTCTCCCCTTCACCACAAAATCAATGTAGAAGGTACAGAGAACGTCATCCAGGCTGCCCTAAAGCATGGGGTCAGTCGCATGGTTCATGTAGGCAGTGCCAGTTCCTTTGGATTTGGTCCCAAAGATGCACCGGGCAATGAGACAAGCCCTGGCCGGTCTGCCAAATATCAATTGGACTACATCGATACCAAGTTACGGGGTCAGGAAGTGGTACTGGAAGCGGTGGAGGAACATGGCTTACCCGCCGTGGTAGTAAATCCTACCTTTATGATCGGCGCCCATGATACCGGGCCAAGCTCTGGCACGCTTATTCTGGCGGCCGCCCAGGGAAAAGTAAAAGCCTATACCTATGGGGGCAAGAATTGGGTCTATGTGAAAGATGTGGCGGTAGGAATTTGTCTGGCGTTAGAAAAAGGCCGGATTGGTGAATGCTATATCCTGGGGCATGAAAACCTGAGTTATCGCGAAGCCCTGAATTTGATCGCAGAGGTAGTGGGTGGCAAAAAGCCCGGATTCGGTGCGCCAAGTTTTGTGGTAAAGGCGGTAGGTGCCCTCGGTTCATTGATGAGCAAAATCACTGGCAAAGCCCCGGCCCTGAGTTATGCGATGGCCTGGATTTCTACCGACGGCCACTATTTTTCTCCTCAGAAAGCAGTAGTAGAACTGGGCCTGCCCCAAACCCCCTTGAAGGTGGCAATCGCAGAAGCCCTGCAATGGTTTAAAGAAAATGGATACCTGGAAAAATAAAGTCGCCATCATCACCGGTTCCAGCATGGGAATCGGCTTTGCCCTGGCTCGACAGATTCTCGAAGGAGGAGGCTCAGTGGTGATCAATGGCCGCAATCCTCAAAAGTTACAAGCAGCAAAAGCCGCCCTGGAGCAGCACGGTTTTCAGCCCCTGGCTGTAGCGGCAGATATTAGCGTATGGGAGGACTGCGAAAGGCTGATTCAGGAAACCGTTAGCCATTTTGGTCGGCTGGATATCCTCATCAATAATGCTGGGGTGGCCACCCGCGGCAGCGTGGAAAACATGACCCATGAGGTTATGGCCAAGGTGCTGACCGTCAATATTAACGGCTGCGTCTTCCCTACCAAAGCTGCCTTGCCCCACCTAATTTCCTCTCAGGGCAGTGTGAGTTTTGTATCCAGTATTGCGAGCTTCTATGGCCTGCCTTTTAACTCGGTCTATGCGGCATCAAAACGGGCCTTGGGCACCTTCGCCGAAGCCTTGCGGATCGAAAGCAAGCAAGCCGGTCTCCATGTAGGAGTTGCCTATGTCGGCTTTACAGAAAATGATCCCAAAAAAGTGGTCATGGATGCAGACGGAAAGCCCATCTACCTGCCGAATCGCGAAGGCATCAAGAAGCAGACTCCGGATCAGGTGGCCAGCATTATTCTCCGCATGATCAGGAGAAGGAAGGCCCAGGTAGTGCTTTCCCCCATGGGCAAGGGACTTTATTTGGCCAGCAGGCTATTCCCAGGCCTCATCGGATGGTTCTTACAAAAGAACTATTCCACCATCAAAGCCCAGGCAGAAACTGAAGCAAAATCAGCCAAATAGGCTAGGCTGTTTGCGCGACCTGAGGCTTTGGTTTTTCCTCGGTAAAGTAGTTTCTCATCCGGAGCAGCCAAACCAATTGAATCAACGCAAAAGAAAGGCTAATAACAATCAGGAGCACCGGATAAGGCGTTTGAAAAGCCAGCCAGGGGACCAATGCACTGATCAGGACCAGTCTTCCGTATTCAACCATCAGCCCAAATTTCTTCTGCT
>JBCBGC010000126.1:0-24911 GCA_038527215.1 Bacteroidota bacterium
TTTGAGAAAATATTCGAAGGTGCCCAGGATGAAGTTCTGGGTGCCCATATTGATTTCGTCGTAGAAAAAATTGTTGACGAAACGGCGGTGCATATCGATGCGGTTGAGGGTTCCGGCTTCCAGGTCTGCCGGGATATTCTTCAAAGCCTGCATCTTGGCGATTTCCGCATAGATGATATCGAGGAAGGGTTGGTACTCCGGTAATTGCGCCAATTGAGCGTAAATCGCAATCTGGAAAGTAATTTCGGCAGTGTCGAGGTTGTTGAGGATTTCAATCCGGGCGATATCGTATTGCCGCTGGCTGTAATCCGGCTTGGATAGCAGGCCATCAAGGAAAGCCTGGCGATCCGAGAGGAGGGCGTTATCGCGGGAAAGGAGCGACATGCCTGCGGAGAACTCCGCCTCGGTGGCTTTGCGCCCCAATAGGGTGATATAACATTTGTTGACATAATTAGCCTTGACCACTTCTGGAACGGAGCGATCAGGCGGAGCCGTATTATCCGGGACTGGAATGATATCGACCTCAGGCTTACAGGCACTGAAACAGGCCAGGCTGATACAGAGGAGGAAGTAGATAATTCGTAGCATGATATAGTTCTTCTATCCTTAGATGCTTTTCATACCGAAAGGTTTAATTACAAGGGATTTCGGGCTAGCCATTTGTCTGAAGACAAGTGAAAATTGTCTTCCCCCTACACAAGGGCAAAAAAATCTTCATTTTTTTTCTTACAGCTCCTAACTTGCTATGAAAACGAGGCATTACCTGCCTTTCGCTGCAATCACCAAAACAAACACTGGGATATGACAGAGGAAGAAAAGCAACAGGCGAATCCAGAAAATGAGGCAGCCATTCCTACGGAGGCGGAAAAAAAGAAGGAATTTGTAGACCTTGGTTTTGGGACAAAAATCGGCCCTAAGACCCAGCGGTTGATCAATACAGATGGAAGCTTTAACGTCCGAAAAACGGGAGGCGGCATTGGGGCTATCCACCCTTATCAGTATATGATCACCATTCCCTGGTGGCAGGTCTTTGTGATTATTTTGACCACTTACACCCTGATCAATCTGGTTTTTGCCTGTCTCTACATGGGGATTGGGATTGAGCGTCTCTCAGATGTGCCGCCGCCTTCTGGATCTGAAATGCAGGATTTCCTCAACCAATTAGGGCATGCCTTTTATTTTTCTGCCCAGACTTTTACGACGGTAGGCTATGGGACAATCAGTCCTATCGGGAATGTGGCCAGCCTTTTGGCTTCCTTCGAAGCCCTGCTGGGCCTGATGGGATTTGCCCTGGTAACGGGCGTTTTGTTTGGACGGTTCAGCAAACCTACCGCGAAGATTCGGTTTAGCGACCATTCCATCATTGCCCCTTATCGAGGCATCAATAGCTACCAGTTCCGGATTGTGAACCGTAGACAAAACCAGTCGATAGAACTGGAAGCGCAATTGGTGATGACCTGGTTCGAATGGATAGACGGACAGGAGAAACAGCAGTTTTTCCGTTTACCTCTTGAGCGGGACAAAGTGGCGCTATTCCCGCTGACCTGGACCATTGTGCATCCTATCGACGAGGAAAGCCCATTATATCAGGTGACCAAAGAGGAACTGGAAGAAATGAATGCCGAGTTTCTCATCATCATCAAAAGCTATGATGACACCTTTGCGCAGACTGTCCACTCCCGCATGTCTTATAAAGCTGAGGATGTGGTCTGGGGTGCGAAATACGTGAAGGCTTTCTACCCAGATGAAAATGGGCAGACCGTGGTAGAAGTGGACAAAATCTCCAAATGTGAGAAAGCCGAGCTGAATGAGTATTGACCCCCGCTCGCCTTTTAAGGCCAGCGCTTAGTTCCCCAGCGTCAGGCGCACGCTGTTAAATACACCGATGGTAAAGCTCAACTGAGCCGCCAGGTTTCGCATCAGTTCGATGCTTTTGTCCTCCTCTAATTCAGCCGCCAGATAAAATAGATCTTCTACGGTCTCGAGCACCTGCCCGCTCATCTGCATCACTTCACGAATGGCTTCATCCACGTCCCGGTATTCAATGACCGGCGCGATCCGAGTCGGAATCAAAGCCGCTGAAGGATCTGTACGCAAGGTCGGGGTATAGCCCAGGCGCATGATTTCTTCAGCCAGAGAATGGGTATTATTTTCAGCCACCCGATAAAGGATGTCTGTCTTATGTTGGAAGTCCAGGTAAGGTCTGAGTCGCTGATCCCAATTGAGTTTTCGAACGTGCTGCTGATAGGTCTGATATTCCATCAGCAAAAGGTCCATTCCGGCGGCCAATTCTTCCTGAGAAGCGGAGCCATGTTGGGATGACTGATATGGAATAAGGTTCATGAGTTCTATATTTTCTTCGCCACAATCAATTCACCCTCCTTTAACGAAAAGTGGAGGAGCTTTGTTTCCCTCAAAAGACCTTTTATCGGCTTAAGCCGATAAGCTAAGTTTTCCGGTCGGATTTCGCTGAATAATCTCCCGATCCAGCAGGTATCTCAGCACCTTTTCCCGTTGGGCGGGTTTGCCAGCTGCAACATGAAGTAAGATATCCCGGTAGCTGGCTTCATGGGCTTTTACATAGGCCAGAATTTGGGCTTTGATCTCCCGAAAATCACTGTCATTCACTTTGGTCTTATGCCGGCCAATACAGATATCGCATTTGCCACAGGGTTCAGTAGCGGCCTCGCCAAAATACTGCTGAATGATCAGGGAACGGCACATGTGGGTGTTGTGAACATAGCCCAGCATGTCTGCTAACCTGCTTTGGGATTGTTCCTGAAGGAAGGTGTATTTATCCCAGTTCAGGCCTTGCTTGCTCAACTTATGGCGAGGCATCAGGAATTTGATGCCGGGCTGATGGGAAGGCGGGGTATAGGCAATCAATCTGTGCTGGGCCAGCCGTTCCAGGTAATAATGCAGGTCCAGCGGAGGAATGTCCAGTTGACGGGCCCATTGATCGGGCAAAAAACGAACCTCCCGGGTGTAGGATTCGCCTCCCAGGGTCCGCAGCATGAAATCTATAAAGG
This sequence comes from Bacteroidota bacterium, assembly GCA_038527215.1. Lineage (GTDB taxonomy): Bacteria > Bacteroidota > Bacteroidia > J057 > J057 > JAWPMV01. The sequence goes on from JBCBGC010000126.1 coordinate 3,030, forward strand.
CGGCAAAGGAAGGATGCTGATCCTTATACCTCAAGATATCCTCAGGCCGGGCGATAAATTGGACATAGCCAAAATCATCGCTGTCTTCCTGGAAAGAAATAATGCCTTCTGCATCCAACACCCGCAGGCTATTGTACCAGGCCAGACGGGAATCGCCGGAGCGCGTGAGCAGGTCCTGTAAATCAAACTCCACCAACTTGTCCCGGGCTTCTCCAGCGGTAAGCTGATAAGCCTCACACAAAATCTCATAATGTCGGGTCAACTGTTCCCAGCTCGGGTATTTTTGTCCCGCCCAGCGTTTGAGATCGGCTTCGTCGGGACCATGTTTGAAGGCAATGGCCAGGGCGGTTTGTCCATCCCGACCTCCTCGTCCCGCTTCCTGATAATAGCTTTCCAGGTCAAAGGGGAGATTATAGTGCAGGACAAAACGGACGTCTGGTTTATCGATGCCCATACCAAAGGCATTGGTGGCCACGATGACCCTATGCTGGTTCTCTAACCAGGCCTGTTGAATCTGATTCCTAAGCGAATTTTTTAGCCCGCCATGATAGGCGATGGCACGGATGCCTTGTCCTTTCAGATAATCTGCCAGCTTTTCCACGGTCTTTCTGGTGCGGCTGTAGATGATGCCGGTGCCCTGGGTGCGTTGACAGATGCGCAGGATGCGTTCGGCTACATTTTCTTCCTCCAGGACAAAATACCGCAGATTGGGACGGAAAAAGCTTTGGCGAAAAACCTGGGGCTCCTGCATCTCCAGTTTTTCCTGAATGTCCTCTTGCACCCTCGGGGTGGCAGAAGCGGTAAGGGCAATGACTGGAACCTGAGGCAAGTTGGCCCGAATTTCCCCGATCCTCAGGTAGGCTGGACGAAAATCATAGCCCCATTGGCTGATACAATGCGCCTCATCCACTACCAGCAACTTGACCGGCATGTTGGGTAGGCGCATCTGGAATATGTCTGATGAAATCCGTTCCGGGGCCAGGTAGAGAAATTTGTAAGTGCCGTCCATGGCTCCTTGCAGCTTGCGGTCTACTTCGAAGGGGTTCAGACTGCTGTTGACAAAAGTGGCGGGGATGCCCAGCCGATTGAGCCTTTCGACCTGATCTTTCATCAGGGCGATAAGCGGGGAAATCACCAGGGTCAGTCCTTCTATGACCATGCCGGGAACCTGAAAGCAGATCGACTTTCCCCCGCCGGTAGGCAAGAGGGCCAGGGTATCTTTTCCGCTCAGTACCGAGGCGATAATCTCCTCCTGTCCCGGCCGAAAACCGGGATATCCCCATACTTCCTGCAATACGCGTCTGGAATCTGCTAGATCAGGCATGCGGCAAAATTCGGTTTTTTCCCGCGGTAATCCCAGCCCAAAGGTACTTGGGGAGGCTTTAACCTTTTTTCACTTTTCTTAACTAGACGGATGAGGGCTGCCGCGCGTATTGGCCAAAAACCTGCGAACCAAACATTTTACCCTATACGCAATGCATACTTCCCTACTGCAAAAATGCCTCCTATGGGGCATGCTGATGACTTGTGCCCTGTCTCAAGGGCAAGCCCAAAGTATTCAGGAATTGAAAGTGCAGGGAGGCTACTCCGACCAGCCGCTTTCCTTCATTTTGATGGACCTGGGCATTCGCTACCAATTGACCTTCGTGTATCAGAAATCTGATGTACAAGGCATCACCTTTGATCGGCCTTTTGGGAGAAAGCCCCTGGGCCTGGCCATGAAATTATTTCTGGCCAATACTGACCTGGATTTCAAACTGGTTGAACCTCGCACCGTCCTGGTGTTCAAAAAGGAGGAAGCTCCGGAAATTGAGGTGCCAGAAGCCCCTAAACGTGAACCAACGCAATTCAATTTTACAGTCTCCGGCCAGGTGCGTGACCTGGACAGCGGAGAGTCCCTGCCCTATGCTCGGGTCCGGGTGGTAGGCGGCAGCCAACAGACCCTGACCAATGTCGATGGCTATTTTACCTTATTTAATCTGCCCGCCGACACCAGTTTGTTGGAAGCCAGTTATGTAGGCAGGCAGAAAAAATATTTTCGTCTGGAACCGGGAATGGCCTTTGAAAAACTGCAAATCCTGATGGACAATCCTGCCTATGCGATGGAGGCCGTATTGATAGAAGGGGAAAAAGAAGAGCAGTTGATCAGGGCTTCCACCGGGATCAGCCGGATTTCAGTTTCTCCGGATGTTCTGAACAGCCTGCCGAGCTTCGGAGAAAAGGACATCTTTCGTTCCCTGCAACTGTTGCCGGGGGTAAGTGGAACCAATGAAAGCTCTTCTGGCTTATACGTGCGAGGGGGCACCCCTGACCAAAACCTCATTTTATTTGATGGTTTTACGGTCTATCATGTAGATCACCTTTTTGGCTTTTTTAGCGCCTTTAATGCCCAGGCGGTCAAAGACGTGCAATTGTCAAAAGGGGGCTTTGAGGCCAAGTACGGCGGCAGGCTTTCTAGTGTGGTGGAACTGACTGGTAAGGATGGCAATACCCAGGAGTTTAATGCTGGGGCTGGGCTCAGCTTGCTCAGTGCCAATGCCTTTGTGGAATCTCCCTTTGCCGGAGGCAAAGGCTCTTTTTTCGTGGCAGGAAGGCGCTCCTTTCAGAGCGACTTTTATACCAACTTGTTTGATGCTTTTACTTCCACCAATCCCAATGGCACGGAAGGCGGACAAAGTGGATTTGCCGGACCGGGTGGACGCTTTGGTCAGTTACAAACCCAACCCAATACCTATTTCTACGACCTCAATGCGAAGTTGAGCTACCAACCCAGCCCCAAGGATAAACTTAGCCTGAGTTTTTACAATGGGCAGGATAACCTGGATAACTCCAGGGAACTGAACAATTTAGCTTTTGCCGGAGGACCTTTTGGCGCTAATGCCAACTTTAGCTTCAATAGCGATAATACCGACCTTAGCAACTGGGGAAACTGGGGTGGGAGTGGCAAGTGGTCCCGCAAATGGTCGGAGCGCTTTTACTCGAATGCCCTGCTTTCTTATTCCAATTATTTCAGCCAACGAGACCGTCGGAATGAGACCTCCATCGTGCGAGAAGATACCACCATCGAGCGGACCAATGGCACCTACGAAAACAACGACCTCAAGGACATCAGTTTTAAGCTGGACAATGAACTAAAGCTCAGTGCCTATAACCAGTTGGATTTTGGGCTGCAGTCTACTTACAATGATATTCAGTATGAGTTTACCCAAAACGATACCCTCAGCCTAATCAACCGGGCTGACCAGGGTTATACCCATGCGTTATACCTGCAGGATCGCCATATTTTCTTCAAGAAACTCAGTTTGACAGCCGGCTTGCGGGCCACCTACTACCAGCCAACAGATTCGATCTACTTGGAACCTCGCCTGGCAGCAACCTATCAACTGACGCCCCGCCTGCGGCTCAAAGGGGCCTGGGGCACCTATAACCAGTTTGCTACGCGCATCGTGCGGGAGGATATCCAGCAAGGCAGCCGGGATTTTTGGTTGCTGGCGGACGGAGAGCGCGTACCTACGGGCTTTGCAGAACACAGAATCCTGGGCTTGAGCTATGAGACCCCGGTCTGGTTGTTTGATGTGGAGGCCTACACCAAAAACTATGATGGCCTATCCGAATATACCACCCGACTAGCCACCACTGGCAGAGGCCCTGATCGGACCCTGGCCTATGACGAACTCTTTTACACCGGCACGGGCCAGGCTCGAGGGGTGGAAGTATTGCTGCAGAAAAAAACCGGTAAGCTGACCGGATGGCTCGGTTATACCTTAAGCGAGGTGAAATATGATTTTGAGGCTTTTGGGGATGAGCCCTTTTTTGCCAACCAGGACCAAACCCATGAATTGAAAATCGTGGCCAATTACAAATGGCGAGCCTGGGACTTCGCGGCTACCTTTGTCTATGCGACCGGAAGACCCTATACCGCCCCCACCGGCTACTACGAATTAGAACTGTTGGATGGTACGACCAGTAGCTTTTTCGAGATCAGTGATAAAAACGCCCTGCGCCTGCCCAATTACCACCGGGCTGACCTCTCTGCTACCTATCAATTTGACCTGGGCGCAGCCCCGACCAAACTCGGCTTATCCCTCTTCAATCTGTACAACCGCCAAAACGTCTGGTACAATGAATATGAAGTCATTGAAGGAGAGTTACTGGAAACTCAGATCTCTCTCTTAGGCTTTACGCCCTCCCTTTTTTTGTCCATTTCTCTCCACTAATCCCCAGCTAAATGTTATCCAATATGAAACCCTTATTGATCTTCCTCCTTCTCCTGCCTTGCCTCGCGTGTGAGCCTACGGAAAGCACCCTGATTGATACCGAAAAAGCGGTCATTGAAGCCTATTTACATGTGGACCGTGGGGTAGATTCCCTGCGCATCACCAAAAGTATTTCCTACCAAACCGACAGCCTAGCTCTTCCGTTGGAGATGCTGGATGTGAACCTGAGCGATGGCACCCAGACGGTATTACTAGATGATTTCGGAAAGGGATATTATGGCATAAAAGATTGGGTCATCGAAGCGGACAAAACCTATGTTTTATCCTTCACTTACGCCGACCGGGAAGTGATGGCCGAGACCTATGCGCCCGCCAAAACGCCCATTACCATCTCTGAGGAGGAACTCTATATGACCAAAGTGGAGGGCTTTAATTTTGGGGCCAATGCAGATGTAGAGCCCGTGGAGATTTCCTGGGAAAATGAGCAGGGCGATTATTACTATGTGGTGGTAGAAAACCTGGAAGAAGACCCGACTTACATCAATGCGGATTTGCAGGAACGCCTACAGGCGGGGGAGAACCTGCCCATTTTTGAACTTCGTTCCGAGCCCACCATCACGGACTTTTATTCCGTAGATGCCCGTCGCCAGATCCAGCAATTTGGTACCCATCGCGTCATCGTCTTCCGCGTCAATACCGAGTATGCAGCCTTATATCAGTCCGCTGGCAATACCTCCCTTTCCCTGGCCGACCCCCCTTCCAATGTGCAAAATGGCTTTGGGATATTTACGGCGGCCCATTCGGATACGGTTTTCTTTGAAGTGCGAGAGCGGTGAGCGATATTGGAGGGGAGGTGGCTTGAGTGTAGCTTTGGGAATGAAGGTCCTTCGAAAGGATACTCTCATCAAGCAGCTTTACCCTCTAAGCACTAATACTAACCAGAACCATATCACGCATGGGATTTTCATGGCTCCCAGGAAAAAATTATAAACGACATTACGTTTGCTTGAGCTGTCAGAAAGGTTTTAAACGTCCCTCTCGGGAGGACATGAAGCATGAAGCGTCCGTCGACCTCTCGCATCTGATGGAGGAATACTATCAATCCAGCTCAGAGCAAGATATCGTAGCCTACATAGAGGAGCAGTTCGAAGTCTTGAAGGTGGTCTGTCCCCATTGCCAAAGCCAGATGATCCAGGTCCATTATGATTTTGAGGTGCCGGCACGTCGGGATACAAAAGCATGGGAAAAGTTGAGCGTAGCGCTACAGTCCAAAACCGAGATCGACTATACCACCTATATAATTTGGCACAAGCAAAAGATCAGAAGGGAAGGGCGAAAAAGCCCTCAATTCACCCTCCTCCAGCAGAATCTGGAAGAATTAGAAAAAGCTCAGGAGGTAGTGGAAAAGAAGAAAAGGCCTTAGCGGTGGAGAAAGTTCTGAGGCTAGCCTGGTTCAACGCTGTAGCAGCAGTTAGGGAAGTAAGACCTCATCGGTCCCAGGTCCACCCGCATCTGTTACCGCAAGATGGGCCAGTAAATAAAGCCACAAATCAAAACGCAATCCTACATCAGAAATACGGCCCGCCATTCGTTATGGACTTAGGGGAGGCGAAAAGGCCCTTACACTTACCCGCTTTTTCTGTATCTTTGAAGGCCGTATAAAACAGGATTACGAGGTGAAACAACAAAAAAAGGGGATGAACCGACGAAGCTTTCTTCGTCAGACCGGTATGCTCAGTATGGCCTTCATGGGATTGCATCAATATGCTTATCCCTCCGAATGGCTGGAAAAACCTGGTTTACTGACCAGCAGAAAGGGCTATGGCCCCTTGCAGCGGGACCCGCTGAAGATGCTGGAACTCCCCAAACATTTTTCTTATCAGATTATCTCCCGTCAGGGCGACCTGATGGATGATGGCCTGGACCTCCCTGGCAAGCCCGATGGCATGGCAGCCTTTCCTGGTCCCGATGGAAAAACCATTCTAGTGCGGAACCATGAAGTTGGACCTGAGATGCTGGACCAAAGTCCTTTTGGTCGGCGAAAGGAAAAACTGGGCCGCATTCACCCCAGTCTCATGTACGACCGCGGCCGGGGCATTTTGCCTTGTTTGGGCGGGACGACGACCCTGCTGTACAATCCTCGCAGCCAGGAAGTAGAGCATCAGTTCATGAGCCTGGCGGGAACCTCCAACAATTGCGCCGGCGGCCCTACGCCCTGGCGGAGTTGGATCAGTTGTGAAGAAACCACCATCAAATCCGGGCGCCGCCTGGAAAAGAATCATGGTTATGCGTTTGAGGTGCCAGCTACCCTGGACCAGCGGCTCACCCGACCGGCTCCGATCAAGGCGATGGGACGCTTTCGCCGGGAAGCCGTGGGCGTAGACCCACGCACCAGCATCGTCTACCAAACGGAAGACCGTGAGGATGCCGCTTTCTATCGGTTTATTCCGAATCGGAAAGGAGATTTACATTCCGGAGGTAGGTTGCAGGTGCTCAGCATCCTGGGCCATCCCTCGGTAGATACCCGAAACTGGAAAGAATTACCCTTCCCGAGTATTCCTGAAGGAGAAAAACTCAAAGTCCTCTGGCAGGACATTGACCAGATAGATTCCCTGGAAGATGATTTGCGCCTCAGAGCTTTCAAGCAAGGAGCCGCACGCTTTGCGCGCTCAGAGGGGATCTGGTTCGGAGAAGAGGAAGCCTATATCGCCTGTACTACCGGAGGCAAGCGTAAGCTCGGCCAGATCTTCCGTTATCGCCCCAGTCCCTACGAAGGCACGAACCGGGAATTCGAGGAACCCGGTACCCTGGAGTTGTTCATTGAATCGAACCATGCCCATCTGCTCCAGCACTGTGATAACCTGACGATGGCGCCTACCGGAGACCTGGTGGTGTGTGAGGACTGCGAAGGCACGCCCCGCATTGTCGGCATCACGCCCAAAGGGCAGTGTTTTGCCATCGCCCGCAACATTGGCTATCAATCTGAATTTGCTGGTGCAACCTTTTCGCCAGATGGGACGACTCTCTTTGTGAATATTCAACATGCCGGCCTCACCCTGGCCATTACCGGTCCCTGGTTCAAAAAGGAAATTGAATAGGGGAGGCGGCTCAACAAGGATCCAAGTATGCGCACTTCTACTCCCATCCTATTGCTCCTGGGGCTGGCTTTTTCCGTCATCCCCATAGACCTGAAGGCACAAGGCCTGCAATTAGGGGCTAAATTGGGAGGAGATATGCAGTTGGAGAATCTTTCCAACCAATCGCCCGGCTTTAGCTTTTCAGGGGGCATGTTTGCCGAGCAGCGGGTCAATAGCGGCAAACTCAGCCTACGACTGGAACTCAACTATTTTCGAAACCTTAGGGTAGATCGCACATCCGGTGCCTCCGTGATGCAGATGCCTGCTTACCTGCAACTGGATCTTTTGCGGGAAGAAAAATGGCTGTTATTCGGCGGTCCTTTTGTCTCTTACCAACTAAGACCGCTCAACCCGGAGGAAGTCCAGGCTATGGAGCGATTGCGACTGGGCTGGGTGGTCGGAACCCGTTTTCGTCAGCCTTTGTATGGAAATTGGGAATGGACCTCAGAAGTTCAGGCTATGGGCAGTCAGGCTGCTACAGACCCCAGGCTGGGCGGATGGGAGAGCGCCCAACGAATCCAAAGCGGACCCGGCATTTCTCTCCGTTTGCAAATCGGCCTCAGTTACTGGATAAAAAGCCGGAAACGTCCCCGCAAGCGAACCAAAACTTCCCTATAAAACAAAAGCCCTAACCAAAGGTAAGGGCCTGCATTTTCCTGAAAGATTGATCGTTAGGCTTCCATGCCCCGATACTGTAATTCTTGTATCAATTCTTTGTACAAACCGATATAGCGCCTTGCTTCTTCTAGTTTCTGGAGTCGGTGATTGGCCTCTATCCCGTTTTTCAGGATTTGAATCACGATTTCGTGTACTTCAGCCTTCATTTCTCCCGGCGCAATCTGGTTGCGGCGGAAAGCTTCTTCGATGTACATGACACTGGCTCGGGCCAGCGGCTGTCCCTGATTAAAGGAGTTAAACATCTGCATTTTTTCTCCGGCAAAGGAAATGGTGATAAAGTTTCCCTGAATGCTGATCCCGTCCAAGGGGATATCCAGCCGGTGCGCCACCAGAATGGCTAAGCAGGAAAGGGCCACCTGGCTGCCTTTCTTGTGCTGTAATACCCAGGCCAGGTTGTCGTACTGGCAATTGGGCGCTTCCTCCGGAGGAGAGGTATAGGCTTGCTCTACAAATAGAAAATGCATCAATTGTTCGATGCTTCCCCCGGGGTACAACAGCGCAAAATCGGCCGCGAGTTCATCCAGAATTTCTTTAATTTGATAGGCCTGGTTGCCTGACCCCATGCAGGATAGCTGGGTCAGCGCATATTCCAAAGCTGCTTTTTCTTCTGCGATTTCCAGCCAATTAAGCCAACTCACCTGGGGAACCCCGTTCAGATGAAGAGAGAGCCAGTTTTCCAGAGCTTGATTCTGAGCGGGTGAGAGAGATGAACGATAGGGCATAAGCTCCTGCATGATCTTTGGTCCTAATTCCGTAAGAACCTCATGGATTTGTTGTTGTACAATGGGAGAGGGGTCGTCTAAAAGTGAAAGCAAAAAAGGTAAATCTTTTTTATCAATCATTCGTTATTCAGTTGCTAACTATTTCGATGGACAAATTTAAATTACGAGAGGAAATTACAATATTAAAAAAGTTTGATTTGTAACACTAATTCTTGAAGGCGGGATCAGTTACAGCCGGAAAAAAGTGCGACAATCAGCGTTAGAGTGAAACAATTAGCGAAGGCAGAAGTTAATGGGCATGTATGCAAATCAAGTCTTAGATTCGCAGTTGAGATGATGGAAAAAAACGCATTTGAAGATGCCAGAGGCAAATTTACGGGCAAATTGGCCTTGTTTCTGGTAATGATCACTGTGGCCATCCTTTTTGGCACGATCAGTATGTTATACATGCTGGGGCCAGGCAAGGAAAGCCTGCAAATACCGGGTATTTTTTACCTCAACACCCTATTACTTATCCTCAGCAGTGTCCTTTTTCATATGGGATGGGTCAAAGGAGAAGAAGGAGGATTAAAGTTGTTGCAGCCAGGTATTTGGATTGGCATCCTGTTTTTATTTAGCCAGGTTTACGGGTGGTATCTCTTGTACACGCAGGGGTTTGGGATGGTGGGCTCCGGCCAAAAAGTAGCCTATCTTTATGTGTTGACAGGCTTGCATGCCATCCACCTGGTAGCGGGCTTAATTTTTATGGCTTGGGTCAGGAAAAGACTTAAGCATCAGGGGGTTTCCCACCTCGAATCAGCAGTTTTCTTTTGGCATTTTCTCGGTGTTTTATGGGTCTTTCTTCTGGTGGCTATGTGGACCAATGCCTAGGATAAAATTCGAAAATCGGAATATTTTACCGCTTGTCAGGAGATAGGCTTTGTTTCCTAAAAAACTGTCTTTCAGGGCATTATGATCAGCTTTTTATACTATTTACGAAAAGTTGAATCATTATTACAACCTTCAGATTAAAATTTCAGTACTTTGTATGTATCTAATGCAACAAATTAATCGGCCGGGAAAAATATTCGGCGATTAGCTAGTACTGTTAACCATGCGCAAGCTCTTGGTCTTCATAGCCAGCTTGCTCTCCCTCATTTCTATGTGCCTGGCGCAGGCACCCTCAGGTATTCACTACCAGTCCGTCGTTCGGGACAACGGGGTCATTCTGCCTAGCCAGAACCTTGATTTTCGATTTAGTCTTCGAAAAGGCGCTGCCTCTGGTACCATCCTGTACCAGGAAATCCACGCACTTACCACCTCATCACAAGGCCTGATCCATGCAAACATTGGACAAGGCGCCCCTGTATTGGGAAGTTTCCAGCAACTGCCCTGGTCAGGAGGAGACCTGTATTTGCAGGTAGAGGTTGACTTTGGAAATGGATATCAATCGATCGATACTTCCCCCCTACAAAGTGTTCCTTACAGCTTTTTTGCCGATAAAGCGCATATGGCGGTTGGCGACCTAACAGATGTGGATACATCTGGCCTAAAAATGGGCTCTATCCTCAAGTGGAATGGCAATCAATGGGTGTTGGGCACGGATGTAGGGGAAATTTATTCCGCCGGATCAGGCATTAGTCTCAATGGAGGGCTCATCAGCAATACGGGTGATCTCAACCCCATGGATGATATTACCCAGAACACCGTTCTGGGGGGCGATTTGTATGGAAATCTTCCCCAACCGGAGGTCCGAAAGCTCCGGGGCCGGGAAGTCTCCTCCAATGCACCCAATGTGGGCGAAATCCTCAAATGGGGTGGCTCAGCCTGGGTACCGGCCAAAGATGAAACCAGTATTCAACTCTGGGACCAGAGTGGCAGCAGCGGGATCTATTATCCCAATGGTTCGGTAGGCATTGGCTTATCCAGCCCTTCGGCCGGCTTACACGTCTCCGTCTCGGAAGAAGTATTATTTGGCAGCAGCCTCACTGGCAGTGGGCCTAAATTGATGTGGGTCCCTACTCGGAGTGCGTTTAGAGCTGGTGAGGTGGCGCCAGGTATCTATGCTTCCTATTGGGACGCGGATAGCCTCGGCCAATACTCGGCAGGTTTTGGATATCGGACCCGGGCCAAAGGCTTGGCCAGCTGGGTAGCGGGCTATCAAAGCCAGGCCCTGGGGAATTACAGTGCTGCTATCGGGCACGGCGTAATCGCCAATGCACCTTATGCCATCGCACTTAACCGATCCACGAAAGCTGAGGGCCTGGGTGCTTTTGCGGCAGGTTATCTGACCAAAGCCACGGGGGTGTACGCCGCTGCACTGGGAAGGAGTACCAAGGCTCAGGCCTTCGGCTCCCTGGCGGTAGGTCGCTATAATGTAGGCGGGGGCAATGCCAACAGTTGGATCACTTCTAATACCGACCCGGTTTTTGAAGTGGGAATAGGTTCCAGCCAGATCCCCGCTAATGCCCTGACGGTGTATAAAGCCGGACTGGTCAAAGTGCATACCCGTCTGGCCATCGGCAATCAGGAGCAGTTATCCGATGGGGGAAGCTATACCCTGGCTTCCAATGCCCATATCGTCCCGGAAATCAATGGTGGAGTGAGTCTGGGAAGTTCTACCCGGCGTTGGAATACCATCTTTGCCGTCAACGGGACGATCAATACCTCGGATTTGCGGGATAAAGAGGACGTGCGGCCCTTGAAATATGGGCTGACCGAGGTGATGAAATTAAAGCCCGTAAGTTTTACCTGGCGGTCCTATCCAGAACAAGGCAATAAGTTGGGCCTGATTGCTCAGGAAGTGCAGGGGGTCCTGCCAGAGGTAGTGGTAGATAAAGAATGGATTCAGGAAGAGGGCGAAGGAGTCCCTCGTGCCCAGCCCACGCAGAGATTAGGGATGTATTATACCGATATCATCCCGGTCCTGATCAAAGCAACCCAAGAACAACAATTAATCATTGAATATCAGGAAGATGAAATCCAGCGTCTGAAAAGAGAAGTCATCAAACAGGAGGCTAGATTGGCCGACCTGGAGCAACTCCTCTTTCACACCTTGCAAGAAATTAAGCGCCCTTGATCGGGTGCCCAAGAGCTATTGTGCGATTCTGGATTCTCATTTTCGTTTTTGGTTCTTTCTGTTTCCGGTTTGACCTGACAGGTTCGTTCTTTCAAACACGTCAACTTCTTCACCTGTCGAAATTAACCGGAATGAGGGTCCTATGACCCAAAACCCCAACAAAAGTGAACCTTTAGCCTTTCCCGCCTTCTTTTGGAGTGCGGGATTGGTTTTTTTAGAAGGGGAATATATAGCAAAAAGAAAATATTTGAGGGGTGATCTTTTCTTTTCCGCCCGTGAGGCCTTATTTTTAGGATAGCAAAAAAACTACTACACGCAAATGGATCAGATCATCTCTTATTTTGCCGAAATGCCCTCTAGTCACCGAACCATCCTCTTGGTATCGGGACTTTTGCTTTTCACCATGTACGAAAGTATCCTGCCGCTTTTTACCACCAAATACCATAAGTGGAAGCATGCGGGCATCAATATTTTCTTTACCCTCACCACGGCTTTGGTAAACCTGCCGCTGGCTTTTCTGCTGGTCATGGGGTCTGACTGGGCCATCGCCAATGACTTTGGGATGCTCCAATGGGTGGCTATGCCCATCTGGTTATATGCCATTGTAGGCATCTTACTCATGGACCTGATCAGTGCCTGGCTGATTCATTTTATCGAGCACAAGGTGGCCTGGATGTGGAAGTTCCACGTCATCCATCATACGGACCAGAATGTGGATACCACCACGGCAAACCGGCACCATCCCGGCGAAAGCGTTTTCCGCTTTGCCTTTACCACCCTGGCGGTGATTCTGATTGGCGCCCCTATGTGGATGGTCTTTTTGTACCAAACCCTTTCGGTGATCATGACCCAGTTCAATCACGCCAACATCAATTTCCCCGCCTGGCTGGACAATATCCTGGTCTGGGTGATCTGTACGCCCAATATGCATCGGGTGCACCATCATTACCGGATGCCTTATTCTGACACCAATTATGGCAACATTTTTTCCTTCTGGGACCGGATTTTTGGGACCTATGCCAAGGTAGATAATAAGAAGCTGGTCTACGGGGTGGATACCTACATGGATCCCAAAGAAACCAATGATATTGGGGCGCTGTTAAAAATCCCTTTCCAAAAGTATCGGCCTACCCCTGATTACGAAGAAAAGGAGACGCTGTAGCTAAGCTGTTACCAGATGAATAACATGACAAGAACTTACCTACTCATACTCCTTGCCGGATTATGGGGAGGCTCTGCACTGATGGCTCAATCCAGTGGAAATATTGCCCAAAAGGATTGGGAAACGCACCTCCGTTTTCTTTCTTCAGACGAGCTGATGGGACGACGTACAGGAGAAATCGGCAATGATATTGCTGCCAGTTATATTGCCTCCCATTTTGCCAGTTTGGGACTGGAAAAACTGCCAGGATATGACTCTTATTATCAGCCAATCCCTTTTTTATACTCCAAACCTGCGAAATCCGGCAATCTTAGTTGGAATGATCGGGTGGCGGAGCATCAAAAAGACCTGATCATCATGCAGGGTAAGTCGATGAACTGGCAGGGGGAGGCGATCTTTGCGGGCTATGGTAGGGAAGAAGATTATGAAGGCCTGGAGGTAGAAGGGAAATTGGTCATTGTCAATCTGGGATCTCCCGGTGAGGCCACAGTTCAGGAAGCCATGGCCCTGGTTCCGGAAAAGCAGAATCTGGCGCGATCTAAAGGGGCAATCGGCCTAGTAGAGATTTATCGGATGCGCATGTCCTGGCGTATGGCTACCCGCTACTTTGGGGGAAGAGAAAGCATGCGCATGAGCGATGGCAAAGGCCTGGAAAATAAAGACTTCTATTATGGTTGGTACCGGGACGAAGACGACCTGCTTTCCAAAGCGCTGCAAAAGAGTCCTCAACCTGTAAGCCTGGAGAGTCCGGGTGTTTTGCAAAAAATCATTACTTCCAATAATGTGATGGGAGTCATTCCCGGTTCCGATCCAGCTTTGAAAGACCAATATCTGGTGATCTCAGCTCATTACGATCATGTGGGAGCCGGGAACAAAGGGGGAAGAACCACCGAAACAGATTCTATTTTCAACGGAGCAAGAGATAATGGCCTGGGTACGGTAGGGCTGATGCTAGCCGCGGAGCATCTGGCTGCTCATCCTCCTAAAAGATCGGTACTCATCGTAGCGGTTACTGGGGAAGAAATTGGGCTGTTGGGTTCGCGCTATTTCGCCAATCATCCTCCCATTCCGCTAGATAAAATGGTCTTCAACCTCAATTCCGATGGGGCTGGCTACAACGATACGACCATGTATTCCGTCATTGGCTTCGATCACCTGGAGGTAGAGGGCCTGCTCAAAGAAGTAACGGCTTCCTCGGGCCTCAAGACTGGGGGCGATCCTGCCCCTCGCCAGGGCTTATATGATCGGTCTGACAATGTTTCCTTTGCGTCAAAGGGGATTCCGGCCATCAACGTATCTCCAGGTACGGCCGCTTTTGACCGGGAACTCATGAAGTATTATCATCAGGTAGCCGATGAGTTTGAAAGCCTGAATCTTTCTTATGTGAACCGCTTTTTTAATGCCTTCGTAAGCATTGCGGACCACATGGCCCAGGCTGAGGTTTTACCTTACTGGAAGGCCGACAGCAAGTATCTTAAGGCTGGGAATAAGCTTTACCAGAAATAAACCACGGCATGCCAAATCCGCTGGAACATCTGATCATGTTAGGGAACCCGCTGCTTTACGAACGCTGCAAGGAGGTGGAGCCATCAGAAACCGATGACATGCGGGAAGTGGCAGACCGGATGGAGTCGGTATTGCTGGCTTTTCGGGAAAAATACCAGGCCGGTAGGGCGATCGCGGCTCCCCAGGTAGGCGTGCTGAAACGCATGATTTACTGGCGGGTGAAAGAGCCGGTGGTGATGCTCAATCCGGTGTTGTCGGACCTGAGCGAAGAGATGTTTTCCCTTTGGGACGATTGCATGTCTTTCCCGAATCTGCTGGTCAGGCTCAAGCGACACCGATATTGTACCCTCCGGTTTCGGGATTTGGATTGGCAGGAACATGAATGGCAACTGGCGGATGATCTTTCAGAGCTCATCCAACACGAGTATGACCATCTGGATGGTATTCTGGCAACCATGCGAGCCGAGAATCCGCAGGACCTGCGTTGGCGGTAGTTTGCTTACCCTCTGTGCTTTCTGTAGTTTCAGCTTCTCTCTTTCAAACCTGATTGCATGGAAACCCTCACCTATTGGACCGCCCAATTCTCCAGTTTTGCCTGGGGACTGCCTTTACTGATCGTTTTGGTAGGAGGTGGTATCTTCTTTTTTGGCTATTCCAGCCTGTTGCCCTTCCGATATTTTGGTCATGCGATCCAAATTCTCAGGGGTAAATATGATGATCCCAACGATCCGGGACAGCTTCATCATTTTCAGGCGCTTTCCACAGCGGTAGCAGCTACGGTAGGCATGGGAAACATCAGCGGGGTAGCGGTAGCCATTGCTGTGGGAGGACCCGGCGCACTCTTCTGGATGTGGATGAGTGCCATCATCGGCATGGCCACCAAGTTTTTTACCTGCACCCTGGCCATCATGTACCGGGGAAAAGACAGTGCGGGTGAAATCCAGGGAGGACCTATGTATGTCATCATGGAAGGATTGGGCACTGCCTGGAAACCTCTGGCCGTGTTTTTTTCGCTGGCAGCTTTAATCGGGGCACTCCCGCTGTTTACGGCCAACCAACTGACGCAGAGCCTGGTGGATGTCGTCATTTATCCCCAGGGCATGCCGGAGGGTAGTCGAATACATCTTTGGATTGGCTTGATCATGGCTGCCGTCGTAGCGGTGGTGATTCTAGGGGGAATTAAGCGGATCGGAGCGGTTGCAGGCCGCTTAGTGCCGACCATGGTTGTCTTATACGCTTTGGCAGTCGGGTATATCCTGGTTACCCATGCCAGTGATATTCCCGCCAGTTTTCAACTGATTTTTAAAGACGCCTTTACTGCTTCTGCGGTGCTAGGAGGGGCAGTAGCCGAACTCATCCGCACGGGCGTGAGGCGGGCCGCTTTTTCCAATGAGGCAGGGGTGGGAACGGCTCCTATGGCGCACGGTGCGGCCAAAACCGATGAACCAATTCGAGAAGGTCTGATTGCTATGTTGGGACCAGCCATTGATACCCTGCTGGTATGTACGCTGACTGCTTTGGCGATTATCGTAACCGGGGTGTGGGTAGACAGTGAGGCTAATGGCATCACCCTCACTCTACAGGCCTTCGAAAAGGCCATGCCGGGCTGGGGCGCCAATGTGCTGATGGTCTGTGTAGCCATTTTTTCCGTAACTACGCTTTTTACTTTCTCCTACTACGGGACCAAAGCCCTGGGATTCCTGGCCGGGGCGAAGCGAAAAGGGCTCTATAACTATATCTACCTGGCTGGGATCGTATTCGGGGCTGCGGTACCGATCGAGGCAGTCCTGAATATCATTGATGGCGGCTACGGGCTGATGGCATTTCCGACCATGATTTCCGCCATCCTCCTGGCGCCGAAAGTAAAAGCCGCCGCCAAGGATTACTTTTCCCGCATGGCCGTACAAAAAAGCTCCCCCGATTCGTGAAAATCAGGGGAGGCTTTCCTACGATATACAACGATTCTTATTGGGTAAGCGAAAAGGAGTTGAAGAATTTTCGCTCGTTTTCATTTTTATAGGCCTTCTCGGTGGTGCTGTAGACCATTTCGTAAAGCATATGATCTGAGACAAAAACCCGGTAGGACATCCGGCCGTCGGTTCCCCTGCGCAAGAGATAGAGTCTGCCAGGATGCTGGCCCATCATCAGATCCGAGCTCCTTCGCTGAACGGCGCTGTTACGCGACATGAAGTTCTTGGCCATACTTTCAATCATTTGCCGTTTCTGTCCGGTATTGTAACGTCCGGGTAAGGCATAGGCGATGATTTGGTACATGCCGGTCTCATCCTGGGCCGCGTACACATAGCGCATATTGCCATCATTCATCTCGGCTGCATCCAGGGTTACTTCTCCTGGTAAATCGACCTGAAAGTAGGCATCTGGGGCATCAATGCCTTCCCAGACAGCGGCAGCGGCTGGGAGTCCTCCCGGGCCTGCTAGGCCGGCTGTAGTGGCTGCGGTGGCTTCGGCTGGGGTGGCTTCCGTTGCCTCTTCGGTCCCTTCACGGGCCGTTCCAGCCGTAGAAAGACCATCGCTGGGGCAGAGTTCTTCCTGCGGAAAGGAATTCATATAATCCAGGTCGTCCTGCTTGCTGAGCAAGACAATGCTTAAGGCGTTGATTTTGTATTCCTGATCTACTTTTACGCCTCGCTCATAGCGACCGCCGTACTGCCCCAGGGCAATGCGGGTGTAGACTTGCTTGCTTTTGTTGAGAAACTGCACCATGTTTTTCTGACGATGCTTGATGGCGGGATCCTGGCAGTACTGCTGAGAATAGCTGGATTTTCCTTCGAAAGCCCTTTTCAGGTTGGTGTTGATTAAGTTCGCGCCGTTTTGGTTTAGCCGGGTAGTAGAGCCTTCCACAAAATTGTGGGGTGCCATCATCCGCATCATCATGGCTTCAAAGAGCTTAGGATCATCCTGGAGCAGGATCTGATGCACGAACATGAATACCTCAATGTCAGATTGGAAGGCGGGAATCTCTATGGGAGGAAGACCGGCCAGGGCTTCGGTGGCCGCCGCTTCCTGCTCAATATCTGCCAGGCTGGGCATGGCTCTGATTTCTTCAGCGGTATAGGTGGTTTTGCTGGTGGTAGTTTCAGATTCTACGGTACCTACCACATTCTCTTTCCAGGGACTGGTTACTTCATCCCGATAGAAGCGGACCCGATGGATCACATCTTTTTGGGCTACTTCGGTATAGCTCACCACTTCAGGGTAGGAGAGGGCATAGTTAATAGAAAATGATTTTGGGGTATGCCATTCGGTCTTCTTTTCGTCGGCAATGCGCAGGTTTTCCACAGGGCCTACGATGCTGTTATATCGGTTCCGCAGGATTTGCTTGAGGCGTTGGCGCGCCATTTCCACGATCTCTTCGTCTGAAGGCGTGGGAATGCCTTTATACTCATTCCACATGACTTTGAACTCCCGATAGGAGTAGCGGCCATTGGTGATATGATAGCGGGAAATACCGCCAATTTCCACGGTGGCCTTGGGGTACTCGGCGATCTTGGCATTCCGCACAATGACTACCCCACGCTCCCAAAAATACTGGGCGTGGATGGAACTCCAGACCTTTTTTCCACCGGTATTGGAAAGTTTCATGGATATAATGCCAGGGTTCATCAGGTCTTTGCGAATCTGGGCATCGGAGGGCTGAGCCAGCAGGGATTCACTGAAGACAAGCCCCAGCAGGAGCAGAATAGTGGTTAGGCTTTTCATTCGTTCTGTTTTGGTTGATGTAAAAAGAGGTACTTCCTGCCTCTTCAGCTATAGTTCATCTCCATTCCTTAAACGTAACTTGCCATTTTTCTCCGAGGCTTTTTACTTGAGGAAAAGCAAATATCCTATGCGATTTTTCTTAATGCTCCTCCTGATCAGCCTCCTTGGCGCTTGCGAGACACCCCAGGCTGCTGATCCTGCACCTCCCAAGGGCTTACGGCCCGAGCAGGCAGCGGTATTGTTCACGGTTGAACGATTTTTTGAGGGCATAAAAAGGGGCGATTCGGTCTTACTCAGGGAGGTGTTCGCAGGTGAAGGGCAATCCATCTCTGTGCGCTATCAAGAGACCGATACAGTGATTCGCCTGGCTTCTCATGAGCCATTTTTTAGGCAGCTGGCCGGACCTCCGATGGCAGAGGCCATTGGCGAACCTGAGATTCGCATTCATCGTGATATCGCAACCCTTTGGGCTCCCTATGCCTTCTGGGCGAATGAGCAACTCTCCCATTGCGGTGAGGAGGTGTTTTCTTTAGTTAGAGAAGCGGGAAAATGGAAAATAATGGCCATTTTGTATACCGTAGAAAAAGGAGATTGTATGACCGATTGGCCATCGCCTCCCCAATTTGGCACATAACAAGGAACCTTATGAAAACCGATTTGACTGACATCCAACTTAGCTTACAAGGCGCCTTAGCGGATCACGATCCTCACCTTCAGGTCCGGGTCCATAGCGAGAAAAATTTTGAGGTAGCGGGGACTAAGGAAGTCATGCAGGGTAAGCAAAAGGTGTCAGGACACTATTTTGCCAGCGTGATGCCCAAACCCAAAGATATTCGGCTGTATTTCTTCCCGATTTATACCCATAAGGAGGAATTCCCAGCCCTTTCTGAGGACTTACAAAAAGCCTTAAAAGGTAAATCCTGCTTTCACATCAAGAAACTCAGCCCTGAGATGGAACAAGAAATCCAGGAAATGATCAGCCGGGGAGTAGAACTGTATAGACGGGACCAGCTGATTTAACCCAAAGAAAAAACCGACGCTTCCCTCGCAGAAAGCCCCGGTTTTCGGGAGTAATTAAAAAAATAAGTCTTAGACCACTGCCTTTGCCTTGGTGATCGGGAGATGGTTTTTCTCCAGAACCTCCTTGGCGAAGTTCATATAATTAATGGCCCCTTTACTTTTGGCATCATAAGCGATGACAGGCATCCCGTAGCTCTGTGCCTCGCTGATGCGGGTATTTCTATGCACGATGGTTTCGAATACCAACTGCTGAAAGTGCTTTTTGACATCTTCGATGACCGAATTTGCCAGGTTGAGGCGACGATCATACATGGTCAGCAGAATACCTTCAATAGCCAAATCAGGATTAAAGGCTTCCTGTACCCGGCGGATGGTATTCAACAACTTGGCCAATCCTTCCAGGGCAAAGTACTCGCACTGAACCGGAACCAAGACTGAATCCGCGGCGGTGAGGGCATTGACGGTGATCAGTCCCAGAGAGGGCGAACAATCCAAAATGATGAAATCGTAGTCATCCTTGATTTGGTGTAACACCCCTTTCATCAGAAATTCCCGATGCTCCACATCTACAATCTCGACCTCTGCTCCCACCAGGCTTTGCTCAGAAGGCAACACCCAAAGATTGGGGAACTCCGTCTCTAAAATGATATCCTGAATCGGCTTGCTGTCTTGATTTTCCTCCTCCAGCAAGTCAATCATACCCGTATAAATACTATCCGATATAGTATGCACATCCAGGCCAGCACCTGAGGTGGCATTGGCCTGTGGGTCGGTATCTACAAGTAAGGTCTTATATTCCAACGCTGCCAGACTAGCGGCCAGATTAATAGCGGTGGTGGTTTTTCCCACGCCGCCTTTTTGATTGGCCAGGCAGATTATCTTTCCCATAGTAATTACTTTAGCAACTCAATTAATGCGCTTTCCTATGTAGTACCCTTTAAAGCTTTGTGATTAAAAGATATATTGCTAACAAATATTTTGCCTAATACAAATATACACTTTTGTCTGCTTTAACAATCCACGAGTTCCGACGCATTTTGTGTATAAGTCTCATAAGTTTTCCACTCTTTTTAGCAGGCTGTGGAGAAAATGTGGATAAGTATGTGGATAAACAGGTCTTTCGCATGAACCTTGCTGAAGAGCTGGAAACCCTTGATCCAGCCTTCGCGGGCTCCCGTACCCGCATATGGATGACCGCTCAATTGTTCAATGGCCTGGTATCCTTAGGCCCTGATTTGAACATTGAAGCTTCCCTGGCACATCGTTGGGAAATCCTGCCTGATGGCCTGACTTACAGATTTTACCTCCGCTCAGATGTCTATTTTCAGGATGATTCCTGCTTCGCTTCCGGGAAGGGCAGGAGAATGACGGCTGATGATGTGGTTTATAGCTTTACCCGGCTATGTGATCCTGCTGTAGGGGCGAGTGGGTTTTGGATTTTCCGGCAAAAGATCCAGGGATTAGAAGCCTTTCGGTCGGGAGAAGCCTCTTCCATCAGTGGGTTTGCCGCAATAGATGACACTACTTTTCAATTGGTCCTGGCCAAGCCCTTCCCGCCCTTGTTGGGCCTCTTGGCCATGCCCTTTACCTATGTCGTTCCGGAGGAAGCGGTCCTGCATTATGGAGAAGCTTTTGCTTTTCATCCCGTAGGCACCGGTCCTTTTAAGCTGTACCGCTGGCGGCAGGGGCAAAGCCTGATTATGCACCGAAACCCTTCCTATTTTGAGCAAAGAAAGGGGCGTTCGCTCCCCTACCTGGATGCAGTTTCGGTCAGTTTCAACGCCAGTCGTCTCACGGCTTTTATCAACTTCACCCAGGGCCAGTTGGATTTTATCGGCGACCTGGATTTGAGTTATAAGGACGAAATACTGAACCTGGATGGGAGCTTGAAAAAGGCCTATGCCGATCAGTACCAATTTATCCTGGCCCCTCAACTCAATATTGAGTTTTTATGCTTTCTGATGGATCCTACGGTGGATATCAGAAAGGGCCATCCCATTGAGGATCGTCGGATTCGCCAGGCCATAAACTATGCGATCGACCGGGAAAGCCTGGTCAGGTACTTACTCAATGGCATGGGTTATCCTGCACACGCAGGCATCGTGCCCAAAGGCATGCCCGGTTTCGATGAAAAGTTGGTCAAAGGCTATGCCTTCGATCCCGCTAAAGCCCGGGCTTTATTGACCGAGGCGGGCTATCCTGGCGGGAAAGGACTGGCTCCTATTACCCTGCATTCTACCGCCAAGTACGCCCATATCTCAGAATTTGTGCAGAAGGCCTGCGAACAGGTCGGCATCCAGTTGGAGATTCAGAATATGGAAGGAGGAGCCTTGCGAAACGAATCCAAGGAAAGCCGTCTGCACCTTTGGCGAGCCAGTTGGATTGCGGATTATCCCGATCCTGAGAACTACCTGAGCTTGCTTTATGGGCAAAATTTTTCTCCGGCAGGTCCCAATCGTACCCATTTTTCCGACCCTGCTTTTGACCAGATGTATGCGCGTAGCCAGAGCATAACCCAGGACAGCCTCCGGTTCAGGCTTTATCAACAAATGGACCACCTGGCCATGGAAGAGGCCCCCATTATTCCTTTATACTATGATCGAAGTTTTCGCATGCTGGCTCCTCATGTCAATGGGATGGTCTCAAACCCTATGTATCATTT
>JBCBGC010000127.1:0-24572 GCA_038527215.1 Bacteroidota bacterium
GGAAATATGGCATGCCGGGTTTTAGTTTTCGGGGGAAGATGCTTTGTTATTTGTGGCAGGACAAAAAAATCCATCAACCTTATGTGTTGTGGGTCAAAGGTCAGGAAATGACCAGTCCGGATCTGATACAAGGCGACCGCAAGCGCATGAAAGTCTGGTATGTCGACCCGCAAAAAGACATTGACCGGGCCGGGCTGGAGGCTCTCCTCGCCCAGGCCCGGCCGCATTATTCCTAGTCGGGAGAATCCCTTCGAACTTATAAGCTGAAAAAGTACCCGTGCCTCCATGACCACCGGCAACACCAACCACCAGGCAGACACCACCCGCTGCCACACCTACCACCAGACAGGCACCACCCACCGTAACACTGGCTTCCAGCCGGTCAACCCCCACCACACCGGCTTCCAGCCGGTGTTCACCTCAACCCAGGCCCTGACACCAAAGATTTTCCCCTGATCCGCCCGCTCAGTTTTGCATCAAAAAGAAAGACCTTATCTTGCAAGGCAGGTCCTCAACTGAAAGCCACCTGCCTTGCATTTTTTGTCCTTCTTCATATCTACACATTCATGAGTCAACATCTCAGTGCCAGTCCTCACGAAATAGCCCCCACGGTGCTGCTGGCGGGTGATCCCCTCCGCGCCAAATACATTGCCGAAACCTTTCTGGAAGAGGCTTACTGCTACACCGAAGTCCGGAATATGCTGGGCTACACCGGCCTTTACAAAGGCAAGCGCATCTCTGTCCAGGGAGCGGGGATCGGCATGCCTTCTCTTTCCCTTTATGTGCATGAGTTGATCAATGATTATCAGGTGGATACCCTGGTGCGCGTAGGAACCTGCGGGGCCCTACAACCTGATCTGAAACTTCGGGACTTGCTGATGGGGGTCAGTGCTTCCACCGATTCCAATATCAACCGGCGCTTGTTTCATGGCTTAGACTATGCCCCTTGCGCAGATTTTGACCTGATGCGTCGGGCCTGGGAAACAGCAGACCAACTAGACCTCAACCTCAAGGCCGGCAATATCCTGTCCTCTGACACTTTCTATGATATCGGTCAGAGTGATTCCTGGCAGCTTTGGGCAGCATACGGCGTGCTTGCCGTAGAAATGGAGGCCAATGCCCTCTATACCCTGGCAGCAAAGTTCGGAGTAAAAGCCCTGTGCCTGCTCACGGTCAGCGATCACCTGGTTACTGAAGCCCGCTCCAGCCTGGAAGAACGGGAAAAGAGCTTTACCGATATGATGAAGCTCGCCCTGGAACTGGTGTAATCCAGGGATTTTTATGTAGAGCTGACCCAAAACGCTTTTCAGCGAGTGTAGATTTCTCTTTTTTAAATCTCTGCACCCAAACGGTAAAATCCCTATTTTGGGAAGAACAGAAACTACCTGCTATGAAATCTATCCTCTTATCATTCGGCCTTTGGCTGACTGCCCTTTCCCTATCGGCTTATAGCCCGGAAGAAATTGCCCGCTGGCAAGCCCAGGCAGACCAGGTTACCATCCTTCGGGATAGCTGGGGCATTCCTCATGTATATGGAAAAACGGACGCAGACGCTGTATTTGGGATGCTGTATGTGCAATGCGAGGATGACTTTGCAAGGGTGGAGCGGAATTACCTGGATGCCACCGGCCAGATGGCCCTTGCCTACGGTGAGGAGTATCTCTACCATGATTTGCGGGCCCGTTTTTACATAGATTCTCTTCGCGCCAAAGCCTATTATCAAAAGAGTCCAGCCTGGCTAAAAAAACTCTGCGATGCCTTTGCCGATGGGATCAATTACTACCTCTATACCCATCCAGCAGTCAAACCAGATTACCTCACCCGCTTTGAACCCTGGATGCCCTTCAGCTTTAGTGAAGGGAGCATTGGGGGCGATATTACCAGAATTTCCTTGAGTGGTTTGAAGGCATTTTATGGCAAGCAGGGCAGTGCCTATATCGAAATTCCTGATCCGCTGGCCGAAGCCCCCACCGGTTCCAATGGTTTTTCGATTGCTCCGGAAAAAAGCGCCACGGGCAACGCCCTTTTTCTCATCAACCCCCACACCTCCTTTTACTTTCGTTCTGAAATGCAGGTCAGTAGCGATGAAGGCCTACAAGCCTATGGAGCTGTAACCTGGGGGCAATTTTTTATCTACCAGGGCTTTAATGAAGCCTGTGGCTGGATGCATACTTCAACCCGAGCCGATGCGATAGACCAGTACCTGGAAACCATCCTCAAGCAAGGGGATGGGTATAAGTATAAATATGGAGCCGATTGGCGGCCGGTAAGAGAAGAAAAAGTCAGCATTCCTTATCGGGAAGACGGAAAAATCAAAGAAAAGGCTTTCACCTTATACTTCACCCATCACGGCCCTATCATCCGGAGTCATGGTGACCAATGGGTGAGTTTTCGGATGATGGACCGCCCGGTAGACGCCTTAAAGCAGTCTTTTCTGCGGACCAAGGCACAAGGCTATAAGGATTTCATGAAAAGCATGAAGATTCGGACCAATAGCTCCAACAACACCGTCTATGCGGACCGGGACGGCACCATTGCATACTGGCATGGCAATTTCATTCCCAGCCGGAACCCAGCCTTTGATTACAATGGCCTGATAGATGGCAGTAACCCCGCCACAGATTGGGGAAAACTGCATAAGGTGAAGGAGTTGATCCATGTCAAAGATCCGGCTTCGGGTTGGATTCAAAACTGCAACGCCACGCCCTATACCGTGGCCGGTCAATACAGCCCGGAAAAATCCAACTATCCGGATTATGTCGCTCCCGACAGAGAAAATTTCCGCGGAATCAATGCCGTCAGAGTCCTGGACCGGGAACATGTTTTCACCCTGGATAAGCTGATTGAAGCGGCCAATGATCCGGTCTTAGCTTTTTTCGAAAAACCCATTCCCGCCCTCATCAAGGCCTATGAAAAAATAGGGGACCCCCAGGATGCAGCCATGAAAGAAGCTATCGAATTGCTGCGGGCCTGGAACTTTCATTATGGAGAGGAATCCGTAGGCACCGCATTGGGCGTTTACTGGGAAGAAAAGCTCAAACCCATCGTGAACAAAAAATCCGGGGCCCGGGAAGCTCGGAACAGCCTGATGTGGGACGAGGTCATCATTAGTTTCAGTACAGACGAGGAAAAAGTAGCGGCCCTACGATCAGCCATGGACCATTTGGAAAAGGATTTTGGCAATTGGAAGACTCCCTGGGGAGAAATCAACCGCTTTCAGCGGCTTACCGGCAAGATTCAGGAAACCTATGATGATGAGCAAGCAAGTATTCCGGTGGGATTCACTTCGTCCTTATACGGTTCGCTGGCGGCCTATTGGGCGGTATCCCCTGCCAAGGTAGTGAGAAGATACGGACGCGGAGGTAATAGCTTCGTCGCCGTGGTTGAATTTGGGGAGAAGGTGATTGCCCGCTCCGTGGTGAGTGGGGGGCAGGCTGCTCAGCCGGATTCGCCTCACTTTACGGATCAGGCAGCCCTATTTTGTAAGGGGCAGTTCAAGGAAGTGTATTTCTACCGGGATGAGGTTGAAGCGCACCTGGAAAAATCCTACAAACCAGGGAAATAAAGCCAACCGCTTATAGATATCCCGGTTGACCTCAGGAGAAAGATTCTCCTGGCGTCATCCGGGATTTTTTTATCCGTGCTGCTTAGGCTGCTACCGGCACCTCCTTGCGGGTCAACTGTCGCAAGGAAACAAAGTGCGTAAACATCACGATAGGTACGATCACTACGGGCAGCCAGATATAAGGAAAGTTGATCACCGCCACATTGGGAGAGTCCATGGCTATCTGCTGGAAAGAGGTAGGTAGGGCCAGCACGGCCAGGCTAACGATGGTGAGCAGCAAGCCCAGACATAGCACATTCCAGGCGATGAGCAAGCCTTTGCTCATTTGGCCTTTTTGGTACCCAAAGTAAGCTACCAATGGCGCAGTGATCCCAGCGATAATGTCAAAGTTGCGACCGGCAAAGGTCATGATTTCGGGGATGGCTTCTCCCAGAGCCAACCAATACAGGACAAACTCAACCGGAATACGAATCACGCTGATCCAGGTCAGCTCTTTGAGGGGCAGGGCATCCAGAAACCTCCGGCCCCAGTTGGTCGCAAAAAGAACCCCCATGAAAAGCAGGGGTGGAATGACGCCGATGGGAAACTTCGGGGGCAGGGCATCCACGTTGGTATTATAAAACCCATTTAACGTCAGGATAGACTGTATGCCTCCCCAGGCGAGCACGCCCAGGAGAATCCATCGAGCTTGTTTTTCATAGCCAGGCGTGCGGGAGAGGGCCAGGTAAAACAGGCCCAGGGTCAGCAGAGTAGTCAGGCCAAAAACGACTGGAAGGTAGGTGGGTAGGTCTGGAAGTAGATGTTGCATATTATGTGTATCTGCAAGTATTTGACAAAAAATTAATCGTCAATCTGAGGGAGGCTTTGTTGAATCGCCGCAGTGATCTGGTCAATCTGCATCAGGCTAAATGAACCCAGGATTTCTGAGAATTGCCGGTGGGTTTCCTCCCAAACCGGAGAGACTTCTTCCAAGAGTTCATATCCTTCCCGGGTCATGTACAAAGCGCTGTGGCGACCATCCTGGCCTTTTTCCATGTATACCCAGCCCTTTTTCACCAGCTTCTGTAAGTCCCTGCTCATGGTCGAGGGGTCTAATAGCAAGCGTTCGGCCAGGGTTTTTTGATTAACCCCAGGATTTTTTCCGATGATAAAAATAATAGAGAGCATGGACCCTCTCAGACCAAACGGCTTGATACGGGCCATATAAACCTGGTTGATCATGCGGTGCATCTTCCGCAAGCGAGAATTGATACACTGCCGGGGATTGATGCGGTCCAGGTGCGGAGTCGAAATGGGCTTTTGAAATGAGGCCATATTCAAAAGTAGGAGAAATTATATGTATTTACAAGTATTTACTTAAAAAGCTGGGCGAGGTTCAGCTTGATAAAAAAAGCAAGGGAATTACTTAGTAGAGAAAGCTGGAATCTTCCCCATCATCCATGGATGAGAGGCGATACTCGGAGAGGCGGAGATTCAGGTGGGAGGAAAATTCCTTAGCGTTTTGTTTATACTTACGCTTAATCTTGAGCGTAATGCGGCCATCCTTTGAGCCTGGAAACTGTCCCAGGAGGTGCATGCTCTGCACATAAATCTCAAAGCGGGACATGCGCCAATTGACTTTATATTCCACTTCTTCCAGTTCCTCAAAAGGGATGCGCAGGTCTTTGGCTTTCGACTTTATCACGCCGAAAATGCTGTCTTTTACCTGAAATTCCAGGACCAGCGCGCGAGGTTCCAGACGCATGATGCCTTCAACTTCGGCCAGACCGGAGTAAGCCTCTTCAGCGGTAAAGTGGAGTCGCATTTTGCGGTTGATCATAGGTTCTTGGATCATCATGCGCCTGATTTTTTCTTGGAGGTAAATGATGTTTTATCAAAGACCCCAAATCAAGCCTTAGGTTGGGAAAATTATTCAGGTTGGTCTGCAGTCAGCAAATCTTTCACCAGGGTGATATACTGCTGCTGGGCTTCTTCGGTGCTGATTCCTTTCAGTTGCTCCCAGGCATTGTATTTGGCTTTGGCCACAAAATCAAAGACACCGGGTTTTTCCAGGGATACATCTCCCTCAGTCCCTTGCTTATAGAGTCCATACAGCTTAAGCAGGACATCATTCCCAGGTTTTTGATTCAGGCCTTGCACATCTGCTTTTGCCTGGAGGAACTGTTCTTCAAGGGTCGCCATGCGTTCAGAATACGATTATTTGTTGGAAGGGAAATTACCACTTTTGCCGGATTTCCTCAAAACTCATCATAATTGGTCCAAGGGCGGTCCTCAATATGTTTGGGGCGCTGTTTATAGGTTTTGCTTTCGGAAGGGGCCTGGTATTGTCGGTCTAAAAATATGCGGTAGAGGATTAAGCCTACGACAAAGCCGCCAATATGGGCCCAGAATGCGATTCCGCCTGTGGCGTCATTGGCCGCCATTTCCTGGGTGCCGTTAAAGAGTTGGAGGACGAACCAATAGGCCAGATAAAGAAAGGCTGGAATCCGAAAAAAGAAGGGGATATAAAAAATGGGAATGAGCATTTGAATACGGCTCTTGGGATACAGCAGCATATAAGCGCCCATCACCCCGGAAATCGCTCCGGAGGCCCCGATAGTGGGAACGGGTGAACCCCAATTAAAAAAGAGGTGGGTCAGGTTGGCCCCAATCCCTGCCAGCAGATAGAAGGCCAGATAGGCCCCTCTTCCCATCCGGTCCTCTACATTATCCCCGAAAATGTATAAGGTCCACACATTGCCGATCAAATGCATCCAACCCCCATGCAGGAAGAGATTAGAAAGGAAAGGGGTGTAGGCAAACAAACCCTCCTTTTCTCCGGTCCCGCTGAATTCATCAGGTATCAGTCCAAACTCCATGAACAATGCCTCCTGCCCTTCCTGTCCCAGGCTCAATTGAAACAAAAAGACCAGAATATTGGCTACGATCAACCCACAATTGACCAGGGGAAAACGTCTGGTAGGAATGGAATCTCTAATCGGAAACATGGCCCCAATATGGGGAAAAATGGTTAAGCCCGAAAATAGGTCATACAGAAGCCCCACCCATAAAGGGCGGGGCCGGAAGTATACAAAGGATTTAGTATACGAGATCAGGACGCTTTTTCAGCGCCGAGCAAGCCGTAGCCAGGTAGTCTCACATGTCAGATGATGGAAAGTGGCATATTCTCTTCCCCGCTCAGCCCACGCCCGCTAATCCACTTCTTCCCCTGTGGCATAGCCCAGGGCCAGGATTCTCTTGTACACATCCCAATACCTCAGGTTGAGGCCCGGATGATCCTGGTTGCTTAGAATAATGATGGTCAGTTCCCGCTTGACGTCCCTTAGGTAACAGGAACGAAACCCGCGCCACCAGCCAAAGTGGTAGTAAATGGGGTCTTCCCCCACTTTCATCCGCCAGCCCAGTCCGTAATTGTTTCTTCGCCGGGGACTGCCTGGCGTGAATATTTCTGCAATGCTTTCTTCCGTCAATAAAGCCCGCTCCCGTAATCCTTGCTCGAACTGCCAAAGATCCCGGACGCTGGCATACATATTTTTATCCCCCCACACTCCGTCGATATAGTCATTGGGCGCTTTATAATAGCCTTTCCAACCCGCTTTGTATCCTATCGCCTCCTGCGGTATTTCAGGATCGGTTTTTCTGCTGTAGATCATGGCATCAGCCATCCCCAGCGGTTGGAACATGCGCTCCTTCATAAAGCGATCAAAGGGCAGACCCGATACCTCCTCTACCAACTGCGCCAGGATGACATAATTGGTATTGCAGTAGTTAAAGCCTCTGCCAGGGGTGAAGAAATGTACCGGTTTATGGCGGACGTATTGCCTGAGCACGTCCTGGTTCGTCATGTCCACGCCCACCTTTTTCCAATACCAGGAAGCCACTGCCATATATCGCGCCAATCCGGAACGATGCTGTAACAGATGCCTGATGGTCATGCCCTCATAGGGCCAACCTTTAAGGTGCAGGCTCAGTTCATCATCCAGGTTCAGTTTCCCCTCCTGCTGGAGGAGCATGACTGCTGCACCGGTAAAGATTTTAGAAACAGAAGCTAATTGAAAGGCGGAATGCAGGTGCAAGCTGTCCTTACGACGTCGATTGGCCCAGCCGAAGGCCTCTTCGTATAGTACGACCCCTTTTTGGGCCACCAAAACGGCCCCATTGAAGCGACGCTTGCGATGGAGGAAAGAAAACATTTCCTCCAGTTCATCGTGTTTAAGAATTCGTAGTTCTTCCCCCGTCAGACTACCGGCTACCTGCAGGTTGGCTACTGCCAGGCTTGATTTGTTCAAACCATCAACCAGCAAGGAAGTGAGCATGATGAGCAGGAGGAAAAACAGACCTCTTACAACCATAAGAACGGAACCATATAAATAGGTACATCGGCCATTATGCAATGACTATTCCAAAAGACAGACCTTTCGCTTTCGATCAATAGTTCGATTATGGAAATAAAAAAACCAACCGCTACAACGGCCTGAAAGCCAGGGTAGCGGTCGGTTTATTTTTTTTAGAAAGAGGTTACTGGCCAGCTTCCAGGGTAAACGGGACTCTCACTTTTTCCCAGGCAAGCACCACCGTATTGCCATCTCTCACGGAGAAATCCATGCCTTCGGCATGCTCCTCTACCGTTTCGGGTACTACTTTCACCCGGATCACATCTTTGGATTCATCATAATCATAGGCACCCCATTGCTCGGCAACGGAGTTAAAAATGAGGGTCCAGTCAGCTTCTCCGGGGATGGTGAACAAACCATAAGTTCCGGCAGGCAGGTTTTGGCCACTGATGCTCACGGCTTCAGAAACGGTAATTCGGGTAGCCTCATTGGCACCGGTTCTCCATACCTTGTCATGTGGAACAAGATTTCCCCAGATAATACGGCCGTTTGCCTGTGGGCTACCATAATTGATAGAAAGACTGTTGGTACCCATGGTAGCAGTCAATTCTTTCCGTGGGCTGGGTATAGTATCATTCAGAACGTTAAGCTGAAATCCCTCAGCTGAACTGCTCGTAGCTTCGGCAGGGGCTTCCGCCGTTTCTTCCTGAGCAGTCGCCTCTCCAGTAGCCTGAGAGGTGGTGGCTTCTCCACAGGCCCAGTTCATCCAGGCAGTGGCTACCATCAAAATCATGATCAGTCGATTCATAGGATTATATTTCAATTTGTCATAAAGCTACAGAAGAGGAGCAGGCTTTCAAATTCTGGCACCGGGCAGAATGGCTATTCTGCTTTGACAGCTGCCTGCTTTTTCTCTACATAAGGTTTCAGGCCTTCTGCCCAAAGTAAGCGCCAGCCTTCCAGGGTATTATCCCGCCCTTCTTCGGATATAGGGCCGATGATAGAATCAGAAAAATGGAAGAAGGTCTTTTTCGCGCCTTTGTTTTCCAGCCTGATATGTAGAAAAGAAACCGCAGGGCCTCCAAAACTGGCACTCAAATGCCCCTTTAGTTCCAGGTAGTGGGGAGGATCAAGGCCGATGACGTTGGCCCAAACCAGGCCGCCCCCATTTCCAAAATCCTCATACATCATCCCGCCCAATCTGGGTTCCAGGATGAATTTTTGGGTTTTTTCAGAGGTGTAAAAATCGGTGCGCCACCATTTGCTGATTTCTTTGGTCAGGCAATCCCAAACCAATTCCAGCGGGGCCTCAATTTCGACAAGCAAGGTGGATGTGTGGGTTCTGGCGTCCATGTAGTCGAAAAATATTGTGTGCAAATATAGTAATTGGATTAGGCTACCGTGCCTAATTTCCCATTTTTTCTCGCATATTGTACATAAAAGCGGCGAATTGCTGCTTGTTCAGGGGCTGAAAGGTCTGGGTCTTTCTCTGCCAGATCAAAAGCAGCGTCCCGGGCGCGCTTCAAAATCTCCTGATCGTCGACGAGATTTGCCACCCGAAATTCCGGTAATCCGCTTTGACGAGTCCCCAAAAAATCTCCCGGTCCTCGCAATTTCAGGTCGATCTCTGATAGGTTGAATCCATCAGTAGATTCTTTCATGGCTTTGAGGCGGATCTTGCCTTCTTCCGACAATTTTTTTCCCGCCATCAGCACACAATAAGATTTTCCTCCCCCTCTGCCTACGCGCCCTCTCAGCTGATGTAGCTGCGACAAGCCAAATCTTTCGGCATTCTCTATCAGCATGATGGTGGCATTGGGTACATCCACGCCCACCTCAATGACCGTAGTGGAAACCAGGATTTGCGTTTCATTTTTGACAAAACGTTGCATCTCTATCTCCTTGTCATCGGGCTTCATTTTTCCATGCACAATCCCCACACGAAACGGCTGGAAATGTCGCTCCAGCAATTCAAAGCCCTTGACCGCGGCCAGATAATCCAGCTTTTCCGACTCTTCCACCAGCGGATAAACCACATAGGCCTGCCGCCCCGCCTCGATTTCCCGCCGGATAAAGCCAAAGACTTCTAATCGCTTGGATTCCCTATGCACCATGGTTTGGATGGGTTGTCTGCCCGGAGGCAGTTCGTCTATGACCGAAACATCCACATCGCCATACAAAGTCATCGCGAGGGTCCGGGGAATTGGGGTGGCCGTCATGACCATATTATGTGGGAAGGGATTGGCTTTGGACCAAAGGCGGGCCCGCTGTTTCACCCCGAATTTGTGTTGCTCATCCACGATGACCAGGCCGAGTTTTTCAAACTGTACCGTATCTTCAATCAGGGCATGGGTCCCGATGGCAATATCGGTTTCTCCCGAAGCAATGCTTTCCAACACCTGGGTGCGCTCTTTTTTCTTTTGGCCTCCTACCAGCAGCGTAGTGGTCATGCCCACTTTTTCCGCCATGCGGGTGAGCTTTTTGTAATGTTGGGTGGCCAAAATCGCCGTAGGAGCCATCAGGGCACATTGGTAGCCATTGTCTTTGGCCATGAGCATGGACATAAAGGCCACCATGGTTTTTCCACTGCCCACATCCCCCTGAATGAGTCGGTTCATTTGCACGGGCTGAGCCAGGTCCTTCCGAATCTCTTTTAAGACACGCTTTTGGGCTCCCGTGAGCTCAAATGGCATATGCTCCTCGAAGAATTGATGAAAATGTTCTCCGATTTGGCCAAAAGGAGGCGCCTGGTTTTGTACCCTGGCATGCATTCTTCTCAAGGCCAGCATCAATTCGAAGAAAAAGAACTCTTCAAACTTGAGGCGATCTTTGGCCTGTCGTAGCTGACCAAAGTTCTGGGGAAAGTGAATGGCTTGTAAGGCCAAAGCCCTGCTGACCAGCCCTTGTTCCTGCATGAGTTGAGGATTCAGGGTCTCAGCAATCATGTTGCGGGCTTCTTGCAGGAGTTGGGCCATCAGGGTGCGAAAGCCTCTGGAATCCAGGCCCAGGCGGCTGAGTTTTTCGTTGGAGGCATAAAAGGGCACAATCTGCCCGGTGTGGCGGGTTTCGCTGTTCTGACTCAGGCGATCAATCTCCGGATGGGTCATTTGTAAGCTGCCTCCGTAGCGATTCACCTTACCAAAAATCGCTAACTCCTCCCCTACCTTCAGGCTCTGCTGTATCCACTTGATGCCCTGGAACCAGGTCAATTCAAGGAAGCCGCTGCCATCGGTAAAAGTCCCGGCTAAGCGGTTTTTCCCTCTTTTGGTTTTCACCAGTTCCAGACGGGTTAGTTTTCCGACCAGGCTCACGGAGGGTTCTGACCCGTCCAATTCAGTAATTTTTGCTACCCGGGAGCGATCTACATATTTGCGGGGGTAATAATGCAACAGGTCCTCATAGGTCTTGATTCGGCAAGCCTCCCAGAGTGCCTCCGCACGTTTGGGACCGACCTTTTTCAGGTACATGATGTCTTTTTGCCAAATGCTATGGGTAGAAGCTGCTTGCATAGATCTGCGGCATCGCTGGGGGGCCAATGGGGCCGAAGTAGCTGCTGTAAATTACCATTTTTTGCTAACTTTCTTGTCATTATCCCCCTATTCCAGGGCCTTTTTCGCTATTTTTTGATCAAAACCCTAATAAAAACATCAAGATGCGTGCCTTTTTTCTTTCCTGTCTCCTGCTGGTCAGTGGCTTATATCTTTTCGGACAATCAGCATCCCCTGCTCAAACCAAGGCAGCAGCCTCCCTGATCGGGTTGGAATTTGATTCTTTAGAGCGAGCGTATATGCAAGCCAATCTGAGTAGACAGAGAGGCGCTTATGAAAGTCTAAGAGAACAGCGGTTAGAAAATAGCATCATGCCTGCGGTGATGTTTAATCCCGTTCTGCCAGGCACGCGCATGCCCGCTCTGGCTAAGGAAAAACCCATTGATTGGAACCTACCGAAAAAGGTAAAACGCCCCAAGCAGGACGGGGATTTAGCTTTCCTTTCCGTGCCGGAATTGGCCAGTTTGATCAAGCGCAAGAAAATCACCTCGGTGGAACTCACCCAGGTTTACCTGAATCGGATCAAACGGTTTGCGGATTCTTTACATTGTGTCGTTACCCTGACCGAGGAGGTAGCACTAGCGCAAGCCCGTAAAGCAGATGCAGCCTTGGCAGCCGGGACGTATCTAGGTCCCCTGCATGGGATTCCCTATGGGGTAAAAGATTTGTTGGCCGTGCCTGGTTATCCCACTACCTGGGGGGCAGCTCCGTTCAAGGACCAAACCTTTTCTGAGCAAGCCACCGTGGTTAGCAGACTGGAGGAAGCAGGGGCGGTGCTGCTCGGCAAGCTCAGTATGGGGGCTCTGGCCATGGGCGATGTGTGGTTCAAGGATCGCACCCGCAATCCCTGGAATCTGGACCAGGGTTCCAGTGGTTCTAGTGCGGGTTCTGCTTCGGCCACCGCAGCAGGCCTGGTAGGGTTCTCCATCGGAACAGAAACCTGGGGCTCCATCGTTTCCCCTTCCACCCGCTGTGGCGTAACCGGGCTGCGTCCTTCTTATGGTCGGGTTAGCCGGACGGGGGCAATGGCCTTGAGTTGGAGCATGGACAAAATCGGCCCCATTTGCCGGAGTGCTGCTGGCGCTGCCATGGTATTCGATGCCATTCGAGGCCCGGACGGAAAAGATATGAGCCTGTATCCAGTGGCTTTTAATTACGCGCCTGACCAACCACTGACGCAACTGAAGGTTGGTTATGTTGAAGCCTTATTTACCGGACCCAGGGCCCGTCGAACCAGTCGCCTCAATGATAGCCTGAGCCTGGCGGCCATACGGGCTATGGGGGTGGAATTGGTCCCCATAAAACTCCCAGAAGAGCTACCGGTTCAAGCCTTGAGCATCATTCTTACGGCTGAGGCCGGCGCGGCTTTCGACGAGCTGACCCGTTCTAACCGGGATAGCCTCCTGGTCCGTCAGGACATGGGGGCCTGGCCCAATACCTTTCGTAGCAGTCGCCTCATCCCTGCCGTGGAATACATCAATGCCAATCGCCTCAGGACCTTATTGATGATGCAAATGCAGGCGGTTATGCAGGAAGTCGATGTGCTGGTCACCCCTTCCTATGGCGGCAATCAATTGCTCATGACCAACCTGACAGGTCATCCTGCGGTGGTCGTTCCTAACGGTTTTACGGAGAGAGGTACCCCTACCAGCATTACCTTCCTGGGAAATCTGTTTGATGAGGCCAGTATTCTGCGATTCGCGGAGGCCTTTCAGGCTGCTACCCCGCATGAGGAGAAGCACCCGGATTGGCTGCGGTAGGGGCAGATGGCATGGGGATGGGCGTATGGCCGGATCATTTTTCTAGGGGCGATTGCCCGCATCATGGTTTTTGTAGGGGCAGATTGCATCTGCCCGAAAAGGCGGATGGGGCATCCAATCCTCCAGATGGCATCGCATTGGGCGTACGCCCGCTTCCTCACCCGCAGCTGCAAGCTGCGGCTACGAAAATCGTTTGGCTTCCGCAGCTGCAAGCTGCGGCTACGAAAATCGATTTTAATATAGCCGGCGTAACCATTTTTTCAAACCGGGACCGATCTTGGCAATGACGTGGTCCAGGAATGCGGCTTTGGCGTCGTTGGTGGCGGAGGGATAGGGATGAATGGTCCCCATGATGCCCAGGAAACTCATGCCTCGGCTTTGGGCCATGATAAATTCCTGCACCATTTCTCCGGCCCGGGGCGCCACGATGGTGCCGCCCAGAATCTTTTCTCCGAGCAAGGGCAATCGTCCCTTTTTGAGATAGACCACCATTTTGTGATCGGTATAATTATTCACCGCAGCCCGGTGGCCATGGGTAAAGGCATGCGTCAGGGTGAAATAGGGAATCCCTTTTTTGTCCAGCTCATGTGGCTTATGCCCAAAGGTGGCAATCTCCGGGTCCGTAAAGGTCACGGATGGAATCGGATTTCGTCCAACCTTGCTTTTAAAGGGTAGGAAGAAGTTGGACAAAATGATGGAGGCGTGCTCAGCAGCCAAATGGCTGAACTGGCCCTTTCCGGCAGCATCTCCGGCAGCAAAGATGTGGGGCACGCTGGTCTGCAGGCGGTCATTGACGATGAGTTGGCCGCTTTCATCCGTTTGCACGCCTGCCGCTTCCAGGCCCATCTCGGAGAAATCAGCTACCTGGCCGATCGCCACCAGCACAGCATCAAAGTGCAGGATTTGACTGCTTTGACCCTGAGGTTGAATTTCCACCTGATGAGGAGACAAAAACCTACGAATCTCCGTCTGGTGGAAGAAAGTAACCCCTTCTTTTTCCATTTGCTTAGCTACTACTTCTGCCATTTCCAGCGGCTCACGGGTCAGGATTCGAGCCCCACGGTTGACGATGCTTACCTTTGATCCCAGGCGCTGAAAAGCCTGCCCCAGCTCACAAGCTATCGGTCCCGTTCCCACCACCAGCAAGTGATCAGGCACCCGGTCGAGGGAAAAGATGGTTTCGTTGGAGTGGAGTTGCTGGACCTGCTCCAGCCCTGGAACGGCTAAGGCGCGTGGGCGGGAACCCGTCGTAATGGCAATTTTTTTACCCGAAAAAACCTGATCTCCTACGGCGACCTCATGGAGTCCCACAAAACGCGCCCGGCCCAGAACCACTTCGATGCCTTGCTCTTGAAGGTAGGCGGCATTTTCGTGGGTTCTCAGGATATCCTGACTCGCCTGGATATGAGCTTTCACCTGTGCGAAATCTACTTTTCCGCTAAGGTCTAATCCATACTGTTGGGCCTGTCGGGCTTGATGGATTTGATGGCTTACATGAATCAGCGCCTTACTGGGAATACATCCATAGTTCAGGCAATCTCCCCCGATGTTCTGATCTGACAGATCAATGCCCAACACCTTGAAGCCCGCTTTGGCCATGGACATGGAAAGGGTTAAGCCCGCGGACCCCAGCCCAATTACGATCAGATCAAAGGATTTTTTCATGGGAAAATTTTTACAAGCATAGTGGATAGCATCCAATGCCCCTGTCCGCTTGACGTCAGGGGTGGATTTTTTACCGAAAAATACCTTTAGCTGGTCGGATTCTTTTCCAAAATGGTCGCACACAAAAAGCCGTATGTCGAGGAATGGGCCTTTGCGTCTGATAAAGGTAGCCATTATGAGGCTGAGAGGCTATCTTTAGGGCTGAGATCTAATCATATCCCTAACACTACACTATGAAGAGTCTGCGATTATTTTGCGCCTTCCTGCTGATTGCTGGTTTTACCAGCCAAAGCTGGGCCCAAAGTACCGATCCTCAACCCCGTATCAATAACAACAAATTTCGTCAACTGGGACAGGAACTCCCTACCCCCAATGTCTATCGGAACGCTGCTGGCGCACCCGGACCGGAATATTGGCAGCAAAAGGCCGATTACGAAATGGACATCCGGCTGGACGATGAAAACCAGCGGATCTATGGCGAAGAGGTCATTACCTACCATAACCAGTCCCCCGATGTTCTGACTTACCTTTGGTTACAACTGGACCAAAACGTAAGAGAACAAGGCTCCGACGCTCAACTCACCCGTACTTCCTCTATGCAACAGGTCAGAAGTTTTGCTGGCTTGAAGCGTATGGGCAATGACTTTGATGGTGGATTCAAACTGGATTATGTACAGGACGTAAATGGCAAGCCCCTTCCCCATGTGGTCAACCGGACCATGATGCGGGTGGATATGCCTGCAGCCCTGAATCCAGGTCAGTCTTTTTCTTTCAAAGTAAAATGGTGGTATAATATCAATGACCGCATGAAAGTGGGGGGTCGCTCAGGGATGGAGTATTTTGAGGAGGAAGATAATTACCTCTATACCATCGCTCAGTTTTTCCCGCGCATGTGCGTCTACAATGAAGTGGAAGGCTGGCAAAACAAGCAATTCCTGGGCAGAGGCGAATTTGCCGTGCCCTTTGGCGATTATAAAGTCAAACTCACCGTACCTTCAGATCATGTTGTAGGCTCGACGGGCGTATTGCAGAATCCCAAGGCCGTCCTCTCTTCTGAACAGCGCTCTCGCTTGAAACAAGCCGCCAATTCCTCTGATCCAGTCATGATCGTTACGCAAGCGGAAGCAGAAGAAGCGGAAAAGACGAAAGTGAAGGAAACCAAAACCTGGGAATTTCACGCGGAGAATGTGCGGGATTTTGCCTTCTGCTCTTCCCGTAAATTTATCTGGGATGCCATGGGGGTAAAATTCGGCGATCGCACCGTCCTGGCCATGTCTTACTATCCGAAAGAAGGAAATCCTCTCTGGGAAAAATATTCTACCCGCGTGGTAGCCCATACCCTGGAGGTGTATTCCAAGTATACCTTTGACTATCCATATCCCGTGGCTATTTCGGTGCACACCAACCGCATCGGCATGGAGTATCCGATGATTTGCTTTAATGGTGGACGCCCAGAAGCAGATGGCACCTATTCTGCCCGTACAAAGTATGGCATGATCGGGGTGATCATTCACGAGGTAGGCCACAACTTCTTCCCGATGATCGTCAACTCTGATGAGCGTCAGTGGACCTGGATGGATGAAGGCTTGAATACCTTTGTACAGTACCTCACGGAGCAGGAGTGGGAAAGGGATTATCCTTCTCGTCGTGGACCAGCAGAGAAGATTGTCAGTTATATGAAAGGCGATAAAGATCGCATTTCGCCCATCATGACCAACTCTGAATCTATTTTCCAGTTCGGAGCTAATGCGTATGCCAAACCAGCTACGGCTTTGAATATCCTTCGGGAAACCGTGCTGGGGCGTGAACTTTTTGACTATGCCTTCAAAGAATATTCTCGTCGCTGGATGTTCAAGCATCCTTCTCCCGCAGATTTCTTCCGGACCATGGAAGATGCCTCAGGTACAGACCTGGATTGGTTCTGGCGCGGATGGTTCTACACCACGGACGCAGTAGATATTTCTATTGACAATGTGGAGTGGTACCAAATCAACACCAAGAATCCTGAAATCGAGAAGCCCCTGGCCAAAGAAGCCAGTACGCCTAAGCGGGAATTCATTGGAGATACCCGTAACAAAGAGGAAATCAAGGAAACGGTTACAGAGCGTAACCCAGCTATGAAGGACTTCTACAATGAGTACGACCCTTCCAAGGTTACTTTCTTTGATCAGACCCAGTACGAAAAATACTATAACTCCCTTTCTGACGAGGAGAAAGCAATGCTCGCTTCCAGCGATCATTTTTACCAGATCAATTTCTCTAACAAAGGAGGCTTACCGATGCCGGTGATTCTGCAGTTTGTATACACAGACGGCAGCTACGAGGACATACGGATCCCCGCAGAAATCTGGCGGATGGGCTCGGCCGACATTACCAAGGTGTTCCGCACAGAGAAGGAAATTCAGGAAATCGTCCTGGACCCTTACCGTGAGACAGCAGATATTGATACCAGCAACAACAACTGGCCTCCCAAGGCTGCGCCGAGTCGCTTTGAGTTGTTCAAGCAGCGTCGCTTTGGGCCTGGAGGCATGAATCCGATGCAGCAGGATCGGTTGATGAAAGAGCGTATGGAGAAAAAAGAGGACGGCTCTTCTGGCAAGTAATTACCTAGATGTGGATCTATAAAAAAGGCTGCCCGCATGGGCAGCCTTTTTTAGTTGGGAAGGACTTCATGATGGAGCAAGGTGTCCTTGTCTTTCCCAAATAAACATTTCAGGGTGCGTTTTCGCTTGAATAAAAGGTCGCGGGTTTGTTTGCATTGGCAGATGACCTTGATGTGATCTTTTTCCAGATGAAAAGTAAAGGATCGATCTTCCGCCAGCAAGGTATACCCGCTATACGATTTATTCGCAGGATCGGTGAATAGTCTCGCTATTCTCTCTTTGAAGTGGTAGCCTTCCAGGCTTTCATAGGCTGGGAAGCGCTTTAGCAGCTCCTCTCGGTCCACCTTATACAGCCTTTCAAGCTGCGGGGCTTCATTTGGTCCAAAGGGATACCCCACATAGAAAAAGTTCCCATCATCCGTCAGGATCTCACATCGTCTGCCCTTCACCTTTTCCATCTTTCGGTTGTTCATTCTTCGCTGGAAGAAGGAATCCACACTCAGGGGTTCTGCCTCCGCCAGGACCTGATCCGAAAGTCGCGGGAATAAGGGAATGAATGCCATATCTTTTTCAGCCTTGCAGGAAAGTACACATATCAAAGAGAAAATAACGAGCTTTTTCATGTCTAGTTTGATCTAATCTGGACCAGGTAGGGGCTTGAGTAAATCCCAAATTGTCTGGCCAGAATGGAACCGTGTAGTAAATAAGGATGCACACCAATGTTGGGAATACCGACCAGCCATAGCGCCCTGGAAGTATAGGAAACACAGCTATGTCCACACGCCACATACTTGAGCGGTCCGCCAAAGATATTTTTCCCATTAGCGATGTTGTCCGTGATCTTCTGGAGAATCCCTTTGTTCACATTATGGATAGGCGTTTTCCATCCAAGCCCATCGTCTACATGATTCCTCCATTGTACGCCATCCACTTTTTTGAAGAGGTTTTTGATCTTTTTAAAGAGCGGTTGACTGCCGTCGAAATATCCAACTGCCGGTCCTACAGATACATTGACACCCTCTCCCTCATTGACGACTGCGGAATGACTGATAGCATCTTTCTTTTCAGAAATCAGCTCTACATTGGTGCCATTAAATCCGGCAATGATATCTGAGAGATTGGCCATACCACCGAAGGCATAACCGAGGTCTTCATACCACTTATTCCCCTTCTTACCGAGATAATTGAACGCTGTTCCCTGGCTACTGAAACTCAACGAGGCTACCCCAAAGCTGATCATAAAAGGAATTTCCACCCCGCCAATATCTCCCAGGAAAGTAAAGCCCATGGAGCTGACAATGGAGGCACTCATGATGCCCAGGGTATTGGAAAATGCTACCCCACTACCTGCTACAGCGGCTCCCACATGTCCGGCTAAGCCTCCAATGATGGCTCCGGCTGTCATATAGCCCGCGTAGGCCCAGAACCCTTCTGCTCCGGCTGCCTTGGCAATTTGGTGACCTGCATAGGCCCCAAAAGCTGCCCCGATGATAATCGGAATCCAGGCAATTTCTCCACTGGGATCGGTATACTTCAGCGGGTTGTTGAACGCATAGCTATACCGGTTGTAGTTCTGAGAGAAATAGGGGTCCTGGACAAAATTGTCCGTGCTCAGCATACGGCCATTGAGCGGATCGTACATCCGGCCGTTCATATTGATCAGCGCGACTTCATCCAAATGCTCATGTCCGGTAAATCCGCGGTACAACCAGTCAGGCGTACTGCCGACATTGCTGTAGGTCCAGGCACTGGCGTTTCTTCTTCTCCCCCAGGGATCAAAGTTTTGCTCGGTCACGACTGAGCCAGAGGCATTGGTTACCGTCAAAATGGAACCCAGGTAGTCTTTGTAGGTGTAGTAGTAGGTATAGCTCCCTCCTTGCTTCACCACAATCGCGGCCAGACCGTCGCCTCCCTGGATGTAATGAATTTCCCGGGTAGTACCTTGCTGGACATCTTTTTCATAATCCCCCACGTAAATCCGTTCTCCGAGCAAGCCAGAAGAAGTATGGGTTTTTTCCATTTTTCTTCTTTGTCCATCTCCCCCATATTCCAGGTCAAAATCAAGGCTACCCTCAGAAATGTTCTCTGGTTGATGGAAGGAAGTATAGGTAACGTCTTGCTGGGTATGGCTGATGGGACCGGACGCATCACAAATCTTGGTCAAGGCATTGATCTTTTGGCTATGGTAGCTATAAGTTCCCAGCCCAGTTTTAGATTCGATGTTTCCATTGCTGCCATAGTTAATCGTATTGGAAGCCTGTCCGGACACCTGCCATCTGGTCAGACGGTTTAGGTTGTCATACTGGAAGGTTTCAAAACGACCTTTTTGGGCATCATATCGCCAGTTCAAGTTGCCAGACTGAAGGTTATAATTGAACTGCAAGTCCTGAACATTTCCTCCCTGAATCCGGGTAGGCATGCCTAGTGCGTTATAGGTTTTATTGGTGGTCTTCCCATCGCCCATGTAATAGGCTGTAGGCTGCTCAAAGTCATTGACTCCCAAAGCCTGATAAATGGTAACGTTGCCGGTCAGGCTTTTCACCCGGTGCAGGTATCCATTGCTGGTATAGGTCCGCTGTACCCCAAATCCAGAGGGATAAATCACACTGGCCAGCCGTCCCTGCCCATCATATCCATAGGAAGTATTGAAGTTGGTTCCATCAATGTTTTCCTTCTTGAGGGTAATCTGGCCTAACTGATTGTAGCTATATTCTTCGGTGTACCCATTGTAGTTGGTGATCTTCTTGATATTGCCTTCCCCTTGGCTGCCATTGCCCACATACTGGTAAGAAATGGTGCCCTCTGGCTGAGACTTAGTCTGCACCCGGCCAAGCAGGTCATAGGTGATCTGGGTTTGAGCACCATTGGCATCGGTCTGCTGAATCAGCTCACCAAAGGAATTATAGCCGTAGGTGGTGGTCCCGCTATTCTTCTCCACCAATTGGGTTTGGTTGCCATAGATATCAAAGGCCATAGAGGCCACCTCGAGTCCATTTAACTTGACTTTGGTCTTGCGTCCGAAGCTGTCGTAGGTATAATCCAGGGTTCCGCCATTGTCTACCGAGCTTAATACTTTCTCGGTGGGATCCATGGTTTTGGCAGTCACTTGTCCCGCAGGGTTGGTGGTGGTTACCGTCAGGTCTCCTCCCGTATAGGCATAACTGTATTGGGTATTCCCGAAGTTGTCCGATACGGAGGTAGGCCGGTTGTATACGTCATAGGTATGGGTCGAAACGATCGCCGAACCTGAAGAGAAAGGTAAGGTGGTGGTCCGGACATTTCCCCGAGCGTCGTAGGAAGTAACGGTTTTGATCCACTGGTTGGAATAGCCTCTTTTTTGAGACAATCTTTCCCGGTTGAAAATGTCGTACCAAACCCGCTCTTCAGCCACGCCTGGGGAGGTGGTTTTGCTATAGTAAACGGAGTTGTCTACACTGGTCATACTGGATCCGTTGCCGGACTTGATGTCCCAATGCAGGCTCATCAGCTGGGTATTCCCCAGGTAATCCTGAGAAGAAGCCAAGCGGCCAAATTCATCATAGGCATTGGTCCGGGTCTGCCCATCGACGGAAGTCATGGTCAGTTTGGTGCCCCATTTCGGATCGTAGGTAAAACTCTCACTCTGCCCGTAATCGGCTGACAGCTGAGTGATAAAGCGTCTCTTGGCATCAAAGGAAAAATTGGTTTCGCGGGTAGCGACCCCTGAGGCAGAAACCTTCATTTTGGTTACCACGCCATAGGTGGGATCTACCGTCAGGTAGGTATTCACCGCTTTGGGCAGACCATAGTTGGCAATCCGTTGGATCACCGCGCCTTTGCTATTGTAATACTTGGCGTCAATTTCCGTGAGGGCGGGAGAGCCGCTGCGGTTTTTTGTTACCTGGGTCCTCCACAGTTTGGCAGGCAGCCAGGTCCCATTGGCGGTGTAACTGTACTGGGTAGTGGTGACCTCCAGGCCATTGTCCACGTTTTCGACCTCCTCGGTTACATTTCCGTTGGTATCATAGGAATAGCTTCGAGTCGCTGAAACCCCTGAAATGTGGTCAGTACTGACGGAGCTCCCGAGTCTGGGCCAAATTCGCTTGTTCCCAAAATGATGGATGGTGTTGGTGAAATTTTCTTCACTTACCAGGGAATTGTTGCTGCTGAGTCGAACCGTGTTTTTCTTGACCTGAGGCACATAATAGGTGGTATTCACCTCAAATTCGGTGGTTTTTTCAAAGCCACTCACATTGTTTGCGGCAGTAACCTTATCAAACCCCATGAAGCCTTTTCCCTGACGATGGAGTTTGGCTCCTTCATAGGAATAGCTGGTCACGTCCGAACCGCTCAGGCCATCTGAAGTAGTGGCCGAGGAAACACAAAAGATAGGGAGCTGAATGTCATACAATGGGTATGTGCTACCCGCGCCTTTGGTATAAAATGACCCGCCCTCTGTCAGTCTTTTGTAATTGACTTCGGTAGTCATGTTGAAGCCATTGGCTACCTTATGCAAGAGGTGATTGGTGCCGTCCTTATCGAAGTACAGGATGTTGTAAAAGGCATTTCCGGCTCCTTCTATGGCGATATTATGTTTG
Organism: Bacteroidota bacterium; assembly: GCA_038527215.1. GTDB lineage: Bacteria > Bacteroidota > Bacteroidia > J057 > J057 > JAWPMV01. The sequence goes on from JBCBGC010000127.1 coordinate 22,053, forward strand.
CCATCCCCGTTAAAGTCTCCTACCAGGGCTTTTTCGATATGAGAATTGCTGGTAAAAGTGTGAGACTGGTGCCAAAAATCCCCGGAATTGAGGCTTTGTCCTTTTCCAAAATAAACATTGACCAGGTCAGGCGTACCATCCCGCAGGTGTACCACATCAGACTTGCCATCGCCATTCACATCAGCAATGATGATTTGCTGGGTGGTGTCATCGGGGTTCATGGGATAAGCCGTAGGGAAATTCTCCTGATGGAAGGTCTTTCCATCCGAATAGGCCACCTTATAGGTCCAGGCGCTGGTTCCCGTACGGGTCAGTACGTCTGATTTGCCATCCCCATTAAAATCACCGACAAAAATGTCATTCCCCGGGTTGCCATTCCCACTCTGGATCGGGTACCCTCCGCCATAAATCTGCTGGGCATGCCAGTTGCCGTTGCTTTGTTCATAGAAAGTGTAAATCTTGGTCCAGCCCCAGCTGGTAACCATGAGGTCCTGCTTCCCATCTCCGTTAAAGTCCAAAGGAGCCACATGCTCAGCGGTGGCGAAAATTGAACCAGGATAGTTGGAATTGGGAGCGCCCTGCACCGTAACCTCTTCATTTGACTCACCAGAGCCAGGAGAGGAGAAAAATACCTTATAGCCGGTCCCATTACTGAGCACGGTTACATAATCAGCTCGCCCATCACCGTTGAAATCCCCGGGGAAGAAATAATTTCCTCCTGGAAAAATAATGTTGAAGGGAGCGGAGGTACTGTAGGTCACTGGCGTATAAGCCGACAGGTTCGCATTCGGGTAATAAATTTTCACCTCCTTCATGCGGTTGTAATTCCCGTCGTAGGCTTTATCAATCAACAGAATGTCGTCCCGTCCATTGCCGTTAAAGTCCTTGGCGAGGAAGGATTGGTAGTGGGGAATCTCCTCGTCGTTGACGATCTCATACTTGGTGGGAGGCAGGTTTACGGTAGTGGTCCCCACAAAGCTGCCCATTCCGGAATTTTTGCGATGAACCCTAAAGGAAGTGTGGTATCGGAAACCGTTGGAGGTGGAATAATTTGCCGCCAGCAGGTCGGTATGACCATCCCCATTAAAGTCTCCGGAAAATACATCTTTGTTAAACCAGGGATAAAAGTTGGTAGTGATGTCCTGGAATGCCGTAGGATCATCTCCGTATTTAAAGATGGTAGCATTCAACTCTGTCCCATCGGCACCGGATTCGGTAATGGTCGTCAAGTAGGAATAGAGGTTGTCAAAGCCGTACTCAAACTCATACTTTTTCATGAGCTGGTTTCCTTCGGCGGTAACCTCAATTTTTTCCAATAAGTGCCGCTGGTCTACGTAGCTTCCCCATTGGTAAAGGCGGTTGTCATCCTGACGTAGGTCCCAAAAGAACTTAATCTTGTTGTAGGGGGCCATACCCGCTGCCGAATTCCCCGTGTATTTGATTTCTTTAATTCGGGTTTCAGTGTAGGTGGTTTCGTATAAAAATTCGATATAATTCCCATACTGGTCGGAGACTTTATTCAGAAACCAAATCATGCCCGTGGAACCGCCTTGCACATTCCGCTGGGCATAATAGGATTTTCCATACTCCATCTTGATGCCATCCCGGGTGGTAACTTCGAACCAATCAGGTCCGTTACCGGAAACCCCTTTGGAAACCACTTTGGAAAAGGTCTCATTTTCGGTGCGATACACGGTATTGTTATGTCCATTCGCGCCGCTTACTGGAATCAAGTGATTTCCATCCAGGGTGAAATGATCATAATTATCAAAAAGGACTTGTCGTACCTTTCCATCCCGGTAGAAATCGTTCCCGGCGCGGGTAATGGCAGATAAGCCGCCCAGGTCCCATCCTCGGCCCAGGGGTCCGTTGGTGCCCTGGCTGTTGTAAATCAGGGAAATATCGGGCATGAGGTTACGCGTTCCGGGAGGTGCCTGGATGGGCACAGCATAGGAGGCGGCTCCATTCAAATTCACCTTAAATTCGCCTGGCGTAACCCGGACAGGGAGATTGGTGTTAATGCTTCGGTTGTTAAAGGAGGAATTGTTGAATAAGGGTCCATAATTGATACTATGGATGGTGGCCACCTCCTTAGGGGCCAGGATTTTATAGGGTTTGGGGGTTGGATTTTCTGCCAACAACCCATTATAACTTACCAGGAGACAGCATAGCGCCACCCAGCAACGGCGGAGCATTCCGCCGAGAGAGATTTTAGCATTCATGATTGTGTAGTGATGTTTCTAAAAAAAAGGGGGGTAAGATAGGGAGGGGCTAGTCGGTTTTGACCACTCTCCACTGTTGTTGTAGGCTGGGCGATCGGAGGACGAGCACGTAGGTTCCCGCAGGATAGGCACTCAGGTCCAGTTTGGCTGCGGTCCCTTCCAGCTTTTGTTGTTTGAGGTGACGCCCACTGAGGTCCATCAAATACAGGGTAGCTCCCAACCCTACCCAGGACATGGTCCTAATCGAACTCACCCAGGAGGTGGAGGGAGCTACCCTGTATTTGATGGACCTCAGTGG
>JBCBGC010000128.1:0-24470 GCA_038527215.1 Bacteroidota bacterium
CCAGTTGTTGTGCCAGCTTTTGATCACAGCCGGATACTTTTTGCCCCAATTTTGCTCGAGTATATCCAATTGGTGGGCCGCCTGCTGAGCATCCTTTGCCCGATACACTTTTTTGAGTTCAGCCATAAATGGGCGGGTGTCTTTCCAAGCCAGGTACTTCTTTGAGTTGCGGATTTGGTGAATCACGCACAGCTGAACTTCTGTCATCGGATAGATCTGTTCAATGGCATCTGCAAAGCCCGAAAGATTATCAATGCTCGCAATCAGGATATCTTCCAGGCCGCGGCCCTGAAGGTCTGTGAGCACCTGCATCCAGAACTTGGCACTTTCCCCCCCAGCCAAGCCTAAATACAGCCCCAGCACCTCCTTATACCCTTCCTGAGTGATCCCAATGATGCAATAGACTGCCTTTTTGACTACTCTACCATCCTCCCGAACTTTGTAGTGGATGGCATCTAAAAAGACAAAGGGATACACCGATTCCAAAGGACGGGTTTGCCACTCGCGCAGAAGGGGAAGCACTTTGTCGGTTACCCGGCTGATCGTAGTAGGAGACATCTCTACTCCATAAATGCGCTTGAGCTGTTCGTGAATATCATTGTAACTTGAGCCCCGGGCGTAGAGATAAATGATCTGCTCATCCAGACCCGTATTCAACTTCCGTTGACGTTTCTCGATAATCTGGGGGTTGAAACTCCCATCACGATCCCGAGGCGGCTCAATCTCGAGCATCCCTGCCTCGCTACGAACTCGCTTTTTCCCGTGGCCATTGCGCCGATTGGGCGGATCACGCTCGGCTAGATGGGCATCCATTTCGCCCTCAAGACTCGCTTGAATGAACTCCTGCATTAAGGGCGCTAGGATCCCATCAACTCCCCCCAGGCTCTCGCCTGCCTGCAGCCGAGAGATCGCTTCTGATTTAAAGGCCTCAAAATCAAAGGCTGATTGATTGGGTTTCTCTTTTTTCTTTTTCATTGTCAATAGGCTTTTGCTAAGTTAGACTATTGACACACTTTTTGGAATACCCTCACATTGTGTAGCCTTTCCATTAACCCCAACCCTCCAACCACCATCACAACTCATCCGGCTACCGTATATTTCCCTCCCAAAAGCTAAGCCATAGCCTGCTTCCAACCTTTAGCTCCCTACCTTCTCTTTTGAAATAACACCAGCAGGTCTCCAGCAGAAAGTTTCTTTACATGCGTAACGCTCCTTTCATCTGCATTTTCCTCCTTAGCCTGACCGCCTGGTCCTGCACCGATCATTTCGCAGGGCCAAGAGACCCCATCCCAGGTTCCTGCACCATCTTTTCGGCTTCCATGGGGGGAAAGGTCTTGTTTGGCAATAATGAGGACTATCATGTGCCGGATACCTATATCTGGACCGAACCAGCCGAGGAGGGCCAACTGGGCTGTCTCTACCTGGGCTTTAAGGACTATGCCCATCAGGGCGGCATCAATGAGAAGGGCTTGTGCTTCGACGCCAATGCCTTGCCGGCTGCTCCCTTAAATCCTCACTCCGAACTCCCAGCTGCGCCCCGGTATCCGGCTCCCTTTGAGGCATATACCATGTGGGCGCCGGTGATGATGTTGAGAAAAGCCGCTACGGTGGAAGAGGTGATCCAATTGGCGGTGCAGTACCAGCGAGAAAACTGGTATCCCATTTCCGGAGGCTTGAAGTACCAATTGAATTTCGCAGATGCGACCGGGGATGGGGTGGTCATCAGTGTGGACGAAAGCGGGGAACTGTTTTTTACCCGCAAAAAACCGGAGGACCGCTATCTCATTTCCACCAATTTTAACCGAGCCAATCCCGACAATGCCTTGGAATATCCTTGTGTGCGCTACGAGAAAACCCAACAAATGCTGGATGGCCTATCTTCGGATGCGGACTTTACCCCGGATTTCGTGAAAAACATCCTGGAAGCGGTGCATCAGGAAGGCCTTTTTTCCCGTACCCTTTATTCCAACATTTTCGACCTCACGGCAGGCAAACTGTATCTATACCATGGGCACCAATACGATGAAGAAGTAGTGCTGGATATTGCAGCAGAATTAGCCAAGGAAGCCTATGTCAAACCCATCGAGGAACTGTTCTCGGAAGGAACCGTAAACCAAGCCAGACAGGCATATCGCTGGCAGATATTTTTGCTGGGTTCCCAGATCGTGGGCCTAAGTCTGTTGATTTTTGGGCTGGTATTTTGGCGGAAGCAGCGAAGGAGGAAGATGCAGGCATCAGGCTATAAGGAAAGATAATCTAAGACCTGCCTGGCCATTCATTAACCAAAAAACACGATAAATCGTGCTACAAAGAACAAGCATAAGCTATTTGGCTTATTTAGGCGAAAATGATAGACGAAGTATCCGTATTTCCTTTGACAATGGGAATTCCCTAAGTGACAAAGTCAAAAAATACCAATCAGGAGAAAACCTTGGCCAAATGGAGTTTGCCCGGATGAGAAAAGCGATTATTTCTTAAACCAATGTGTTTCATTTGAATTATTCCATGAATATGGAAATGGGTCGAATTGGATAATAACTCCAGACCTTGAGGTGATGTTGGTTTATTATCAAGATTCTACTGTATACAAATATTCAGATGAGGACTTGGGTCTAAGGGGGCCAAGCATTCATTACGCATGTAAACACTTTGATTTCAAAGGAAATTTAACATAGTATACGGTGTGCAACAAGGTATAAAGTGCATAGCCATCCTTCAGGATGACAACACACCATATACAGACCGTTGTATGCAACCAAAAGAATAAAACCCAAGATGAAAAATCCGTTTTCTAAGAAATTGATAAAAATCGGGAAATGGTTAATTGGAATCTTTATAGGCTTCAACATCCTCCTATATTTTATAGGACGATTTGATATGAAAAATACCATTGAAGAAAAAAGTGGCATTCAAGTATCAGTTTTTTTCAAAACAATTGAAAATGATGTGTTTCATACGCCTGGTGCATTTGATAGTGATTACACTTGGAATTTCAAAATAAAAGTAAGTGAATCGGACTTTGAAGCTATCTCAACTCAAATTGAAAATTCTACATTTTTTAATGCTAAGGGTGGGTATAATTTTGCAGAACCAATTTATGACTCTTTAAGAGTGCATAATCTTAAAGGATTTTGGACATCAGAGGGAAGTTTTTATAAATTTTATGAAGCAGAGGAAGAATGGGGAGAAAGAACCGAAATCGAAATTGATAAAAAGGAACGTTCAATAAAAGTGCATTTAGCGCATCTTTAAAAGTGGAAAAGGCCGCATACGACGTAGGCTACTGAACCACACTCCTCAATGCCCGCATAACTCCCTAGCCAGCCCGTCCTCCGCAAAGATTGATTAAATGTCCATGTTAAGGATAGAATGATCCATTCTTTTGAAGGACCTTCCAGCCTAGTTTTGTCATAGTTAATTCAATAATCCAAAACTAATTGTTAACGACATGGTAAATTTAGAGAAACTAGGTCTGTTTGTGATCCTCAAAGCCAAATCCGAGAAAGCGACTGAAGTAAAACAGTTCTTATTAGGGGGGTTGGAACTGGCGGAGCAAGAACAAGAGACTAAGTCCTGGTATGCGTTTCAAATGGATGAAACCACCTTTGGTATCTTTGATACCTTTGAGCATGAAAAGGGTCGTGAAGCCCATCTTAATGGAAAGATCGCAGAAGCACTTATGCGACATGCCGGTGATCTTTTGGTCGATTTTCAAGTTGCTGACATTAAGAAATTTAATGTATTGGCAGCTAAGTAAGTTCTTGGAGAAAAGTAAAACCCTGGCAGGTCTCGCAAAATACAATTTCTGTATTTTGCGAGCCTTAAATATGAATAAGGTTGTCTATGCTAATGGAAGAGATTAATTCTACCATACTGACTAAGGAAACAAATGAGCTTGCATTGAAATTGACTTCTTTCAGGAATTTGAATGCATTTGATCATATAGTTCGCTTCAATTATTATTCTATCATTTTAATCAAAGATGGAGGATTAAATCTGAAAATAGGCTTGGGAGAAGCTAGCATATCTCCCAACATTGCCATCTGCGTATCACCTTATCAATCATTTATGATGACGAGTGAAGAGCAGGTTCATGGTTATATGCTTAATTTTCATCCGGATTTTTTCTGTACTTATCGGCATCAAAATGAGATAGAAACCGAAGGAATCCTTTTTAATAATTTCTCCTCCGTTCCCTATTTCCCCGTCTCTAATCTTTCATCCTTGATTAATGATTTCCTAAAAATGAACTCGGAAATCCTAGAGAATCAAGTGGGGATTCATGAGGTGCTGATTTCCGCCTTGAAGATATTTTTAATCAAATTGATACGAGAAAAGGGGCCAGCGCATAAAACTTCTTTTACAAGAGTTAAGGAAAAGCCACTCCTGTTACAAAAAATAGCTGATTGCATTGAAATGAATTATAAGGAGCTGCATACGGCTGGCGAATATGCCAAACTTCTATTTGTGACTCCTCAGCAACTGAACAAGATTGTAAAATCGCATTTGAATATATCATTATCCCAAATGATCGTAAATCGAATTATGATAGAAGCAAAGAGAGAGCTGTACTTAACTTCCAAGGCGGTTAAGGAAATCTCTAACGAGTTGGGATATAAGGATGAATTCTATTTTAGCAGAGTTTTTAAGAGACAAGTAGGCGTATCTCCAAAATTTTATAGAGAAACTGTCGGATTTGCAAAAATGGAGTAATGTTATGCCGAGAACACCGTCTAAGCCTCATACTTCCCAATGATCGGTCCGGTGCATAGTCGTAACGTGGGTCGCCAAAGGGTTCCATCAAAAGACGTACGTTACAGAATCCATGAAAACCAAAGTGCCGTTTTGCTTGTTTGGATAGAAGCCAGCTAAGCTTAATCAAAATATTGCTATGGTTTCTCTCCGGATTAGAATTACAGTTTTATGTCTTTTTGGGGGTTTATTTCTTAGTGCTCAAGATACCATAAGGACTCAATATCCCAATACGCAGCAGGCTTGGGAAAAAATATTTATAGCTGGCCAAAAAGTAGCTGAAAATATATATCACAAAAATGGCACGCCTTGGATGACCTTTCAATACAAAGAGAATAAAACCGAAAAATATAAATGGTTCCATGATAACGGTAACCCATTTTTCGAAGCCACCAATGTAGAGGGTAAATTCCAAGGCAGTTATCGGGTTTGGTACGAAAATGGACAACTAGCGGAGCAAATAAACTTCGTTGATCATCTAGAAAACGGACGCGCTACCTTCTTTTATCCGAATGGTCAACTCGCTATGAGCGGACAATATGTGATGGGAAAGATGACAGATGGTTGGCAGTTTTTTGGCCAAGACGGGTCGGCAGCTGATGGTGATTGGCAATGGCAATTTGCTGCGCTTCCTAAGTTCATCCGTATGAGCGGATCACTTAACAATGGGGTTCCCATTGGCACGTGGACTTATCGGACTACGGCAACCCCCAAAAATGGTAAGCAAGAAGAGTTATATTGGAATTACACATCCCCTCGAAAGTAAAGACAGGATAAATTGGGAAGTCTTATTTTTTGATATTCTCTTTTTGTCGCATCAGCCGAAACCAGAACCAACCCCTTGCGGTATTTGGGGAGTAGATCACGCCTCTCTATTCTTCTATTGTTGAATATTTTCCCGTGGGCTGACCCGGGCTGCTCAAGAATTGAAGCTGAAAAAACTGGTGCAGGCTTAGCATGCGGGAAACGCTTTCCTCAGATCACCCATTCTTCCAATCTTTTCAACACCCCCTGTTTATACAGCCGCCCAATGGGAATGAGCTGACCACCGACGGTTACGTTGCTTTGGGTAAATCGCTCCACCGCCCGCAAAGCGATGATAAAGGACCGATGTACCCGGATAAAATGCTGGGGTGGGAGCTGTTCTTCCATCTGGCTGATGGGCTTGAGGGTGATGATTTCGCCTTGGGTGGTTTTGATGCGGAGATGATTTTTGAGGCTTTCCAGGTAAAGGATGTCGGCCAGTTTGATCTTTACATGTTCGCGGTCGGCTTTGACAAAAATGAAAGGCTCGTCGAGCTCCGGGACTGAAGGAGCAGATGAAGGTACCGAAGGCTGAGGCTGCTGGGCTCGCCCATAGAGTTTGTCGATGGCTTGCAAAAAGCGGTCAAAAGCAATGGGTTTGACGAGGTAATCCACCACATCCAGTTCGAAGCCTTGCAGGGCGTATTCCCGATAGGCAGTGCAGAGAATCACCCAGGGTTTTTTCTTCAAAGACTTGAGAAAAGCCAGTCCATTGAGTTGGGGCATCTGAATATCGAGAAAGATTACATCCACCCGCTGCTGTTGTAGCGCCTCAAATCCCTGCATGGCATGGGCATAGCTACCGACCAATTCCAGCTGCGGCAGCTGTTCCAGGTGGCGGGCCAGGACTTTACGAGCCAAAGGTTCGTCATCGATGATGATGCATTTCATGCGGCAGCGGACGTTAACTGGAGCTTAAGATACACGAAAAAGGAAGCATCTTCCCGGATGCTGAGTTCGTAGCTGTCCGGATATAGCAGGTCCAGGCGACGTTGTACATTCTTCAGGCCGATGCCCTCAGCATAGTCTGTCGCGGTTCTGGTCGCCTCCGTCTCCACCCGGCTATTTTCTACCTGCAGGTGAAGGGTTGTTTCATCCACCCAGAGATTGAGGCGAATCCAGGGTTCTTCCGTTGCCTGGCTGGCCCCATGCTTAAAGGCATTTTCCACAAAAGGCAGCAGCAGCAATGGCGCGATGCTTTTGTCAGATAATTCCCCGCTACATTCATAAGCCAGGGCCAGGTTTTCGCCATAGCGGAGCTTTTCCAAGCTGATATAATCTTCCAAATAGCGGACCTCTTTGGCCAGATCCACCTGGGGTTGGTTGCACTCGTAGAGCATATAATTAAGCAAGGCGGAGAGCTTGAGGACCATGTCCGGGGCCTGGGGGGAAGCCTCCAGGGTGAGGGCGTAGAGGTTGTTGAGGGTATTGAACAAAAAGTGCGGATGCACCTGGGATTTGAGGAGCTGCAGTTCTGCGGCGGTTTTTTCCTGCGCCAGTTGCTGGCGGGAACGCTCATTTTTATACCAATGCTGGAGCAGTTTGACGGTGGTGCCCAGGGTGGTAATATTGACCAGGATGGTGATTTCGAAAAAAACTTTGATGGCCCAAAAGCCCGAGCCTACGGCTTCGGGATAGTAGCGGGGATAAATCACATAATAGGTAATGAGGCGATTCCACAAGCCGAAAAAGATCAACCCAGCCAGCAGCCCCCAGAAAAAAGCCCGGTAATGCCTTGGCAGCAGGTAGCGGGGAATGAGGTAATACATGGCCAGATAGGTCATGAGGATTTTGGCGGGGAGGTAGGCAAACTCCGAAAAGATGGGCTGGGAAACATCATCCTGGTAGGCGCCCCAGGTAGCGACATTGTAGGCGACAAAGAGCAGCCAGAAGATCAGGTGCCGGAGCAGGCGCGGCCCTTGCCGCTGGGGCTCGAGGAGGAAGGCGATACCAGCTGACTTGATCATTCTGTAAGATAGGCATTGACGGGGCAAGGGCGGGAGAAAAAGGACGAACGACGGTTTTTTGCTTACAGAAAGCGCTTTTGCCTGTATCTATTCCATCCAAAAAGAGCAGGGCGCTGTCCGTCCTGAGTCCTCCTGTCATTAGGCATTTTTTCCGAAAAGAAGAAAAAAAGCCGCCTACCTTCCCGGCACTTCACGCCTAATACCTGTTTCTATGAAAACTATCCTGGCCCTTTGGGTCTGCCTGTGCAGCCTCCCACTTTTTGCCCAACAAACCAACCTCACTTACGCCCTCAACGGTCGCCCTTCTCACGAAGCACTGGCCAACGGAGAGGCAGCTACCGATAATCCTTTCCGCCGCTTTATCGGGGAATGGACCCTCAAAGAAGATAGCTGGCGGCAAAACTGGGGCGGAGAAGATGAGCAGTTCAGCATTCCGGGCCATCATACCCTTTCCTGCCAGCTCAATACCGAGCTGAGTCTGCTCTCTATCGTGGACGGTCCTGAACCCAATGGGCATATTCTCTGGGTGTATGATCAGCGCAGCCAGACCGTGATTCATAGCTCCACCTTTGGCAGCCAGCGCACCGGACACGGACTGGGCACCGTAAACGAAAAAGGAGACCTTGCACTTAAACTCACTTTTTCCGACGAAGCCCCGGGTACCTATCGGCAGTACAGCTATACCTGGATCAGCGAGGATGAATATTCCTTGAAATCGGTGCAGTATGATGCCTCCGGAAAAAAGACGGGGTTATTTTATGCGGGGAATTTTGTGCGAATGAATCAGGCGGAAAAAAATAAGGCCTACTGGCAGCAAAAACTGGATGCTATCCACAAGAATTTCATAGCCGCAGCCAAGGAAAAAAAGCCCGGGAAAATCCTCTCCTATTATGCCGACTCCACCTTATTTATTCCAGAATTTCATCCGCTGATTCTCGGCAAGGCAAATGTGAAGTCCTATTACGCAGGGCTTTTTGCCCGGCAGGAGATGAAGAGCTACGAGCGCAAAACCCAGAACTTGCTACAATTTGAGGACCGGCTGGCGGAGTGGGGGACCTTTACGCAGGCATTTACGCAGGATAAAAAAGGGCCTTTTCGCCTGACTGGAAAATACTTGCAGATTTGGGAAATCCTGCCCAATGACGAGCTCCGGCTTTCCGCTCAACAGTGGAATTATGACCACGAAATTCCGGAAGGGCTGGACCTGAAAGTAGGGGTGGCAGGGATGCCCTTGCGCTATAAAACCCAGGCGGCCCATGAGATCCGTCCCGGCTTGAAATATGAGATGGATGCCTATTATGCGCTGGGGGCCAAGGCGGTCAAAACCCGCAATGCCTACGGGCGCTTGCATTCCTACGCCCAGGATGGCGTTTTCCTCGCGCCTCACGGGCAAGGGGCGAAAATCGGCTATGAAGCCATTCGGGATTATCTGATTGACTACAATGCTGGAGAGGTGCAGATTGACAGCATAGAGGTCGGCCTGAATCATGTGGAAGAATATGGGCAATACCTGATCAAACTCAGCTATTATTATGTGGAGGCATCGGGCGATGGCTGGACCTATGCAGGGCAGGGACTGGGCATCAACCTGATGCGTCGCCACGCACAAGGGCAATTGCAACGGCTCTGGCAAGGGAGCTCTGAATTTGCGGTGCCGCCTGCGCCCGTTCCGGAACAGGTCGTGGCTTTTGCGGAGGCGCGACAAAAGAGCTTGTTGAGCGGGAATGCTGTTGTGCGCAAAGGTTTTTATGCAGCGGATGCTTATCTGCTGGGAGAGTACCAGCCAGTGCTGAAAGGGGCGGAAGCAATTGGACGCTATCATGCGGCTTTTTTAGATCGTTTTGCGGTGAGCCAGTTTGAAAGCGAGCGGCTGGAACTGTTGGACCTTGGTGGTTGGTTGCTGGAAACGGGGACTTTTGACATGACGGTTTCGGCTAAAAACGCTACGGCTTCGGAAAGCCTGCCCGGTAAGTATCAGACCCTCTGGCGCCAAGCCGAAAACGGGCAGTGGGAAGTCTTTGCGGAGGCCTGGAACTATAGCCGACCGGTAGAGGATTGGGGCCGTTTTCATTTTCCGGAGATTGCGCCTTATGATCATCTGGCTTCGCCCTGGCCAAAAGTGCCGCTCCAGGTGCAGGCCTTGAATCAGTTGTCGGAAGAGATTATCAGTGGGCATGATGCGGAGCGGTGGACAGAGCTGTACGATACCCAAGGCATGTTGCTCTACAGCCACTCGCCGCTGTATCAAGGCAAAAGCGCCGTGGGTGCTCATTTACAGGAGCATGTGAAGGGCTTGCCGACTTTTCGTCGGCTGGACATTGGGACTTTTTTCCTGATTGAGTTAAAGGATTATATCGTGGAACTGGGCAATCATTATGTGGACTGGGCCTTTGAGGATCAGCAGGGGATTTCTACGGGTAAAAATATTCGGACCTGGAAGAAGGGGAAGGATGGGCGACTGAGGGTTTATCGGCAAGTGGCGATGTATGATGTGCGGGAGTAGGATTTTTGTTTTTTTCAAAATACTGTTGATACTTTTTTCTTGATAAAAAAGTATCCAAAAAATCAAGAAAATCCCAACCAAGGCCTACGCACAACCCATCCTCCCCACGGATTTTCGGTCCAGCGCGCTTTATGGGAGGGTTCGTTTTTTCTGGATAAATATGTGAAGCAAATCGGAAAGCCCAACCTGCTACGCGGGAAAATCAGTGCTTTCTTTCTCTCAACCGCTCATACATATCCCCATATAATTGTTCGGGATTTTCTACCATGTGCCAATGCCCTACGCCTGGGTAGAATTGGTGGGGAATGTTATGTGCTTTGATAAAGTCCTGGGCTTCCTGGACGGTATCGAGATCGCCCCAAATGTAGAGCTTTTTGCAGGAGAGGTTCTTGAATTCGAGGCCACTGTTGGTGCCGGTTACATGCGCCTGACTAGTATGACTCCAGTTGCATAGGCCTGCGGGGGCGGCAAATCGTAGGCTGCTATAATATCTCTTATAGGGTTCTTCTGTGATGGCTTTTTCAAATATTTCGGCGTAGAAAGCGGGGGCAAATGCTTCGGCGCTGGGGAAGGCCAGGGGTTTGCCGGAAAAATAGCTTTCTGCTTCTGTCAAATTCCCTTCGATATTAAAAAAGTAGTGGACCTTTTCGGCTAAGTTTTGGCAAATCCAGGTGCCTATTAAGGCGCCCAGGGAGTGCGCGATGATATTCACTTCTGCTTGGTCTGGGCAGGCTTCTTCTATGATGCCAGAGAGCAGACGAGCTTGGTCTTTCATGGACAGGAAGTCCGTCTGGATCGGGCTAACCCCGTGTCCTGGGAGGTCCACGACATACAGATTGAAAGCGTCATTTAGGGGCGAATCAAAGACTTCTTTATAGGCCAGGCCTGAATCTGCAAAGCCATGCAAGAACCAACAGGAAGGTCTCCCTGCTTGGATGTGGTTGGTTCTCATGAACACGTTTTTGCGAACCTCAATCTTCATATCCCTGGTTTAATCGTCGTATTTCTTGTCAAACTGGGAGCGCTTTTCTGCTCTTGAATCCAGTTTAATGCAGCTTCCAAGATAGGGGTTATGGTCATCTCATGAGGGCGCAAATCTTCCAGTGTCCTGCTTTAAGTGATATTTCTTAAGATAAATTCTACCAAAGGACTTTCTTCTTTGCCCAGTTGATGCACGATTTGGTAGTGATTTAATCCTGGATAGAGATAATATTCGATGGGCGCGAGTTGCCGGTTGTGCTCGTAGAGGTTTTGGGATTCTTCGATAAAAAATGCCGTTTCGTTAGCCCCAACACTCAGTAGGAGAGGACAGGTGAGGGAAGACAAATCTTTATTTGAGGCGCTATATAGGTCTACATCTTCTTCTCCCAGCGCCAATACTTCGTTGAGGTAACTGTTTTTTATCGGCCCTAAATCGAAGATGCCGCTCAGGCTGCATATGGCCTGGATATCTGATCTGAGGTCTTCGTGCATGAGGTAGCTCATCAGGGCAAGGTGCCCACCTGCAGAATGGCCGGAAAGGACCATCCGATGGGGATCTCCATGGTATCGGGCGGCTTGTTGTTGTATCCAGCGTATCGCAGCGGTGATGTCGCCTAACAGGGCCTGCATGTCCACACTGGGTATCAGGCGGTAGTTGACGACGCAGACGGTAAGCCCATGTTTGACAAAAGGCTCTGCTACAAAGCTGTAGCTCGCCTTGTCCAGGGCCCGCCAATAGCCTCCATGGATAAAGATTACGATGGGGGAGTTTGGGGTAGCAGCGGGGAAGACATCTATGCTTTGTAGCGGGTTTGCTCCGTATTTTTCGTCCAAAAAGCATGGATAGCTTTCTCTGACCCGCGCGGATTCACGTTCGTTGTGGTCGAGGAATTGTTGGAAGTCGGGGTGTCTTTGGCGAAGGTTTAGTTGAGATGATGGGGTCATGTTTATTCCTCAAATGGCGGGAACTTATCCGCAATTAAATTTAACTCAATCCCGTGTTCCAGGTAGGCCTTACAGCCATCTAAAACCGTGGTAATTCCGCCCGTATTGTCTTTGATGGCCTGGATAAGTTCGTCGCCGGTTTGCTGGAAGCCGTGGTGCTTGATGATGACATAGGTAGTGGTGTCGGTGAGGGCGGTGAATTCGAAATCGACAAAGGTGGTGGGGGTGTCCCAGGCAATAGAGATGCGTTGGTTTTGGATGATTTCTCTGACGTGCACTTCGGCTGATACCTGATACATATTCCAGGTCCAGGTGACGGTTTTTCCTGTTTCTAATTTTCCGGTGGAGTGGGTAAACCAGAAGTGGGTGGTGATGCTGGGGTCGATGAAGGCGTTGAAAACTTCGGTGATGGGTTTTCTGATCATCATTTGGGTTTCAACCATGGGGTTTTTGTGTTTTTCACAATACTCTTGATACTTTTTTCTTGATAAAAAAGTATCCAAAAAATCAAGAAAATCCCAACCAAGGCCAGCGCACAGCCCATCCTCCCCACGGATTTTCGGTCCAGCGCGCTTTATTGATGAATGTTGCTTGAAGAGGTTTTTTAGTGCCTCCTACCCCCAGGCATACATGCCTGCCAAGGCGAAATTGGCGAGCATGAGGACGAGGTCGGTGATGAAGATGAAGCGCATGAGGCCTTTGACGGGCCAGACGCCCTGGCCTTTGCGGTTGGCGAGGGCGATGGGCAGGTTGCCCATAAACTGGGAGCCGTGGGCGATGGCAATGACGACCAGCAGGATGATGCGCTGATCGGCAGCGGGAAAGGTGTCGGGCATGAGCAGGATCAGCAGGCTGAGGGCGCAGAATGCAAAGTTGAAGCCGCCGAGGAAGGGTCCGGTGGCGGTCAGGATATCAAAGACGGGGGTTTCGCGATGGGCTTTGGGGACGAGGATTTTGGCGAAGACCTGGTTGCGCAGGGCGAAAAGGTGGAAGCCGAGGGCAAACCAAATGGCGTTCAAAACGAGGACCAGGGTGAACATGGTAGGTGGTTAAGGGTTAGAGGCCTTAGAGAAATTGCGGGCTTAGAAGGAGAAAAAGTAGTAGTCCATTTCCAGTTTTATCCTCCCGTATAAAAATGACCCCACTTCCATTTCTCGTGTTTATGATGGAAAGCCCCAACCAGGAGACTTTCAACTCTTTTCATTTTTGCTTTATGGGGTTCGATATTTTGGTGCAATCTATTAATCAGGAAAGCCGAAACGGATGAGAAGGCTGATTTGAATCTCAAATAATCTTCCTGGGTGCTGATGCTAAAGGGTAATTTATTGTCATTAACAAATGATTCTCTCCATATCTGAACAGACTGTCTTAAATTTCCCAACATAGACTCAAGTTCCTCCTGATTATCACCTTCCTTAGCAAATTCGCACCCTATCTTCAAGACGATGGCATCTATGGCGGATTCAGCTTTAACAATTTCACTAAATATCTCTTTTCTGCTTTCTGGTGATTCGAATTCACTTACCGGGGAATTGATTTTCCTGTAAAGCTCCATGAACTTTGCGAATAATTTATATAATTCATCCAGCGTAGCATACTGCTCATTTCTGATGGCACTTATCAACTCAATTTCGCTTTCTCGCCTTTTCTTAGCAATGGAGTAATTGTTTAACAACCTTTGCCCACCGATTAGCAGGATCACTATAGGAATGAGGGGGGTTACCAGTTTAATGATTATTTCAGTTGTCTCCATGTTGGTAAATGTATGTGGGTAGCGCTAGGAATGTGCCTATTCAAAAGCGCTACTTGAAGTCAAGCGCTTTTTCATACCCAAAGTACTCAAAATCCAGCTGATACTTTTGATAGACTTTTTCGGCGATTTCGGGGGTGTAGTACTGGGCTAGTTGCTCACTGGCGTGGGTAGCGTGTTCGCGGGCGCTGCCGTAATACTGCTCCCGGTCAATCTTTAATTGCTCCAGGACGAAAGAGAAGTCGGCTTCGAATTGCTCGAATTTGCCGATGAAGTCGTAGTCTATATTTTTCTGGAAGGTCTGGTAATACTGGGTCCGCCAATGCTGGTCCATGAACATGACGGGTTGTTGGCTTACCGCCTCGACGAATTCTGCGAAGGAGATTTCTTGCTGGCTATCGGGGCTTAAGCCCAACTGGATTTTGATTTGATGGTTTTGGGCCTGGTCTTTTTTGATTTTGTCGAGGTAGCAGGACAAAAGGCGGGTATAGGGGTTGCGGACAAAACAAAATTTGAAGATGTCCTTCCTCTGGAAAAAAGTGTCCAATTCTCCTACCTGAGCAATCTTTAAAAAAGGATTGAATTCCCGATAATGCACATAATCCAGCGACTCAAAGTCGATGCTTTTTTCTAACTCGGCCCGGATCAAGACTTTTTTAATGGTGGAGCAGCCGGTTTTGGGGGATTCGCCATAGAAGTATTTGTGCTTGAGGGAAATGTAGGTGGAGTGTTCAAAGTCTCGTAGGTAAACTTGGCTGACGTAGGGGCGGGCTTGTTGTTGGAAGAGGTGGTAGCGGTCGTTCCAGGTTGCCATGGGGTTTTTTTCTTTCTTTTTTTCTTAAAGATCCTTGTACCTTTTTTCTTGATAAAAAAGGTACCCAAAAAATCAAGACGCTGCTAACCGCGCCTACCCACTTGCCAGCCCCCTCACCCGAGCAGCGTCAAGGCCCCGTCGCCTCTAAGGTAACATCAAGACGCTGTTGACTGCGCCTGCCCAGAGGCCTGCCTCCTGACGCTCGTTCCTCGGTCAGGACCTATGGCCCTCACCCTGGCAGCGACATAGCCCCGGCGCCCCAAGGTTTTAAAAGTGGGTTAGGCCTAAAATCCTTCTTCCTCCTTTATGTGCTCCAATGCGCTTTATAAGGTACTTACTACGGATCTAGGGGCTCCCTGATCGTGGGTTTTGGGGGTTTCCGCAAGTTTGACCTTGTTTGGTGGAAATAGATGCTCTATATTTGTAGAGCAATGTCTATTGAAATAGAGTGATGACCCTGACCAAAGCGGAAGAACAACTGATGAATTATCTCTGGAAGCTGGAAAAGGCTTTTTTCAAAGATATTAAAGAGCAGTATCCGGAACCCAGACCGGCCACTACCACCATTAACACTTTGTTGAAAAGGCTGATGGACAAGGGCGTGGTGGCTTATACTTTATATGGCAACAGCCGGGAGTATTATCCGACCCTGGCGAAAAACCAGTATTACTCCGGGCACATCAAGGGCCTGATCAAAAACTCTTTTAATAATTCCATCGAGCAGTTTGCGTCCTTTTTTACTAAGGAAACAGATATGAGTGAAAAGGAGCTCAAAAAGCTGCGGGAGATCATTGACAAACAGATTAAATCGAAATCCAGTGATTGAATACCTGATAGAATCCATGCTGTGCAGCGCCCTGCTGTATGGTGGTTTTGTGGTCTGTTTTCGACGGGCTGGGAATTTTCGGGTCAGTCGCTGGCTCTTGCTGCTCTGCCTGCTGTTTGTGGTGCTGGTGCCATTAGTGGAGATAGCGCCAGCGCAGAGACTGGCGGAAGAAAGTAGCGAGCAAAGCCTGGTTGAGGCAACGGTTGGAACCCTTTCGGAGCTTTCTACCCAAACTGTGGAGGCCACTTCTGAGATGGTGACGGGTGCTTATGTTTCGCCTTTGATGGGATTGTATGGGCTGATCACGGCCTTTTTGCTGGGGCGCTTTGTCCTAAACCTGTATCCTTTGGTGTCGGGCAAGTTCGTCCGGGAGCGTACTGACTTTCAGGGCGTAAAAGTCGCGTTGATTGATCAGGCGGTAGGGCCTTTTAGCTTTTGGGATACCATCTATCTGAACCGGGCGGCCTATCATGCCGGGCAAATCGACGAGGCCCTCTTGCTCCACGAAATGGGCCATGTACGGCAGGGACATACGCTGGACATCCTGCTGGTGGAACTGATGCAGGTGTTTTATTGGTTCAATCCTTTTGTCTACCTCTTCAAAAAACGCATGCAGGCCAATCACGAATACCTGGCCGATGCCTATGCCCTGGAAGCGGGGGTGCCGGTGGCTGCCTATGCCGAGCAGTTGTTGCACTATACGGTGCGGGACCAAACCAGTGCCCTCGCCAGTGGATTTAATTATGCCTTAATCAAAAATCGATTGCTTATGTTATCAACTCATGATCAACCGCGGCGGGGTTTGCTTCGCCTGACGGTATTTGCTTCCCTCATGCTGGGCTTGCTGCTGTTTACGGTAGGGACCCAAGCCAAAGGACTGACCCCCACCCCCGAGCTCGCCGCTTCGGATGGCTATTTTTATGGCGAACGACTCACCTGGTCCGGACCTGATCAAAAAGTCTACGTAAAGGGCAAAGTGGAAATCAAGGTGGGCGAAAATGACATAACCGGCAATGGCACTTTTTCTTTTTTGGGTAAAGTGGGCTTGCTGATAGTTGACGGCAAAAGTTTTACGCCTGATACTACCCTGGATATCGCTGGAAAAAAATGTTCGGTTACCATTTTGTCGCCGACTAAGGCGCGCGAGAAATACGGTCATGCAGGCCGATCCGGAGCCGTCGAAATCTTCACTTCTCAATAAATCATCCTACATGAGAAAGCTATGGCTGGCGCTGTGTCTCAGTGCCTGGGGGAGCTGTCTGCCTGTGTTTGGGCAGGTGGGCTCCACGGAAAAAGATAGCCTGACGATAACAGGGCGCTTGGTGTGGCAGGAGACAGGCGTTACGGGCTTCCCGGAGGAACTGAAGATTACGCCAAAAGGAGCGTCTGAAGGGGCTTTTACTGCGCCAGTAGATTCCTTAGGTCGATTTGAGTTGTCCCTGGCGCGGGGGCAGTACCTCTTGCAGCCTTCGCTTTACTATCATTGGATGGGGGAGCAGTGGCTGAGGATTAACGAAAAAAAGGCACAGCTGGCACTTGATCTGCGGACGTCTTCGGAGCTGGAGGTAGTCCTGCCCTTAGATACCATTGGCTGGCCCAAGATGCCGGAAGGACCGGGCTTGTTTACCCGGAAGGAAGCCATAGATCCAGCCACGGTGGATGCTTTTATCCAAACCCGCATGGCCTTCTTCAAAATTCCAGGCGTGAGCCTCTGTCTGATCCAAGAGGGCGAGATCGTATACTGCCAAACCTATGGCAGCGTCCGCATGGGCGATAGCCGCAAAGTAACCGAGCAGTCTTTATTCGAGGCGGGTTCCATTACCAAGCTAGTCTTTGCCTTTGCAGCCATGCGCCTGTATGAAAAAGGCCTACTCGACCTGGACAAACCCCTGGTGGACTATCAGCCTCATCCAGAAATAGACGATGAACGCTACAAGACGATGACCGCTCGACATGTGCTCTCCCATCAGTCCGGCATGGCCAACTGGCCCCGCAAGGACGAAGCAGGCAAGTTCAAACTCAAGTTTGCGCCCGGCACCCAATATGGCTATTCTGGCAAAGCCTATGAATACCTTAAAGAGGTGCTGGTCGGCATTACGGGCAAAAGCATCAATCGCATCCTCGAAGAAGAAGTGCTCACGCCCTTAGGCCTTACCGACATGCATTTTCGGGGCGATGCGGCCATCGAGCAATACGGCGTACACGGCCACAAAAAAGGTGTGCCTACCGAGGTCTACCTGGCTCCTCGTCCCATGGTGGCCTACACCCTGCAAACCACCCATCAAGCCCTGGCCGCCTTTACCCTGGCCCTGATGCAGCACAAAGGCTTGAAACCCGCTACCTATGAGGAGATGTTTCGTCCGCATTCCCAGCGAGCCGACGGTACCCGCTGGGGCCTGGGCGTTCGCATCGAAGAAACTCCCGTCGGCCTGAGCTATGGGCATAGCGGCAGTACGGGCCGCGGCTTTATCAGCAATCTGGTGTACTATCCGGACTTGGAAGCGGGTTATGTCATTCTGACGAATAGCCAGATGGGGGGCTGGTTGTCGCTGCCGTTATTGGGGGCGTGGTTGGTGGGGGAGTAGGCCCGAAGGGAAGGTTATTTTTCCGCTAATCTGGAACAGGGCAGGTATGCTTTGGCCTGGCAAAACCATGCATGAATCCATTTCAGGCTCCCCTTTAAGCAGGCGCATAATTTTTCAGCTACAACATAGGGTCATTGGGCTACACATGCCTGCAGGTTTCCCCATAGTTTAGGTGAAAAATAAATTCAGAAATGGAAAAAATCAGACTAGCTTTTCCCCTATGTATGTTTTTGATCCTGGGCCTCGCTGCTTGCGCAAATAATCCCGAGGTCATAGAAGAGAATCCCGAGGACCCCGGGACCGACCTCAGTCCAGCACAAATGATCAGCGAGTTGACATCCTATGATGCTTCCAAGCATGAACCTTTGTCCATAGAAGAGGATAAACTGAGGCTTAGAGCCATCGGTGAGGGGATCGGCTGGTTTTCCGACAGCAAAGGCCCTCTGCTGTATGAAGACCTGGAAGGAGATTTTATGGTGGAAACGGAAGTGAAACTGAAGCGCTTAGATGGCGAAGCAGGACTGCCCGAGGCGCTCTACTCTTCTGCGGGTTTGTTGGTCAGAGACCCCAACTCCAGGTTTGGGGAGGAAAACTGGGTTATGTACAATGTAGGCTTTCAAAACAGCTTTTATGGCAACGAAATGAAAGTTACCCGTCCGCTAGGCAATGTGGCTCCCGAAGAAAACCTATTATATAATTTTGGCTTCCACTCCCTTTCTACCCTCATGCTGATTCCCCAGGAAAACGAGGGCTTTATTAAGTTGCGAATGGCCAGGATCGGGAATGAGATCCGGTGTTATTTTTATAACGGAGCAAACTGGGAGGAACAGAAACCCTCGGCGGATATGGAGGTGTTAGGGAATGGGGCACCCTTCCCCATCTCGCAATTTAATGAAAGCACATTCCGTCCGAATGAACTGGCGCTACCTAATAGCTTGCAGGTAGGGATCGTGGCAAATCCTGGCATGCATCCCACTGATTTTGACAATATCATCATTCGAGATGGCTTTGCGGTTTTTTCTTATTACAAAAGTCAGCCCATCAACAGTTTTGAAGAGGCCCTGCAATAAAAGCCTAAGCGCCTGTTTCGACATTTTTCCCCGCTCAAGCTCAAGATTTAAACAGGCTCAAAAGAAAAAGATAAGGAGTAGGTTACCTTAATCACCCTTGTTCGGAGATTTCCCCGAAGGATTCCCAAATATCCGGACAAGCTCTTTCCGTAAGGCTGGCTCATTAGTCCATTTTTGGGGGATGAAGACAAAGACGCTAAGCATTGGTTGATAATGTGTATATTATCATCTGTGGCTTACTCTTTTGTCTTCAAGTCAGGACTTTTGAGACAGCCTTTTATTAGCGCCTGTTTCAACATTATTCCCCACTAAAGCTCAACATTTAAACAGGCTCTTAGCTTGGTAGCGCATGCAAGAGATTCCCATTATAAGCATCAAGAGCATTTCACAATTACACGAGGCCAGCGGATTTTCGAAGCCCAAGCACCCGCTGATCAGCATCGTTGACTTAGATGAAATCCAACATTCGTCGGAAGAAGATCCTTACCTAAGGTTTAGTTTTGATTTTTATTCGATCTCGGTAAAAAAGGGGTTACAGGATAAAATCCAGTACGGGCATCAGTATTACGACTTTGATGAAGGGGTCATGGCCCTGATCAAGCCGCATCAAGTGGTGAAAATGAAGGCCAGCAGTATCACCAATGTATCTGGCTGGATGTTACTCGTTCATCCGGATTTCCTGGCAGGCTACCCCCTGGCCGAAAAAATACATGATTATGGCTTCTTCTCTTATGATGCCCATGAAGCCTTACACCTGTCTGACAGTGAAGAACAAACCATCTTGCAGCATTTGCAGCAAATCAAAGAGGAGTACGATAAGCTGATTGACGCCTTTAGTCAGGATGTCATGATCTCCCAATTAGAGGTATTGCTCAATTATACGCACCGCTTTTATAGCCGGCAGTTCTTAACCAGAAAAAAGGTTAATCATAGCCTCATCACTCAACTGGACAAGCTCCTCAACGCATATTTCGCCACAAATCAGGCCATAGAACAAGGCTTTCCTTCGCCTGGCATGTTGAGCCAGGAACTAGCAGTTTCCCGCAGCTACCTCAACGATCTGTTGAAATCCGTCTCCGGCAAAACCACCCAGCAATACATCCAGCAAGCGGTCATCGAAGAAGCCAAAATACGGCTGCTAAACGGAAATAGCTCCATTTCCGAAATCGCCTATGCCCTGGGCTTTCAGCACTCCCAATCCTTTAGCCGCTTTTTCAAAAAGCACACCGAGCTAACGCCTTTGGGGTATCGGAATGGGGTTGGTTAGGGGGGATACTACTCCCTTCTTAAAAGGGCTATGTAGAAGCCGCCCTTATCGGTCTGCCTGCCAATCTGTCCACCCTGGCTCAAGCCGCTTGGAAAGTGGAGGCGATGGTAGGGACGATTTTGCAGACGCTGGAAATGGCGGTGGGGGAAGTGATGGGCTAGCCTCTGGAGACAGCTAGGCTAGAACAGCTTTGGAAGTGGAGTGAAGGCTTCAATGGCACTCGATGTGGCCTGGGCGTCCGCATAGAAGAAACCCCCTTGGGCCTCAGCTATGGGCATAGCGGCAGTACGGGCCGCGGCTTTATCAGCAATCTGGTGTATTATCCGGAGTTGGAAGCGGGCTATGTCATTCTGACGAATAGCCAGATGGGGAGCTGGTTGTCGCTGCCGTTGTTGGAGGCGTGGTTGGTGGGGGAGTAGGGGATTGAGGCGGACCTATTGGAATCGGTGAGGGAGGGAAGGTTTGAGGAGGATTGGTTTTTTTTGATGCACACCAGAGGATACTGAACACAAGTAATATGAAATTACTATTTAGTTAGGGAATTTATCAATTTTACTGTTCGATTTTATCTTTTACATAGGCGAAGGACTGAGGAGGGTTTAAATTGAAGTCTGACTTGAGACATTTAGGTTGGGAGTACTTTATTTTATTCTTTACTTGGATCGCGAATCCTTTTTCTTTATCGGAGAAGTATTTATAAAAATATTCTTCTGAGATTCCTGAATAATCCTTTGTTTTATCCCATAAAGAACTTAACTCTTCATTATGGATTTCTTCTATTTCAAACTCTCCAATTACCTTCTGGACGGGAGATGATGCGTAAACTATTATTGATTTTACGTTCTCATTCTTGAATATAGATCTTCTAAACTCAAATTTTTTTGAGCCTTCAAATATCTTATCCGCAAAAATAGGTTTTATTGATAGGACTACTTTCATAATGCTAACTTACCTTGTTTTATAAGCAAATCTAACCAATTTTTCTAATTGGTCCTTGCTAATTTCCATAAATCCTCTCGGCATATTCATGATATCGGGAATTACTCCAATTCTGTTTAGGTCATTAAGAGTGGGTTTTGGCGTTGGGAAAGAATGGGCAAATAAAAATTTGATGAGGAAGGGTCTTTGATTAGGATATTTTTCCCACCAATCTTTTCTTAATTCCTCTTTTTTTATGAAAGTTCGTCTGTTACAAGCCCTGAAAAATTCTTCAAAATTTGCAAAACTTGTCAATACTTCCTCAACGATACAAATAGAAGTAACTGTACTCGTATATCTTTTAGGTGTCTCCTCTCCTATTCTATAAATAACAATTACATCCCCTGGATTTAACTTTCTGTCCCTTGAATGAGAAATGTAAACTTTGCCAATCCTATTCCTGTGGGGTTTATTTTCCACATATTTTGATTTGTCTTCTCTGGTGTTAATGCTATCTGGGAAAAGTTCCGTGTGATACTGTGGTTCAATTTTTACTATGTATTTCTTAGTATCCCAAGAAAAGTATGGGAATGAAAACTTTGGATTTTTAGTGTTTGCTGGTAGATTTTTTCCAAAAGGTCTTGTCAATACAATTTCTTTTCCATTTGTTGTCTTTTTTATTCCATGTTCAACGAATCCCCATTCTTTGAGCATTTCGATAAGTTGCTCTTGTTCAGGGCGGTATTTGAATATAGTAACATAAATCTCTGAAACTTTAAACCTCATTGCATTATCGAATACAATTTTTAGGAATCTCTCACCAATTTTGTAACCATTACCTATTACTTTTAAAGTGCCTATCTTTAATCTTTTTTTTGTTTTAAAAGGTGGGAAAATATCAGAATAGTTTTCACCTTTCGATTCGACTTTTATATACAGGAATGCTGTTAGCTTGTTCTCGCTGTTGCATATATAGCATGGGTCATTTGATTTCTTCTTAAACCACTTGTCAAACTCCTTGTAGTCCTCTCTAAAGCTGTTGAAAAATGGATCGTTTAGATTGACTGTACCGAAGTCTACCTTCTTGACAGCAAGGATATCATAATCAACTAGTTCTGGATTTTCAGATATTACTTTCTCAAGAAACCTCTGAATGGTAAATACTTTGTCATCTATTCCCAGTATTTTTGCCTTAGATCTAATCTTTTTATCTTCAGATATTAAAATATCAACCATTCCTTCATAGACCTCGTTAAGTAGGCTCGTATCATTTACATCATTTAGACTTAGGTCGAGATCATCACTTAGTCTTTGGACTTTTTGTGAAAAAATGGATGGATATTTTAGATGGTTGTAACTTTCTAATTTTATTAGAAATGTTTTGACAACATCTGAATCTTTATGTTTTTTGATTTCCTCAATTGTGATAGGATGGATATATTTTTCGTATCTCAGTTTATCTACCCAATGAAATAGCTGGCCTATATCAAGATTAATTATTCTGCCAGATTCTCTATGGATGATAATGTTGGTATCTAATAGAACTTTCATTAGTAAATTTCTGAATTAATGGTATTGCAAATTCACAGACTTTAGCTATTACGAAGATTGAAATTGATTTTTTTAATGGATAGTTCGATGGTCTAATATATCATTTCTATCTCAAATCACAACCCTTAGCACCCCCACAAAAAAAAGCGGCAACTCCCGTTGCCGCTCCTGCATACATCTTATAAAGAGAAAAGTCCGAATAATTAGCGTTTCTTAAACTCCACCTGCTTCATCCGATCATTATTCACATTCAGCCCGATGACTTTGCCTGCCTGATCGCGGACGGCATAGATCTGATAGGCGCTGAGCATGCGGATATAATCCTTGAGGATGAGCTTGGCTTCTCGGGTGCGACCGTTTTTGGTGAGGGCGTAAGTATCGTCTTCGCGGAACTCGAGGATGATTTCGGTGTCGGTTTCGTCGTTGTAGAAAGTGCCGTTGAGTTCGGTTTTGTCGAAGCCGTCGTAGT
Source organism: Bacteroidota bacterium (assembly GCA_038527215.1). GTDB lineage: Bacteria > Bacteroidota > Bacteroidia > J057 > J057 > JAWPMV01. The sequence goes on from JBCBGC010000128.1 coordinate 23,203, forward strand.
CTTCGTCGGAGATTTTGCGGTAAGTCGTAGGGGCCTGGGTAGCCATGTAGAGGGTAAACTGCTGGTCGGGCTGGCCGATGTTGGTGAAATGGATATTCAGGCCCTTGATGTTTTCGTAGGCGAAGAGTGCACCTTGCTGAGGGATGAGGCGATCTGGATCGCGCTGGTAAATCTCCCGGTAGAGGTTACCTTCCCGCTCGGTGATGCGAATGACGGTGGCGTCATCGCCTGTGCCCTGGTAAAGGCCTAGCACTTGCTGGATGTTTTTGAGGGAGCCGATCTTTTCCGGTTGGGCGGGATAGGAGGCGCGAGGCGCTGCTTTGAGGTCCAGCATGTCGGTGGCGATTTGCCAGGCAAGGTAGTTAGAAGGCACGCCGCTATTATTGCCGGTAACCACAATGGAAAGGTCCTTGGTGGGAAAGCGGAGGAAGGTGGATTTATAGGCGCCAAAGCTGCCATCATGGTAGGTGTAGGGTAGGCCGTTGAGGTCTTTGACCTCCAGGCCATAGCTGTAGTCAAAGGCAATTTCCTGCTGGCTTTGGGTGAGGAGGGCTTTGGAGAGGACAGAGCCATCGTTGCGTTGCACCACTTGCTCAAAGCGCAGCTGGTCGCGCAAAGTAGTGAAGAGGTTGCCGTCGCCGTGCAGTTCGGTTACGGCGGGATACTCGCGCCAGCTGCCCCAGTTGGCATACGGGCGGGAACGGTGCGGGATCACGCTCATGTGGTTGGTCAGGTAGTCAGTGTCAGGCATGCCGAGGCGCTCGAACATTTTTTTGGAATATTTGGCGAAGCTCTGGCCGGACACTTTGGTGACGATTTCGGCCAGGAGAATATAGTTGGAATTGCTGTAGGTAAAGGCAGTGCCCGGTTTGAAGTTCAAGCCTTTTTGGCGTTTGAGGAGGTCGATGGCGTCTCCATTATCGATGAAGAGCTCGTACCAGTCATAGCCTTGCAAGGCGTATAAACTATGAATCTCCCGGATGCCGCTGGTGTGGGCGATGAGGTCTCTGATGGTGATTTTGTCGGAAATGTTGGGCAGGATCTCGGGCAGATAGGTCCGAAAATCATCGTCCAGTTTGAGCTTGCCTTCTTCGGCCAGGAGCAGGATACTAAGAGCGGTATACTGCTTGCAGTTGGAGGCAATGTTAAAGCGGGTGTTTTTATCGGCTTTTACTTTGTGTTCGAGGTTAGCGTAGCCAACATATTCTTCATAAGTGATCTCTCCGTTTTGTACGATGCCTACCGCCAGGGCTGGGGTTTCGTCTCCC
>JBCBGC010000129.1:0-24470 GCA_038527215.1 Bacteroidota bacterium
GGTTGATGACCTCTGGACTGCCAAATACCCATCCGCTGTTCAAATCCGGTGCGTAAATCTGCTGCCCGAAATCCAGTCTCAGGATCAGGAAACTAAAATCAAACCGAAAGCCTACTCCGGCATCCCAGCCCAGACGGAGATTGGGTAAGGAGAGGACACTGCTAGCCCCCAATTCATTGCGAACCCGCTCATTGTTGTGGAACCAGACGTTCCCCAGATCGGTAAAGAAAGCCAGTTCTAAATATGAAATGAGGTCTACCCTAAACTCAGCATTGAGTTCTAAAATCCATTCACCGCCTGGAGCAATCAGGCTGAGACCATTGAGATTGGTCAGGCTATCTCCTTCCTGAAAATCGGTCAGCTTTGACCGACCTGGCCCCAGCGTATTGGAGCGCCATCCGCGCATTGAGGCAGTCCCCCCACTAAAGAAGCGGCTTTCTCTGGGCACTGCCAGGGTCCGGTTATAGGGGACCGAACCCCCTACAAAAGCCCGGAAAACCCATTCGGCTCTTTCTCCTATGGGAACGGCATATTTGCCTTCCAGGGAAAGTTTGATGTATTGGCCATACGCCAGAGTATCCTGATCAGGATTATCGGAGCGGTTAATGACGTTCAGCTCATCGAGGATCCAGGGAATATTGCCGCCAAATTCAGCATCCATTTGTAGGAAATAGGTCCGATACAAACGGGTCTTGCGGTAGTTTTGGTAGGTGAAGCGATAGTGAAAACTAGAGCTGAAGCGGTTTTCGAAGTCCTGACGAATAGAAGGGGGCAAATCGTCCACAATATCTGCCTGGAAGGTGGAATCAGTGCTGATGTTGATGAACTTTAACTCCAGGGGCGAAAGAATACTTACCGCCTGATCGCTAAAAGGCAAATGGTTCCATTTATACCGTAACTGTAAGGTAGTGCGGTTTCGGTTGAACTCCTGTCGCCGTTCAATGGCAAAATCTGAAGCGATATCCGTGCTGGGGCTCAGCAAGCTTAAATCACGTTGGCCAGAACCCGGCAAGAGAAAGCGCGGAAAGCTCAGCCGCAATTCGGTCCCCAACTCATAATATATCTTTTCGAACTGAGAGGCTTCCTGGGTAGAAGCATAAAAGCCCAAACTTCCCTGTATGCTCCATTCCAGCAATTCAGATTTGCGGAAGGTGTTGCGGTTTCTTAGGGACAAATTGGCCCCCAAACTGGGAATGTTCGAGAAATTCAGGTTCTGCATAAAAGATTCCATCCCCGTTTTCACCTGATAATGCGGAGCCATTTGCAAATCAATGATTACATCTATTTCCCTAGTGGCTTCATTGACCTTATTATTCATGATCACGTACTGGAACATGCCTAGTTCCTGTAGGCGCTGCTGGGTTTTCCTGCTGTCGGCCTGATTGAAAGGCCGGCCAGCCCTGATATGGATGCGTCGGCTCAGGAAATTGTAATTGATCCGATGCAGAATGCTCCGGTCGACTACCATCTGTACGGTGAGAGAGTCATGAAACTCGTCTTGGGTAATCCCCAATGCCCGCCGGAGGGAATCTGAAAGCAAACTGGCAGATAAGGAGGCGGTAGGTAAATCTTCCTGCTGATCCCGGTTGGTAGAAGACTTTATGTTGATCTGGACTTTTTTAATAGTAAAAAGGGGCGGGGATTCCAGGAGCATGATTTCCACGTCCAGGGGAAGGGCATTTCCATTGGCCTCAGTAAAGCCCGAATCCGTCACCTGGGTATCCACCTCGAATTCGATCATTTTCTGAGAAAAGGTGAAGTAGCCAGCATTACGCATTGCGGTGGTGGCCCGAACCCTTTCTCGAATAAAATCCCGGTGGCGGTAAGGCTGTCCGCTTTTCAACGTACTCTCTTCAAGCCGAAAGGCTCTTTTCAGGTCGCCGTCCATCCCATCAGGACCGGTCAGCCGCACCTTCCTGATTTTTCGTCCCTGACCTGGATCAACCTGATAAATCACCCTCGCTCCCTTGGTCCCCAGCGTGCGGACGTTTTCTTCTATCCGATAACTAACCTGGGGATGAAAGTATCCTTCCCCAAAGCTGGCGCGCCAAAGGTTGGCACTATCTGCTTTTACCGCCTTTAAGTCCAACACAACCGGCGGTTCTCCAATATCCTCTACCAACCATTGGGTGGTATTTTGGTACCAGTTCCTGACTCTGTTGACTTTAAGAAGATTTCGTTTGGACCAGGAAGAGTCCGTTTGCATATCTTTTCCCAGGTTGTACATGCCCAGGTAAAGTTTAGGATAAAATACCCGCCGGTTGGCTTTGGTAGTAATGGCTTCTTCCAGCACATTAGCCGGCAAATCCCCCGTTTGTTCTACTTTAGGATTAGTCAGTAATAACTGCTTACCTTTGGGCACATAGCGAGCTGGCTGACAAGCCATATGGCCCAACAGCAAAAGCCACATGGCTTTTTTTCCCACACGCAAAAGAAAGGTACCCTTCATCATGCTACGGCTTTCCAAGGCGAAATTAAAACTTTTTACTGCCCTCTCTCAGAAAAAGTATCGCTACGAACAACAAAGGTTCGTTATTGAGGGGGTAAAAATGGTGGAGGAAGCTATTAGTTCCAACTTTCTGGTGGAGGCGATTATTGTAGAGGACACCAAAACGTCGCTGCTGGAAGCAAAAGCCATCCCTTCAGATATTTCCCTCTTCAGTTTACCCCTGGCAGAGTTTCGTCAGCTGAGCAAGCTGCAACATCCAGAAGGTATATGCGCCATCGTCGCTTTCCCGCAAGCGGATTTTCTTACTGCAAAACCCCTTTCCCATTTGCCGGAGGGTAAGGGCTTTTTGCTGGACGGATTACAAGACCCGGGCAATGTCGGTACCATTCTTAGAACCCTGGATTGGTTTGGGGCAAGCTGGATCGTCTGTGGACCGGGAACCGTGGATATTCTGAACCCCAAATGCTTGCGGGCCAGCATGGGGGCCATTTTTCGGGTCCATATTCAAACTCTCACTGACTGGGCCTCCCTGCATCCTACTGAAATGGAACGTATCTATCTGGCTGATATGCAGGGAGTTGATCTGCGGGAAGTAAACTTTTCCCAAGATGCCTGTATCCTTATGGGAAATGAAGCAAAGGGGGTCTCTTCCTTTTGGCGCGCCCAGCCTGCTACCCATAAAATTCATATCCCCGGAGGAGGAGAAGCAGAATCTCTCAATGCAGGGATTGCTGCAGGTATTCTGGCTTGGAAATTGTGGTATGATTAAGAGAATCAATTAGTTATATTGGTTCGGACAAAAAACACTGGCACCTCATTTCGGGCCTACTCACCATGATTGACTTTCCGGCTTACATCTGGATAGGAATTGCGATTGCTATAGGCATACCGCTGATGGGTTTATTCCTATGGAGGATGTACACGCCCTGGCTCATCCAAAGGACTTATCAGCGTCATTTACACTTCCTGAGCCGCTATCAGGTAAGCGCCGCTTTTAAACACATGATCCCCCGTTACATTCAGGTGGGAGCCGCCAAGAAAAAGATCGCCTTTCATACTTATTGGAGACGACAAATCCTCCAGCCGGATGATCCCTTCAAAGCCTACTGGCTCATGTCGCCTCCGGGCAGTGGTAAGACCATCGCTGCGACGCGAGAGATAGGCCTCAGCCAATTTTTAGCCTTTCGTTTCCCCCTCAAAGTGGTTGCTTTTGCGGGGAACACCGAGGATTTAGCCGAAAAGCTATCCCAGGTCCCACAGCCTGATAAATGCCTGATAGTGATTGATGGACTGGACCAGCATCCTGACATGCAGGCGGACTATCGGCTCTTTTTAGACCAACTCCTGATCTGGACGGCTCCTTTTGCCAAGCGCCTTTTTATCTCCCGGGAAGACGCCATACCTGGGGAGGTCAGAGCCGGCAAAAGAGGAACCATATCTTATACCGGCGAAAGCCAATTTCAGCTTTTTGCCAAACTCGAATTACTGCCCATTCCCGGAAAAAGCGTGGCGAAAAACCTACAGAAAAGAAAGGGGAATGGACCTAAGTGGGCTCGTAGAATAAAAAGTGATACTCCCCTGGCCAGCCTTTTGGGGAAGCAACCCGCAGCCATCGAGGTTCTGACGCGCTTACCTTTTCAGAACCAGTCCTTTCGGTTTGTGCACCAGGTGTATGCGGCAGAATGGCACCGGGAAATGGGACGCTGGCAACGAAAATACCAGCTCAATGAGGACCAACTCTCTCAGGCTACGGAGGTAATGGAACTGGTGGCACAAAAAATCTATCGACAAGCTCGAAAGGGGGCAGGCTTATCTATGGATCCTGCACGGCTTGCCTTATACCTGGAAGAACTGGAACTGGAAAACTATCCTTTCTATCAACAACTATGGGAGGTGAATGCAGCGGGACAACTGCGCTGGCATCAACCCCGGCAGTGGGCATTTTTCCTCGCCTGGCAGTACTTTCATGGCAAAAAAGAATTGAAACTGGGAGAGTTGTCCTGGCTGCCTGCGGTGGAGGATTTATTCCTGGGGCTGCATTGGGAGAAGTTCCAGAGAGGATTTCAGGCGCACGAATTAAGCTACCGCTTTCTGCATGAGGCAGGGGTGAAAGACTTGCAGGAATTGGCTCCGGAAGAAATTCGGCAGTTGAGCCGCATTTATTTTCTGTCTCCGGAATTGGGAGGGAAGGACTTCCACATGTTGAAACACCTCCCTGCTTTGCAGGGGATTTACCTGGAGGCCGCTAATCGAACCGAGCTGCCGGATGGAATTTGGGAAGCCCTAAGCAGACCGGATTTAATGGTCTACCTTCGGGAAGGAGGGGAAATTAAGCAGGTTTTTCAATTAGAAGAATCTGATATCGCTTTAGAAGGGCCGGGCGGAAATATCTACACCACCAGTGCCTATGAGTGGAAGCCGGTAAACCTGCCTGAATGGTTACCCTTGAATAAGTCTTATGCTGGGCAGGATAAACCGGCGATGTACAAAGGAGTGGACATTCGAAAATGGTTTCAAACGCGGATTGATCGCTTTCCCCTGCCAATGCACCCGGATGATCAGTTAACAGACCTCCCGCAAGGGATTCATGAGGCAAGAGAAGTACGCTTTGGCCGACCTGAACTTGATTTGTTCAACGCAGGAATCTGGTACAGATTGGAAGGCATGGAGCATCAGGTCCTTTTGTACCACACCCATAAACCCACCATTTTATTGCCCGTTCTGCAGGCGATCACCAAAAAATTGGTAGACTTGTATGGGATTGATGATCGGCAAAAAGCCTATTTCGGCGAAGATGATGTCGCCCAGGTAGAGGATGGTTTTTGGCCGGGCAGGATTTGGGCCTGGGGAAATACCGATAGCTATCCCTTTCCGATCCACCTTTATATGGATGAAGACCGGCAAGTAAAACTATTGATTGCCGGATTTCCTGCGCCTGCCCACATCAAAAGAGAGTCTTAAGCTAGTCCAAGAGGGGAGCCAATACGTGCTTTCGCATGACTGCGTATAACTCTGCAGGCTGAAAGGGTTTACTGACATAGCCATTCATGCCAGCTCGAATCACTTCTCCGAGGATGTCTCCCACCACAGAGGCCGTTAAGGCAATAATAGGTACCTGGTGAAAATAAGGGTCTTCCATAGCCCGGATACAGCGACAGGCCTCCAGGCCATCCCTTTCAGGCATATGAAGGTCCATCAGGACCAAATCGAAATCCTTTTGCTGGATCATCTCACAGGCTTCAAGCCCGTTATTGGCGATTTCATAACGGATTCCCCACTTTTTCAAGTAGCGCGAAGCGACCAATTGATTGATCTTATTGTCTTCAACCAACAATGCTTTACTCCCTTCCAGGCCTGTAAAAGTGGTTTGAGGAAGCCTAAGTGGATTTTTTTGAGCGACCCCTGCTTGTTCCTCTGGCTGACAGAGAGGAAGGGTAAGGGTGAAATAAAAGGTCGACCCTTCGCCTAAGGTGCTTTTAACCGATAGTTTTCCGCCGTAGATATGAACCAGTTCCCGACTAATGGCCAATCCAAGCCCTGTTCCCCCGAATTTCCGGGTGGTATTAGAGTTGGATTGTGAAAAGCTCTCAAAGATATGCTCCAGCTTATCGGCGGGAATTCCGATGCCGGTGTCTTCTACCCCAAAGTAGAGGGTAATGTCTTTCTCGTCCCGTCTCTCCTCTCGCATGATGAAACGTACGCTCCCTTCGAGGGTAAACTTGACCGCATTATTGATCAGGTTGGTTAAAATCTGACTCATGCGGACAGGGTCTCCCATCAGCCGGGGAGGAACCTGGGCATCAATCTCAATGGTGAGATCAAGGCCTTTGGCTTTGGCTTTGGGAATCAGGGCCTGGTAGATACTATTGGCCATCTCTTGAATGGAAAAAGGAATGGATTCCAATTCGACCTTGCCAGCCTCCATCTTGTTGAAATCAAGGATATCATTGATGATGACCAGCAGGTTGTTGCCTGAAAATTGGATGGTATTGAGGTATTCTTGCTGGTCTTCTCTTGGTTCGCTTTCCAACAATAAGTTGGTCAGCCCGATCACAGCATTCATGGGGGTGCGGATCTCATGGCTCATGTTGGAGAGGAAACGGGTTTTTGCCTCGGCCGCCGCTTCTGCCCGGACCTTGGCATTGACCAGGGCTGCCTGGTATTCCTTCCTCGAAGTGATGTCTTTAAGGATGATGAATAAAAATCGCTCCCCATCAATCTCAATCAGGTTAAGTGACATTTCCAGGGGAAAGGTACCTCCCTTTCCGTTCAGGCCTTTGATTTCCCATTCCAGGCGTTCCGCCTGTGAGTGAGCGGCATTCCCAAAGGTGCTTTTGACGGATTCGTACTCCTCTTTGCCATCTTCCGGAATCAGTTCCCCAAATGAAAAAAGCTGCCCCTTTTTATCCTCAATCCCGAACATCTTAACGGCTGCCTTATTCACACTATGTACCTGCCACTGATCATCGGCAATGATGATCCCATCTCCCACGTTTTCCATGATGGCAGAGATATAGGCTTCTGATTTAGCCTGGATTTTCCGGTTGAGGGTCAGCAATTCTTCAGACATCAGGCTTACTGAACGGTCCTTTTTCCTCCTTTCCCGTTCAGCTTCCTCATAAGTCTGATTTACCACCTCCAGCAAGGCCGTCAACTGGCCTTCTGGATTGGTATGTTTATGTTGAATGCGTTTTAATTGACGTTGCAGCAATTTATTCATCAGGGGGCTTCAAAAAGATAGGTAATGGTCATGGTCTGGTTGTGCAATTCACAAAAACCTGATTCTGCATGGGGAGAGATTTCTCCATAAGAGTAGAACCCGATTTGCTGAGAACCAGGACCGAGGATTTCAGCGACTGCTTCCACTTCCTCTGGCGTATGTTGACCCATCACAATCTTTCTTCCAACACAGCTAACCATGATGGCGAGTTTGTCTCCCTCAGACTTCGCTTCTGATAGGTCGATGGACTTAGCTGCGTCTGCGGCACCGGTGACCAACTGATCAAAACTGGCCATCATTAATTGAGCGACAAATCCCTCAGGTACGTTTCCGGCGAAGGTCATACTGCCATCCTCTTCATTGATGGACAGGATGGTTCTGACTGTACCGATGCCTTGCTGGTCAGTGGCCCGAATACTCAAGGGAAATTCCAGTGCGCTGGCAGGTAGGCGTTCAGCATCTTCCCCGAGGTAGGTTTTATACAACTCCAGGGCTGGCTTTCCATCCAGCTCATATAATACGTTGTCCTTAGACTTGGTAATCATCCGCTCAGGCCCAAAAGTATCCCAGCCGCCTACGGAACCATGGCCAATTCTAATTTTTTCTCCATAGAACCCAATGGCAGCGATTCTCCCTGCTTCAGGCAGGCCATTGTGGGCTACGAGGGTTTCTTCAAATTTCCCTCCGTCTCCGGCCAGACCGCCGGTGATCACTACTTCTGCTGGAAGGCTTTCGCGCATACCCAATACCAACTCGCTTCCATTTACATGATGGCCATCGGAAATAACAAAGATGGCTTTGAGGTCTTCTGGATTGAATTGTTTCCCGAGATCAAGCCCTGCCGCGTAAGAGGTGGCATATTCTTTAATCTGAATAGAGGTAGCCTGGGTGGTGGTCTGATCGAATGCCACCGCAGTAGCTACAATGCTGTCGTCGAATACTTCTTCTCCGATAATTTCACCGGCGGTGCTACAGCCAAAAATTTGAGAATCAGGAAATTTAGCCATAAGCTCCTGTATGGCTTTGCCGTCTTCCAATAATTCTTTTTGCCCGAAAAAAAGCACCCATTGGGGTTGGATGGTGGATTCCTCTTCATAGGCTTTCCAGCCATTGGAAGCATCCCATATTAATTGGTAGGTACGCATGAAAATAGTTAAACAGTGTAATGAATTAATCCAAAATACCATGCTGCTTCACGAGGAGGAGTGAGGCTTCTTGCGGAGCCTTACACGTGAAGTATTTTGGGGAATGCCGCGCCAAAAAGGAGAGCTTTGATCAACAATTTTCCGTTAAAACGGAATCCAGAAGATAAAATCCAGGTTGGATTCCGTCCGAAAATCCCCTCTTCCGAAAAATGTGGGTAATTTTTTCTGGATACACGACTTTTCTTACATAAATCATCTCAGGCCCTTATATTTAGGCATGAAACGCAATCCTCTCTTTTCCCTCTTTTTCTGCCTATCGCTCAGTTTTAGCTTCCTTGGCTGCCAGGTAGAAGCCGAAACCCAGGAATCTGTACCTGCTGAGGAAGTAGTGCAGGAAGCGCCTGTTCCCCTAGTGCCTTCTTCCTACCTTCTGGGAAGATTTGAACCGGCCCAGGACTCTTTATTTGTGCAGCTGAGGAACGAACATACCGCTGGTTCGGGCAGAGGAGCTTACCTTCATAAGGAGACATATGCAGCCTATATCCGGATGTTTGAAGCCGCTCAAAAAGATGGGGTGAGCTTAATCATTAAATCTGCGACCCGGAATTTTTGGCGTCAAAAAGCCATCTGGGAGGGAAAGTGGAATGGCGATCGATTGGTAGAAGGGAAAAACCTGGCCCGGGAGGTCAGTGATCCGGTAGAGCGGGCCCGGTGGATATTGCGCTACAGTTCTATGCCTGGAACTTCGCGACATCACTGGGGAACGGACATCGACCTGAATGCTTTTGAGAATAGCTACTTCTCTTCAGGTAAAGGCCTGAAAGAATACGAGTGGCTACAAAAGCACGCCGCTACCTATGGTTTTTGCCAGACCTATACGGCCAAAGGTCCTGAACGGCCCCAAGGATATGAGGAGGAGAAATGGCATTGGTCCTACCTGCCTGTATCGGTGCCTTACCTAAAAGCCTATGAAGCCCAGATCACGGCAGATTCCATAAGAGGCTTTGCTGGGGCAGAATCGGCGGCAGGTCTGGAAGTAATTAAAAACTATGTCGGCGGGATCAATTTAGCCTGTAAATAAAAGCGCTGGCCCCGAAGGGCCAGCTTTCATGATTGCACTAGCCTTGCGGCTTTTTGCTTGAAACAAAATCTTCATAGTTCTCCCTCGCCAACTCCATTTGCTGGTTTTTCCATCCTTCAATGGCTGCGCCGGCAATATCGGCCTGGGCGGCTGCTATTTTTTTCAACAAGGCATCATTCGCCTGTAATTCCGCTTCGACGCGTTTCTGCTGATTTTCTTTACTCAATTCAAGATTGGATTGGACCAGAAGATTGGTTTTGGAAATCGTTTCCATCTCAGTGAGTTTGCTGACGTGCTTGATACGGTCGGTCATGTCATCATATGGGCCACGCTCGGTCATCATTTTGAAGAGGATGGGAGCGATTTCGATCAGGATAAACATGGCGGTGATCAACCATTTTGCGATTTGCAAGGTGGGATAGCGGTCGGTCAATTTTCCAAAGGCCTCCAGTTTGGCCATCAAGCCATCATACTGATTGGCGATATTGGCAATATTCTCCACCTCTTCGTCCCTACTTTGCTGCAGATCTTCCAGTCGCTTGCTGAGCCGATCAATTTTCTTTTCCTGGGCAGATTTTAGCTCCTGATACTCGGCCTCAATCTTCTCATATTGCTGCTTTTTGTCCCGATAAATCTTCCCTGCTCCGGGTTTTCCACTGCCTGATAGCCCTTCAGCTTCAGCGATCATTTCCTGATACTTGGTATCTCTGGCGCGGGCTTTCACTTTCACATCATTTTCCAGGGAAATGATTTTGAGTTCAAGCTCTCCCATCTCATTATAGTTGACCTCTACCTGGTCCCTGGCTTCCGCTCTTTTCTGCTGCTTAAGGGTTTCGATCTCCATGTCAATTTCCTTCTCAAACAGGCGTAATTCCAGCGGGGTAGCAATCACAAAGCCCAGCAATAAGGCCATCAGTAATCTGGGGAAAGCATTTTTCCATTCCATCCAGGTAATACGGATGGTGCCATCTCCTTTTCCGGTACTGGCCACGATATAACGGTCCAGGTTGAAGATCATCAGTCCCCAGAAAATGCCGAAAGGAATAGCCAGGCTGGCCTGATCAAAAGCAGACATGAAAGCATAGCCGCCAGCCAAACCGGCCATGACGGCCGTGAAGAAAATGGTTCCGCCTATCCCCATGTATTTTGCTTGCTCAGTAGGACACTGGCGTAATAACTCCACATTTGCCCCTGCACAAAACCAAAAGAATTCTTGTATTTTTTTCATGAATCGAAGTGTGTTAAAGTTAAATAAATTTTTGCCAGAGTCTCCGCAGACTAAACATGCTGCCCCCTCCATCTTCTACTGCTGTCTCCTTCGGGAGGAATGCTGGTTCAGAAATCTGGATCTCCGGCATCGCAGGCAGAACGGGCATCGGAAGCGCCTGGATCACCAGAGAATCAGGGAAATTCAGGCTCGGCATAGCGGGCATGTTGATCTCCAGCCCGCCGGATAGTTGCGATACATCTATCGCTGGTATATCCAGAGCGGGTATATGCGGTTCTTCCAACACGGTCAGCCTGACCCTTTCCTGTACGGTTTTATTGATGCCTTTGGCTTTCAAGATTATTTCCTGACTATGGTCCGCCATCCAGGTATGTACCCCTTGCTTCGCGACCTTCCCTAAGGGAGATAGCCAAACTTCATCAGCATGGGTAACTACCCATTGCAGGCGCACCTGATCGCCGGGCCTGACTACCTGAGGACTGATTTCCAGCAGAATCTGAGGCTGCCATGCTACCCGTACCCGTACGGATTTTCTCCAGGTTTTATCTTGCTTTTTGACCTCGACCTGGTAATGGGTGTCATGGCCAGGTTGTACTTCAATACTGCCTTTGCCCTGGATAGGCAAAAGCATCGGGATTAATATTCCCTCGTATCCCGCTTCCAGTTCGTAGTGCAAACGGGTCTTCCCGCCGGCGGGTAACCATCTTTTCTCCGCCTGAAATTGAAGGACAGGATCTCCCTCCATCTTCCAACCCTGGGACAGGGAGGAAATGCCCTGCCAGATACGCTCGTATCTATCCATGGTAGTTCCCTCCTCAAAAATGCCTACGTGGTCTGCTGGAGCGGCCATCGAGCATGTCCAATCAAATACTCCTGTAAATACGTGGGAGGTATCGAGTAGCGCAAAGCCTTCTCTGGACCAATGGGCAGGGATCGTACCATATCCATGAATGCTCCCTCCAGCCCCTTGCAATCGGTAAGCAGGATGATCGTGGTCCATCTTCTCTAGCCATTCGGCTGGTAAGCATACCTTTACCTCCAACTTTCGCCAGGCTGCCTCTTCCAGGGCCTGCCATATCGCTTCTCCTATGGGGGTGGGACTGCAGATGTGGATGCACTGTTTCGCATGATACAAGTGGCTGATCAAGACCTCCCTGCTTTGAGGAAAGCTATACAATGATTTATGCATGAGAACGGTTGGGTTTGAGGACTAAGACCATATTGAACAGTTGAATCGCCATAAAGACGATGGAAAGCTCAATCATCATAGTATTGTGCATCTGCAAGCCCAGAAATAATATCGGACTAGCCAGTAAGATGACCAGCACAATGAGCCAGAGGATTCTTTTTCTTAATACTGAAGATGCAGTACGCATGGGTGTGTAGATGAATGATGGTTGAACTAACTGTAAAAAGTATTGAAGTTGTTGGCTAAAAGGCGCACCAAGATTGGCCACTTTTTGAAAAAGGGCTTGCTGAACCAGGGCTTTGCGTTGCCATTCGGATCGCACCAGAAAATCAAGGATTTTCCAGATGGGCGGCACAGGATGAGAACCATTTGGATCGCGAAACATTTCCTTCCAGGCTTCCCAGGTGTGAGGGTAGGGGTCTGGATGACGAAAATTTAATTTTCCGATCACCTTCCCCAGATCCAGAATGGTAAGCTTGGCCAGCAGGCTTACTTCCAGATTCGCTTTCTGGAATTCGTACACCAGGGTCCGCTGCAAGCGTTCCTCATCAAAGGTGAGGAGAATCGGTTGGTAGGTTTCCGCGATGTCCAGTAATCTTCTAAAAGCCGGAAAAGGATGAATAGGATCATAGGTAGAGGATTGAATACGTTGACTGGCTGCATCCGCCAGGGTTCTGCCTGCCCATTGATAGCGGGGAATCAGGTCAAAGGTCTCCTGATCTACCAGCTCTCCCTCAGGCCCATAAAGCGCCCACGCGATTTGGCATATTCCTGGCGCATGAAAGAAGGTTTCGCTGGTTTCAGAATAAAAATGCTCTTTCTTCCATGGCCTGAGATCCAGAACCATGAAAAAACAAGGTGTTTCCATGTATCAAATGCTTATAGGAATCCCTGCTTCTGAAGCAGGCTTCAGAAAACCATAAAAAGGATGAAATGACTAGGGCTAGAGGGAGGAGAAGAAACCGGCTAGCGTTCCGGGAAATAAATGCCTAGGTAAATATGTGGAACTTTTTGTATCACGGTTTTTGAGTTTTCGTTCACCCTAATGACACCAAAAGGAGATAAGGGTTGGAACATTTAGCCCTTTTTCTCTTGTAACAACTCCTCCAGGATTTCTCCCTGGATGCGAAGAAACTCTGCTTCTTTGATACTCAGCATTTTCCAGGCTCGAAAGCTCAGCAAAGTAGAAAGCCCAAAAAATATAAATACCAGGCCAGCAATGCCTGTTCTCAGGCCCAGGGCTACCTCGCTTAGGGTGAATACAAAGACTGTCCCCAAGATCATCAGGAAAAAACTATTGAATGCCCAGGCGCGGCAAATCCGAATCCGCATTTTTCCATATTCCAGTAAATCCCGTAGGTTATCTGAGGCGAGGTAGATTTTGGTGCGAGCCCGGATGTAAGCTTCCTTCTCCAGAAAGTCAGGGTTATCAGGATTCTCCTTGAACCTTCGATCAAACAGATTGTCTACCAACCTGTCCGTAACGACTCCTACGACATAAATAAAAGGCGAAATTATAATCACGAATCCCGCTTTAAACACCAGATCAACTGGCAACCACTCATAGCCGAAAATAGAAAAGACGATCAAGGCCATCCAGGCAAGAGAGCCAACCCCGGCAATGATCAATTCTATGACATAGGCTGTGGAACGCAAGACTTTTGTGGTTATTTTCGTCTAAAGGTAGGGAAATATTCGTAATAATAAAGGAATGAAAGGAACCGGAATCCACCAGTATATGCAGATTGTCAAGTTTAGTCCAAGCGGCCTCTATGCAAGCAATTTTCCCTCTGTAAGCCTACTCGCCCTATCCTTTTGGATGATCGCTTTTCCATTACCTTCCCTCATGAGTCAGTCAATAAAACCGATTGGATACTTCAGCTTTTCCGGAAAAAATGCAGGACAAACCAAAAGCCTCAACCAACTTGAGTACTACGGAAAGCGTGGTGAACCTGAAATCAGTTCTGGGGGCCTGATTGGTTCCTACCTGGATTTTTCTGGTGGACAAACCGGTAAGCTCAAATTAGGCCAGCAGGTATTTGAAGCCTTTACCCTGGAATGTTGGTTAAAATTGCCGAAGGAAATCCCTTTTAACGGGGTGCAGCTATTTGCCAGTGTACCCTTTGGGGTAGATATCAGGATTTCTCCGGAAATGCTCTTTTTTCAAACCCTGGCCGATCAGCAGGGCAAAGGCCTTACTGATCAAATGAAAATTACCCTGGACGAAGCCGGTCGAAAAAGTTATTCCTACTATAATGACCAAAACTGGCACCACTTCGTTTTCAAGTACGATGTAAAACAAGGTCGTAAAGAAATATGGGTGGACGGGAGCTGTCCAAAAGATTTCCAACGCAAACTGGGCCGGGCTGCTTATATCACCAACCGCCCGGGACAAAGGGTGCCCTTACTCATTCATTTCAATGATGTAGGGGATATGGGGATTCAGGCAGCCGTGGATGAAATCGCCTTATACGACCGTTTTATTCCCGCTCCTCTGCATCAGTATCATTATGAGTTGGGAAAAAAGGGCAAACCCTACACCTTTTCCGTCCCGAGTAGATATGTACCGCCGAGACCCGATCAGGCGGCACAAAATCAGCAACCTAAATTATCTTACGATCCTCGTGAATACGCGCCTGGACATCCTCAGGTCAAGATGATGCCTATTGAGCAGCTTTTACGAGCCCCTGCACCTCGATACCAGATTGGCCATGGATTGATGCGAAATTTCAACTGGATGCAGATGAGCTATTTCGCTGGTAACTACACCCTGACAGAGAATACGCGCACCATTATAAAAAATGAGGTGGCGTTGCAGGAGGAGTTGGCCCTGCACTGGCATTACAATATCGTCTTGCAAAATGCCGGGTTGGTAACTCGCGAAACCCATGTCATCCATGAAACGGCCAAACTTGCCAATCGATATCCAGAGATTCCGCTGGGCGTGATTACCCTTAGGGCCCAGATCCGCCCCACGGATATCGGTATCGGAGAAGATGACCCATACATCAGAAACGGGAAGCTGCCGGCTGCATCCTATGTGAGAAATGCCCGTGGACAATTCCTGACCAGAGATGGGAAACTCAATTCTGGTCGGAAACAATTGAGCCCCGTGGCTGACTTGAAAGCCCTCGAACCGGATGCAAAAGCCCAGGCTTACTACCTGGAGTCCTTGCTGGATGAATTGACCCGGCCGATTGATTTTATCAATGAAAATGGGGAAACGCCCTTTCTGCCCTATCCCCATGAGGTCATGCAACAAGACCCCCTGATCGTAAAGGATAAAAAGAAATATCCGCAATTGAATTGGGATGAATATCAGGCCCTTAAGAAAACCGAACAGCGGGTGGATTATCGGGATTATTTGCTGAAAAAAATTCCCGGCTTGAGAAAAACCCAATTCAGCTGGTATGGGGTGGATGGAGGGCCCTTAAACCTGGACCGCTTCTCCTGGAAGGAAGCCCGTAAAATCCAATCTCCCATTAATGGCATGTACTATTCTACGCCTGACTTCTATCCACGCTGGCCAGCCAACTGGAAAAAATGGCGCGGACCCTGGCGAGGCTGGGAATGGATTGAAATATGTCGGAAAGCCGAAATTCCTTTAGGCGATGAACTCTTTTCCCCCTTTGTCGCGGCTGGCTGGGATGCAGATGCCACCCAGAATGTGCGCCCCTCACAGTGGCTTGGCTTGTTGAAATGCCTGGGCAACGTAGGCGCTGAATTTTTCTACGTGGGCTATTTTAATGTTGATCCCAAACGTGTCTCTGATCCCCGCACCTATGCGTGGCAAGCCATGATGCCCGCCTATGCCCAGGCCATCACCAGTAAATACGAACGAGTCTTACGGAAAGGGCATTTGCTGAAGGATGCGGCAGGCGTGCCCATCGTTTCGGTACCGGCCAAAGACCCTCGCGTGCTGCTGACAGTCCGCAAACTGGAAAACCAGCCTATCTATATCATCGCTGCGGGCATTCAACCGATCTCCAATGTGCCGGGCAATGTCCCGGACCAGCTACCGATGGAAGTAGAAATAGACGGCCATAAGCTGCGGTTTGAAGTGAGGAGACAGGGCAGTGTCTACCGGTATGACCTGAGTGGGGCACAAGCAGTCTTTGCCCAACTGGATGCCTGGCATGAAACCGGCCACCCCCTTTACTGGACCCGGGACATGTACCTTGATGCGCCAGTCGCTGACTTTAAGCAAGAGGTGGAAATCCGCACGGCTCAAAGAGCCGGAGCCTCTGAAGGGGATTTTTACCAGGCCACTTCCTATGCTGCGAGTACCGGCGGGGATGCTTGCATCAAGTTCCAGATTCAGGCCAGCAAGGGAGCTCCTGCTTCCTATAAAGTAAGGGTCAAACTGAGGAATCCCGGTGCCGCTGGTGAGGATATTACCGTATTTCTCGATGGAAAAGAGATTGGGACCAAAAGCATTAAAAAGGAAAAGGATTGGATCTGGGTAGAAATGCCCGGGCAGGTGAAAAACCTGGGACTTAACCCTCACTTGCTCAGTGTGAAGCTCGGAGCTACGCCAGTAGAGGTAGCTGCGGTTCAGCTCAAGGCTAACTAAAGGTAAGTGGCCCCACCAGGAATCGAACCTGGATCTAGAGTTTAGGAAACTCCTATTCTATCCATTGAACTATAGGGCCTGAAAGCGGAACGAAACTAGGGAAAATTGCCCAAGCTGGCAAGCCTTAGACAGAGCCGCGATTATCGCTCTTTCCAGAAAAAGGGGGTCAATATCATCAGGACCGTAAAGAGTTCCAGACGGCCCAATAACATCAGGAAAGAAAGAAACCATTTTCCAAGGTCTGGGATGGCGGCAAAATTCTCTGGATCGGCCGGACCTACCGCCCCAATGCCGGGCCCAATGTTCCCCAGGGTAGCGGCCACGCTACCGAGCGCTGTGTCGAAGTCTTTTACCAGAAAAGACATGACAAAAGCCCCGAGGATAAAGAGCAAAATGAAAATCAGGAAAAAGACCACAATCTTGCCTACCACTTCGGCCTGTATGGCAGAACCATTAAGCCGCACCGGCAGGATCGCTTTGGGATGAATTTGCCGCTTTAACTCCAGATAACTGTTTTTGAAGACCACGATAGAGCGGGCTACTTTGATGCCCCCACTGGTACTTCCGGCACAAGCCCCGGAAAACATCAGCACAAAAAAGAGCACCAATAAAAAGGGCCCCCAGGCGGTGAAATCAGCCGTCCCAAATCCGGTGGTGGTCACAATGGCAACTACCTGAAAAGCCGAATCTCGAAAGGCCTGCTCAAAACCGACTTCCCCCCGCAAGTATACGATCAAGGTTACCAGGGAGATGAGAAAGAGGCTGCTGTATAGGTACCATCTAAATTCTTCATTTTCCCAAAGGCGCATGGGTTTTCCTCGCAGGGCAAAATAGGTGAGCGCGAAATTGGTTCCGGCCAGGAACATAAAGACGATCACTACATATTGACTGTAGGCACCAAACCCTCCCAGGCTTGCCTGACTGGTAGAAAAACCGCCGGTGGAAAGGGTAGCCATAGCATGGCAGGAAGCCTCATAAAAACTCATGTCCCCCAGCATGAGCAAACCAGCTTGCAAGGCCGTCAAGCCTACATATATAATCCATAATCTTCTGGCCGTTTCCCGTACCCGGGGAGTGAGCTTGTCCGGGGTAGGACCCGGTACTTCGGCGGCGAATAGCTGCATACCCCCAATGCCTAATAAAGGCAGGATGGCGATGGTCAGCACAATAATGCCCATGCCGCCCAGCCAGTGGGTCATGGCTCGCCAGAAATGTAATCCCATGGGTAAGGACTCAATTTCCTGCCCCAAAATCGTGGCTCCCGTGGTGGTAAACCCAGACATAGCCTCAAAAAAAGCGTCTGTAAAGGAAGGGATGGCTCCACTGACATAATACGGCAGGGTACCAATCAGTGCCATCAGGACCCAACCAAAGGTAACCACCACATAGCCGTCCCTTTTTTTGAGTTCCTGCCTTTCTCCATCCCGACTGAAATACCATACCAGAAATCCGACCAGCATGACCCCCAGACTGGTGTACAGGATGGCCCAGGGGGTAAATTGATGAACGGGGTAGGCTTCCGCTTCGAAGGCTGTGTCGTAATAAAGAGAGAAGGGCAAAGACAATAGAATGGCTACCCCGCAAATAAACATCAGGATACCCAGAACGTGTATGATGACTTTCCAATGAAACATGCCAGCCCTTGAATTTGTGCTTTGCAATACTACATGCTTTTCCTCGCTCGGTCAAATGGTAAGTTCGCTTTAAAATCAGCTTATTTTTTGCTTTTTAATTAGCTTTGCACCCGGCTGAGTGGCAGGCTAAAGCTGCCCTTCAATTTTTAGAATAATACCAATGAAACCTTCCTTCTTGATTCTGAGCATGCTGATATTGTGTTCCCCTCTTTTTGGGCAGCAAGACACCTTGCAACAAACCATTGATGGTTTACTAATCGAGGAACAAACAGAAAATTCAGTGTGGAAGATCAAACGGTGGTTCTATGAAGATCCCCAAAAATTATCTCCCTACAAAGCTCAATTAGAGCAAAAAATTAACCTTCTTCTGCAAAGCCCCCTGGCCGACTTTGATGCTTATTTGCTCGCCCTGACCATGAGCGGAGAACTGATCACCTTGTCGGATGAAACCGGCAAAGAGGTAGCGCGCATGCATCGATACTACCGGGATGATATGCGCCAAACTGCGGATTACCACAGCTGGATTTGGGAGGATTCTGTATACCAGGGGCAGCGTTCCGTGAGTGGCCTCTTGCTGGACCTCCTGGGCCATGTTTCTGACCTGGATAGCCAGGAAGAATTGCAGTTAGCCCTGGCAAACCTGGAGGATTGCCGCTTAAAAATGTTTGCGGCAGCATCTTTGATCCGGCGAAACGTGCCTGTGCCAGCCGAGGAAATGAAAAAAATTGCTGCCGATGACGAAGTGCGGAGCACCTTTTTCGGCATGCTCGAGGAGATGGATAAGGAAGCGATTTTTCCGAAAAAATACGCTAAGCAGCCTCTCCTGGCCCGTTCTAAAATGGTAGATTGGCTGACCTATCCTACTGAATTGGGGTGTGTGCCTGGCCGAATTGAAGCCCTTCAGGAGTTTCGGATTGATTATGATGATGTGGGAGAGGCAATCTTCTACTTATGGAAATTTCAAAAGAAAGGGGAAACAGAATGGTTGGTGGGGCTTTCGGGTCCTTATTTAGCCACAGAGGTACCTACGGCGAATTCTTACGGCTATACCTTTAGTAAGTTCGAGAAATTAACCGACAAAAAGCCAGAGGAGCATTTTGCGGACATTATGGAGCTCATCGATTCGTATCATGAGGAAAAGGAATAGATATGCCAGCTGCGCCTGTATGCCTGGCTGGTTTGTATTACGAAGTTCCGAATAACAACTGCGCTGAAGGATAATTAATTTAAACTTAACCTAAGTATCATACCATCTTTCTGTCAGGGGCGTTAACTTACAATCAGAACCTAAGCATCTGGCAGTAAGGATTATGACTCACCTAACCCTAAGTTTTCTCCTGTGTATATCCTGCCTGTTCCCCCTTGCAGGATTTGGTCAAATCATTTTCCAGGAAAGTTTTGAAGCAGGCCCTTCAGCTACCACCTACACCCTTTCCAGTGCGCTGGTCAATGGAGGTGGGGGCTCCGAAGATTATTTTGCCCGGGCTACCCCCGCCGGATTAACTACCCTAGGATGGGATGCGCCCGCCATTACGGGTCAGGATGGACTTTCCCTGATTGGGATAGAAGATGTAGATGCGGCCGGCATAGCTGGTGCAGAGGTGACCCTTTCCTTTGCTACCGTCAATGTGGTTGGGTACACCAATTTGCAAGTAAGTCTTGCGCTGGGAGCGAACAATGGCAGTAGCAACTACGATCAGGCTGACCAGGCCAATGGGGACTATGTCTATGTGGAATACAACCTGGATGGGAATGGCTGGATCCGCATTGGCGCTTTTGCCGGAGGCGCAGGTTCCAATACCGATTTCCGAGAGGATACCAACCTGGACAATGTAGGCGATGGCACGGTCCTCACTGCAGCCCTGCAGGATTTTACTTTTTCCATTCCCGGTACAGGTAATAACCTGGATATGCGGGTGGTCATGCGGTCAGATGCCAACGATGAGGAAATTACCTTGGACAATGTTAGGCTTTCGGGCTCAACTTGCTTCATTTCCTCCATTGCCTTGGCCAACGTAAGTGCTTGCAATGATAACGGCACCCAAAATATCAGTACGGATGATTTCTTTACGGCGGATGTGGTAGTCACTTTCACCGATCCAGCGGTTACCGGGAACTTGACCTTAACCGGTGATGCGACTGCTTCGGTGGTGGTTACGGCTTTAAGCAATCCGCCTACCTCTCATACCTTTGCCGGGCTGACTTTCCCGGCCCATGGCAATCCGATCAGCCTGACCGCGGCTTTTAGCTCCGAACCTACTTGCGCCCTTTCTAATCCTGCCTTACCAGGGGTCAATAGTTGTTCGCCGGTGGTGGGCTTTGCCCAGTCGAATAGTGCCACCTTGGAAAGTGCAGGAGCCAAAACTGTGGCCGTACTCATGGAAAGTGCTCCGCTCGCCAATGTGGACGTGAGCATTACCGATGCTGGGAGTGGCAGTGCCACGGGTGGGGGAGTGGATTATACATTCGCTACTCAGGTATTAAGCTTTACTCCGGCTGAAGCCTATCCCAACACCAAAACCGTGAACCTAACTCCTGTTGATGATGGGCTGGGCGATGCAGGAGAGACGGTGAACCTTGCCTTGGCCATTACCGGAGGAACGGCAGGACTAGGTACTGCTGCCCATACCCTGACGCTGAATGAGGAAACGCCAGGATTGATCCTCAATGAATTTTCTCAAGGAGCTTCAGGTGGGCAGGAATTTGTGGAATTTCTGGTAGTCGGCACCCCTGGAACTACCGTGGATATCCGCGGTTGGATTTTTGACGACAACAATGGAGACTTTTCTGGAGGAGCCGGTTCTCAGCTGGGCATAGCCGATGGATATATCGAATTTGAGGACAATTGTACCTGGGAAAAAGTTCCAGTAGGTTCTCTGATCGTTTTCTATAATGCCGATGACCCCAATACCAATCTTCCCGCAGATGATCCAACGGATGCAAATCTGGATTATACCTATGTGATCCCGGTGAGCGGGAATTTTGCCTGTACGGCCCCTGACCCGAATAACTATTTTGATGCGAATGTAAATACGCCCAACGTAGGCGATGCAAGCTATCCAGCCACCAATATGGATCCCTGCTGGTTTCTGGTAGGATTCCGAAATGCCGGGGATGCGGTACAGCTCAGGCGTCCGGGGGCTACCTTTTTTCAGGGTATTTCTTACGGAACAAAAGGGGCCAGCAGCGACTGTCCCGCCTGTGCCTTTTCTGCTGCCAACCATCCACTGGCGGCTACCTATGGCTCGGATGTACTGTATTTTACCGAGAGTGGCGGTAACCGGGTGTTTTATTTTGATAATACCCTTTCAGACGATGTCAACAGTAAGCAAAACTGGGCTACGGGCAATGCAACTACCCTGGAATCTCCTGGCACCGGAAACAGTGCCAATAACACGACTTATATCAATGCGCTGCGTACCCCTTTTGATGCAGCCACGGCGAACGCGAGCTATACCTGCGACTTACGCGCCAATGAATCCAGGCTTTACCTGGATGCGTCGGATGAGATCATCCTTTTTGTCCAAAATAATGGAGCCACTGATCACGGAAGCACCCAGGGAGACATCAGTTTCGGGGGCGGCATGCTGCAAAATGTAAACCTGAGCGGCACCCCTTACTTCATGGACCCGGAGTGGCAAGTGACCCCTACCACCACCGGAACGCCCGATTATGATATTCGGTTTTACCTGACTCCTGCGGAATTGGATGCTTTTGCAACCTATGTCAACGGTCAGATCGGCACCGCCTACTCGGGAGCCACCATTGCCAGCCAATTGCAGATCTATCGGCGGACGGGCACCAATTCTCCCAAAACTGCGATCAACGATGCCCAAGTGGAGGTGATCAATCCCACCCAGGGAAGTTATGTAGGGGCTACGGGAACCTTCACCACCTACGAAGGAAATTTCACGGCCTTTTCCACCTATGCGCTGGGAGCTCAACTGGCGATTCTTTCCTCAGATCTCCTTCAGCTAAGCGGACGCTTAACGGCAGCCGGGCAAGTGGAATTGAACTGGACCTGGGTTGAGGTGCCGGTATTGACCGCTTTGAGGGTAGAAAAAAAGGACCATCAAGGGGCCTTTAGGGTGGTGTATGAAACACAAGAACAGGAAGCTGCAAAACCTTATAGCTTCCTGGATTTCTACGCCCCTAACGGCCTCAATACTTACCGGATTAGTTGGGAGGATGCCGAAGGCAGAACCCAGCATTCTTCCCTGGTAGAAATATTAAAAGAGACAGCAACAGCCGTGGATTGGCTAGGGAATTTCCCAAATCCCACCTCCGGCGACTGGAATGTTCGGCTCCTGGCCCATGAGCCGGGAAGCTTGCGCCTGCGTTTGTATGACTTGAGCGGAAAATTGGTCCAAACCTATGTCCAGTCCTTTTCCGCTGGCTTGCAGGAAGCCCACTTTTCGCTTGAGGCTTTTACCGCTGGAACCTACTTGTTTGACATGACATATGGGCAGGAAAAAAAGCGTGGCAAGCTGATTCTTAGGTAAGGGCTGCCAAGGCTACCGGCAAGGGGATTTCTTTTATTTCAAAAGAAATCCCCTTATATTTTGAATTCGGGAATGGGGTTTTCCGAACTTTCAACCATACTGAACATTTTCGGGCACGAAAATATTGAAACATGCATTTCAGTGTTTACCGTCCTGTTGTGCATATCTGGGCTACCTTTTTAGGTAGCCCATTGTTGTTTGGAGAGAGCATTCCTTTTACCTTGCGGGCGTAAGTCTGACATCCTTCATCCTTCCTTTTATGCCTGAAAAAACCTTTGCCCTTATTCAAGACGATCCCTGGTTGGAACCTTACCTGGAAGACGTAAGGCTCAGACATGACCGATATGAAGAAAAGAGAGCTTCCCTGGAAAAAATGGCCGGTAGCCTCGAAGCCTTCGCCAACGCCTATGAATACTTTGGGATTCATTTTGATGCGGAAGCCGGCGGTTGGTGGTATCGTGAATGGGCACCGGGAGCTCAAGCCCTATCCCTGGTAGGAGATTTTAATGATTGGGACGGAAGCCGGCACCCTCTCCATAGCATTGAAGGGGGCGTTTGGGAAATCTTTATCTCTGGAAATGTCCTGAAGCACGGGGATCGGGTTAAGGTAAAAGTACAGGGGGAAAGCGGCACTCAAGATCGTATTCCGGCCTATATTCGCCGTGCGTTGCAAGACCCGGAAACCTACGATTTTAGTGGTCAGGTTTGGCAGCCGGAGGCTCCTTTTACCTGGACCGATCAAGATTATTCTTTTGATGCCAGTCAGGCACCGCTGATTTATGAGGCTCATACCGGCATGGCCCAGGAAAAAGAAGGCGTAGGCACCTACCGGGAATTTGCGGAAATCGTGCTGCCTCGCATCGAAAAACTAGGCTATAATGCCATTCAACTCATGGCGGTCCAGGAACACCCCTACTATGGTTCCTTTGGCTATCATGTATCTAACTTTTTTGCGCCTACCTCCAGATTTGGCACTCCTGAAGACCTGAAATACCTAATCAACGAAGCCCATAAAAGAGGCATCGCAGTCATCATGGACATTGTCCATTCTCATGCCGTCAAGAACCTGGCGGAAGGATTGAACCTTTTTGACGGAACCGAAGATCAGTACTTTCATCCGGGCGGCAGAGGAGAACACGATGGTTGGGATTCCAAGCTGTTCAATTATGGCAAGACCGAAGTACTACAGTTCCTGCTATCCAATGTAGCCTATTGGCTAAAGGAGTTTCACTTTGATGGGTTTCGCTTTGATGGGGTTACCTCCATGCTCTATTTCCATCATGGCGAAGGCGTATCCTTTGATCATTATGATAAATATTTCCGGGAAGGCGTAGAGTGGGATGCCATTACCTATTTACAGCTAGCCAATGTGCTCACGCACGAAATCAATCCGTCGGCGCTGACCATTGCAGAGGATATGAGCGGTATGCCAGGCGCTTGCCGCGGGGTAGACGAAGGAGGCGTAGGTTTTGATTACAGATTGGCCATGGGCATCCCTGACTATTGGATCAAATTGCTCAAGCATAAAAAGGATGAGGAGTGGAATGTGCACGAGATGTGGCATACCCTTACGAACCGACGTTGGAAGGAGAAGAACATTGCCTATGCGGAATCTCATGACCAGGCCCTGGTAGGCGATAAAACCCTGGCCTTTTGGTTGATGGATCAGGAAATGTACTGGCACATGAATTTACAGGCGGAGCATCCCGTGATCGACCGTGGCATGGCCCTCCATAAGATGATCCGACTATTTACCGCCACCTTGGGCGGAGAAGGATACCTTACTTTTATGGGGAATGAGTTTGGCCATCCGGAATGGGTAGATTTTCCCAGAGAAGGCAATGGCTGGAGCTATAAGCACGCCCGCCGTCAATGGAACCTGGCAGATGCTGATTATCTGAAATATAAATTCCTGTATGCCTTTGATGGAGCCATGGTGCAATTCATAA
>JBCBGC010000130.1:0-24441 GCA_038527215.1 Bacteroidota bacterium
GTCATATCCTATGAAATTGGAAATTTGTTGTGAAGATCGTTGACAATTTGTGGGGAAAGAACGGGGGTTTGGTTGTTTAGCTAATAAAGGTACAGAAAACTCTCATTTGAGCAGAATTCGCCCTTATTTTTAATGAATAATTAATTTCTGGAGCTTTTGTTCAGCTTTCAACCTGATTCTCCAGGGAAGTCCGGCGCAACCTTCTCCTACGCTGAAAGATCGCCACGACATATCCAATCACCAAAGGAATGAACAGCAAGGCTGAGCTGAACGTCAGAAAGACCAAAACTCCATAGGCCCGATCATTACTGGTGGCATCCCGAATTCCGCCCATGATGTCAAATACTGCCCGCTCCAGATTGAGGGCCGTAAGCGCCGCAATGATGGCACACACCGGCAATAAAGCGCCCACCACAATGTACCACCATCGCAGTTGGCTAAATCTTCGAAGAAAGAAGAACAACAGGGCCAGCCGCCAGGCTGCTACGATGGCCAGGAACCATGCATTGACCGCGGCCGCCAATTCCACGGACATAAAGCGTTCTACCGGAATCGCGTAAAAAACAGCTGGAAAGGAGGTCAGGCTCACAAAGGTCAGGACCCTAAAGTAGGTCCATTTTTCCACCTGAAAGGGCAGAATGACCAGCCATATCAGCAGCGAAAGCCCAAAAATGTAGATCACGGACCCCAGCCCCAGATGCTGCAATAAATGGGCACCCGGATCATCCCAGTAGCGCCCCATGCCCACGATCCAGGTCCCGAGCAGGCCGACCCAAAAATGGCGGCGGTCAAACCGCAGGAGTTCCGCTCGACTGATCCGAAAAATCAGTAATTGGAAGACGGGTTGGAGGAGGGACATATTAGGTTAATTAGGGAGCCTTGCCCTATCATTCAGTGGGGCTACGCTTACTTAAAATAAGCCGATATAATCGGGTAAGCAAATCAGCCGTGGGCGAGCTTGGGCATCTGAGGTTTTCACAAAAAAAAGGGATCAAGCCTGGAGGCGTTGATCCCTTTTCGAAAGCATGAAATAAAAGCGTCAGGGTTTCCCCTTAATGAATGGGGAGCTTTTCTAAGGGCTGCATTTGCTCTTCGCGGTGGAGAAGTTTCTGGTCGATCAAGTCCATCAACTCCCCTGAGGATTCCGGGGCTAGCTTCCGGGCAAACAGACAAGCACAATTCGCCAGGATCTCCAGATCCTCCGCCTGGAAAACCACAGGCAGCGGTACCCCTTTACGCCGCCAATCCACGTAGGTGATGCTGGGCTTTATTTTTTCAGCCTTCACAAGGCTGCCAATCATGCTATGGAAAAAAATTTCATCTGGAACATGCGTGTGTTCATGATAAGCAAGGTAATCTGGATGAGCTTGCATGAAATCATGGATCATATAAAGCGAGCTCATGGGCAAAGCCCACCACTGACTCCCCCCAAAGGCTTGCAAATAGGATGGGAAAGTTCGGGTGTTGGCCAGCGCCTTTCTAACCGCCCCAAATTTCCCGAGCAGGAGCATGATGAGGGTATTGCGGACATTCATCAAGGTCCAGAAATTTTTCCCAAAAAGCGTAGAAACCCCAAACGTATGGCGGCGTTTCGTAAAAGGATGGAAGTTATAGCTTTCCAGGCGCCCTACGGTGCAATGTCCCCATACGTCATACGCATCTTTGCAAGCGATGAAGTTCACCCCATTATGCACCTGGAAAAACCGCTGGATATAGACGTTGGATTTGATGGGATAATCTGCCCCGCTCATCAAAATGGCATAGCCCTCTTTCTTCTCTGCGACCAGTTTATTGACGCCGAGCAGGGTCGCGTGTACCTGGGAAATATCTCCCCATCTTACCTCCAAGCGCTCCTCGTCAAAAAAGTGGACATTGTTAACTCCTTCGGCTTGCCGTAAAAAAGGCTGAATGTCACTTTTTAAATCGACGTGGACGTAAAAATGGGCAAAGGGAGCCGCCAGGCGGCGAATCAACCGCCCAAATTGTTCAGGATGTTGATGGACCTGTAATAGGTAATGAATGTGCATCATAATGGCTTAATTGAAGCTGATTGGTTGAAGAAATAGCCCATGGCAGAGCCCAGCAGGATCTGAGAGACCCACTGACTCCGGTCAGGGAATTTTCCTTAAAAGCAGCTTCAGCCCTCCCGGAAGAGGGAAGGCTTGGAGGAGGGAACGAATGGTATGGGCAAAAAAGAACGGCCTTACCAGCAGTGCCGTTTTCCTTTTTCCGAGCAAGGCCAGGCTCAGCTAATGAGCCTACCTGGAGAGATGCTAATTGACAGCAGACACCAGGGGCCTGATCTATGAAAAAAGATTTGCTTCCTTAACAGGGTTTTTGCAGCAAATATCTAGCCACAAATTCCCAAAATTTGCCATTTTATCAAAAAAGGGGCCTCAAAATTAAAAAATAATAATTCAGGTTTCTGATTTTTTAATATTGGCAAAAATCTCTCTTATCGTAGGTCGGCTCGGATATATCTGGCGGCAATCACAAAAAACCCAGCTCCCAACACATTGGCGAGGAGAGAGGAGGCCAGGGCCCATCGCAGGGATTCGGCTCCCATACTGGGTTCCAGGGCATCACTGACCATGCCGGTAACCAGCGGTCCGAGGCCCAGCCCGATCAGGTTAAGGATGAAAAACAATATGGCCGAAGCCAGGGCCCGCATTTGGGGTTTGACGATCCCATGAGTCAAGGCCAGACAAGGCCCCAGGTATACAGAGATGAAAGCCGAAGGTAAGGCGATGGCCCAGAGCGCCACCAGGGTATTAGTGGTAAATAAAGTCGTCAAGGTAAAAGGAATACAGAGCAGGAGGCACAAGGCCGGGAGCCACAGGTACCACCTTTTTTCCGCCCGCCCTAAATAATCTGATAAAAACCCGCCCCCAAAGTAGCCAATTCCTCCACCTACCCCGATCATCAGAGCCAGCCAGGTCCCGATGTCCCCACTTTCCATTTGATGAATGCGAAACAAAAAAGGCGGCAACCAGGTCATGGTGGCATAAGCTGCGTAGGCCGCCATGGCAGAGCCCAGGGCTAACCAGCGAAAAGCCTTACTGCCCCACAACACACGCAACACTTCCTGCAGGCTCTCCGCTTCTCCCGTTGCTTGCAAGCCATCAGATAATCCCCTTGGTGGCTCTTTGACCGAAAAGAAAAGCAGGATAGCGTAGAGGATGCCAGGAATCCCTACCACAAAGAAAGCTACCCGCCACCCAAAATACTGATTGATCCAGCCGCCCACCAGAAAACCCAGCAGGATGCCGATAGAGATCCCCGTGGAATAAATGGATAAAGCGGTGGCTCTTTTGTGGGCAGGAAAAAGATCTGAGATCAAGGAATGGGCCGGAGGACTGGCCCCCGCTTCGCCAATCCCTACCCCAATTCGCGCCAGCAACAATTGCACAAAATTCTGGGCCATGCCCGAAAGCGCGGTCATCCCACTCCAGACAGCCAGCGAAATCGACATGATATGCTTACGGCTTTTGCGGTCGGCCAGACGGGCAATGGGAATCCCAAAGGTCACGTAAAATATCGCGAAGGTAAAACCCGTCATTAAGCCCAATTGGGTATCCGAAAGCCCCAACTCTTGCTTGATAGACTCCTGAAGAATGACCAGAATCTGACGGTCAATAAAGCTGAAGACATACATCCCGGTCAGAATGAAGAGGATGTAGTTGCGGTAGCGTGGGGTAAAAGTTGTGGCGGTTTGCTCCTTCACGGAAGACCCGGAAGAAGCGGTAGGAGTAGTAGACATAAAAGGAATTTACGCCTTTTTCCCTCCAAATACCTAATCATCCGGCGCGCGCCCTTCTGTTCCCCCTTCAGCCTTTTCACCACAGCCTACGCTGCCGAATGGACTTCCCGGTCCGCTTTATTTCGGTAGAGGCCAGGGGTTTGATGCCGTACTCCTTTCTGACCGCATCTATAGCGGCTTTTTCCGATTCGGTCAGTTCACTGATATCTGCCACCCCATAATAAAAAAGGGGCTGCTCTTTTTTGAAAATGCTTCGGGATTGATCGTACATCCAGGCGTAATCCGCTGGCCGGTATTCTCCCCGTATAAGCGCTTCCTTGGCCATGGGCAGGTGTGCTGCATTTTCAGGTAAGCGAAGGTTATGGTGGAACAAAACCCAAACTTTGCTGTAGCCTTCCGGACCAATGTTTTTTTCCGAAGGGAATCCTCTTACCGCTATCAGTTCCAGTAGATAAGCAAAGATTTCCTCATCCAGGTCGTACAGGTCTTCCGGCAGGCTAGATTTATCAATCTTATAGTCCCCGGAGACCCCCATGTTTTTACGAATGATGCGCTGGTCCACATAATACAGGCTATCACATATCCGCTGATAAGTCAGATCAATGGATTGCTCGTGTAACTGCCGGAAGGTATCCAGACTGTCCTTCAAGCCAGAAAATGGCATTTTTTTCCGAAATCCCTGATACTGCTTCCCATCCAAAAAGCGGGCGTCTTCCCCGTGCAACAGTGCCAGTCGAGCATAGGCATAGGCCTTTTCTGCCTGCCCGAGAAAAGCGGCGGCGGTACTGGCTTGCTTATAGGAGCGGGCATGCACATAATCCACCAGCGCAAAAGCCTGTTCAAACTCCTTCAGAGCCGCTTCATAATTTTCGAGGTAAATCTGTTTATCCCCTTCGTTACAGTGGGTATAATAAGGGATGTAGTCCTGGCCCAAGGTCCAGGAAAGGCTCCCCATCAGGAGCAAGAGGGTGGTGAGTGCTTGTATCATGGTTATGGAGTTTGGTATGCGTTATGGGTAAGCTGTCTATTCAAATTCGCTGATATCGATGGTCCGGCTCCTGTCATTGGCCGCCTTGACGGCAGCCAGCATGTCGTCGAGGAGCTTGCGGTCCAGCATTTTGCCGCCCAAAAACACCGCTTCAATGGACTGGGTATGCCGGATATCTTCCAGGGGGTTCTGGTTGAGCAACAGCAGGTCAGCCTGAAAACCGGGGCTGATTTTACCTGCATTTCTTCTCAGACGAATGGCGGGATTCAGGGTGGCTGTCTGCAAGACTTCAGCCGGGCTCATGCCTACCGCCTGCATGCTGACCAGTTCCTGGTGCAGCGAAAAGCCCGGCACAGTGACCGGCAGACTGGCATCCGTTCCGGCCAGGATGACCACCCCGCCAGCGGCCATGTTTTTCAAGATCACCCGGCAGGCTTCGGCGTAGGTCTGCCAGAAGGTGCGGCGCCCGGCCAGGTCCTCTTCGCTCAGCCCTTCGGGCAGTTTATAACGATTGACCGAGGGCAGCCAGCCCAATCCCATGGGGATCATTTCGTCCCATTCAGCGATGCCAGGATTGACATAAGCCAATTCCACCTCCTTCAGCACCGCATCCAGTTCAAATTTTTGCCGGTAAAAACTCTCCACCAGCCAGAGCGTGGTTGTCAGACTGATGTCCTTCTGGAGCATGTGAGGGATCATTTCCTGGCTGCGCTGATCGATATAAGCGAGAAGCTGGGATGGATCATCGGACTCATCCTGCTTGTCAAATTCCCGGCGCAGTGCATTCATGATTTCTTCCAGATGGGCAATGTCCGACTGGTGGGAGGTCCACAAGTCGTCTATCTCTATGCTCCAGGGAATGTGGCCCACCATATCCATACCAAGGGAATCTGCCGTCCGACTGATGGCTTCGTAGCACTCCCGCGAAAGGTGGCTATAGGCCTTGATCCCGTCGTATCCCTGCTCCTTCAGATAAAGGACATGCTGGGCTGCATCTGCGGCATCTTTCACATTATTAAATTCCTGAGACCAATTCATAAACCATCCTTCCATGGTGCCAAAGGTGCCCAGGCGAGGAGAGGCTACATACATCTGCGGTCCCAGCCTGCCAGCTTTGATTTCCTCCCGCAAAGTCAGGTGGTGAGGTGCACCTACCAGTTCCCGGATGTGCGTGATGCCATTGGCCAGGTAGAGGAGCAGGTCATTGGGACTCTGCCAGAGATGAACGTGGGCATCGGTCAACGCGGGGATCAGGTACTTCCCGGTTCCATCTTCAACAGCGGTTCCGGTCTCATATTCCAGCACCGAATCTATGGCTACGATTTTTCCTCCTTCCAGGCATACGGTGCGGTTAGGCAGGAAGCGCTGCCCATCGGGAGAAAGCACATGGACATGCTCTATGCAGATCGGTCCTTCATAAGGCACAAATTGGCCCGGATCGACCTCCTCCGTCAGGCCTCCATAGATTTGCTTGAGGTTTCGATTAGCGAGGAAAACGGTGATGATTCCCAGGACCAGGATCAGCAACAGAAAATAGCGGAGGATTTTTTTCCAGGGCATGAGGACAGTAGCTTGGGTAGTAGACTTAGGAGTGGTTTCTACAGGAAGTTACAGGAAAAATACCGAAAGCGGAACCTTTTATCTGCTTAGCTGCGGTCTATGTTGCGGACAAAATCAGCGATCCGCTCTTGCTCTTCGCTGCTGAGCACATTTCCCGCCACCCAGGTATGCAAATGCCCCAGGTACTCCATGCCCAGATAGGCCGCACTGTATTCAAAGGGGATAAAAAAACCAGGGGTTTCTGCTGCTTCCGAACCACAAGCCACTGCGGCCAGCTTTTTGCCTCTCAATTTTCTCCCTAGCTCTTTTTCTACCTTCAGGCAATCGGTAAATCGATCCAGGAAATTTTTCATCAGCCCACTCATGCTGTACCAGTAAACCGGGGTGAGCAACCAGCAAATGTCATGGGCCACCACTTGCCGCATCAAGGGCAGGAAGTCATCCTCCACGTGCGCGTGTTCATACGTGTACTGATGAATCTTTAGCTGATTTAAATCAGCCAAAGGCGCTTGCAAGGCCGTTTGAATCAGGTGCGTTACCTGATGGGTATTCCCCTGACTTCGCGAACTACCCTGGACCAGGAAATGAGCCGACATAGGAAAGTAATTCAGAAAAGTGAGAAGAAAAGGGCTGATAATCAGGCAGAAACGTGCCCGTTATGGCGCCCATTTCATCATTAATAGCTATGATTTTTTACAAGCCATCAACAAAATCAATAATACTCATGGCGGACATAGAAGCAATTTATGGCTTTTTTCCGGTACTTAGTGGGACCATAAATTATCAAACATGAGTACTGACAAACATTCCTCTTCCTCAAACGGTGCCAGCAACTGTCCCTACCTCGCAGCTGCCCACCGACACACTGCTGCTGGGGCTTTTTCCAACTCCGGCTGGTGGCCCAACCAACTAAACCTCAAGATTTTACACCAGAACTCCTCCCTGACGGATCCGATGGGAGAGGACTTTGACTACGCTGAAGAATTTAAGAGCCTGGACCTGGACGCGGTCAAGGCTGACCTGACGGCCCTCATGACTGATTCTCAGGATTGGTGGCCGGCTGACTATGGACACTATGGCCCATTTTTCATTCGGATGGCCTGGCACAGTGCCGGTACCTATCGGGTAGCCGACGGACGCGGAGGCGCTTCCTCCGGAACCCTGCGTTTTGCCCCGCTGAACAGCTGGCCTGACAATGGCAACCTGGATAAGGCCCGTCGTCTGCTATGGCCGATCAAGCAAAAATACGGTCGCAAAATTTCCTGGGCTGACCTGATGATTCTTACGGGTAATGTGGCCCTGGAATCCATGGGCTTCCAGACTTTTGGTTTTGCGGGTGGACGCGCAGACCAGTTCGAGCCAGAAGGCGATATTTATTGGGGACCCGAAACAGAATGGCTGGGGGATGAGCGTTACAGCGGAGACCGCGAACTGGCTAATCCTCTCGGAGCCGTGCAGATGGGATTGATTTATGTGAATCCAGAAGGCCCGAATGGCAAGCCTGATCCTATCGCTTCTGCCAGAGACATCCGGGAGACTTTTGCCCGGATGGCCATGAATGATGAAGAAACCGTAGCCTTGATTGCTGGAGGACATACCTTCGGAAAAACGCACGGCGCTGCTGATCCTGACCAGTATGTAGGGGCCGAGCCAGAAGGAGCCGGTATCCTGGAACAAGGACTAGGCTGGAAAAATACTTTTGGCAGTGGAAAAGGCGTTCACACCATCACCAGTGGACTGGAAGGTGCCTGGACGGCTACGCCTATCACCTGGGACAATAGCTACTTTGATACGCTCTTCGGATTCGAGTGGGAGCTGACCAAAAGCCCCGCCGGAGCTCAACAGTGGATTCCTGTAGGAGGTGCTGCGGCGAATTCTGTGCCGGATGCCCACGATCCGAACCTGCGTCACGCGCCCATCATGGCGACCACCGATATTGCCCTGCGGATGGATCCTATCTATGAGCCGATCTCCCGCCGCTTCCACGAAAATCCTGATCAGTTTGCCGATGCCTTTGCCCGTGCCTGGTTCAAGCTGACACATAGAGATATGGGACCACTGGCCCGCTACCTGGGCAAAGAAGTGCCCACTGAAACCCTGATCTGGCAAGACCCTGTGCCTGCCGTCGAAGGGGAACTGATTGGTGAAGCTGAAATCACCAGCCTGAAAGCCTCTATCCTCGCTTCTGGTCTTTCTGTATCGGAACTGGTTGCTACGGCTTGGGCTTCTGCCTCTACATACCGCGGTTCGGATAAGCGTGGTGGGGCCAACGGAGGCCGCCTGCGTCTCGCTCCTCAGAAAGACTGGGAAGCCAACCAACCAGCGCAGCTAGCCAAAGTCCTTGACGTACTGGAAGGTATCAAAGCTGATTTCTCTGGAAACGTCTCCATGGCTGACCTCATCGTCCTGGCGGGATGTGCGGGCGTAGAAGCTGCCGCCAAAGCCGCAGGACACGACGTAAGCGTGCCCTTCACGCCTGGCCGTACCGATGCCACGGATGACATGACCGATGTGGATTCTTTTGCAGTACTAGAGCCCAAAGCGGATGGGTTCCGCAATTACCTGCAGCCTAATCAGGACAGAGTAGCCGAAGAGCTGCTGATCGACAAAGCTCAGTTGCTGACCCTGACCGCGCCTGAAATGACCGTGCTGGTTGGCGGTTTACGGGCCATGAATGCCAACGCTGATAGCGCTCGCCACGGGGTATTCACTGACCAGCCCGGCTCTTTGACCAACGATTTCTTTGTAAACCTTCTGGATATGAGTACCGCCTGGAATGCCGTTGGAGAAGAGGAAGAAATCTTCGAAGGCCGCGACCGTACCAGCGGAGACCTGAAGTGGACCGCGACCCGGGTAGACCTGGTATTTGGTTCTAACTCTCAGCTGCGGGCCCTGGCTGAAGTATACGCTTCTTCCGACGCACAGGCGCGCTTCGTGAAGGACTTCGTCGCCGCCTGGGACAAGGTGATGAACCTTGACCGTTTTGAACTGGCTTAATTGCGTTTGTTTACTTTGTATAGACCGCAGCCCCGGATGGGGCTGCGTTTTTTTTGTGCTTATTCTACCTCATTGATGATCGCCTGAATTTCTTCCTTCAACTCTGGCAGAATATCTACAATGGTAGCCCAGACAATTCCGTAATCCACTCCAATATATCCGTGAATGAGCTTATCCCGCATGCCCGCCATTTTCCGCCAGGCAATATCAGGATGTTTTTCTCTGAATTTCTTCGGTAGCTGTTTGGCCGCTTCTCCAATGACCTCAAAATTTCTTACACAGGCATCCTTCACCATTTGATTGGCTATAAATGCGGCTTCGTCCATTTCCTGCGTATAGGTTAGGATAAGAGAGATGCTGGTAGAAATATGCTTGAGGTAAATGAAAGGCTCCTTCTCCATCAGGCAATCCGTTGAAGCTCTTTCTCAATAATAGGTTTCAGCAAAGGACTTAAGGCATTCCTGGTGACTAGATCAACTTTAACCCCGAGTTTATCACTCAGTTCCTGCTCTATCCCCACTAAATCAAACAGATTTATCCTTGCTTGAAAAGAAACAAGTATATCCAAATCGCTGTCAGGCCTCTGTTCATTTCGGGCATAGGAGCCAAAGACCGCTATTTCCTCTGGAGAGAAAGGGGCTAGCACCTCGACAATGATATGTTTTTGATCCTGGGTGATCATATGTCTAAAGATACGGAAAATACCTAAATGGGATACCAGGCTTGTTTTATCCCTCCTTCCTCCCACTCAGGGAAATACTGATGACCCGTGAGGCGATATCCTTCACCTCTTCTCCATCCAGGTCCAGGTCAAAATCCTTGGCTAGTTTCTGAACCTGGGGATCCATCAGCATGATTTCCAGGGGAAAGCTGGATTTGGATTCAATCCGGATATCCTCGAAACCTGCTTCGCGCACATAGCTCAAATAGGTATCCAGCTTTTCTGCCCCGGATACGCAAGCGATATGTCCGCCCAGGGAATCTCGGATAAAATCAGGCAATTCTTCCACCAGCACGATGTCGCTGACGGAGATTCTGCCACCGGGTTTGAGGATACGATAGGCTTCCTGGTACACTGCCCCTTTATTCAGGGAAAGGTTGATCACACAATTAGAGATGACATGGTCTGCCAGATTATCTGCCAAGGGCAGGTCCTCGATATCTCCTTTGACAAAAGATACTTGCTCATAAGCTCCCTTACGGGCGTTTTTGCGGGCCAGGGAGAGCATTTCGTCCGAAAGATCCACCCCAATCACCTTGCCTGCTGGTCCTACGACCGGAGCGGCCAGGAAAGCGTCAAAACCGGCTCCTGAACCCAGGTCCACCACCGTTTCCCCAGGATTAATGCTAGCCAGGGCTCCGGGATTCCCACAGCCTACCCCCAGATTAGCGCCTTCGGGTACCGCCTCTAGTTCTTCCATGGAGTAGCCGATTTGCTGGCCTACGGTCGTGGCATGTGTGGAAAGATCACAGCAGCCGAACAGTTTGGACAAAAGGCCCTTTTGGGTGGATTTAGCGAGCTTGCCGTAGGTCTCTACCACAGATTTTTTGATGGGATCTTTGATCATTTTTCACTTTGGTTAAGATGAAACAATGACCTAAAGTTCCATGCTGCCCGCCCCAATCCACTTGACCTGGGTCAAGTGAGGGACATTTTTTTGCGAATTCGACTAAGGGTTTCCGGGCTGAGTTGCAGATAGGAGGCCAGATAGTTCAACGGTACCCGGTCCAATAAGGCTGATTCCTGCTTAATCATCTGCGCGTAGCGCTCCTGACCAGGCAAGTCTCTGACCAGTCGCCGATGGTTTTCCACCGCCAGGTATTCCTGCTCCACCGTCAGGCGTCCGAGCTGTTGCCAAAACAGGTCTTTGGCATATAACTTCTCCAGGGACTCATAGCTTAAGGTAATCAGGCGTGTAGGCTCGATGGTCTGGATGGCAATTTCACTAGGAGTTTGGCTCACCAGGCTCTGATAGGAGGTGGTAATATGATTTTCCCGACAAAAACACAGGGTCACTTCCTTTCCTTCGTGGAGATAGTAAAGGCGGATTAAGCCCGACTCTATGAAAGCGATTTCCCGACAGATGTGGCCATATTCCAGGAAATGCTCGCCGGCAGGCAAGTCTACCCTTCGCAGATAGGGCTGCGCTTCCTCAAATACCGCAGGCTGGAAATGCGGAAAAGCAGACAAGAAGGTTTCGAAGGAAGAAAAAGGGTCCATGTGCATAGCTTGAATGAAGCAGTTGGTTTTTTCTTACGAAAGGATTTTGGGCCCCGTTTCGTTTACCAGACATTCACCCACATACGGTTGGGGTCTTTGACGCCCCGATATTTGAATTTCAGGTTAAAGTCCAAGGTATCTCCAGGGATTCTGGAAGGTAAGTTTCCTTCGAAATATATATTCTCAGCCCTGACCCAGCCAATATTTACATCTCCCAGGTAATAATCCTCAGCGATATTTAGCTGTCGGTGGTTCTGCTGAAACTCCCAGAAACGCCGCGTCAGGGTATCGAGGGTCACGGTTTTATGAATCACCGTATCCTGGCCTTTGAGAAGATATACATATGCCTTAAGGTCCTTAGCAGGGAGATTCCTTTCCAGGTAAATCTGGGCCAGATAATCCTCATTGTACATGGACATGGGCTTCTCTGAAACCGAGTGGATCGTCTCTGGTTCCCCTTCGAAAACCTCCACATGATAAACGGGAATTTTCCGGGGCTTTTTCTCCACGCAGTGCCACAGGAGTAAGGCTCCAAATATCAAAAGGCCGGGCAAAAGGCGGGAAGGAAGGGGTGTTTTCAAATCGTGTGTGGTTATGGTGGGCCAGCCTCAGCGGCTTTCTTTTCTCCGGTACCGGAAAAAAGTAAATCGAGGATGGTCTTTTTGTTCTACGATTTCCCAGTTACCGCGTTCGAATTCCGGAAAAA
Organism: Bacteroidota bacterium; assembly: GCA_038527215.1. GTDB lineage: Bacteria > Bacteroidota > Bacteroidia > J057 > J057 > JAWPMV01. Next base: position 12,233 of record JBCBGC010000130.1, read on the forward strand.
AGGCAATGCCTTCAAATTCTCCTTTGATGATGGAAAGATACATCTGATCCGCTAGCGGAAGAGCCTGCGCATAAATACTGGCCCCACCCGCCACAAAGATTTTTTTGCCTAGGTTCCGGGCGCTTTCCAGGGCTTCTTCCAGGCTTCGACTAACCTCATATCCAGGTCCAGCTTCCAGACTGCGGCTGATCACCAAATTGTGGGTAGTAGTCAGGTCCGGACCAAAAATTTCGTAGCTACGACGCCCCATGATCACGGTTTGTCCACCGACAAAGCCCAGGTACTGTTGGTATTCTTCGGGCACTTCCCAGGGCATCCCATCCTGGGTCCCGATCACCCGGGTAGAAGACATGGCGGAAATGAGGTTGATGGAGAGGGGGTTTGATTTTTCTGCGGACATATAGGTCAGGTAAAATTGGATCGGGATTAAAACAATAAATGGCATACGCCAAAGGCCATGACGGAGAGAATTACCCCATAGAAAAAGGTCAAAAAGGCATAGCGGATCAATTGGTACTTACGGGCCAGCACCACGCCCAGATTGTGGATGTCATGGATCATGGATTGGTACAGGCTACTTCCCGATGATAATAGCTCATTGACGGCGCCACTGTACTCATGCCTGGACATCATATGAAAGCTATCGAAAGTCGTGAGGCTTTTATCAGTCCCCATAAAGCTAGCTTTTGCTTCTCGTGCCTGAGGTCGCGGGATAGCCGCTAAAATGGCAAAAATGATCGAGATCAGGTTTGTGATGACCATACTGCCCACCGCAAATATCAAATGCGGGTCTTCCTTAAGGTGCATATATAAGCTGCCAAGCACCACGGAAATGATAACAGAATTGGCTGTGATCAGGATATTGGCTTTGGTATCCACGATCCGCAGGCGGGTGTACATATTTTTGGAGGTAAGGCTAAACCAAGTTTCTATTCCCCGGGTCGGCATCATATCCTCGTGCATAGGATGTTTTTTGTCCTTTTTCCGGGATTTTTTCTTAGTAGTCGGCTTAGCTTGACTGCTCTTTTGGCCAGTTTCTTTGTGGTCCATAATTCCGCTTTTCTGAGTTAAATAAGCAAACTAAGGTACACCCACCTGTCCGCCCTAAGACCCTTGCCAAGGAAAGGGTCAATCTGGTCGGAGCGAAGATGTCCTGTAAAACGAAAATTATGGGGTGCCCGAGTTGAAGGCAAGTGCGATGTTATCAACTAATGGGGAAAATTCATAATCTTCTCCCGACGGAAATAAAACGAACGCCCCTTATTGCACAGACAACAAGGGGCGTTGAGGGGGTACGGCATCCTAAGCAGGTACAGCTTCTCTGGCCGGTACCCAAAGCGGGCCCGCAGCGACCAAAAGCACGGCTACATTAAAAAGGGCGTTGGAAGGATTTCCGGAGGCGATAGAACCGGAACTGTCCAGGACGAACCAACATAGCATGCCCAGCATGACCGCGCGACGCACCATTTCCGGGGCTTTGTCATACACCCAACAGGAAAGACACCAGATCATGACGCCCCAGCCCAGAAGAAATCCTCCGGTAAGCGCAGACAGGAAGCGAACATCCGGGGAAGCATAGGTGGTAGCGCCATCCAGGGGCCAGGACAAGATATCCAGGGTCAGTCGGGCGGGTTCCAAGGTGGCTTCCATGGTGCCTAGAAAAAATACCGGGCCGAATGAGGCCACAACGATGGCCGTGATTTTAAGCCAGAACTTATGGAAATTTTGGCTGCGAAAACGGCTTTGAGACTGATTCATGATATCCAAATTTTGTGAAGTCTTGTGATGATACAAGATTAGGGATATCCAGTCTACCGTTTTAGACGGGAGCGTACAATCCTACCGCTTCAGGCGTGCCCGCATTACCTGAAAGACTTCCCGACTCTCAATTTCTGACACCCCTTCATTTCCCCCACTGCTTCTCACCGGCTCCTCCTTGGTAGAGGTAATCTCATAATTCAGGTGGTCCTCCTCCAGGCACATCCGCATCTGCAATAAAGTCTCCATCCCCGCAAAATGATTGTAGAGACAGGGGCCGTTTTGATAGGCATCCAGAAGAATGGAATTGTGTTCATCAATCACATAGTGCCCTACGGAATCCGTGATGGACAACAAACTGTAGCGTCGGATGTCCGGTTTTTCGCCCCCCCGATCATAGTGTATGCTAAAGGTCAGGCCACTGTCCTGCGGCATGATTTCCAGGCTCATGGGAAAGCTGAATTGTAGCCGATTTTGCTCCCAAATCTCTACTTCACCTTGCCATGTTCCATGCCAGGCTTCGGACAATTGGGCCATCATAGCGGGGTTTAGGAAACAAAACAACAGGCCAATCAAGCAGTATTTTTTCATGAGGATCAGGATAAACGGATACGGGTCTGGGCTTCAATAACGGAAAAAAAGTCAGCTTCGCCTTTTGGTAGAAAGGCGAAGCTGATCCATGCTCAGTTTGGGTGAGTTCCTATTTATTTAAGCTGAGCATGTCTGCATTGCCAAAACTGGTATAGACCTGTCTGGTAACGTTATGCAAAAGCTCGTTATAAGCCTCCACCCCTTCTGCCATGCCCATATGATCCACCACGATACGAAAGGGTTTTTCACCGTGCGCCTGGTCAAGCAAGGCTGCAATGGCTTCGGCGACTTTTTCAGGACGCTGCGCTGGGTTGGCGTTTACCGCCTGGGTGAAATGTTGCAAACCGATCTCCGGAACCTTTGCCATGTCGCCATAGCTATCCAAAGTTGCCTGATCACTGGGACGAAGCAGGCTATCCATGAATCCCGTAGGCATGCCCCCTGGTTCTACAATGCAAGATTCTATCCCAAAAGGAGCCAGCTCGTTGCGGTAACTTTCGGCCAGGGCTTCCAGCGCCCACTTAGAGGCTGAATAGGTGCCATAAAAAGGACCTGTGAGGCGGCCAATACAGCTGGAAATCTGAATGACTGTGCCTTTGCCTTGCTTTCTCAACAAAGGCGCGGCCGCCCGCATCACGCGTTGCACCCCGAATACGTTGACGTCGAATACTTTCTGCATATCCGCTGGGGTAAAAGCCTCCATCAGGCCGATCGAGCCTACGCCGGCATTGTTGATGACCACGTCAAGAGTTCCTAATAATTCTACCGCTTGTTTTACCCCTTGCTCGACACTTTCATCGCTGGTTACATCCATCTCTACCAGTTTGACGCCCGCAGTGCGCAAAGCGGCGGCTACTTCGGTGTTTTTTCCCCCGGTGGTCCGCATGCTCCCTACTACCTGATGGCCTTTTTCAGCAAGGGCCAGGCTGGTTAATTTTCCGAAGGCGCCACTGACGCCGGTGATAAATATTTTTTGACTCATTTCTTTGTTAATGTTAATTGATTGCTATGACTCAAAGGTCCGGACTTCGTCGCTCAAGCCTCAACACATTTTCCGGAAGGTGGCACACAAAAAGGTGGGATATACATGAGAAAGCGGTGGCCTGGGCCACCTCTTTCTCATTGAGTAGGATAGAAATTTTATTCAAGCCGCCCGGAACTCCTGCGGACTCATGCCTGTCTTGGCTTTGAACAATCGGCTGAAATAATGCGGGTAATTGAAGCCTAGGGAATAAGCGATCTGGCTCACAGAATCCTGGCTGCCCAGCAATAAATGCTTGGCCCGGTGGATCAAAAAGTCGTTGATATGGTCCTTGGCCGTGCGCCCGGTTTCCTTCTTCAGCAGATCACTCAGGTAATAGGTGGAGACGTTACATTGCTCAGCCAGGTATGGAATGCTCGGCATGCCCAACTCTTCCATCAGGCCCGCCTGATAATAGTTTTTCAGGAGCCGTTCTACCTTGGAAAGCAGGTCTTGATTCTGAGGACGGCGGGTGATAAACTGTCGCTCGTAAAAGCGCTTTGCATGATTGAGAATTAATTCCAGGGTCGAAGCCAGCACGGTCTGACTATGTTGATCAATGCGAGAGGAGATTTCGGTTTTGAGCAGGTCCACACATTGGTTGATGGTATCTTCTTCTTGTCGGGACAAATGCAAGGCTTCGTGTACATCGTAAGAGAAGAAATGATAGCTATCAATGCGCTCTCCCAAAGAGGTTCCTCGAATCAGATCGGGATGAAAATACAGCAGCCATCCGTCAATTTGTCCCAAGCGTACTTCCCGGGTCAGGGTTAAGACCTGGCCTGGGGCCATAAAGATCAGCGCTCCTTCGTCAAAATCATAGTGGTTCCGCCCATAGTCCAATCCGCAGCCTTTATCCTTGAGGGCGACAGAATAGAATTCATTGGTGATTTTATTCCCCACTTCCTCCGGACCATTGGCCATGCGGTTCATGTCAATAATGGTAATGAGGGGATGCGTGGGAGGCTCAAACCCCAGGTGGGCGTGCATGCCTGTGATAGTGGTATGGTGGATGATGTTAGCGGCCATATTTCTTTTCTTGCAAGTTCCGGTAAAAGATCCCGATCGGACCACACACTTTCAGGAAAGATACACACAAAATCCAAGCGAATCGAGCCAAAACCCTCCCCCGAAGTTCAGCTGTGTTCATTAAATCGCGCCGACCTGTTTCAGTGAAACCGCACTGGCCAGGATGGCGTCTTTCGGAGAAATAAAATCTATCCCCAGCACCTCTTCTGCCTGCCGGTGCGAAAGACGCAGTTTTTTGTCCAACCGACTTAAAGAAGGGCGAAGTTTGGGCATAAACAAAGCGACCAGGCGCACCAGCCAGCTGGGCAACTCTCGGGTAGGGATCTTTTGCTCGGGATAGGCTTCTGCCAGAATTTTGCCTATCTGCCGAAAACGCATTTCTCCCGCTGACATGATAAAGCGTTTGCCTGCTGCCGCAGGTTTTTCCATGGCGGCCAGATGCGCCTGCGCGATATCCCGTACATCCACGATCCCAAAGTCCATTTTAGGAAAAGCAGGCAAGCTCTGTTTAAAGATCTCACTCACCAAAGATAAGGAGGTGGACACATCCTGGCTCATGACTGGTCCCAGGACAGCGGCTGGATTAATGACCGCCAGTTCCATGCCCTGCCCTTCTCCCCGGATATATGCCCAGGCGGCTTGTTCTGCGATGGTTTTAGATTGATTGTAAAAGGGGACCGCTTCCTTTTGTCCCAATTGCGTCCAGTGAGATTCGTCAAATACTGCGGGTCTGGCTTTACCCCAACCGCTCACCATGGCCGCGATAGAAGAGGTCAGCACTACCCGTTTTACCCCCGCCGCTTTGGCTGCTTTGAGGGCCCGAAGGGTTCCTTCCCGGGCGGGGATAATGAGTTCATCGGCACTTTGGGGTTGGGTAGCGGGAAAAGGAGAGGCAATGTGCTGAAGAAAATCTACACCTTGCATGGCTTCAGCCCAGCCTTCATCCTTCATCAGGTCCAGGCTTACGATCTCTATCTGGATCGGCTTGCCCGCGTACTCACTGAGGAGGTGATTGATGCGGGCGGCTTTGCCAGCTGAGCGGGCGGTCCCCCGCACCCGATAGCCTTGCTCGATCAAAGCCAAAATCACATGGGAAGCAATAAAACCTGAAGCGCCGGTTACCAATACTGTCTGCATAATGTTGGATATCTAAGATTTACCCAAACATAGACAGGATCGGTGCTGCGGTCATTTACATTTGTTGATTGGCGGCAATTTCTTTGCGGAGGCGACTCAACTGAGTGGGGGTGATGCCTAGATAACTTGACACATGGTATTGGGGAATGCGGTCTGCTACCTCTGCGTATATTTCCCGAAAATAGGTGTAGCGATCCCGGGCGTTCATGGCCATGAAGGTCATCAGGCGGTCCTGCTTGAGGCTCATACTTTGAGCGGTGACCTTGTGCATGACCAGGGCAATTTCCGGATAGCGCTCGGTTAGCTGCACATAATCTGCATACTGAATCCCGATATAGGCGGTATCCTCCAGCGCCTGGATAAAAACCTTGCTTGGCTCCTCCGGATTGACATTGGCGACCATGAAATCACCCGGCTGAATGAACTTTTCGTTCCACTCTGCCCCATTTTCTTCCAGGTAAAAAGAGCGGAGCAAGCCGTGGGTCACATAGGCCACTTCCCGTACAGGCTCACCAGAAGCAGTAAAAAAAGCCTCCAGCGGCAGTTTGCGCAGGTAGCTTCTTTCCTTAATGGCCTGCCAGGCCTCCTCGCTCAGGCTTACGTGTTCGGATAAAATGGCTCGTAATTGCTCCATGAGAGGTGAGATTCATTGTTAGGGTCCAGACGACCCTTTCCGCGACATCCTAAAGGTAAGCCTATTGGGTCGAAATCACATACCAAAGTCCCTTGGCTTTTTTGCCAAATTCTACCCGCCCTTCTCTGGCTGACAACATCCGTAAATCCTGGATATCCTCCTCGCTCAAATTCTTCATGCGCCCCAGGGATACCTGTAATTCTCCATCTACCACAAACTGGATTTTTCGGCCCAGGTAATCAGGATTTTTCTCTGCCTCGGTCACTTGCTCCTGGATCAGCCCCCAGTAATAGGCCCGACGAATCTCCTCGAAATTCCCCAGTTTGGTGATAACCAGGACCGCTCCGTGTTTGGCCTTGGGTCCGTATAGGCGTTCTGGATTTTTCTTATTTACCTCTACAGATTCAATTTGCTCCGGTTTTACCAGCTCCATTTCAGCCTTATTTTTGAGCGGGATATGGTCCACCAATACCAGCGGATCTTTTCCATTCCCGGTAGAGATGGGCGGTTTAGATTTTTGGGCAAAAAGGGCGGTAGCTCCGGTTCCGAACCAGAGCAGAACCAATAGAAAAGGGATGGAAGATATAGGTCTCATGGATAACATATCAGATCGTAAACCTCCAAGGTACAAAAAGCCGGGATTAGCCCAACATTCCGCCCAGGTTCCAGCTATAGGCCAGAGTTGTCAAGCCCAGGAAAGCCAGGACTAGGAGGGAATAATAGATGCGAAAGCCGGTGGACCACCAGGCTTGGCCCCAGCTCCGGAACAACAGCGTCAGATTTACCAATCCCAACAGGAAAAAGGGCAGAAAAATGAAGATAGAGGTACTGGCAGGTAAAATGCCTACGCCCCAGGCAGGAAACTGTAGGAAACCTAGAATCTGATACAAGATCAACCCCACCAAGGCCAGACAGGAGGAAGCCAGGATCAACTTGGCCGATTTTCCTTGCTGTTTTTTCCGAAAAAGAGCGACTATGCCTGGGAACAAAAAGCTCAGGCCCAATACAGCTAATACCCCAAAAGGAACGAGGGTCCAGATGGTACGCGAGCGAAAGGCTTTTTCATAGGAAGCGACCCGGTTTTTGGTAGCATTTCCCGCTCCTTTGAAATAGATGATGGCATCATAGCCAGCCAGGCCTCTTTTTTGGGATTCGGTTAAGGCCAAACTATCCGCTTCATGGGCCGCCAACCAGGCTTTGGTATCCAGTAGAAGCAAATTCTTTCCCTGAAAATCTGAGCTATCCGGCAGGGCTCTTTCAGCATTAAAGCGACGCAGGCCAATGGCCAGGCTCTTTCTCCCGTTTTTTCGAGCCAGTTCACGGGCATGATCTCCCAGGGTCAATACGCCATTGGGTCCAATGCCATAGGTAATGTGGGCTCCGCCCATTTTGAAGACAGCTTGGGCTAAGCCTGAATCTGCCGCTACATAAGCATCCAGTTTATCCTTCATAAACTGCTCCCTGACAGCCGAAGACTGGCTTTTATCGCCTCGCTGCCAAAGGGTATAAATCTCCATGGAGGCTTCCAGCTCTTCCAGAATTTCTGCGGCTTCCGGGTCCGGGCAATCTGCAAAGACAGCTTTGAGGGGGATCAAATCCGCCCGGTGCTCTTCCCGGATATATCGGCCCATTCTCAACGTCGCTTTGAGAAAAGCGCCTTTGGCCAGGCGGCGGGCTGGTCCCGTATGTGCCAGTTCTCGCAAGCGATCATAGGGATGGATGGCGATAAAACTTTGGTCTACCCCCCACAAGGTGGATGGGACCGAATCTGCTTCCGCCAGAGCGGTTTCCGTCAGCGCCAGGTCCTCGTCATAATCAAAGGCAATAGAGAAAGGATTTGCCTGCAAAAAGGCTTCTAAGCCGCCTTGATTAAGCTGGGAAGTGGTCCAGCTATCCGTTTCCAGGACCAAATGCCGGTAGCCTCGGGATGCCAGCGCCTGATAGACCACGTCCACCAATCGTGCTACCCCCTCGACCCCATGTTGCTCTCCGAACATCACAAACTGTCTCCCTTGAGCCTGATCTAAGACCCAATCCAGGCCGGGGCCTTCAAAGCCCCCTTCTGTAGATTGGAAGGGATACAAGCCGGTGGAGTCCGGAGACTGAGCAAGGGTTAACTGAAAGAAAAAAAGACTGGGTATGAGTAGAAGCAGGAGTTTTGGAAGGTTCATACAATCAGGCTGTCAAATAGAGGTTAGGGCTGTGTTTCTTTTCTCCGCAGGAAATAGGTGTGATAGACGCCCCAGCTGGTTTGTCCCCCAATATACTGCGGGATATTTCGGCTACGAAGGAGCAGGAATTTTTCTCCATAGAGGCGTTGAAAAAGGCTAAGCCCACTCCAAGGACTCAGGAATCGCCCCAGCGTTGAAGAATCCGCGGAAATTTTTTGCACCTGCTGGTAGCAAAATCCCTGGTCAGAATATGCTACTTTTTCTCCCCCGACGATGATGACTTCTTCCCAGCGGCAAGTAGTCACATACATCAGTTGCCAGGCACTATCCAGCTTCCCGACCATCAGCGTGTCTCGCATGGGCAAGACGTGCATGGCTTGGCAATAGACCTCAAACTCAGCTTGCAGGCTGTCGGGGCTAGCCTGAGACTGAGCCTGAATAGCTAGTCCCGGAACCAGCAGGAGCCAGAGCATGGCCGGCTTTTTTACCCCAGATAATCTTGTGTGCTTCATGGTCTAAGCTATGTATCAATCCCAGGGACCATACTGATTCACATTGACAAAAGCAGTCCCATTGAAGCGAAAAAGTCCTCCGGAAAAACCAAACCACATCCGGCCTCGCTCGTCTTCCCATATCCCCTGGATGCCAAAAACTTGGTTCAGGTCTGGTCGGTCGGTTTGGTTATACAAATGAAAAGTCTCACCATCGTAGCGATAGGCCCCGATGCCTATAGCGCCAATCCAGACATCTCCTCGGCCATCTACATACAGGGTGTAAATATCATTTTCCGTTAGGCCTTTTACCTCAGGAAAGGTGGTAAAATTCTCCCCATCGTAACGGGTCAGGCCGCCTACTTTTTGGTATTCGGGAAAATCTGAAGTCAGGGAGCCAAACCAGATATGGCCCCGTTCGTCCTCTACGATCTGGCTAACATTATTGCTGATCAGGCCGTCTTTGGTCGTAATATGCCGGTAAGTCAGGGAATCCGGGTTAAATCGCAGGGCGCCGTACCCATCCCGCCCAAACCAGATGTTTCCGCTTTTATCCTGCATCAGACACCAAACTTTTCCTCGCTCCCATTTATAATCTTCCGTATCCAACCTGGGCGTAGGCAAGCTAAAGGGCTGAAAGGCCTGCCCATCGAAACGGAAAGCCCCCGCGTTGGTACCAGCCCAAACATTGCCCTCGCGATCCACCAGGATCTGACAGCCTACACCGGGTAAGCCCTGCTCTGGCCCAAAATGGGTAAAATTGGTACCATCCCAATGAGTCGCCCCAGCATGGCCTCCAAACCAATAATTCCCGTCCTGGTCTTCGGTTATACTGCAAATCGTATTGCCGCCCAGCCCTTGGCTTTTATCCAGATAGGTCAGCTTTTCCCCATCATAGCGGGCCACGCCTTTGGCCATAGTCCCAAACCAGAGGTGGCCTTTTTTGTCCCCATATACTTCTACCACAAATTCGGCGATCTGCAGAGAACTATCCAACTCCAGGACCTCCATCCCAGGCAGCGCCTGTAGTTCCTCCTGTCCTACAGAAGCCTCACCCGAACCGGGTTTTTGTCCTACTTCCTCACACGCAGCGCCGACTACCATCAGCAGCAAAACGAATAAGGAGCGAGCATAAAATATTGACATCATATGTACCATTCTTAGCGGAAATACCCACGCAGGCAAAATACAGCTTCCCAAGATTTTCCCTATCCAGAAAAAGAGCTTAGCAAGCTAGCCCGGTCTGTTCAGCCTCTTTTTCTTCGATAATGACTTTGTACCAATTGCCCGAGACCGACCTCAGAGGAAACTAATTCAAAAACTTGCCTTTCCTCAAGCGCCCCAAACAAGGGGATGCCTTTCCCCAACAGGATGGGCAGGGTGGTAAGGGTCATTTCGTCAATCAGGTCTTCCCGTAAAAAGCCCTGTATCGTGGCCCCTCCATCAATATACAATCGACCGTGGCCCTGCTCATGGATGCGTGCCAGGACTTCCGACACCGAGCCCTTTACCAGATGAGCTTTATCTGCCAAAGCCTCCGGAATAGCCGCAAGTTTGCTGCTCCACACATAGACTGGACAAGGGTATGGCCAGGGTCCATCGAAGCTACTCACCAATTCAAAGGTGGCGCGGCCCATGAGTAAGGCATCTACTTCCGCGATAAAGGTCCCAAAGCCCAGGTCTTCTCCTTCAGGATTCGGGACCATTTCCAGCCAATCAATTTCTCCTTCCGGTCCGGCAATGTAGCCGTCAAGGCTACAGGCGATGAAGACTTTGTTGCTTTTTTCCATTGCTTGATGTTGGTCCTGCTTTTCTACTTTTTCCTTCAGGTATTTCCTTTTTTTGATAAAGCTCTAACCCCTTTTTCTTGATAAATAGTGGTTCAGATCCTACTAATCGTGCCTGCCCACATTCCTGACGCTCGTTCCTGGGTCAGGACTTTTGGCCCGCCCCGTACCTGAAGCAGTGTCGTAGCCCTGGCGCCCGTGTATAATTTGCTAGCGTTTCGCCTTTGCAAAAACCTACTCAATAATACTTATCAATGCCGCCGAAGCCTTTGATGAGTTTGTTTTCGCGGGTTTTGGAGAGAAAGTTGTGCAGGCGCTTATGGAATTCTTCGGGGCGTTTGCGGGCAGCGGCGATAAAGGCAATCCGGATGCGCTGGTAGGAGGGCGAAAAAGCCTGGTAGTGCTGCCAGGCTTGGGCATCGGCCTGAATAAGCTCCATGATATCCGCAGGAAATTCAAAGGGCTCGGCCACGATGCTGGCCATCTCATCCCGGATTGAGGCATGGATCAACTCATGCTTCAATAGCCAGGCCAGGCGCTCTCTATTGGGCTGAGAAAAGCTGGATTTGGCGCGTCGAGGACAAAAGCGCTGCATGGTGGTATCGGCATCTTTGGCCCGCACGGTACTGTCAATCCACCCAAAACACAGGGCCTCCTCTACGGCATCATTGTAGATGATTCGCGGCTTGCCCGTGTGCTTTTTGGGGTATTCCAGCCAAATTTCAGGGGCTGTTTCAAAATGCTCCGTAAGCCAGGCACGCCAGGCGGTTCTTTCTACGAAATATTGGGATGGGAATGCAGTCATTTAACCAACTTATTCCAGTACGACTTCCACTTCCTGATATAAGACTTCCCGCATATCGATTTGCAGGGGCTTGTATTTTTTGCGGGTGTCTGCGATATGTTTCCAGATGGGAAATTGGGTGGAGTCCTGCCAAAACTCCGACCAGTAATTGCCCATCACCTCAAATTGCACCTGTATCAGGGAATCTCCGGGCCTGGGATAAAAATAAGTAAAGCGCATGGGCGTACTCAAGCCTTTATACAGTCCCAGCGTGTCTCCTTGCCGGTCCATCACCAGGCACCATAATTCCATGGGGCGGTCGTGCAGATGGTACCCGCTCCCCTCCCCCAGCGTATCCTTCCAGCTAAAGGCAAATGAGCCTTTGGTTTCAGGGTAGACCTGGTAGGTCAACGGAAGACGATCAGGGATGCTTAAGGCCGGGGCTTCCTTCACAGGAGCGCAAGCCGGCAGCCATAGAGACACACTGATCATCCAAAGCATAAAACGAGCATGCATAAGCGGTCCAAAATATAGAAACAAGGGAATAAAGGCGGGCTTAGCGATGCTGGTCAACCAGTATTACATTGCCATCCGGATCTTTGAGAATCATGCTGGCTGGTCCTTCGGAAGTCGCATCCAGGTCTTCCCCCGTATCAATCCCGGCGGCTTTTAGCTGCGCCTGAATCTTGCGGATGTCATCCCACTCCTCCATATTCTGGCCGCTTTCATCCCAGCCGGGATTAAAGGTCAGGATATTGCCCTCGAACATGCCTTGAAAAAGCCCAATCAAGGCGTTTTCATTTTTC
>JBCBGC010000131.1:0-23884 GCA_038527215.1 Bacteroidota bacterium
GTACATTCGAGCTTTTATACAAGCATTCATCAGTAACATCAATTCGCTTTATTATGAAATCCAACCATTTCGTAACCAGACTTTCTTTGCCCTATTTTTCCCTTTTTCTAGCGGCCTGTATGTTCTTCTTCACTGCCTGTGAACCGCAAGAACAAATTGTAGAACTGGCCGAAGAGGAAGTGGAAATGGTCCTCCTCGAAGCCGAAGTAGAGGAGAGTTTTGAGGATGTCAGCCAGATCGGTATCGAAGCCGTGGAAATGACTGATCGCTCCGCCAGTGCCCGCACCATGACCAGCAGCAACTCTTTTCTGACCCTCACCCAGAACAGTGGCTGTCCGACCATCACCCACGACTCCGTCAATAAAGTCATTACCGTAGACTTTGGCACCTCCTGTACCGGCCCCAATGGCGTAGTCCGCTCCGGCAAGGTGATCGTAACCTACACCAAGAGACTGTACATTCCTGGTGCGGTCCTCAACATCAGCCTTGACAATTATACGGTAAATGGCAAGCAGATCGAGGGCAGCAAAACCATCAAGAACATGATGAGCAGTTTCCAGGACAACATCAGCTTGAGAGTTACCCTGCAAGGTGGAAAAATTACCTGTCCTGACAGTACTTTCGCCACCCGCGACTTCACCCGTACCCGCACCTGGGTCAGAGGCGCCAATCCGCTACAGGATGAGTTCCACGTAGACGGGGGCATCATGGGTCAGCGTTTCAACGGGAACCAGTATTCTTGCAACATCATTTCTACCCTGATCTACAAGCGGAAATGCCGCATCCAGGGCATCCATATCCCTGTACAGGGTATCAAACTCATCAAGCGCACCGGAAAACCAAATGTATTGGTAGACTTCGGAGACGGACAGTGCGACAAGCTCGTAACGGTTACCGTCAACGGGTCCAGCCAGGTGATCACGATCGGGAACTAGGCTTTCCGGATCATTGTGAAGTGGAGAAAAACCGGCTCAATGAGCCGGTTTTTTTTATTTCCCGAAGCCCTGATCTGCAAGCTGCGAACAGACCCGATTTTTTGCCCATTTTTACCTGCCACAAGCCCCCGCATACAGCCGTTTAGCTCGGGGATTTTGTTTACCTTTGCGCTTCATCCAATGCCCAGGACTCATGTCTGAACACGAACAAAATCTCCGCAGTTTTCAAAATCTCTGTATCATGGCCCTTTCCGATGGGGTGCTGCATGAGGATGAGCGCACCTTACTAAAGGAAGTTGCTATCTCCATGGGGCTGGAAGAAGCGGAAGGGGAGGAAATTATGTCCAAAGCCGTACGGCTGGAGTTTTGGATTCCAGAGACCGAAGAGCAGCGGCAAATGGAACTGCGGATGGCAGTGCTGATGATGATTACCGATGGACAGATCGACGGACGAGAGTACAGCTTATGTAAAAAAATGGCGGAAGCCATGGGCATAGAGGAAGAATATCTGGAGCAGATCACCCAACTGTACGTTGAGAAACAGCAGGAAAAAATCTACCACCTCAGCCTTTTCCAAAATCTCTACCTCATCGCCATTGCCGATGGGCAGATTACGGAGGAAGAAGAAGAACTCCTTATCGAAATCGCCTACAACCTGGGCCTGTCCCAGGAAGATATTGAATACATCGCCGGGCATACCGGGGAATTGGAACTGATCATCCCGGAGGAAGAGCAAGAACGTTTCTACTCTCTCAAAAACCTCATCTATATGATGATCGTGGATGGGGAAATCGATCAGGAGGAATACGCGCTGTGTTTAGAATTTGCCGAAGCCAGCGGCATGGGAGAAGCGGAAATCAAGGTCATCCTGCAGGAATACGAGGAGGATCAGCAGGAACAGCAAGCCCAGGGAGATACCGCCGAAAACATCGATATCTATCTGGACGTGTTTCAGGCTTTTAAAAAGATTCCCCTGACCGTCAAAGAACTGGCCGAAGAAATGGAGTACGCCTTCAACTTCCAGAATTTTGAAAAAGAAATCAGTGCCGACCAGGCCCACAATCGCGCTTTTTATGACTTGATGTGGCTTGCCATGGTTCGGGGGACCAAATTACTGCCCGATATGTGGGCCATGCTCCCCATTCATCTTGATCTGGTGCGTAAGCAACAAAACTTCAAGGTGCTATGGGACTACCTGATCCGCACGGAACAGGAATTAGGCAAAACCGCCATCGAACTACCGGAATTAAGTCTGCAGGAAATCAGAGCCGATCTTGGCCAGCTGTTTCACTAAGCCTTTTTCAGCCTTCTTTGGTACGCCATAATTGCCACCACGGGGTAGAAGGGGAGTCGTGATGCTCGAAATGATATCCAAAAAAATAGCAACTCAGGAAAGCCCAGAGATGATTCTTGCCCTGAGAACGGGCGTGATGCTGGTTCTCATGCTCTCCTTTGTGGGGAAGATAGGTACCAAAATAAAACAGCTGCAGGGTGCTCAATAGAGAAGGAACCACCCAATAAAGGATGAGGTTGGGCTCTGGAATCCAAATGGCTACGATGTTGAAGGCCACCGCCGCCATCAGAATCTGAGGCCAGCGGATATATTCTTTGAGAAAGTCCAGGTACCAAAACCAAAAGGAAGGGTTTCCCCGATGAAAATCGGGATCGTCAGCGGTTCCTACATGGCGATGGTGTTTATAATGGGCTGGCCGTAGCAGTTTATAGGAATTGAAGACGAAAAGAAAAGCCGCCAGGCGACCGATGCCATGGTTCCAGCCTGCTCGCTTTGGGGCTACACTCCCATGCATAGCATCATGGGCCGTGATAAACAAACCCGTAAAAAGATGGGTCTGAATCAGCACGAACAGATAGGTGAGGGGATGGAGGAAATCCACTTCCCAGGTAAAATTGATCCCTAGCATCAGGCCCCATAAGGCAATCACCGTCATACCGATCCATATTCCCAAACGGGAAGGGCGAGCCGCTTTCATTTGGGAATCCCTTGCTTGCATAATACTTAGAATTGACGGAGGTACCCCTGAATATCCTCCATGAGCCACTGAGGGGTGCTGGTAGCGCCACAGATACCGACTCTCTCCTGGGGCCGAAACCAGCCGGCCTGCACTTCCTGGCAAGAGGACACAAAATGCGTTTGCTGATTGACAGCTTTACAGACTTCGTAAAGCATCTTGCCATTGGAAGACTTTTTGCCCGAAACAAAAATAATCCGATCATGCTGTCTGGCAAAATGCCGCAACTCCTCATCCCGGTGAGATACTTGCCTACAGATGGTATCATGCGCCCGAACCTCAACCCCTTTTTCCCGAAGTTGACGAACCGCCTGGTAGAACGAGCCTTTACTTTTGGTGGTCTGGCTGTATAAACTCACCTGCTGGGGTATGCTGTTGAGGTCCAACTCTCCTACATCCTGAAAGACGGTAGCCTCTCCGTTGGTTTGCCCTTTTAGCCCGATGACTTCGGCATGGTCCTCCCTGCCGAAAATGAGGATTTTCTCATCTCGCTGGTGCGACTGGCGAATCCGGTTTTGCAACTTTAGGATCACCGGGCAGGAGGCGTCGATCAATTCCAATTCGTTTTCCAGCGCCAGGCGGTAGGTGGAAGGAGGCTCTCCATGGGCCCGAATCAAGACTTTTACCCGCCTCAGATAGGGCAGGTCGGCATGCGTAATCATTTCCAGGCCTTTGGCCTGCAGGCGGGCGACTTCCTCGTCATTGTGGACGATATCCCCCAGGCAGTACAATTGACCTTCTGCATCCAGAATTTCTTCAGCCATTTGCACTGCATAGATGACCCCGAAACAGAAGCCGGAGCCTGGATCTACCGTGACGGAAAGCTTATACATAACTTTTAGATCTTTCAGTCCTTCTGGAGGTTTGTATCTCCTGAAAATATTGATAGAAATTGATCGTCATGAGCAAAAGGAGCAAAGCATACATGCTGTCCTCCACGGGAATGGTCCCCATGCGCATCGCTAGATTTTCCATGTCATTATACATCACTACAGGCAGGGCCGTTAAGACGCCATTGACCATGAAAAAAGGAATCATCGAAACCAGATAGGCCACAAAAAATCTGCCCAGCCCTCTTTTCGGCCAGACAAACAGATTCAGCAAAAGCCAGATACCTGTGGCGAGGAAAGTAACGGTAGTATACCAGCGATCTAAAAATACCACGCCCAGTACCAGCAACATACCGGCGAGCGTCAGGCCAAGTGGTCGGGCAATTTTTTCCAGATAATCCTTCTTCACATAGGCCAGTAAACAATCATAAATGAACACGCAGGCGTAGGGCACGGTCAGGAAAAAAAGCCACTCCTCCAGCGGGAGCCCAAAGGCATATATTCCCGTGAGATAGTCGGGATTGAAAGACCAGATCCCCATGTCTGTAAACCAGATATCCCAAATGATAAAAATCCCTCCACTGATCAGGATAGAGGGAAACAAGGCTCGCCATCGCTTAAAGAAAGCTACCTTCCTGTCGAAAGAGAGCAGGAAGGGAAAAATAATGGTGCCAATGTTGATTAGGAGATAGGTATACACGGCCTGAAAGTAGATTAAGAGGAGGCTAAGTCTTGTTCTAAGCGAGTTATTTCTTCGGTAGTAAACCGACCTGATTCTTTAAAAAAGCGCAAGAAAGCCTCCGCGTGCGTACGGCTTAGTTGGGCATGAGGGTAGTTGGGGAACTGAGTCATCATGACCGCTTTGTCTTCTTCAAGGTTTTCGCTTTCGTCAATAATGCTCGGAAGGTGGTGTTGAATCGCGAACCGTAGAAAACGCACTTCCAGGTGCTGAGGGTCAATCTGAATCGCCTCCCGAAATAATTTCATGGAAGCTTTTACGTGTGTGAGTTTGTCGAATGGATTCCAACCTACGCGTGCCATCAGGGCGCGGGCGGAAGCTTTGTATGCCAGGGTAACGGCATCCAGGCCTTGGTAGGCTGACATATGATGCCAGAAGTCCGTCCCTTTTTCCTCCTCCTGTACGGCTGCCTCGTATTGGGCTCGCATGTCAGACAGTACCCACTTCACCCTTTTTCCCGACTTAAATTACATTCAACCTATCTGCCAATAACGTCCGCATGAGAATGGCAATCTTTTGGGTATCTGGGACCCGAATTCTCTCTTGCAAGATGCGCGTAGGGGAGGCTCGGTTTATCTTTTTGAATAGACGTAAATAGTATTTGTAGGCCAGGAGAACGCCCGGACGGGCTCCCTCTGGTAACTGGATGATGCCGACATAGGCATCATCGAAATCTGCCTGTATATCAGCTTCGATCAGCTGTTTCGCACGTTCATCAAAGCGATCAAAGTCTACGCCTGGAAAGTAAACCCTTCCTCTATCATAGAAATCGCTTTTCATATCCCGCAGGAAATTTACCTTCTGGAAGGCTTTCCCCAGACTTCGGGCAGAACTTTTGAGGTAGTCATATTTTTCCGAATCCCCTTCACAAAACACCCGCAAACACATGAGACCCACTACCTCCGCTGAACCGTAGATGTATTCCTCATATAAAGACTGGGAATAGTTGCTCTTGTCCAGGTCCATGCGCATAGATGCCAGAAAGGCGTCTATCAGTTCGTGTTCAATCTTATATTCATTGACTACCGCCTGAAAAGAGTGTAGGACTGGGTTCAGGCTGATCTTCTGATCGATGGCCTGATAGGTATCCATCTCAAACTGATCCAACAAAGCGGCTTTGTCGAAATCATGGAAAGTGTCTACGATTTCGTCTGCATAGCGGACGAAACCATAGATCGCATATATTGGTAAATGAAATTTCTTGTGAAGCGTCTTGATCCCCAGCGTGAAAGAGGTGCTGTATTGCTGTGTAATCAGCTTACTACAAGCCAGACAGGTGGTTTGATAGAGTTCCATGACGGTAGTAATGATGAAGCCATGTAGCTTTTGGGAAGCCAGAATGTGTGTCCTAAGAGTTCCGAGTTGCTAACCCAGGCGAATGTCCTTTTGTTTGCAAACCTCTACAAAATGCTCAATTTATCTCGAATATTTTCCCAATTCAGCAAATATTCGGGCAAAAACTAAACAAAAGCAGCAAATTGTTCTAGTATCTTAACGCTTAGCGTATACTTTTAGTTTGGCCTTGAGTTCTTTGCGGGCGATATGAATACGGTTTTTTACCGTGCCGATCGGAATGTCAAGGATGTCAGCGATTTCAAAGTATTTATACCCGTTGAAATGCATCATGAAAGGCGTCTTATAGTCGTGGTTCAGGTTCTCGATCGCTTTTTCAATTTCATCCATGGCTAGCTTACCATTTCCTCGGTTTTCAATGGTATGGCTGGACGAATTGATAAAGTGAAGGTTATCGGTCGTATCGATAAACGTTTTACGCTTCACCAGTCTGTGGTAGTTGGTGATGAAGGTATTCTTCATAATCGTATACATCCACGCTTTCAGGTTGGTTCCCTCGGCAAACTTTTCCCGGTTGGAAATAGCTTTTACGAGAGTATCCTGAATCAAGTCATCAGCTTCCTCTGCATCACGTGTGAGTTTAAAAGCGATGGGCTTTAAAGAAGTGTGAATGTTCACTACGGCAGTTTGAAATTCGAAAGCAGTCATAACTTTTAGAAGTTTCTGAAAGTACAGCATTAAATATATAACCTTTAACGCAACTCCCAATATTTTGTTTAACGTCCTTACACAAATATTAAACAAAATTTTTCCAGATGCAAGCTTTTAACTCAAATTAATGTTGAGACATCATTGATTGAAGGCATTGATAATCAATATTTTATATATTCCTTTTCTGATATAAAGATTTACAAATACCAAACTCATCTTGTTCATTTTTTTTGAAAATAGGATAAACAAAAGTTGGCAACCCGCTCATAATGAGAAGCTTATAAAATCACATGAAAAATGCCATATATCATATATATTTGCCTTGTTCAACCCGTCATTTTGGATGACCTATGACAGCTCTCTCGGAATTCGGACAGATAGGCCTTAAACATTACGTTCAGCAATTTTCCCCAGGAATTTGGCGGGTTTGGGTGGATGAAGTAGCTGATCTGCTGGTATTGGAACTAAGAGAAGGGCCTGAGGCCTCTCCGGTTTTTAGGAGTATCAACTGGTCCGGCCTCCCTGAAATTGGTCCAGCCTGGTCACCCGGACAAGGGAAATGGGCGACCATGGCGGCCTGCTTCCGGGGGCAACTGGCCCTTCAGCAATACCCTGATCCTGGCATGCCTTTGAGCAAAGGCTTATATATCTATCAAGCCCAAAAGGGAGAAAAGCTCTGGACCAACCCCAATCTCCAGTTTATCGGCGCGGATGCGGATGGATGGTTGGCCCGCCTGGAAACAGGAGAAGCCGCCAGATACGCCTGGCAGGACGGGAGAGAACTCGCTCGTCTGCCCCTGGCAGAAGCCAGACAGACGGCAGAGACATTTTATCAACAACAGTTTTCTGCCACGCTCTTTCCCACCCCGATTACCCATGTACAAGCGGCCTTTTCAACCTGGCAGAAACAAATCCATCAGGATTGGCAGATTGAGGTCCATTTACAATTGGATTGGTTGGCCTATGAGCGCTGGCAGATTTTGCACGCCTACACCGACCCCCAACATCAGCGCTACCAGCGGATGCTCTTTCTATATCAGGGAACCCAACCGTTTGGGAAGTTGACCCTGGGCAGGACCGCTAATGGATTGTCCCTGGATCCGATGATGCTGGTGCGGGGGAAATTACTCTTTCAACCAGATGATCATCACCTGGCCTGGTTGGAGTTGTTGAATGAAGCGCTTATTCAGGAATAGCTACTGCTTCCAGATCAGGCAGGCATAAATGGATCATCCCCTGGACTTCTTCCCTTAAGAAAGGATTCAACCGGATCAGGGTAGTCTTGCGGATTCCCAACTGACGGGCTAGCTTTTCGGGGCGGTTCGCGCTGGTCCAGATCATCGCATAGGCTCCGGTGGCCAGGGCTGCTTTTTCCATTTCTAACCATTTTTCTACCGGGATATCCTTCAACCATTGTCGGTAGGGTCGGGCCTTCCGCCAATACTTCCCAGGATGGAAGCCGATCTCTGAAGAGGGCAGGCCAGGTTTATTCGGGATGCGCAAATAGGCGGCCTGGGGCAGTGCTTCTCCGACCAGTTGGTTGATATCCTGGAGGCGAAATAGAGAAATATCCAGTTCACGCGCCAGGTTGCTTAGATTGGTCCCCTGGGGCCGGTAAATAAACTGTGTAGGGGAAAAGCTCGATCCTTGGTCGGGGTCTCTACCCTCCACCCAGCTGACTCTATTATAGGCCCCTTCAGTCTTTTCGGGAAAAGCTTCCCAATACGCCGCCCAGTGCCATACTTCCTCAGCAGTTTGCTCCAGGACGATGGGCCCTTCCTCTGGTAGTTCCCCCTGAGCGGGATCGTAGGTTTCCCATCGTGCGTCCCGCAAGTTGATGTAGACACTGGCCTGGACTTGTTGTAGGGCATCATTCCCTTCTCTTATCCCTAACTGACCAAGATTATCGAGGTAATCACTCGGGGTCCAACGGTAGGTATAGCTAATGCCCAGGCTCACAAAGGCATTGACCCGGGCCTGCACCCCTACCGAAAATGGTATTTGATAGATAAGCGTATTGTAGGATTCGTTTTCTAATCGTGAGAAGAAATTTTCCACCAAAAAATTGCCTTCCTGATCCTTGGGGTTGAAAAACATAAAGCCGAAACCCGGAGATAAATAGCCTTGCACCCTGGCTTTGGGAAATAAGAAGTACTGCAAGCGGAAATCCCCATAGAAAAAGGAGGTCTCCACAAATCGATTCGGTACCACTTGTTCCGGTAGGTTGGCGGGACGGGTGGTTTGATCTACTTGCTCCAAAAATCGGCCAAAGCCTCCATTGACTTGCCAGCGTAGGGCTTTTTGGTTATGAAATTGGATGGAAAGATTGCTTCCGGGATAAAAGCGCCTTTGCGTTTGAGCTTCGGTCAGGTCTCCTATATAAGCATTACCTGTCAGGCCTATGCCTAGTTTCAAGGCACTTCCGACTTCCTGAGATAAACCAGGGGTAGACCTCATCAGGATAAAGCAAAAGAAGAGTAATAAAATCCGCATTAGATGCAAACTATACAGGATTTCCCATGGAACGATGTGTTTTTTATCAGGCTTCTAACGGGTTCCTTTTCCCCACCTTTTCAGATAAAAAACGTCATTCGGCAAGCCGAAGTATATCGTCTGGAGATTCCTTATCCATACTCAGATAAAGAAGACCGAATCCTGCTATGATAATAAGCAACTATCGGATATCAGGCAAACGCAGGGACTGCCCTTTTTGGAGGTTTCCGGTAGGAATAAAGTTTAGGGTTCGAATCATCTCTGTAGGAATCTGAAAGTCCTTAGAGATGCTCTCAAGCGTATCTTTCCGCTTGACTTTATAATAAACGTAGCGCCCTTCCTGGATGGCCAGGCGAGCCTCAGCCTCTCTGGCTGCGCTCACTACAGCAGGCCTGGGAGCGACTACAGGGGGTTTAACGACGGGATCAGGAGTCTTCGATTCGGAAATTCCGAATCCAGTTTCTTCCTTAGGCGGCTTGCTGGAGGAAGGTTTTTTTTCTTTTGGCTTTCTTACAGGGGTACTGTTGGAAAGTGCGGGCCGTTTCCGCATCATCGGGGGTAATTGATCGGGATTGGCTAAAGAGGCGTAGAGGGTCAGTTGCAATCCATGCAAGGCATCAAAGCCATTTCTGGTACCTGCCTCTCCCACATTGTCCAGGTAATCCGAAGGGGTAAAGCGATACATATAATCAAGCCCCAGGGTAAACTGGCGGCTGATGCGGTATTGCACGCCCAGCCCACCCGGTAGTTGGGGAATAGCTGTATTATAATCCTCTCCCAGAAAACGCGTGTCTATACGATTGGGAAGGTCTTTCCCCTGCGCATCCCGAGGAGTAAAGAATAAAAAGCCAGCCCCTACCGAGAGATAAGGTTGTAATCTGGCATAGGGCCAGGGGCGGATTTTTACCCGCATGTCCGTATAAATGAAAGACGTCTCGATAAAGGTAGTGGGAGAAACCCCGGGAGGAAGGTTTGAGGGATTTTGCTCAAACTGGTCCGAAAACTTGCCAAAGCCGCCGTTGACTTGGAGCTGAACCCGTCGAGGATTGGCTTTTTGTAAGGAAAAATTGGCACCAGGATAGACTCTGCGCATCCAGGAGTCCGTTTCTGTATAGTCTCCCAGGTAAGCATTGCCGGCTAGTCCAAATCCTACCTGAAGTGGCCAGGTTTGGCGGGTTGATGATTGTCCCCAAAGAGAATAGGTGCACAAGCAAAGAAGACTGACAAATAAGAATCGCTGGATTTGCATAAGGATTTGGGCCTGAAAAGGGACTTCTTAATGGAGGTCTACATAATTACTATGCTCACAATCTGTGCCGAAGGACTCAATTCCTGGAGTTTGAGGCCCTCTTTTTCAAATAATTCCTGCTTATTTTCTGTATCCCGGATGAGAAAATGGATATGATAATCCGAAAGGGAAGTCACATCCAGGAGACCGTAATCTGCCAGGTATAGTACATCCCAATCTTTGGCCAGGGGCAATAAATCCGCTACGGTGTTTCCTACCGCGATGGTTTTTTTCACGTTCAGCTGCGGACTTTCTACCCGAATCCGATTCACCGTACCTTGCTTCAGAAAATCCTCCTCAATCAGGACCTGCCCTTCCCGGTATTTCAGGACCATGCCCCGCCAACTGAAACCACCCTCATCAAAAAGGGTATCGGTCACCGCATGTCCTTTCCACCGATTCAGTCCGGCTTCCGGCATGGGATCTCCCAATTTCACATATTTCAGGCCCCGCTCAGTAATCTGGGAGCCTGCCCCGCAGGCAGACAGTAATCCCATACACAACAATCCAATACAAATGGTACGCATCTTGATACAATTATTAACGATTCCCGCAAACTACTTGCCAAGAAAGCAGCCACCTCAAAGAAATTGCTCCACAAGGAGGTTAAAGGTGGGTTAATGGCTGATTTCCTGCAAGTTCAGCATTTTTGAAATCCTTTGATTTAGCTTAACTTTGATAGTATGAGCAAAATAATTAAGTACTTCCTGTTCAGCTTCGGTTTTGTGATTGTCGGACTGCTGGTTGGGTTCAAAATAAAAGGCAGCATTCCGGGTTCCGCTCTCTCTCATATCGATAGCGGCGTAGAAAAGATACAGCAGACCCTGCTATTTATTGAAAACAATTATGTAGAAGAGCCTAACCACCAAAAACTGGTGGATGACGCCATCAACGGGCTGCTTGAAGGGCTTGATCCGCATTCCTTTTATATCCCATCCAACGAGATGAAGCAAATGGCCGAGCAATTGGAGGGCAGCTTTGACGGGATTGGGATTCAATTCGACATAGTTGAAGATACCATATACGTAGAAACGCCGATTCCAGGAGGCCCTAGTGAAAAGCTCGGCATCATGGCTGGCGACCGCATTGTAACGGTGGACGGGGAAACCGTTGCCGGAATCAATATCAATAACGCGGATGTAACCCGCTATCTCAAAGGCCCCAAAGGGACCAAAGTCAAAGTGGGCATTTTGCGGAGAGGCTATGCCGAACTCTTGCAGTTCACCATTGAGCGGGATCGCATTCCGATTAACAGTGTGGACTATGCCTACATGATGGATGACAAAACCGGATACATCCGGGTCACCCGTTTTGCCGAAACCACTTATAGCGAATTCCGCCAAAAGCTGGCTGATCTGAAAGAGCAGGGACTTGAAAGCCTCATTCTTGATTTGCGATCTAATCCAGGCGGCTATATGAACATGGCCTACAAAATCGCAGACGAATTTCTGGAGTCAGGCAAAGTGATCGTTACCACCGAAGGGAGAATTCCGCAAAGCCGCCAGGAATACCAAGCCACCAAGTCCCTCAGCATGATGGAAGAGGGGGCCCTGGTTATTCTGATTGACTATGGTTCGGCATCCGCCAGTGAGATTGTCTCCGGAGCCGTGCAGGATCATGATCGCGGCTTGGTGATGGGCGTGCGTTCTTTCGGAAAAGGCCTGGTACAGGTACAGGAAAGATTCGAAGATGGCTCTGCCATTCGGATTGTCATTTCCCGCTACTATACGCCTTCCGGACGCTGCATTCAGAAACCTTATGACAAAACCTCCGAGGAGTACGAAAAAGACATCGCGCAGCGCTTTGCTTCCGGGGAAATTTTTGACGAATCCAAAATCACCTTCCCGGATAGCCTGAAATTTAAAACTACCGGTGGCCGCACCGTTTACGGAGGAGGCGGCATCTATCCTGATGTTTTTGCTGCCGACGATACCAGTGGCAATTCCAAATATTTCACCGACCTCCGCATCGAGGATATGTTCCGCAAGTTTTCATTCGACTATGTAGACCCCAGACCAGAAATGAAAACCAAGTATCCTGATGCGCGGACCTTCATTAGAAAATTCAAAACTACTCCCGCCCTCGTCAAAACCTTTACAAAGTATGCTGCTTCAAAAGGCGTCAATTTTGTAGAGGCGGACTACCAGACTTCGAAGCGCTATATCGATAACCGCATCAAAGCCTATATCGGCCGGAGAATATTCAACGACGAAGCCTTTTTCCCAATCTTGCATGAGACTGACAAAGTCCTGCAAACAGCACTGGATTATATTCCTAAAGCCAAAAAGCTGGAGGAAACCGGACGATTGGATTAAGCAAACTTCGACACACCCTGGCGCGCATGTTTTCTCAGATTGAACTAGAAAATATCCTGTTTCTGGACCTGGAGACAGTTCCTGTTGTGGCTTCCTATGATGAGCTTCCGGAACGAATGCAGGAATTGTGGGACAAAAAGTCCTTGCGGTACAAACGCAACGACCCAGATAAGGATTCTCCCACCCTCTTTGCCGAGAAGGCGGGCATCCATGCTGAATTTGGCAAGATTGTCTGCATTTCCTGTGGCTACCTCCGTTTTGAAAACGGGGAGCCGACCATTACCCTCAAATCTTTTTGTGGGCATGAAGAGCGAGAGCTCCTGGAAGAATTTGGGCAGATGCTCACTCGCTACATGAACAGCAAAGTTCGTCGAAACCTCTGCGCCCACAATGGCAAGGAGTTTGATTTTCCTTACTTAGGGCGGCGCTTCCTGATCCATGGATTGGAGATTCCTTCGATCCTTCAGGTGTACGGAAAAAAACCCTGGGAAACCAGTTTCATCGATACCATGGAACTCTGGAAGTTTGGAGACTTCAAAGCCTACACCAGCCTGGACTTGATGGCAGCAGTCCTGGGCGTACCTTCTCCCAAGGATGATATTGACGGCAGTCAGGTGGCTTCTGTCTACTATGAGGAACAAGATCTTGATCGTATCCGTATCTATTGTGAGAAGGACGTCAAAACCACTGCACAAGTGGTACTTCGAATGTCTCGTTTGCCTTTGATTTCCTAATTTTTGTCTTCATGTCAGAATTTAAACGGCTCACCCGGCTCCTCAAAAGTCGCATTCCTCGCTTCCCTCGTAAAGCGGAGGATAACTATAGCCTTTCTGATGCCCGCATGATCATCACCGACCTGGGCATGCAGATGTCCCCCGAGGCCCTGCAATACCTCACCAATGATGATGCGTTACTGGAAGATTTTCTGGAAAACATTTATCATCTTGAAGAAAGGGTAGGCCGCAAGGTGATTACCGAATATGCCACCATCAACACCGAATTCGAGCCCAAGGTCTATGAAGAAAATGGCGAGTTGGGTTTCTCGGTTATCTATGGTCGCAAAGAATTGGTCTACGCAGAATACCGCCTCCCCGGCGCAAGCGATCCGCTTGATGATGATACCCGCTCTGATGATGCTCCCGCCCGGGAGTCTGGACAAGTCATCGATGTGGAGATAGAGGAATAGCAAATTCTGCCCTCCTATTCCCCAAATATTTCTTCCCAGGCAAGAGATATGGCTAGAGTGGAGCTGTGGATAGGTTCTCCCTTTTGAAAAGACTGGGTTATCTGAAAAACACCGTTTTGAGGGTGGGTTTTCACGATCACACCTCCCTTTGCTAAATCAATCACCCAATATTCTGGAATCTGTGCCCGGGCGTAAATGGGGCCTTTAACTGTTACATCTTTTTCCAAAGTTGTATCCGAAACTTCAATTACAAGGTGGATATCTTCCTGGCCTGCCAATTTTTTCGCATAAAAATCCGGACGATAGGTTAGAATGGCCAGATCCGGTTCCGGTTCAGAAAAAGGCGGTAAACTAAGAGGGTTTTGCACACTGATTATAAACTGGTCCCCTAGCTTCTTTTGAAGGAAATGGTTGAGACGATTTACGCAGGCGACGTGGTGACTACCGATTGGACTCATATAAATAATTTCGCCACCCAAAAGTTCAACCTTCTCCGACTCATGGAGCATACCAGCCTTGGCTAGTTGATGATATTCGGAAATAGAGAACAACTTTCTTTTAAGTTTGATGGACATAGAGAATAAGTATTACGCACAGACTCGAATCCGTGAGGAACTTTTCTCCAATCATGAAATTATTTTCTAACTAAAGATACGACAAATCAAGAAAAAAGACTGAGCATGTTTCAAAACGGGATACACATTCATCAACCTTTTCCGATTCTTTTTTCTCCCTACATATTGCCTACTCGACTTACAAACTCTACTTTTGCAGTCGATTTAGGCTGAGAACATGGTAACCGATATTTTTTTCATAAAAGACACCCCTCTGATCTAAATCATGCATACTTCAATCATTTAATTATTATGCAAACCGCTTATCGTACACACACATGTGGAGAGCTCCGGTTGGCGCAAGCTGGCCAGGAAGTTACATTGACGGGCTGGGTACAAAAAACCCGGGACCAGGGCTACATTTTGTTCCTGGATGTACGAGATCGCTATGGGGTGACACAGGTTTCCATCAAATCAGATGAACAACCAGAGGCTTACCAACTGGCTCGCAAGCTGGGCCGGGAATTCGTGGTGCAGGTAACAGGCACCGTGAAAGAACGGGAAAGCAAAAACCCCAAGCTCCCGACCGGAGACATTGAGATTGTGCCGAGCAGCATGCAGGTCCTCAATGAGGCCAAACTGCCGCCCTTCCTCATCCAGGATGAAACCGACGGCCTGGAAGATCTACGGATGGAATACCGCTATCTGGACATTCGTCGCCCGGAAATGATGAACCGCCTGATCGCGCGCTCAAAAATTCTCCAGGCCGTTCGGGAATACCTGAGTGGAGATGAGTTCGTAGAGGTGGAGACGCCTTTCCTGATCAAGTCTACCCCAGAAGGAGCCCGCGACTTCCTGGTTCCTTCCCGCCTGCAACCGGGCTTTTTCTACGCCTTGCCTCAGTCTCCTCAGATTCTGAAACAGCTCCTGATGGTGGCGGGCATGGACCGGTACTTTCAGATTGTCAAATGCTTCCGGGACGAAGACTTCCGGGGAGACCGTCAGCCTGAATTTACCCAGATTGACATCGAGATGTCCTTCGTAGAGCAGGAGGATGTGCTGCAGATGGCCGAAGGCCTCACCAAGCACGCTTTCAAAAAGGTGCTTGATGTAGACCTACCAGCTTTTGAGCGTATGCCGTACGAAAAAGCCATGCGCATGTACGGCTCTGACAAGCCGGACCTTCGTTTTGGTTCTCCCATCGTGGAGCTGAACGAGGTCATGGGCGGCACTGACTTTGGGGTTTTCAACAGCCTGTTGGAAAACAATGGGCTGATTGCTGGCATCGTGGCCAAAGGCTGCGCGGGCTATAGCCGCAAGCAGTTGGATAAGCTGACCAACTTCGTCAAGGAACCTCAGCGTGGAGCGGGTGGCCTGGCCTATGTAAAATTCAACGAAGATGGCACCACCAAGTCTTCTATTGACCGCTTTTATACGCCTGAGCACCTGAAGAAAATCGGGGAACTGGCCGGAGCAGAGCCAGGAGACTTATTGCTGATCGTAGCGGATAAACTCAAGAAAGTAGTCCGTCGTTCTCTCGGGGACCTGCGCCTCCACCTGGCCAAGGCAGAAGGTTGGATTGACCCCAATGCCTGGTCAATCTTTTTCGTGGTGGACTTCCCGCTCTTTGAGGAGGATGAAGAAAGCGGCGAGTTGACCTTCGCCCACCACCCCTTCTGTATGCCGCGTCCCGGAGACCTGGAGTACCTCCACAGTGATCCCGGTCGGGTAGTGGCCCAGAGCTATGACATGGTGATCAATGGCAACGAGATTCTCAGTGGCAGTATCAGGGTGCATCAGAAGGATGTTCAGGACAAAATCTTCGATATCCTCGGCCTCTCCGAAGAAGAGAAAGAAGCCAAGTTCGGCTTCATGCTCAAAGCCTTCGAATACGGTGCACCGCCTCATGGAGGTTGTGCCTTTGGGGTAGACCGCATGGTGATGCTGATGACCGGTGGCGAAAGTATTCGCGACGTGATCGCCTTCCCTAAGACTGCTGGTGGCCGCGACTTAATGATGGACGCACCAGCCAGTGTGCCAGGAGATTCATTAGATGAGCTTGGATTATCCTTGAAGGAATAAGCCATCAAGCTTGCCTTGAGATTATTCGAATAGATACTTAATTTAAATGATCTGTCTCCTAAGGCAGATCATTTTTTATTTATAGCCGTATTTAGAAAAAACATCGATGTCCGTTCAGTTAAAAAAACACTTGATTTCTGTAAAGGATTATTACCTCATGGCTGAGGTAGGTATTCTTGATGGGGAGTCAAAAGTGGAATTACTGAGGGGCGAGATTATCCACATGAGTCCCATAGGAAGTCAACATGCGCTTTGTGTGAACAAACTCAATGCGCATCTATTGCCTCTCCTGCAAACCTCCACATTTTTAAGTATCCAAAACCCCGTACAGTTGGGAGATTATTCTCAACCGGAACCAGATATCTTGTTGGTCAAAGGGCAAATGGAGGACTACGCAGACCGCCATCCGCGGGCTCAGGATATTCTTTTACTCATTGAGGTTTCTGATACCACGCTGGAAAAAGACAGACTGATTAAGCTGCCTATTTATGCTGAAGCAGGCATTCCTGAAGTTTGGATCATGAATCTTCCTGAAAATCAAATCGAGGTCTATAGCCTCCCTCAAGGTCAAACTTACCGGCAGCAATCAAGCTATTCAGGAAAAACACCGATCCCCATTCCTGGCCTAACACAGACAGTTTTTGCAGACTCTCTGCTGCCCTAGTCCCTCCTTTTTTTGCAATTCATCCTAAAAAACCTTGAACTCGGCTTGAGTTTGGGAAAAAATGCCAATCCCCAGGCTATACCCAGCCCCTTTACCTGAAGATATCCCAAAGCTGCGCCGAACTACCCCTCAATTCCATTGGGGTGCTCCCTTCCTTTCCCCCATCTTGTTATCAGTAAGCCACTCCTACAGCACAACTTTAGCCTTGAATTCGTCCAAAAATTACGTCTACTGATGGTGTGGGAAGAGGAACAAGCATAGCGCGTTCCTCTTTCTTCTTTTGAAATCGGAGAGCAGTTTATTACCTTCTAAAGCTAAATAGCCTTCTACTCCTACCTTCAAACAATGAAAAGCCTCCATCTTTGGGCAGTCCGACGTCCCCGCCCAGCCCGTTATATTGTCATCCTGCTCAACTTTGTATTGGGGTTTCTCGGCTTTGAATTAGGCCTCCGATTTCTGGAAACAGGTCAATTCACAGGTTGGGGCATCGAAGTGGGACTGGCTACTGGATTAGCCATCGCCTATTTGTGGTATCCCAGGAAGCTCAGGCATTATCCAGAAGAAGAACGGCCTAAGATTTATCGCCAGCGGGTTCGGGGAAATTTTGTCCTTCACTTGCTCGTCTTTGGTTTGTGGGTCATGACGGGAAACCAAACCGCCGTTTGGGCAGATCGTCCGGATGTTCCCACCCATCAAGAAAGCCTGCTTAGCTTACAAGCCCACCTGAACAATGCCTCGCCATCTCCCGAAAAAATAGAAACGGAAAAGCCTGCTAAAAAAGGCTTTGTTAAACGCTTTAAGGACCACATCCGGAGCATTAAGCAATGGCGGAAGCAGCTCCATCCTGCCTGGCGAATCGTACTAACCATTCTGACACTGGCCGCAGCGGTGGCCGTACTTTATCTTCTGGCTGCCCTCGCCTGTGCTTTGGTTTGCAGTGAACTGGGCGCCCTGGCCGCGCTAACCGTGGTCTTAGGCCTGGGGCTGGTCATTTTCGGTTGCATCCTCATCATCCGTCAGATCTGGGGAAGGCCCAAGATATTCGGCAAGAATAAAAGCCAGGCCTGGCTGCGCAAGATTCGAAAAGCCCGCCAGCCTTAGTAAGCAAGTTCCCGAACGTAATCGATGATTTCGGCAGGCAATAGCCCGTCCACTTTGCCCTTATATTTGATCACCTCACGGACAATCGTTGAGGAGATGGCCGCTGTTTCCGGGCTACTCAAGAGGTGTACACACTCTAGCTCCGGAGCCATGTGCTTATTGATCAACTCAATCGGCTGCTCATAGGAAAGATCCTGGGGAGATCTCAGCCCTCTGAGGATAAAACCTGCGCCTACTTCGCGCGCCAGTTCAACGGTAAGTCCGTAAAAGGCTTTGACGCTGATCTGTTCATCATTCTGGAACACCTTTTCCAGCATTTCCAGCCGCTGTTCGACCGTAAAATGATACCTCTTGGCGCTGTTTACGCCTACAGCCACAGTGATATGGTCAAAAAGGGCACATCCCCGGCGCACGATTTCTACATGGCCGATGGTAATGGGGTCAAAGGAGCCAGGGAAGATGGCTTTTCTCATAATGTATGGGTTCAGGGTTGGGGGGTTGAGTGAAAAAAGCTGAGATGAGAGGAGCCATATTTTCTTTCCTCATCAAAGCCGGGCAAGCTACGGAAATTTACCTGCGGAGCATGTTCCACGACCAGGGTCCCCTCAGGCGCAAGCCAACGCTCCATGATCATAGCAACCAATGCTTCCTGCTGGGGCATGGCATAGGGGGGATCCATAAAGACCAGATCAAAAGGAGTAGCCTCTCCCTTTAAGAATGAGCGGACGTCCTTGCGGATCACCTTACCTCCGGAAATGTGCCATCTGGCTTTGATCTCCTTGATGGCCCGCACACATCCTGGATGCTTATCCACGGAAACGACTTCTTTTGCGCCGCGACTCCAGCATTCCAGGCTGATATTACCGGTTCCGGCGAATAGGTCCAATACAGAGGTATCTTCCCAATTAATGGCATGGGAAAGACGGTTGAACAAAGCCTCTTTGGTACGATCGGTGGTAGGTCTGACGGGCAGGCCTTTGGGCGGATGCCAGACCCGCCCTCCAAATTCGCCGGAAATAATGCGCATATAGCTCTAATAGCTTAAGCCAGGTGGGAAAGATACACATATTTCCACCAAGCTGTCTCAGCTAGCTTTTCGGGCCCCTGGGCGCGTAACTGCCCCGGCATATGCACCTGCGGAAGTTGGGCTCGCAGGCTGAACAAATCAGCATGAGAAAGGCCGAGTTCACCCGTGAGGAAAACCGCCGGTTCCCTTTCTTCCCCGAAACACTGCGCGCGCATCAGCTGCAGATAATAGACAACATCCAGGAGAGAATGGTAAGAAAAGGATTGGCAGGCCTGGAGCTTACCTGAGTGGCAGGCCGTGATTTGAATGCGCTTACCGCTCAAATGGACATACAGGCAATCAGGGGTGGTTTGAGCCAGGTGTAAGGCCCAGCTAATACTATTCCGGGCCTGATGGTGGATCTGACAGCCTGGAAAAGCCAGTTCCAGGCTTTGCCACAATGCAGGAGATTTTTTTGACAGCAACATAGGATCCTCCAGGTCATCCAACCACACCTCCTCTGGCAGGATCAACTCATCCAGCATCAGGCGAGCCAGGTAAAGGGGATCTCTTTCCGGGGAATGGGCCTGGGGAAATAAACAAAAACGAGGTTCCGTCAGCCAGATGTGGGTATGTAAGACCTTTTGTTGCCAGATTTCTTCCCCCTGCTGAAGGTAACGGATAAAAAGGGGCGTGGCCAGGCCTTCGGTATTGGTGTAGGAAGCTGCAAAAACCAGGTGGCCCTGCCCATCGGTCAGCGTCATTTCCACCCCCCAGGTTTGTAAACTGAGATGCCGGTGCGCCTGCCCCCAGGAAAAATCTTCTGGAAAGGCTTGCAGGTGTATTTCTTTTTCTATGATTTGTACATCCATCCCCCAAAAATTGTGGATAGCCTGGATCACGAGCGCGTGAAGTGGGAACACGAATCCCCCGTGGATGCACACGGTTGATAAACAAAAAACAGCCTGCTACGTTTCTTATCAAATCCCTTTATACCGAAAGCCTACATCCTACGTATCGTATGCAAGGGAAGCGACAATGAGAATTCTTTTCTTGCGATATATTGAGTATTTTAAATCCGCTGTCAAATTCAACCAAGTAAAATATGTATAGATTGCTGAGTCTACTCCTTATCTCAGGAGTATTTTTCACCCAAGCCCGGGCCCAGATTGGTGACAAACTGATCCCGCACATGGGCTTTGTTTATGAAATCGCCACCTTTTCGGAAACGGGTACCAACCCTCAATCCGACCGTACCGCTTTCTACACCTTCAACCTCGGTACGTATTATAGCTTTTTTCACAAAAACGATATCGTCAGTGTAGGAATCGACCCATCCGTGCACTTTGGATTTAATGTAGTAGGGAATGGCTATATCAACTATATGCTTCAGGTTCCGGTATTTGCTATGGCCAGAGTTGGGGCTAACTCTACCATTTATAATCAGCAGAAAATTGGAGCTGGGGTAGGCGTAGGCGGAATTTTCACCAACCTTTCGGAGAAAATCAGCCCTGACCTAAGACGTTCCTCTCGCTATATCAATCCCGCTGTTGTAGCTGAAGTTACGATCATGTCCCGTTCTGGCACCCTGACAGTGCGTGGCCATTATGCTATCGCAGAGGCGCTGGCAGACCAGATCTACAAAGACAATGATGGAAACATCACCAATCGTTTGGAAAGAAGCTTTGGCGGATTTGGCGCGGGCCTGATCTACGGATTCTAAGGAAAAAAATCATACAAAGTAGCCATCCCGATTGCTCGGGATGGCTTTTTTTTGTTCGACCACCAGGGGACAGGTGGGCTATTTCTGCACGCGCATATCCAGCGAAAGATCTTTGGCAGCCTGCATCATCATGAGGTTCATCCAGTTCTGAGCGGAGTTATTAGAGGCGTTTCCGCCCCCGCCCATAACGATGTTGGGAACAAAAGCCTGCTTGCTATTGGCAAAAGCCTGCGCCCAATTTTTCTGCACTTGTATATAGGCTTCTAGTTTCTGCTCCAAAGAGCCGTTGGCCTGAGCAGCCAAGCGCTTACGCGCTGCATCACCTTCACCTTTGAGGATTTGCTCTTTTTTGTAATACTCAGCAGACTCCATCGCCAGTTTGGCTACGTCCCGCTTTTTCTCTGCTTCCGTTACCGCCCGTACCTTCTCAACTTCCATTTCCGCTCTGGCGGTGGCAGATTTTGCCTTACCCTGCGCTTCAGCTTTGATGGCTTGCTGCTCGGCCTCTCTGGCCTCCGCAATAGAAGTCTGTACGCGCATGATGGCGTTCTGCTGCTCTGCAATCTGGGTTTCAATGGCCTGATCGTACTGAATTTGGTTCAGGGATAGGTTATAGATGTTGATCCCAAACTTTGAGAGGGGAGACTCATCTTGTCTTTCGATCACCCCACTGCTGTCTCTGACAATCTCAGTGATGGCTACCGTTTTTTCTTTACCAGAAAGAGGGTCAATTTCCTTGCGCTCCAGGACGCGGGTTTTGTATACCCCCACTTTAGCCTGATCTTCAATAAAGGAAAGGAGGTCATTACGTTTTTCAGCAGCCGACTGCTTGGAAGACATGAGGGGACCGGTCATATAGACTGATTTTTCAATCACGGTCCGGACCAACTCCTGATCTACCGCTTGCTGAGAACCATATTTCATGTGCAGGCCTCTCATCAAGGCCTCATTGATAGGCAACTCATAGCGGAAGGAACCAGACATTCTAGCTTTACCTCCATCGTTAAACCGAATGGAGAGGCTTTCATCCTTGTTTTTTCCTTTATCTCTGGCTGAAGAAAAAGAGTACTCAGATTCTTTTTGGTAGTTGGTCACTTTCCCAAAACCCTGGAATTTCAATCCCTGGTCAAAGTGAATGGTAAGTTCACCACTAATCGGTGCCTGAATCACACAGATTTTCCCCGCATCTACATTTTCGAAGATGCTTCCGGAAATGGCAAACAGCACGAGCACGGAGAGGCTGGCCAGTCCTATAGTTAGGACCCGCTTTACATTGAGGTTTTTCATTTATGTGGAAATTAAATACACCCTAAAGACGCAGATTTGGGAAGAGGGTTGGAAAAAAATCGTACTATATGGCCTCTCAAGGACGATTTTGACGGGAACGTCCTCAGCTGATACATGCTTAACTGCCTGAGGAAAAGGGAAGCAAAGATGGTTTATCCTTATCCTGGCGAATGCACGGCAAGTGGTTTTTTTACAGGCCCTTTCCCTTAAGTTTTGGCTCGTCATTCATGCTCCTTCAGGCTGGTGTAATTTTTGCCCAAAAATCCCTGCGGCTTTCCTGAATATCCTTTGTGTGTGAAAGCTTGTTACTGTATCTTTGCCCCCGAATCAATCATCCCAATTTATGAGCATACTCGTCAATAAAGACTCTAAAATCATTGTTCAAGGTTTTACTGGTAAGGAAGGAACCTTCCACGCTGGTCAGATGATCGAATACGGAACCCAGATTGTAGGAGGGGTAACGCCCAAAAAAGGCGGCATGACCCACCTGGATCGTCCGGTATTCAACACTGCTGCTGAAGCGGTAGCCGAAACAGGAGCCAACGTTTCCATCATTTTTGTGCCCCCGGCTTTTGCGGCTGATGCTATCATGGAAGCGGCTGACGCAGGCGTAGATTTGATCGTAACCATCACCGAGGGTATCCCGGTGAAGGACATGATTTATGCGAAAAAGTATATTGACGACCGCGGTGTACGCATGATCGGACCAAACTGTCCTGGCGTCATCACACCCGGAGAGTGTAAGCTGGGCATCATGCCTGGATTTATTCACCGCCCTGGAAAAATTGGGATTATCAGCCGCTCTGGAACCCTGACCTACGAAGCCGTAGACCAGGTGACCAAGCAGGGCATGGGTCAGTCTACCTGTGTCGGAATCGGTGGAGACCCGATCATTGGTAGCCCTCACATTGACATTGTGAAACTGTTCAATGAGGATCCAGACACCGAAGGCATCATCATGATTGGAGAGATTGGTGGTTCCAATGAGGAGATTGCTGCGGAGTGGATTCGGGATAATGTAACCAAGCCTGTTGTAGGCTTCATTGCTGGCCAGACAGCCCCTCCCGGACGTCGTATGGGACACGCTGGAGCCATTGTCTCTGGTGGGAAAGGAACCGCCAAAGCCAAAATGGAAGTCATGGATGCTTGTGGCATTCACGTGGTAGAAACACCTGCCGAAATCGGTCTGACCATGGCAAACGCCATTAAGCAGACTGTATAGCGAGAAAAGATAGATATAGAAAAAGCCCCGGATGGTGATCATCCGGGGCTTTTTAGGTTAGGCTATGTTTTCCAATTCGACTTAGCATCTTTCAGAGACAAACCCCGCACCTCCTTTCCTTCGACTGTATATAAAAAAATCACCTGGGGTTTTGGTACGATACCTCTCCTTAATCCCTCTGCTTTTGTTTTTGCAAACTGCCAGATGTTAGGATTCTCTTCTAGTTGACTAAAGCAAATACCAAGCTGATCCAAGAAATAATCTCCAAGTCCCTTTGCTACTTCCTCATAAAAACGGTGCAACTCAACCATATCATCTGTGGCCTCCTGCACCAAAATCAACTTGTACGTATTAGCCTTGGTCATGAATCCTGGCCTTTGCCTCCTCCCACGAAAATCCCTTGGATTCTCCGGCTTGATACCTAC
>JBCBGC010000132.1:0-23671 GCA_038527215.1 Bacteroidota bacterium
CAGTCACTGGTATCAAAGCCCGAGGTATGCCGATATACCTGATAGATGTTGTACTTGATATTGGGGTGAATGAATTCGTAGAAGTTATTGTGATGGCTGGCAGTATACTCCAGGGTGAGGTCCCGGTCGAGGGTAAAGGCAGGATTGCGGGGTGCAGGATAATATTTTTCCTCTCCTTTAAAATGGAAGGACGGGGCCTCCTCATGGGGAATCATGTCCAGAGAAATTCCGGAACTCAGGCCCAGGCTTATGAGGCCCAGGGATCGCAATACCTGTCTGCGGTTCAGGTAATCCCTTTCCTCAATGGGTGGTCCACTGATATGTTCCCAGGGTTTGGGGCGACGGAGGTTAGACATGTCAATCGGCGCTGGTTCGTGTGGGTCAGGAAAAAATAAGCAATAAGTTTGAAAAAGACCCCTGTCCGCTCGGTGAAAATAAGATTATCGGTATTTTTGATAGACGGATAGCACGGAAAAATGCTGTTCCCAATCGGAATAATATGAAACAGGAAGAAGGGCGGTTTATAGCCCACGAGGAAAAAGGAGAAGTCTCCTCTCTTCTTTATGCACCGGAGGAGGCTCGGGCATTGCTCGTTCTTGGGCATGGTGCAGGCGCCTGCATGCGGCACCAGAATATGGAGAATATCGCCCTGGCCATGGCTGCCCGGAGGGTAGCCACTTTTCGGTATCAGTTTCCTTATATGGAGCCCGGCGGAGGTAGGGATGCCGTGGCTGTTTCTCTCTCTACGGTCAAAGCCGCCATTCGAACCGCCCGGGAACGCCTAGGGGAGTTACCCTTGCTGGCAGGAGGACATTCTTTCGGCGGCAGGATGACTTCCCTGGCCTCCGTAGAAGAAGATTTTCCTGCGGTACAGGGGCTGATCTTTTTTTCTTTTCCCTTGCATGCCCCTGGAAAACCCACCTTAAAACGGGCCGAGCATTTGCCAGATATTCCTTTTCCCATGCTCTTTCTGAGTGGAGATCGCGATACCTTTACCCAACGGGATTTGTATATACCCCTGATTGAATCCCTGGGAGAAAAGGCGCGCTTGCACCTGCTGGAAACAGGTAATCACGGATATAAGATTTTAAAACGAACCCGTACCAATCCGGAAGATATTTTTACGGAAATGGGAGGGGTGGTAGATGATTGGCTCTCGGGTTTGGGAGTATAAAAAAAAAGGCCAGCAATCTACTGGCCTTTAGGAGGTTATCTTCTATTTTATCGAATTCGCGATTTCAAATCTTCGACCGCTTCGAGCACTTCCTGTCGGGTCATCTCCCGGTATTTCGGAGGGAGCAACTCTTTGGAGGTACATTCCAGCACGGCCGAATAGGTCATCAACTCGATTTCTTCTGGATAAGTCGGAGGTAAGAAATCATTAAAGACCTGGGCAATCATATCCACGTCCACCTTGTCAATGCCAAGGCTCGCCGCTTTAAACTTGGCCCGGGTAAGGGCTGCTTCCATATCTGCGCCAGAGCGAACCGGAAGATCTTCGAAGAACTCTTCATCAAATTCGTCCATTTCCATATAGTCGAGGTCCGTCTTTTTGAGCATCACCTCCAGCAGCTCTTTCTTTTCGTCCAGGGTTTCTGGATAAAAGAGCGCAATGTGCTCCTCTGCCCTACCCTGCCGTTTGAAGTCCACCGGCATCAAATCCGGGCGGGCTGTAACCAGGAACCAAATGATTTTTCCTCTGTTATCAGAATCAGACATGAAACTGGCCAGCATGGAGAAAATCCGGCTGTTGACGCCGCTGCCCCCGCTGTTGGAGCGATTACCGAGATAGGCATCAGCTTCGTCAATCATGACCGCCACGGGTGACATGGCTTTCAGGATCTTCAACACCTTTTGCAGGTTAGATTCGGATTGCCCCACATACATGCCCCGGAAGTTTTTCAGCAAGACCATGGGCACCCCGACATCATTGGTGAAAGAACTGATCATGAAGGTCTTTCCCGTTCCCACCGGGCCGGAGATCAGATAGCCCATCGGCATGACGTCAGGCCTGCCGTTTTTCAAGGCCCTGGCCGCATCCATGAGATGCTTTTTGGCCTGGGCGTGACCGGCCACGTGTTTAAGGCTGAATTTACTTTGGACAAATTCCAGTAAGCCACCAGCCTCCGCCTCGATCATTTCTTTTTTCTGCTTGGTGAGCTCCTCGTTGGTGAAGTTGATTTTATTTCGGGCTGCCTCAGACATGATGGTGT
The DNA here is from genome assembly GCA_038527215.1 of Bacteroidota bacterium. Classification (GTDB taxonomy): domain Bacteria; phylum Bacteroidota; class Bacteroidia; order J057; family J057; genus JAWPMV01. The sequence continues at coordinate 2,214 of JBCBGC010000132.1, forward strand.
CCAGGTGAACCAGCCCCAGTCCGGCCGTATTCTTGGCCAGGACTTTTTCGTTCATTTCAAACTGGTCCTTGCTGCCTTCATTTAGCTTGAAAAAATCCTGGATAAAGGTGAGGCGTTCATCCTCATCCGGATAAGGCAGGGATACGTCGTAGGTGTAGGGGTTACGGACGTACTGCGCATTCAGGCTTTCCAGGGTTTCTGAAATCACCATGATGGTCATATCCGCATCAAGGAACTTTTTCTCCTTGGCCCATTTTTGCATGAAGACCAGCAGCATGTGCTCATCAGGACGATAGCTGGAGTTTTCCGTCATCGGGATGAGGGTCTCCGCATAGTCGATGATGAAGGCAATGGACTTAGGTTTGTCCAACTTCTCTTTGAGCTGCTCTAAGCGGGCTTTGAGGCTTTTGAGGGATTCCCTTTTTTTCTTGGTATCCTCATCAAAATCCGGCAAGGTCATCTTGATAAAGCGGTCGATGATATCGGCGCTTTTGGCATCCGCTTCTTCTTCATCAATTTCTCCCCTTTCCGACTTGAGCATATTTTCTTCTACCTCCTTGAACCAGGCATCGATGAAATCCCGGTTGACCATGAGGTTGAAATAGGTATCAAGGGTAAAAAAGGAGCGGGCTGGATTCCGGGTCAACTCACTGAAATTGTTGGAGGTAAGTTCATCAAACAACTTCAGGGTAGAAACGAATTCCTTACGAGTCGAGCTATCACCGCCGAAAGTCCGGTCATCCTTAAATCGAATCCCTGCGGCTCGGTCATAGTAGATGACGATGTCCTTGTATTTGAACATCTCCTCGTTGAGGAACTCCCGGATGCGGTAGTATTTGTTTTCCTCCTCCCGCTGCACCCGTACATAATCGTTGATGTTGCCATGAACGATAAACTGTGATACATTCTGGGAGAGGTATTTACGTTTTATTTCCTGTACCCAATCGGGTACCCCTACTTTAGGCTTTTTTTCGGTTGTTGTTTCTGAGGCCATGTGTTAAGCTAACTTTTATCTATCGACAAGCGAGTGAACTGCTTCGTGACAAGGGAGTTAAAAAAATCTACAATGCCAAGCGGAGAGGCGTTTTCTCTCCCACAAAGTTTACTTTTTCGCCCTCCGGGTATAGGTGGTGACTTCCATGCCGTCCCGGAGTCTCTCCGAAAGCGTTTGATATGGGCCAACCACGATTTTGGTTTCCTTCTCTAAGCCTTGAGAGATTTCGATGTACTGGTCGTCGCTAATCCCTGTTTTCACCGGAACCTGAACCACGCGGGCTCCGTCATAGCGAAAAACCACCTCACTTTCTTCCTCTTTCGTGCTATCGGATTTTCTTAAGGTAACTGCCTGAATGGGCACGACGACGGCATTTTCCACCATCTGGGTAAAGACTTCCACGAGGGCAGTCATGCCTGGACGAAAAGGGCTTTCTTCCTGGCGATTTTGCGCCAGATGCTGATAAGAAGCAGGTGAAACTTCTACTTTGACTTCAAAATTGGTTACCTGGTCTGCGGAGGCTGCCCCGGTGACATTGGCAGAGTAGGCGATCTCCATGACTTCCCCATAAAAAAACTCTCCAGGATAGGCATCGATTTCTACGGTAGCAGAATCTCCGAGGTTAACATTGACAATGTCATTTTCATTTACTTCTACCACCACTTCCATTTTGGCCAGGTCAGCAATCTTAAGGATTTCCGTTCCGGCCATTTGGCTGGTTCCTACCACCCGCTGCCCTATTTCGACATCGAGTGAGGTAATGGTACCATCAATAGAAGAGTAGATATTGGTTCGATCCAGGTTTTGGCGGGCTTGCTTGCGAGAGGCTTCGGAGGTTTTGACCTGATAAAAGGAAGCCTGAACCTGATACCGGGCAGATTCGAGCTTGGAACGGGATACTTTATAGCTAGTCTGGGAATTTTCCAGATCTAGTTTGGAAACGACCTTTTCTTCAAACAGCTCCATATTGCGCTTCATGATCAGCGAATCCTGCAAGACCCTTGCCTCTTGTTCGGCTACTGCAGCCTTGGCCCGCAGGTAGTCTGCCTTGGCCCGGCTGAGAGAGGCTTCCGATTGCTCAAGGACAGCCCGGTAATCATCCGGCTGTATGGTAATGAGCAGATCTCCCTTATTCACTTTTTGTCCTTCCTTTACGCCAATAAATACCACTTCTCCAGAGACATCGGGCGCAATGGGTACTTCTATCGTGGGCTGGATCACGCCCGCTTCGGAAACCCGGGAGTGGAGGGTACGAACGCTGGCGGCATCAAGCTGTACACTGGTTTGAGGAGACCCACAGGCGAGTCCCAGCAAACAACAAACAGCCAACCAGCTAAACGGGGAAAGTAGGCGAAAAGATAGGAGGTGCATGAATACGCTTTGGAATAGAGACCGGAAAATCATGGGAAGGGATGAAAAAAATCTCTGATTTCAACAAACTTAAGGAATATTTGGGCGAAAGGGTACTTTCGAAGCGGGATTCCTGCTTATCCAAGGCAAAGAAAACCCGAATGAAGCAAATCGCCTCATTCGGGTTTAAGTGTTTTATTATCAGGAGATTAGAAATCCAGGGGCTTGCCCAGGTAAAAGTCCAGGACTTTGATCCGGAAAATGTAATCGTATTTGGCCTGTACCAGGTCATTTTGTGCCCGATCCAGGTTGTTTTTAGCCAGGAGGTAATCGACCGAGTTAAGGATCCCCAGGTTGAATTGTTTTTCCGCATTGTTAAAGGTCAGGGAAAGCGCTTCAATCTGCTTATTGGTTGAGGAATAGGTGCTCAAGGCGCTTTTGGCGTTGACATAAGCCTGCTGAATATTCTGTTCCAGGGTTTGCTTGGTGATCTCCGCATTGAGAACCGCTCTTTTCTGCTGGATTTCGGCCTGCTGAATGCCGGAAAGGTTATTCCTACGGTTGTAGATGGGGATATTAAGGCTCAGACTCACTGAAGCATTGATGTTGTCCGTCATCTGGCGAGGGAAGGTGTAGGCCTCCGTCAGGTTTTTGGTAGAAGTAGCGATGCTTCTGGCATCAGAAAACTCTCCATTATTGATAGAAAGGGGGAAGGCTATGGTATCTACCAGGGTTTCTATTTCTCCGGTTGGAATGGCACGCCCACTGGCCCATCCTGTTCCCACACTTCCAGAAGCTGTAACCGAAGGCATCATATTGGAGCGGGCTATTTTTACGCCCAATTCCGAGCTTTCCACATCCAGCTCAGCACTTTTGACAAAAGGCTGGGTTTCGTTGGCGCGATTCATGATCTCTCCCAGGTTCATGCCTTCCATGAGGTTTCCTTCTGGATCATCCAGCTCCAGCTTTACGATGCCAAAAGCCTGACTGGGATCCAGACGCAGAATCTGCATCAGGTTCAGATAGGCGGTTTCCAACAGGTTCTGGGCATTGACCACGGCCAGTTCATTGGTGGCGATTTGAGATTCCAATTGGAGTAAATCCGCCTGAGCCAGGTTACCGGCTTTGACCAGCTTTTCGGTCCGATCCCTTTGTTGCTTGGTAGAAATGACCTGGGTTTTGGCACTCTCCACGATCTCGGCATTTCTGAGGATGTTCAGATAGGCCAATACCACATTGAGAGAAAGATCATATTCTGCCTGCTCCAGATCGAAGGAGCGTGCTTTATAATCAATCGCGGCCTGATTGATGCTATTGGTCAGTCGTCCCCCATTATAAATGGTCACCCCTGAGCTCAAGCCTGCATTGAGGCTTTGGGTGGTTTGGTTTACAAACTGGTTGGTAAATGGATTAATGGCATACCCAAAGTTAGCTCCGGTTCCTACGCCGGCATTGAGGTTAGGCATGCGACTGGCCCGGTTCCGGGCCAATTCGACCTCGCTGGATTCCAGGTTAAGTTGTGCTTGCTGCAACTGTAGATTGTTTTCCTTGGCATAGTCCAGACACTTTCGGAGACTCCAGATATTGTCGTTTTGGGCTTGGAGCGGAAAGCTGAAACATGCCATGATCAACATGCAGAGGTAAATTCTGGTCAACATGATTTCTTTTCCTGTTTGGCAGGCTAAATATTAGCGCTAGTGATTAAGAGAAAATAGAGTTGTATGTAGAAGACGCAGGTCTTCTTCAAAAAGCTACTTGCTTAGGCAAGGAAAACTTTTCTGATCCTAAAGTACAATTTGGCTCCAAGATAAAAAGCTCAAAGCTTGCTTTTTCTGCTACTTAGCAAGCTTACTCGGCTGGTGGAGCGAAATAAATGGCTTCTTCTACCCAGCTTAAACTGCGAATATAATCTATGGTGAGGGGTCTGAGGGAGGAATCCAGCTCCATGACGAGCTTGGCACGGTCGTTTTTTCCACTTCGATCGACGGTCATGGTGCCGATGTTACAGTCATCATGAGCGATTACGCTGGAAATAAAAGCAATACTGCCATGGACATCCTCAGCTGTGAGAATAAGCGTGGGGTGCTGGGCTGAGATATTGCAACGGAATCCGTCGATTTCTACAATAGAGATGAGCCCGCCTCCCCGGCTGACCCCGAGCATATTGAGTTGCTTACCTTCATGGTCTAATTCTACCCGAATGGCATTGGGATGTAGGGCAGAAGCATTGAAGACGGCCTTAAAGGTAAAATCCAGGGGCAGTTTTTTGGCATGATCGAGGGCTTTTTTCAACCTTTCGTCATCTGGCGGCATATCCATCAATCCGCCCAGAATGGCCCGATCACTGCCGTGGCCCTCATAGGTTCGGGAAAAAGAATTGTAAAAAGTGATGATGGCTTTGGGGGGAATCTGCCCGAATAAATGATGCGCAACCCGACCAATCCGGACTACGCCACCCGTATGAGAACTACTGGGTCCTATCATGATAGGACCAATCATATCGAATATACTACTCCGTTCAGCCATGCGTTTTTGGGTTAGTAGTTGTCTAAAATATGAGTCCCGGTCTGATTAGCCAAATAGTAGGGAAAAGATTTATGGCTAGGATGGTAGGGGAAAAAAACCGGAATTTGTATTAATTTGTGTTACAATTTCAATAATTCCTTCCTTCAATGGTTAATATTAAACCAGATGTAGGAGCGCTTTGAGATTTCATTGGTTTTTGAGATAAAAATCCTTCACCTTGCATTCAGGAATATGGGGTTTTTTGAACATTCCAACCAGCTAACTTTTTTTTCTCATTGCGAATTATCCGATTGTTCATTTATAGGCATAGTCCCACTCAATGAGATATTTTAACACTGTTGCGAACATGAAAAAATCGCTGGCACATTATACGGTAGCACTAGTCTGCTTGCTAGGCTTCCTGACCGATCTCCGGGCACAGGATCCTCAGTACTCACAATTTTACTCAAATCAGGTGATGCTGAATCCTGCTTTTACCGGTGCTGGCATCGGGCCTCGCATTGCGATGAACTACCGGGCCCAATGGATCAACATTCCCGGCTACTACAAGCAATTTTCCTTCTCTTATGACCAGCCCGTCAACTTTCTGGGAACTACCCAGGGACTCGGGGTAAACTTCAACTCCGACGTTGCCGGAGAAGGAGACCTGGCCAAACTGAACATGACGCTCAACTACTCTTACCAGTTGGAACTGGTAGAAGATGAGCACTTCCTACATTTCGGACTTTCTGGGGGAATTACCCAGGCAAGTATTGATTTTTACAAACTTCGCTTTCCCGATCAGATTGATCCCAGAGATGGGTTTGTACGTCCAACCAATGAGCCTGCTTCGCTTTGGTCGCAGTCTCAGGTTCGTCCTGACGTAAACGCCGGTCTCGCTTATTTCAACAAATATGCCTGGTTGGGATTCACCGTGAACCACATTACGCAGCCGCGTGAGCAGTTCAGTTTTCCTAACCTGAGTGTACCTTATGCCATCCTCCCACGGAAGTATACGGTAACCGGTGGAATAAAAATTCCGGTACAACAAATGAGAAACCGTAGGGAAATTTCGATCTCGCCTGTATTCTTATATAAAATGCAGGGTGAGTTCACGCAGATTGATGGTGGATTATATGTGAACGCAGAGCCCATGGTCTTTGGAGTATGGTACAGACACCAGGATGCCGTGATCGGATTGATCGGTATTCAATATGGTGCTTTTAGCTTCGGTTACTCATATGACTACACCATTGGAGACCTGACTCAGTCTATCTCTGGCGGCTCCCATGAGATATCACTGAATCTTCAGTTCGAGCAGCCTAACCGGCCTCGACGCATGAAACACCGCAGCTTACCATGTCCTAAGTTTTGATCTCAAAACGGAAGATTCGTAACTTCTGCGCGTTTTAACATTACTTAATTGAAAATCCACTTAATATTCGCGACAATAATTGAAATCTACCCGTCGTAATTATTTAAGCTGTTAATCATCGTCTTACTTATGAAAAGGAGAAGTCTTATTTACGCGCTGACTGCCATCTTTGCCTTAGGCATGACAGTCGGGTGTACCAATCACAAAGCCAAGATCAACCTCGTTGGCAAGAAAAGTAGCAAGACAGGGCGGAAATACACTGAAGGAGAAACCTATAAGCCTCGCAAGTGGAAAGAATCTGATCCTGCGCCAGGTCTGGTACTGATCAGAGGAGGTTCCTTCCTGATGGGAGGAGGGGAAAAGGATATCGAATTCAAAATGGATAACCGTCAGCGTCAGGTTACCGTGCAGAGTTTCTACATGGATGAAACTGAGGTAGCTAACGTAGACTGGAAAGAATTCCTGTGGGACGTGAAAAAGAATGGTGGGGCCAATGGACGTCTGAAGTATGACGACTTATTGCCCGACACAAATGTTTGGCGTCGCGACCTGGCTTTCAACGATCCTTACGCTGAAACTTATTATAACCACGAAGCCTTCGCCATGTACCCTGTAGTAGGGGTGAACTGGCACCAGGCCAATGAATACTGTAAGTGGAGAACAGAAACTGTCAATGACGGCCTTTCTGAAGATGATGAAAATGCCATCCTCTATCCTTCTTACCGTCTGCCTACCGAAGCTGAGTGGGAATACGCCGCCCGTGGCATCCAGGAAAGTGAAATCTATGCCTGGGAAGGAAAGTCCCTGCGTAACCGCAAAGGGCAATTCAGAGCGAACTTCAAAAGAGGTCGCGGTGACTACGCCGGATGGCAAGGTGGTGATGGCAAACACATGACCGATGGGTACATGATTACCTCTCCGGTACGTGAGTTCACCCCGAATGACTTTGGTCTCTACAATATGTCTGGAAACGTGGCTGAGTGGACCCAGGATAACTACCGGGTGCTGGCTTTCGAAGATGTAGATGACTTTAACCCTTACCGTAGAAAAGGTAAAACTGAGATTCGTCCCGACGACTGGTTGGATGATATCTCTTACAAGCCAAAAGAATCATTGCTGTACAACCCAGATCCGAATGCCAATCCTGGCAACGACGGGTTCGACAACGTAAAAGTATATCGTGGCGGAAGCTGGTATGATGTAGCTTACTACCTCTCTCCTGGCGCCAGAAGATTCTTCAACGCAGACTCTTCCAGCGCAACTATTGGATTCCGCTGTGCTATGGTTAGAGTGGGTAGCCCCAACTAATCTCAAGACATATATTCTCCGAAACGGGCGCGAATTTCGCGCCCGTTTTTTTGGTGCTTACGGATATTTAAACAAAAAATCGGAATATCCAACAGATGTAATGAAAGCCTGCTTAGTGGCACCGGAAAAAGCCCCTCCTCCCCTACTTTGAGGACAAAGCTATTTTCCATGTCCAAGCGGTATTTCTCCCGGCTCCCTTTATCAATCGACACCCATCAGTCCTTATCTCAAAAACAACGCTGGCTCGGCAGCCTGGGGGCAGGTCTGGTCCTATGTGCTTTTCTCCTCTACCAGGATCTTTCCAAACCGCAACTAGGCGCCGCTTCCTGCCAGATCGAAGCGGAAGCTAGTTTGGCCCAGGCCGGAGAACAGCTTCGATTTACCTATGAGTTTACCGCGCAGCTGTCCGGCTATCCAGCGGACAGTCTATTGACGGTGGTGGTAACCCTGGATGAGGCGACCGGCGCCCGATTTGTTCCGCATAGCTTTGAAGGGAACAAAGGAAACTGGCAAGGCGTGGAACAAGCTTTGGTGGGGAGAGATAGCCGACTTCTGATCCGGGGCATCCCCCAGGGCACAGCTCATCACATGGGCTTTTCGGTAGCGGTTCAATTGCCTACCCAGTTGACGGAACCGGAGGTATACATCCAACCGCAATTGGCTTTTGATCTGGGAGAGCAAGGCTTTTTTTCCCTCACCCCAGATAAACTAACAGGGGTTCATGTGCTGCCTATACCGCTGGTCTATGAATTACAGCGGTATGAAAATGGCTATGAGGAACTTACCCTTCGGAACCCTGAAGGCGGACTGGCCTATGAAAAGGAACATGCGCTTGACTTGGAAATCAAGGCCCTGACAGATGGATGGGAACCCACTACTTTTCGGGTTCTCTCGGATGCTGCTCCCCAGGATATTCAGGTTAGTGAAACAAATTGGATCATTCGCGGACTGGCCATCTTGCCGGGAGAATCTATCAGCATTCAATACAAAAGAAATCCGCTCCGCTTAACTGAAACCGATGAAACCATCATCGAGACGGTGATCCCAAATTTGGATTGGGAATTTACTGATACCCTTTCAGCCGCGCTGCAACCCATTTCCTTTACGAGCCATCACTTCCTCAGTAGGCAGGGTGTGGTTTATTTAACGGGGAATTTGCAAGCAGAAAAAGGCCTGTTAGGCTATCAGATTGAGCAGGCACGAACCCAGGGACAATTTCAAACCATTGATTTTATTCGCCCTGATCAAGCGGCTTCCCTGCCATGGACCTCAGGCCCGGTACAACCCGGAAACTATCGCTTTCGACTTACGGCCCTGATGGAAGGCGGAGAAAAAATTCACGGGCCGGTTCAGGCCCTCCGTCACCAAACTCGAGAGAAGCTAAGTTGGCAGGTCCAACGTCAAACCGAGGAGCGCGCCCTGAAAATGGCGATCTGGAAAAGGGAGCATGTCAGAGTATATTTTGCCGACGAAGCAGGGCAATCCCTCTTTTCCCTCTATGATGGCGATATGCAAGCCAATCTCCCCTATCAACTGCTATGGCATACCCGCCAGATTCCCGTTCTGGCCAAAGCACTGCGCATAGAAGGAAATAGCTTTGCCAAGACTATCTCCATCGCCCAATTATAGCTTTTGGGGACAAGGGTTCATGGCCCAGTTAGCCGCCAGAAAATATTTGTATTTTGCCAAGGTATGCTGGGTACCCCCTATACTATTCAGGAAATCGCCGAAGCCGCCTTGGCAAAAGACTTGCATCAGGGCTTCTGGCCCCTGCCCAAGCTGCGCTACGTAGCCTATGATAGCCGAACCATCAGTCACGGTACTGAGACCTTATTCATTGCCCTGACCACGGCCAATCGTGATGGGCATGCATTTATCCAGGATGCTTACGACAAAGGAGTTCGCCATTTTATGGTAGACCGCCCTTTGGATTTACCCCAGGTCAACTATATACTCTGCGATGTGCCGCTGGAAGCCCTGCAAAGATGGGCCATGTATCATCGGCAGCGCTTTGCCTATCCGGTAGTAGGGATCACTGGGAGCAATGGCAAGACCATCGTCAAAGAATGGATCGCTACCTTATTGGAATCGCAATATGAGATCGTAAAGAGCCCCATGAGCTACAACAGCCAGTTAGGGGTGCCGCTATCGCTTTTGCGCATGCATCCGCAGGCGGATATAGCCTTGATAGAAGCGGGGATCTCCGAAGCAGGAGACATGGCCGGGCTGTGGCCGATGATCCAACCTACCATGGGGGTGCTGACCCATATGGGTTCGGCCCATGCCGAAGGTTTTTCCTCCTTTGATGAGAAGTTAACTGAAAAGTTGCAGCTATTTGAAGGCACAGAAATGGTCTGTCTGGGAAGCGGTCAGGAGGAGGTTATGGAAACCATCAGACCATTCGGTTTTTCTTTACAAACCGTGGGAGAACAGGAAGCCGATGATTTGGTGCTGATAAAAGATGAGGGAGTATGGGACAAAAAAAGCGGCCAACAGGCCCGCTTATCCTGGCCGGAAGGCGGAGCTGCTGCCCGGGAAAATGCTGCTCTGGCCCTGCTGGTGGCCCTGAAACTGGGGGGAGACTGGCCTGATCTCATATCGCGAATGGCCTGGCTGCGTCCCGTGGAGATGCGGGTAGAAATGATCACCGATAATCCGGAAGTCATTCTCATCAACGACTCCTATAATAGCGATACCGAGTCCGTCTATCATGCCATGCAGCTCCTGCGGCAAACCGGCACCCATGATAAGCGCCAACTCATCCTGACCGATATTCCGCACCTTGGGGAGCAACAGGCCTCCGTACAGCGTGAAGTGCTGGCAGAAGCCACACGACTGTTTGGTAAAGAACAAGTCTATGCGGTCGGGCCGACCTTTTGTCAACTAACCTCTTTTCAGAGCTACCCTGATACCGCTCAGCTGCGTGACGCCATCCAGTATGCCGACTTCCAGCATAGCACGGTCCTCCTCAAGGGAGCCCGGGCCTTTGCCCTGGAACAATTGATTCCCCTCCTGAATCCGACCCTGAACGCCAGCTGGTTCCAAATCGATCTACAGGCCTTGGGAGAAAATTACCGTCTGCTCAAGGCGAAACTTCCTACCGAAACCAAAACCATGTGCATGGTCAAGGCTGCTTCTTATGGGAGCGGCACATGGGAGATTGCAGAGGAACTGGAAAAAGCCGGGGCTACCTATCTGACGGTGGCTTATGCTTCTGAGGGCATTGCCTTGCGAAAGGCCCGGATTGAGCTGCCCATCATGGTCATGAATCCCGCTTTGCATAGCATTGAAGCCCTGCTGCAATATGACCTGGAGCCAGAAGTGTCCAATTTTGACTTCCTGGAAAGGTTCGTTCGCGCAGCTCGATTGGCGGGTAAACGCTCCTACCCTATCCATCTCAAATTGGAGACGGGGATGGGAAGACTGGGGTTTGCCGAGGCTGACATCCCTGAGCTGATCCGTCGCATCCAGCAATTCCCGGACATTCAGGTCCTGACGGTATTGACCCATCTGGCGGCGGCAGATGACGCACGGGAAGACGCTTTTAGCCTGGAACAAATCCATCGCTACCAGGCGATGTATGCGCAGTTACGGGAAGCCCTGGGGCTTCAGGCGTTTCGTCATGTCCTGAATACCGCAGGACTGTTGCGCTTTCCAAACTATACCCTGGACATGGTTCGCCTGGGCATCGGCTTGTATGGGATTGATCCCATCGAGGGCGAGAAATCTAGCCTGGGCTTACAGGAAATCGGCAGTTTGCATGCCGCGATCAGTCAAATCCGCGAATATCCGGCGGGCGTGAGCATTGGCTACGGAAGGGCACAGCGGACAGAAAGACTTTCTCGCATTGCCACTTTACCGATTGGCTATGCGGATGGCATTCCCCGGGCTGGCGGCAATGGGGTGCTTTCTTTTTTGCTAAAAGGGAAGCGGGTACCCACCTTTGGCCGGATCTGCATGGATATGTTGATGTTGGACGTGACGGATGTGCCAGATGCGCGGGCAGGAGATGAGGTGGTGATTTTTGGTCGGCAAGGCGAGGCTTTTCTTTCGGTCCAGGAAATGGCCCGCAAGGTAGATACCATCCCTTACGAAATTCTGGTTCGCATCAGTCCCCGGGTGCGACGGGTGTTTGCCCGATAAAAAAAGAGGTCCCGGCCGGGACCTCCTTAACTTAGCTTACAAGCGCTAATCAAAAGGCATAGGTGTGTTCGGAGATATATCGTTGCTAGCGGACACGCACGCGTACCCAACCACCGGGAACCCAGCGCCAGCCTCCCCGGACTCTTTTCCACTGTCCCGGGGCATAGCGAAAACCTCTTCGCTTGGATACGCAGCGGCCTTTCACCCAGACGTAGGATTTGGTACGACGATTCCAATCCCAGTGTCCGGCTACCCAGACGGATTGCGGACCACATACTTCAGGTTTGAGAATGACAGCGGGGGCTTTGGGGCGTACGACTACGACCTGGGCTTGGGTAGCAGTGGGTAAGGCGAGCGTAAGGGCAAAGCAAAGGCTAGCCAGAAAAATCAGGCGTTTCATCTAGAAAATGGTTTGTTGTTGTAAAAGTGAGGAAGGAGTTCCTTCCAAACAGACCTTAGACGGTAGGCCTGCCGGGAGGTTTAATCGAGCATAGAAAAAAATTATAGCTCGCCGTGCGCTTTGGCGTTCTCGATATAATGCAAGGCGCCCAGCTTGATCATTTGAATCTGGGGAGGACTGAGCGGTTTGATTTTCTTGGCAGGCACACCTGCGTAGAGCCAGCCGCTTTCCAGGACTTTTCCCTGAGGGACCAGGGCCCCTGCTCCTACGATGGTGTGTTTGGGGACGAGCACCTGATCCAACACGATGGCCCCCATACCGATCAGCACTTCGTCTTCGATGGTGGCTCCGTGGATGATGGCTCGGTGCCCTACGACCACATCATTGCCAATGATGGTTGGCGTCAGGCCGGTGGTGCAGTGGAGGATGCTGGCATCCTGAATGTTGGTGCGTTCGCCGATTTTGATGGCACCGACATCTCCCCGCAGGACCGCGTGATACCATACGCTGCTGTCCGCGCCGATCTCTACCTGACCGATGACGATGCTGCCTTCTGCCAAAAAAACGGAGGGATGAATCTGAGGTTGATGCTGCTGAAACGCTTTGAGATAAGCCATATGCTAAGATTGGGCGTAGTAAAGGAGTCCGTTCGCAATATCCGAAGCGTCAATTTCCTGGTTGACGACATAGCTGCCCAGCCCGGAAAGCAGGGTACAAAGAATTTTTCCTCCGGAATTTTTCTTGTCATTCAGGGCCCGGTCATAAATCGCTTCCACAGGCGTGGTGGCGTCTACCCGGTGAGGATAGTACCGACGGATCACTTTCGTTATTTGCGCCAGGGCCTCGGCAGAAATCAAGCCTCTTTCTTTCGAGATAAAGGCTTCCGAGACCATGCCCAAAGCGATGGCTTCCCCATGCAACAAGGGCGCATCCGATTCCAGCATTTGGCTCTCTACCGCATGACCGATGGTGTGGCCAAAGTTTAAGGCCTTGCGCGCCTCTCTCTCCAGGCGGTCTTCTGCCACGATCCGGGATTTGATTTCGACATTCCTCCGGATCATTTCTGCCAGGTCCATTTCCCGTAAAGCGCCCCCTTTACAGACCTCCTCCCAAGCCTCTTTATCAGCGATGAGGTAGTGTTTTAGCACCTCTGCAAAGCCGGAATGCAATTCGCGATCAGAGAGGGTTTCCAGAAAATCCGGATAGATGATCACGGCCTGCGGATCATTAAATAAGCCGATGTGGTTTTTATAGCCCTGAAAGTCAATGCCCAATTTACTGCCAACGCTGGCGTCTACCTGAGACAGCAAGGTGGTGGGAATCTGGATAAAATCTACGCCTCGCTTATAGGTGCTGGCCACAAAACCGCCCATGTCTCCGATTACCCCGCCACCTAAATTGAGCACCACCCCATTGCGGTCAAAAGCCAGCTCGGTCATTTTTTCCCAGATCATCTGACAGGTCCCTAGATGCTTAGCCTGCTCGCCGGGGGGAATGCTGTAAGCTTCATGGGCCGGTAGGAAAGGCTTCAGTTTGGGATAACAGTCAGCTTCGGTATGATGGTCCATCAATACCAGCAGTTGGGAATACGGACGGGTTGCCAAAAGATCGGCTAAGGCCCTCAGGACTTCCGTTCCAATCTCTATAGGATAAGGTAGCTGCATGAGCCAAAATTAAGGGGCGGAAGCGGGGAAAAGAAGCCCCGGAAAGAAAAAGAAGCAGATGCTACTTTGTGAAAAGCTCAGAATCTTTATATTGAAGATGTGACCCCGCGCCACTTTAGCCCGTCATCAAAACAAAGATTCAATATTTCAACCTTTTAACCCACCGAAAATACATATGTCGTTACTCGATTCTTTAACACAACAAATCACTGGTTCTGCCCTTTCCGGACTGGCCGGACAATTAGGCGCTGACGAAGGAACTACCCAAAGCGCGATCACTGCGGCACTACCAATGATCGTGGGTGCCTTAGCCAAAAATGCCTCTACCAATGATGGAGCTGCTTCTCTGACCAATGCCCTGAGCAAAGATCACGACGGAAGCATTTTAGATAACCTGGGTGGATTCCTCTCCAGCACAGACAATGGTTCTGGAGCCGGTATCCTCGGACACATCTTTGGCGGAAACCGCGGTATGGTGGAAGCTGGCCTGAGCCAAATGAGTGGCCTGGGACAGGGACAAGCTGGGAACCTCCTCGAAAACCTCGCTCCCCTGGTCATGGGTATGTTGGGTAAAACCAAAAGTCAGCAGGGACTGGATGCCAGTGGGATCGCCGGCCTACTGCTCGGAGAAAGAAACAATGCGCAGCAAACTTCTGGTGCGGCGATGAGCATGATTTCTGGTCTGCTCGACCGCGACGGAGACGGTAGCGTGATTGACGATATTGGCGGATTGCTGGGAAAATTCCTTAAGTAATCCCCCTTGCATGAACGGACAAGCCTGGCTCGATGAGTCAGGCTTTTTTTTGCGGGTCGTTTTGTAAATTTGCCCTATCGAAAAATAGTGAAATAGGTATGCTGAGATTAAAAATGAAAACCGATCCGCGCTGGGTGAAACATGTGGCGGAAAAAAATATAGAAGAAATCCTTACTGATCACGCCTGGTGTGAGCAAAAAGCCGCCTCCTCGGCCATTTCCCTCATCGTGCAATATCCTGAGCACACGGAGTTGGTCCAGCATATGACCGAGCTGGCCCAGGAGGAAATGAGCCACTTTCAGATGGTGCATGATGAGATTCAGAAGCGGGGTTATACCCTGGGCCCAGAAAGGAAAGACTCTTATGTGAATGAATTGGTGAAGTTTATTCGGGTAAAAGGCAAAACTCAGGCTCAAAGCCTGGCGGATAAATTGCTATTTGCTGCGATGATTGAAGCAAGGAGCTGCGAGCGCTTCAGCGTTTTGTCTCAAAATATCGAGGACCAGGAATTGTCAGCTTTTTATCATGACCTGATGGTTTCAGAGGCCCGACATTATACGCTTTTCATCAAGCTGGCCCGGGAACTTTGTCCAGAGGTGGACGTAGATAAACGGTGGCAGGATTTCCTGGAATACGAAGGTGAGGTCATCTCTCGTTATGGAAAGAGTGAAGCCATTCATGGTTAAGGAAAAGCAATGCAGTCGGAGCCGGTAGATCATTCCTCCTCCCCTACCCCTTGGGTACAGCGCTGGGAAAAATATAAACCCAAAGTCATCCTGGGAGCTAAAATTCTGGGAGGCTTAGTGGCCTTGGGCATTTTGTCCGTCCTTATCCTTTTTCTTTCTGTCAAATGGGGCGCCTTTGGAAACATCCCTACGGAAAATGCCCTCAAGCAGATCCAGAATCATCAGGCTTCTGAGATTTACGCTTCTGACGGCGAACTCCTGGGAAAATACTTTCGCGAAAACCGAACCGAGGTCGCCTATAAAGATATCTCTCCCCAACTCATTGAGGCGCTCATTGCTACCGAAGATGCCCGTTTTTATGATCATGCCGGCGTAGATACCCGTAGCTTGTTTCGGGTTTTCTTTAAGTCTGTTTTGATGGGCAACAAAAGCTCCGGTGGAGGTTCAACCCTGAGTCAGCAGTTAGCGAAGAATCTGTATCCCCGTGAAAGACATGGGATGCTTACCATGCCGGTGAATAAATTCAAGGAAATGATCACCGCCAAGCGCTTGGAACGGGTTTATAGCAAAGAGGAAATTCTGGCCCTCTATCTCAATACCGTAGCCTTTGGAGAAGACCTATTCGGCATTGGGACTGCTACGCAGCGTTTTTTTAGCACCACCCCCAAACAAATCAAGCTCGAAGATGCTGCCGTGCTGGTCGGCATGCTCAAAGCCAATACCGCTTACAACCCACGCCTGAACCCTGAGCGCTCTCTCACCCGACGGAATGTGGTATTACAGCAGATGGTTCAAAATGGATACTTGGCCCAGGCCCAGGCAGACTCTTTACGAAGCCTTCCCTTGGAACTATCCTACCGTAATGTCACCCAGAGTGTAGGGATTGCTCCTTATTTCCGGCAGGAAATCGCGGATGAAATTCAAGACTGGTTAAACGCTCACCCTAGTCCCTCTGGAAAGGTGTACGACCTCCTGACCGATGGCTTGAAAATTTACACCACCCTGGATGCCGGCCTGCAGCGCTCAGCGGAATCGGTGGTACGTACCCATTTGGGGAACTTGCAGCAGCAGTTTGACAAGCATTGGAAAGGACGTAAACTTTGGAATAAAGCTGATCCTCAAATTCAAAAAGCGGTGAAAGAGTCACATCGCTATCAATCTATGAAAGCCGGAGGTGCTTCTGAGGAGGATATTTGGGCGGCTTTTGACCAAGATCGGAAAATGGAAGTCTGGTCCTGGCAGGGCTGGGTAGAAAAAGAGATGTCTCCCCTGGATTCGGTCATGTACTACCAATCCTTTCTACAGGCCGGCTTTCTGGCGGTAGACCCCCGGAATGGCTATGTAAAAGCCTGGGTAGGTGGCGGCAAATATGAGCGCTTCCAATATGATCATGTAACCTCCAAGCGGCAGGTGGGTTCGACCTTTAAACCCATTGTGTATGCCGCAGCCTTGGAAAAAGGCGTAGATCCCTGTGAATATATTCCCAACGAAAAAGTAGTCTACACAGACTATGAAAACTGGGCGCCGGGCAATGCCGATGGAAAGTATGAAGGCTATTATTCCATGAAAGGCGGCCTGACGCATTCCGTGAATACGATTTCAGCGGCGGTGATGATGAAAGTGGGCGTGGCCGGTGCGCATCGCATCGCCCGTGATTTTGGCATAGAGTCAGAACTTCCGGACGGTCCCTCCCTGGTCTTGGGCACGGCTGATATTTCCCTGAAAGAAATGGTCGGAGCCTATACCACCTTTGCCAATCGTGGCAAGCGATCCCGACTCATTTACCTCACCCGCATAGAAAACGCGGCGGGAGAAGTCCTGGTAGAATTTCCTACTGCGCCCAAATCTCAGCGGGTGTTAGACCCGAAGACTGCGGATATGATGGCGGATATGATGCAATCCGTGGTCAATCAGGGAACGGGCAGCCGCTTACGAAGGGTTTATGGCTTGAACCAAGCCATCGCAGGTAAGACGGGTACCACCCAGGACCAAACAGACGGATGGTTTATCGGGGTAACGCCGCATTTGGTGGCAGGTGCCTGGGTAGGCGGAGAAACCCGCAAGGTGCGCTTTCGCTCCCTCAGCCTGGGACAAGGTTCCAATACCGCTTTGCCGATTTACGGCAAGTTTATGCAGCAATACTTCAAAAAGAATCCTAAGTCTTCCCGGGCCCGCTTTCAGGCTCCAGATGAAGCCTCAAGAGAGAAACTGGACTGCGAGCTATTCTCAGAAACGCCCCAGAATGGCGGGATAGATGAACTCCTGCTGATCCTCAAACAGCAACGGATGGAACGACAGATTCGCCGGGCAGAACAGGCGGAAGAGCGTCGCAAGCGCCGCAAAAAGAAGATTGAAAATTTCTTCAAGCGCAAAAACTAAGGTTACAGGAGGTTAAGCCGACTCATGAGACTTTCTCGGTTGGCCCGACTCACGGGAATCACCTTTTTTCCAATCAACAAAGAGTTGTCTTGCAGGTCAATGATCTGATCCAGGTTGACAATATACTTTCTATGCACCTTGAGAAAGCGGTCTGAAGGAAGTTTCGCTTCCAGCTTTTTCATGGTGGTGTGGACCGTATGCCGCTTCGCTTCGGTGTACAGCAGGGCGTAGTCTCCCATGGCTTCCGCAAACTGTATATCATTCAGGTTAAGTTTGACCAGCCGATTGTCTACGGCTTTGATGAAAATACTATCGGCTTCCTGACTGGAAGGGCTCTGCTCTTCCTCTGACTTTTGCAGACTGGCCATCTTTCGGGCCTTTTCGACTGCTTTTAGCAAGCGCGGGAACCGGATAGGCTTGATTAAATAGTCGGTAACATTGTAGGAATAAGCCTCCAGCGCAAACTCCCGGTCAGTAGTGGTGAAAACAATTTGTGGTAAGGTATCCAGGCTTTTGACCAGATCAATACCCGTTAAATCCGGCATGTGAATGTCAAGGAATACCAGATCTACCTCTTCCTCCTGTAGGATGCTTAAGGCTTCCGTCCCATTTTGACAGATGGCCTTCACCTCCATATTGGGTACTTTTTCACACAATTTTTTCAGACTGAGGCGAGACATGCTTTCGTCATCGACTATCAAACAGCTTAAAGACATAGCTTAACTTTTCAGAGGTGGTGACAATAGAATTAAGATAGTTGGGTTTTGAGTTGGGAGGATAACTTCTGCACTTGAATTAGGCTTCGTTCCATTTCTACAATAAAATCCTGGGTACGGAGCATGGTCTCCTCCAGGGAGGTTGACCTTCGCGCATGCCTCTCAATGTTTCTGGCCATCTGCCGGAGATTGCCCATGCCCAGAATGCGGATTTTAGAACTGAGTCGATGAACGGTTTCAGCTACCCCAGACCAATCCCTTTTACCGATAAATCCCTTTAGCTCGGTGATGCTCGGGGGCACCTCTTCCAGAAATAGTTCAAAGACTTCCAGTTCAAAGTTTTTGTCCCCATCAGATAGGGATTTCAGGTAGGTCAGGTCGAATAAGGGTTCTTCCGGGGCAGGCCCCGCTATGCTGCGCAGTATGGCCTCCAGTTCTTCCAGCTCAATGGGATGAATCAAAAAATTTTGTCCGCCTTTATCCTGTAAGTTCTTGATTTCGGTAGAGAGCGGCCAGTCGCTGATCCAGATGAGTTGGGAGCCTGAGGCTTTCATCCAGGCAGGGCGAAAAGCTTCCGGGAAAAAAGGCTCGGACAAGACCACCTGAAAGGCTTCTTCCCCAGCCATGCGCGTGGCCTCCTCCAGGCTCCAGGCCACACATAGCTGTATATCAGGATGGGGGTCTAGTTTTTGGACCAACTCCCGGGTATAAGCTTCTTGCTGAGCTAAATAAAGAATCTTTTTCATGGGGCTAATATGCTAGTTTACTGGTGCGCCAATAGCCTTTTATCACCTCCATCATTTGCAGAAAATCTTCGTAGCGATAAGGCTTAATCATATATCCGGCCACTGAAAGCTCAAAGCTTTTCAGGCGGTCCTCATCATCTTCCGACGTGGTTAAAATCACCACGGGAATGACTTTGTAGACCGGATCCTCTTTGAGAATTTTCAAGAGTTCAAGGCCATTAATTTTGGGCATGTTGAGATCAAGCAGAATCAAGCCGGGAAGATTTTTCCGGTGTGCCTCCAGCCAGGCCAGGGCCTGCTCTCCGTCCTCGGCCACCGATAACTCGTTTTGGATTTCAAGCTCCTTGAGAGCTTTCTTGATGGTCAGGACATCAATTTTGTCATCTTCGACCAGAAGAATCTGTTTCTGCTTTTTCATAGGTTATACTTCCTCTTCTTTCTCAAGGGTAATGGTAAACCGACTCCCTTTTCCCGGCGTGGATGCTACGGAAAGGCTGCCCTGATGCCGTTGCACGATTTTGCGGACAATCGGTAAGCCCAAGCCCAGCGAAGCCTTTTTATCCTTGGGCTTCAAGGTTTGGAAAATGTTGAAAATCTTTTCCTGATAGGCAGGGGAGATGCCTAGCCCATCGTCCTGGACTTCCAGGATACAATGCCGCCCTTCTTCCCGACTACTGATATGTATTTTTCCTGTGGGCGTTTCCCGATGCTGGATGGCGTTTTGAATCAGGTGGAAAAAGGCTTCTTCCAGCGAGGGCCCGTGCACTGTTAGCGCGGGTAATTCTTCATCCAACGTGATTTCTATCCCTGGAGGAACGCTTAATCTATTGATACTTTGTTCAACCCAGGGACGGATGGCTTGATGCGTGAAAGACTGGGCTTTGCGACCAATGTTGGCGTAGGTGATGATCCCCTCGATAATCTTATACATGCGGTCAATCCTGTCTTCCAGATATATAAAATTTTCCAAGCCCGCTTCATCCAATGCCTCTCCCAGGTCTTCTTTCAGCCAATGGGTCAGGGAGCTGATGGCTCGTAGCGGGGTCTTGAGATCGTGGGATGCCGCATAGGTAAAATCCCGCAATTCTTGATTGGCCGATTGTAGTTGTTGCAGCAGTGAGGCTTGTTGAGCTTCCGCTTCTTTACGTTCGCTAATATCTTTGATGAAGGCACTAAAAAAGAAGCCTCCTTGCTTTTCTACGGAGACAATACTGATTTCTGCCGGAAAGTGTGTGCCGTTTTTTCGCAAGGCCTTTATTTCCAGGAACCCATCAAATCCCGCCACAACATGCTGCTGATTAAAGGCTGAGAGGGCTTCTTGAAGGGCAGATCTCTCCTCTTCCGCGATGAGGGTCTGGATGAAGGGCTTGCCTTGGATTTCGGAGGCCGTCCAGCCAAACATTTTTTCTGCCTGAGGATTCCAGCGCAAGATATGACCCTGGCCATCCGCCGTGACTACCCCTTCTCTGGCTACCCGTAAGATGCCCTGGAGATCTGCCCGTTCATTTTGTAGAGCTTCTGCAAAGGCACTTTTTTCGGCCAGAGCGGTTTTATAGTGCTGATGAGAAAAAGAGGCCGCCAGGGCGTGCCCGAGTTTTTGAGTGACTGCCTTAAGCTGATGAAGCTCTTTGAGCGAAGGCGTTTCTCTGAGCCGCCCTTCATATATTTTCAGAAAACCAACCCCGTCCAGTGGAAAAAGCAAATAATAGCCTTGTCCGGGCGGCAAATGTTCCTGACAAAAAAGCGAGAAAATAGGCATATCCTGCTCTATGGCCTGGGGTCCCTGTTCCATAACTTGGAGGACCTTCGGTTGAGATGGAAGCAATTGTTCGCCTATGTGGAAACGGGGCCGGGCAAACAGCAGATGGAAACCCGGTTCTGCCTGCCTGAGCAACTCATGCCGAACCCAAATGGAGGCGAAGGTATAATTCTTCCGGTCCAGGAGTTTTTGTAAAAAGGCACGAGCATTTTCCCGGGGGTCCAGGTCGGTCCCGATGGACATCGAAAGTTCATATAATAAGGAGATGTCCTGAACTATATGAAGGGGCGCTTTCACGGATGGGCGTGCAAACTGCCGACGATGATGGTTTTATTGTAGAAGGTCAGCACTCCGTGGACATGGGAAGAAATCTCCCCGAGCGAAAGGATGCCTTCCGGAGCCAGGTTTAACTGCCTTTCGTTAACCCGGTCCTGAATGGTAGAGAGTTCTTGCTGAAAGTTTTTGTCCAGAAAGATCACCCGGGAAATGCAATCCACTAGCAAGATCTCCTGAGCGGGTTGGGGACTGTTGAGGGCGATCTCGGTAGCATCTGCCGCGGCCTGGATCAAGGCTTCTGTTTCACCCTTGAGAATGTGCAAAACGGAGTTCTGAGGGACCTCGCCTACACAGACCAAATGTCCCTCTCCATCTACGGAAATGGGATCTCGGACCACATCTT
>JBCBGC010000133.1:0-23509 GCA_038527215.1 Bacteroidota bacterium
AGGTACCTGCCCAGACTGTGTTGGGATCGGTTTTGACGATATCCATGATCATGCCTCTGGGCATGCCAGGGGTCTGATCCGTCTGGCGAGGGAAGGTAGCATGAGAGACCACCTGATAGGCTTCGTTGAGCTCGCAGCGGTGCAAGTCCCGGTGGGTGCCAATCCAAATGACCGATTCAGACTCTGACCAAATGGTTTTAACCACTGTTTCATGCAGCAGGGCCTGGTCCTGCAGGTCTCGTAAAGGATGGAATTGATCCTGTCTGGGGTCATAGCGACAAATCCCAGCTCGGGCTGTCCCTACCCAAAGATGCCCTTTCTGGTCCAGGGTAATGGTATGGATAAAATTATCGGGTAGGCTATAGGCATTGTCAGGTTCCCGCTGATAACGCCGCACCTCATATCCATCATAGCGATTGAGTCCGTTTTGGGTGCCGATCCATACATAGCCGAGGGAGTCCTGCACGAAGCAGCGGGTCCGATTGCCGGTAAGCCCTCCTTCAGTGGTGAGCCGCGAGAAATGGGAAATGGAAGGGGCTTGAGCAGGTGAGAGTAGCCAGCTTCCCGTGCAGATCAAGGTGAAAAAAAGGCTTATCCACCAGGTTCTGGAAAATGGAAGCAGGAAGTAGGCTTGATGTGAAGTGTAGGGGGCCATGGTATAGGTTTAAAGTAATACCTATATCCATAAGTTATGAAATTCGAAATAATAGGCAGCAGTTTTGACCGGGAATCTCCTGGGATTGGCCGGAAAATCGCGGGCTTGTCCGGAATATGAGGGAAAAAAAACGAGGCAGCTTAGGCCTTGACCTGCCCGGAGGCATAAGTCCGCTCAACCTGGGGGGTAGGGCTGCCGCCTTTTTCTTCCAGGGTAACCCGGAAGGCGGAAACCTGGCCGACGATGTTGCGGAGCTTCTGCATTTTAAGGTGGTGATCAAAAACGCCTGCGTCCACGGCTACCTCATCAATGATCGCCCACAGCTGGTATTGGTGGTCTTTGGGCGGCTCTGGCAAATCCTGAATCACCAAATAAATATCATGGGATTGAGTATGCCAGTATAGCTTGATCTCCGACTCTGGAGCCGGGTCGAGTCCAGTCATGGTCACTTCCAGGCTAGCCGGATCAGCCACGATATGGTTATGCGGCTCAATCACCACGGGTTGCTGGCGGTTGGCTACATATTGCTGCTGGATATAGTCATTGGTTTGCTGGAGCGTATTGACCTGGGACTGAAACCCTGCCAGCTCGCCTTTGAGGGCATTGACTTGATTGAGGAGATAAATATTGACTGCGGCAAAGCCCACCAGGAGTACCGCGGCTGCCGCCCAGGCGTACTTTTTCCAGGGCAGCATGGATTGGATGCTGGGTTCTTTAGTTGGGAACTGAGGTGCTTGAGGAGCGGCGGCGCGTTCCTCTTCCATGGCGTGCACGGAGGGTTTTACCGCCGCCATAATCTCTTCCAGGGCAGGCGGTTTGGGCAACTCAGGATTCGCCGCTGCATAGTCACGCAGGCTTTCCTGAATCTGATCAATTTCAGATTGAATCTCCGGAAAGCGTTCCGCCATCTCATCTACCTCCTTCATCTCAGCTTCCGAAAGGGAGCCGTTTACGTAAGATTCCAGTATCCCGGAGGCTATGTAATCTTCTACATTCACGCGTGCATCACTTTTCTCAGTTGATTCAGGGCCAGTCGAATACGCGACTTGACGGTGCCCTTAGGTATTCCCAGCTTATGAGCGATTTCTTCCTGGGTAAAACCCTGAAAATAGGCCATATCGATAATCTGCCGCTGGTGTGCCGGCAAATTAGTCAACATTTGCTTAAGGTGTGCTTGTTGATCGTTCAATTTGTGGGGATCAGCTGCCACTGGAGCACAAATTTCTTCAGGCGCAGCCGTCCGTATGGCCTGTTTATACTCTCGGGACCGGGTTTTGTCGATGGCTGCATGCTTACAGATGCTGACCAGCCAGGTGTACAAACTGCCTTTGGCCCGATCATAAAAGTGGCCTTTCTTCCAGATTTTGATGATGGTTTCCTGAAATACGTCTTGCGCCATGCCCTGATCTTTGACAATCCGTAAAATCACGTTGAACAGATTGTGAGAATAGCGGGTATAGATCAACTCAATCACCCGTTGGTCCTGCTTTTTTAGCAGGTGGACGATGTGTTGCTCCTGGCTTAACGTAGTTGAAACTTTTTCCAAAATCGTTGAAGGATCGTTACAGATAATGGGGTCAAACTTCCACAAAAACTTCAATCTGTCTGATTTTGTTTAGCTGGTCGGGATTTTTTTTCGTGGAAAAAACAACTTGCGCAGCATTCCCCATGTTTGGCACGTATATAAAATACCATACAAGCCGCCTGAGATGAGAAAGATATGCTGGTTGACGATCGCCTTCCTGAGTGTCCTGCAAGGGCTTCAGGCTCAGGCTGTTTATGTGGGTCAGGTCAGAGACGTGAGCACCCGTGAGGTGGTTTCTGGGGTAAAGGTGAGTTTGCTGGGCAGTCATTCGGTAGCCTATGCCAACGCCAGTGGAGATTTTGTCATAAAAGGTAAGATTGAAGAAGGAGCATCGACCGCCGCTGGGACCTTCTCCTTTATTGGCAATGCCATGGTCTGGCAGGAAATGAGTGATTTTTCTTTCCAGCTATATGATGTGCAGGGCAAAAAAATCCTTTCGGAAAGTGGGCTTGGCGGGCAGGGGCAATACCTCTTCCCACGACTGGCTCCGGCCTTATATGTCTTAGGGGTCGAAGCCGGTGGAGAAAAAAGGGCTTATAAGCTGCTTTCAGATGGGCGACGCACCATGCCCGTAGACACTCAAACCCCCTGGCACGAGCAGACCGTTTCTCCCGGCCTGGACACCCTGAGATTTGAAAAAGCCGGGTATTTTCCCCGGGACCTCATCCTGCCGCGCCGGGACACCCTCCTGAACGTGAGCCTCATGGCCGGGGAATATGATGAGCTGCACTATCTCAATGAACTGGTACAGCCTTTTGCCTACGACCTCCTCAGCAGCACCCCTTCCCGTACCAATGTGGGCGGGATACGTGCGGTAAAAATTATCTACCATGAAGAGGAGGACCGCATGTATTACCAGAACACCAAGCGCTACAACCTGCACTTTAGCTTTGCGGAAGCCCAACTCGGCTTTCGGGGTGGCAATGGCCTCTTTAACCTTACCCAATATCGGGACAATCCCGACCGCTACCTTTTTCCCGCCAACCTCAACTACTATCCTCGCCTCGATCGCTATGTGCTCCAACTGGTGGCCATTAATGAAATGAGCTGTGAGAATATCAAGCGGCTCTATGACAAATTGTTGGAGACTTCTTTTTTCGGAGAAAAACTGGTCTTTTTTGCCAACCGGCCTGAGTGGGAAAACTGTGCGGGCGTGCCTCTGATCAGTTCAGAGGAACTATATGCCGGACAGAATTATCAGGCGCTGAACCTGGAACAGAACTATGGCTACCTCACCAAGGTAGCATTGGAAGACCTGTCCAACACCTATCTGGGAAGGCGGGATATTGTCCTGCTCAATGGCATTCCCAACGATGTGCCCGTAGTGGCTGGCATCATTACCTCGGAGTTCCAAACGCCCCTTAGCCACATCAATGTACTCAGCAACAGCCGCGGCACCCCCAACATGGCCCTTCGAGATGGTTGGGAAAGTCCTCTGTTGGATTCCCTGATCGGGCGGCTGGTCTACCTGCGGGTCAAAGCCGACACCTTTGAGCTCCGAGCAGCCAATCTGGATGAAGCAGAAGCCTTTTGGGCGGAGCGAGAACCCAAGGATACCCTCGTGTTAGGAAAAAATACCCAACTGAGTGGATTGGTGGACCTTACTCAGGCGGGACATGACTGGGTAGACCGCATTGGAGGCAAAGCCGCTAATTTTGCCGAAATGCTCAAGGTAAGCTACAATGGACAGCCCATCCCGGTGCCAGAAGATCCTTTCGCCATTCCTTTTTTCTACTATGCACAACACCTACAGCAATCCGGTCTGGATAGCTGGCTAACCCAAATGCTGGCTGATCCCCTTTTCCAAAACTCTCCGGCCTACCGACAGGCCAGTCTGAAAGTCTTCCAGGACAGTATCCGAACCTATCCCCTTGACCCGACCTTACTAAGCATGGTGATGAGTCGGATTAACAACTTCCAGGATTTTGACAGCTATCGCTTTCGCTCTTCGACCAATGCCGAAGATCTGGAAAACTTCTCCGGGGCGGGGCTTTATGATTCCTATTCCGGGAAAAAGCACCATATCAAAAAGACCGTAGCTGCGGCTATCAAAAAGGTCTGGGCCAGCCTTTGGAACTGGCGGGCTTATGAAGAAAGGGCTTATTACAAAATTGACCATCAAAGCTGCGCCATGGGCGTTTTGGTGCATCGCTCCTTCCCTGACGAAGACGCCAATGGCGTGGTGGTTACCCGCAACCTCTACAACCTCAATCCTGGCTTCATCATCAATGTGCAGTACAAAGAATACAGCATTGTTTTTCCTGAGCCCGGCATCATTCACGATCAGATCATGCTCTTTTTGTGGTCCCTTACCCCCGGACAGCCTTTTTCAGTAGAATACCTCAGCTTCTCCAATATCCCCGAACTGAACGGACAGCGCGTCATGTCCGATGCTGAAATATTTGAGTTAGGACATTACTGCATGGCCCTTAAGCAGCATTTTTTCAACAAGGTTCCCCATACCTCCGGCCAGAACTTCGATGATTACGCCCTGGACATTGAGTTCAAAGTAGATTCAGAAGTGAGCCCCCGCAAAGTCTACATCAAGCAGGCCCGCATTTTTAAGTAAGGCAAGCGGGAAAAGGCTTACCTGCTCACAAGCCTTAATTCCCTATCTTTGCAGCCATTCGACCTCGATCTTATGGCAAGCACCCGTCCCACCGTTTTAGCCCTGATCCCCGCCCGTGGCGGCAGCAAGCGGGTTCCCCGTAAAAATGTCCTACCGCTGGTGGGAAAGCCTTTGATTGCTTACACCATTGAAGCAGCCCTGGCTTGTGCAGGCGTAAATAGGGTTGTGGTCTCCACGGATGACGAGGAAATTGCTACCGTGGCGCGGGAGTATGGGGCCGAGGTGCCTTTTATGCGTCCGGCGGAACTGGCTACCGATAGCAGCCCCGACCGCCCGGTTTTTATCCATGCCCTGAAGTGGCTGGAAGAAAATGAAGCCTGGCAGCCAGACCTGGTCCTCAACCTACGCTGCACCTCTCCTTTCAAAACCCCGGAGCTCATTCAGGGTCTCATTGATACCTGGCAAAAAACCGGGGCTGATTCGGTTCGCTCTATGTGTGAAGCCGAAGGCATCCATCATCCCTACTGGATGTTTAAGCAGGATGAAGCCGGATTTGCCCAACCCGTCATTGATGGGGTGAGCATTGACACATATTATCGTCGCCAACTCCTGCCGCCTGTCTATCACCTCAATGGCGTAGTGGATGGCATAGCCCGGGAAGTGATCCTGCATCATGAAAAATTCTACGGAGACCGCATGGCCGTCTATCCCATCGACCCCGATCTGGCCGTGGACATCGACACGCCTATGGACTTTGCCTGGGCGGAGTTTTTGCTGGGAAAAAGGCAGGGGTAGGGGGCGCGTCCGTGGCAGCAGCATGCCGCTGCGACGTGATTTCACCAGCAGGTGGTAGCCGCAGTTTGCAACTGCGGTGTAGGTTCATACCGGTAGGTGGTAGCCGCAGTTTGCAACTGCGGCAAGGCTTTTACCGGCTGGAAGCCAGTGTTACGGGTGAATGCGATTTCACCGGCGGTCTCGTGTCTCCTCATCTCCCCAGATTCCGGGCTTTTTCTCCAAAAACCCCTTCAATAAATCGGCTAAGGGCTTGCCAACGCTTACGGATCAGCGGCGGGGCGAGACGGTCATAGCCTTGCAGGCTTTCTATGCTGTAGCCAAAGGGCATCTGAGCTTGAGGGTACAGCTGGGAGAGGTAAAAAATACTGGAAGAAAAAGGGGAATAAACTCCCCGGCAATGTTCGCCCAGCCAGGCGAAGAGGATTTCCAGCGACAGAAAACGAGTTTCTGGCTGTTCCCAGATCAGGGCCTGATGGCCCTGTCGGGTAAGAAAGTCTACCATGTACTGGCAGATATCCATGGCCTGCCGGGGATGAGGTTTGATAAGAAACAAGAAGGACTCCTGCGCTGGAAGATCGGCCAGCATCAATCCCAGGAAACGGTCCCAATAGCGGTTGGGGACCTGGAATTCTTCGAGGGGCTGGGTGGCGACCAGCACCCAGGGCAACTCGCGGGGTAAGGCTGCTAAGGCCGGGGCTACTTCAGGAAAGACCCGCTGGAAATCTACTAAACAGGCCCCAAAGTCCAACTTAAGCGGCACGATCGGTCCCGCATCCTCGCCCTGCTCCTTCCGGAAGCGCTGAAAGGTTTCCCCAAACAAAGCCTGGAATTGATCTCCCGGTTTCAGTTTGTCAGTGATGTCGATATAGTCGCCCAGTCCATGCTCAAAAAAACGCACCTGAGCCTGGGGAAACAGCCCCCGCAAAGAAGGCAAGAGGCGAATCATGGGCTGACTGATGATCTCCACCGAGTCATAGGTTCCAGCCAAGGCCAGCACTTTTTCCTGCAAGCGACCTACCCAGACCTCGATTTCTTTCCGCTGCTGACGGCGATACAAAAAATCGTAGACTTGTTTAAAGCCGGGCTGTGTCTTCAGCCTTCGAGTCCATCGCTTGCGGAAAGAAGGCCGGAAGGAAGCCGGATTACCCATCGGAGCAGAGAAATCCCAGCTATTCGAAAAGGCGTGGAGGGCACTGACCCGCTGAATGCTATCCGTGGTGGAGGCCCGCATCGGGATGCGATCAATCAGGAGGATATCCTCATCCCCAGCCTGCTGACTTTCCCTTGCGTAAAGAGAAATCATGCAGGTATTCAGACAGGAAGTCGTGAGGAATATGCGGAGCCTTTGCGCCATGCTGGCGAAATTAATCGAAAGCGGGCAGGATTCGAAAAGCGACGTGATTTAATCGTGGGGATGGTGTAATTTAGCTTTGTTCTTTAATTGCTGGCTGTTCTTTTTCTCATGATCGAGTATAGGGGCGCCGGGGCTTTGACGCTGCTTCGGGTGCGGGGGCAGGCTTTGGGGGTTGGCGCGGTTAGCAGCGTCTTGATTTTTGCACCACTTTTTATCAAGAAAAAGTGGTAAAGATCTTTATCAAGAAAAAGCGGTTTGGATCAGGAAGAAAGAGGATGAAAGAGCAAAAAAGAGCTAGAGAAAAAGAAAAAAAGAAACGCTTATGCAAGCAAATATTCCCATCGGAGATAAACTCGTCGGTCCAGACTACCCCACCTACGTCATAGCGGAAGCGGGCGTCAACCACAACGGCGACCTCAACATGGCGCTGGACCTGGTGAGAGCGGCCAAAAAGACGGGGGCGGACTGTGTGAAATTCCAGACTTTTAAGGCCTCTGCGGTGGTGACCACCCACGCGCCAAAGGCCAACTATCAGTTGCAGGTAACCAGCCCGGAAGAATCCCAGCTGGACATGCTCAAAAAACTGGAAATGGGCCGCGAATCCTACCAAGCCATCATGGCTTGTTGCCGGGAAGAGGGCATACAGTTTTTGTCCACCCCCTACAACTATGATGACGCCGATTTCCTGCAAAACCTGGGCGTAGAAGCCTTCAAAATTGCTTCTGGTCAGCTGGTGGAGCATCCTTTTCTGGAATACGTAGCCAACTTTGGAAAGCCCATGATCGTGTCTACCGGTATGGCTACCCTATCTGAAGTATTCGAGGCGATCGAGGTGATCCGCGCTACGGGCAATGAGCAGATTGTGCTGCTGCAATGCACCACCAATTATCCTTCTCGTCTGGAAGACGCCAACATCCGGGCCATGGTAAGCATGGGCGATGCCATGGACATCATGGTAGGCTATTCTGACCACGTGGAGAATAACTACGCCTGCTACGCGGCGGTGAGCCTGGGGGCGCATTTGATTGAAAAGCATTTTACCCTGGACCGGGAGCTGCCTGGCCCAGACCATTCATCTTCCCTGGAACCTGCGGGCTTTACTGAGCTGGTGCAGGGCATCCGCAACATTGAAGCGGCTTTGGGTAGTCCGATCAAAAAACCTACCGCCGCCGAAATCGCCAATACCCAGGGCATGAGACGCAGCATCGTGGCCTTGAAAGACCTGTCGGAGGGCACGGTTTTGGCGGCAGATATGTTGGGCTTTAAGCGACCTGCTACGGGTATGTCACCTAAGATGCTGACGGAAGTGGTCGGCAAGACCCTGGCCAAAGGGGTGAGCAAAGATGAGCCCCTTGATTATGATAGCATTGCATGGTAGCATCGGGATACGAGTTGATTCGGGTAAAAGCGGAGGATACGCGCCCCCTGCAAGCCTTCCTGGCTCGGGCCGGTACGGCTAAGGAGAACTTTCGCTACTTTGCTTCCCGGCCACTTGAAGTGATTGCCCAACATAAAGCGACCTTTCTTCTTGGGAAAGGGGACGAAATCGCCGCTTACGGGCACCTGGATGAGGAAGAGGGCGTGATTTGGCTGGGGATTGCGGTAGCTGAACCCGATCAGGGCAAAGGCCTTGGCCGACAAATGATGGACCATCTTTTGTCCGAAGCCTCCCGATTACAATTGCCAAAGATTCGGCTCTCAGTAGACCTGGACAATCACCGGGCCGTCAAACTCTACCAGAGTCTGGGATTTGAGATTGCGGAGGAAAGAAAGACCTTTTATTTTATGGAAAAAATGCTCCCACAGGAGTTGCAGGTAGCGGTCAGCACGGTGGCCTTTGCCCATAAAAAACTGGATGAAGCCATCGGAATGGCCGAGTCAGCCGGGTTGTTTCTGGAGTTTAGTTCGGGTATGCCGTACCAACCGGATTTAATCGAGCGCTACCTGGCCTATCCGCACGCGGCTATGCCGCATAACTATTTTCCGCCGCCGGAGGAGCCATTTGTGCTGAACCTGGCTTCCGCTATTCCGGAGATTCGCCAGCAGTCCGTAGACCACTGCCTGCAAGGCCTGGAACTTTGCCGGGCCAAAGGCGCCCCTTTCTTTGCGGCCCATGCGGGCTTTTGTCTCGACCCCGATCCCAGCCAACTCGGTCAGAAAATCACGGCTGAGATGCGGAACAGCAAGGAGAAACATTGGGGCTGGTTCATGGAATCCGTGAAGACGGTGCTGGAAAAAGCCCAGGCCTTGGACATGCCTTTTCTCATCGAAAACAATGTCATCATTGCGCCCAACCTGCTGGAAGATGGCACCAATCCGCTGCTGGGTTGCGAACAGGGCGAGCTAAATCGCCTAATAACGGAGCAGGATCATCCACTGCTGGGCATCCTCCTGGACACGGCCCACCTCAAAGTTTCTGCCCAAACCCTCGGCCTGCAACTCGACGCAGAAATGCAGGCGCTTTTGCCTATCGTCTCTGCCCTCCATCACAGCGATAATGACGGGACCGTAGATAACAATCAGCCTTTGCCGCGGGATTACTGGTTTTTGCCCTACGTGAAGGAATTTGCCGATAAAGTCCACGTGATTGAAGTAAAAAATATCGAACTTGATCGCATCGTTGAACAAACAGAACTGTTGCAACAAGCCTTAAAGAATGCCCATGTCCTATAGCCAGAATATACAAGACCTGCTTGCTCCTGCTCAAACCTCTTTGCGCGATGCCCTCCAACTGATGGACAGCAATGCGCAAGGGATCGTTTTTGTGGTAGATGCGGAACAAAAAGTAAGCGGGGTGCTGACCGATGGAGATGTGCGTCGTTTTCTGCTCAAAGGCGGGAGCCTCGAAGCCCCGGTAGAAGAGGTGATGACTACTTCTTTTGTCTCCCTACCCAATACTTCCTCCATCGAAGACATTCAGCGTAAACTCTCGAATAAAATCCGCCATATTCCTTTGTTGGACGAAAGCGGCAAAATCGTGGACTGTGCCAGCCGCAACCGCCTGCGCCGGATTCCGGTCATGGAACCTCAGCTCGGTGGCAACGAGTTGAACTATGTAACCCAATGCGTACAAACCAGCTGGATTTCTTCTCAGGGAAAGTTTGTGCGGCAGTTTGAAGAGATGGTGGCCGCGTACTGCGGCATGCCTTACGCCCTGGCTACCAGCAATGGGACCGTGGCCCTGCACCTCGCTCTGGAAGCCCTGGGCATAGAAGAAGACGATGAAATCATCGTCCCTAACCTGACCTTTGCGGCCAGCATCAACGCCATTCTTTACTCCGGCGCTACGCCGGTGCTGGTGGATTGTGATCACGACAACTGGAATGCATCGGTCCGAGCCATTGAGGCGGCCATTACGCCTTATACCAGGGCCATCATGCCGGTGCATCTGTATGGGCATCCTTGTCGCATGGACGAAATCGTGGCCTTGGCCGAAAAGCATGACCTCTGGGTGGTGGAAGATGCCGCCGAAGCCCTGGGTAGTGAGTGGAAAGGACAGCGGGTTGGATCCTTTGGAGAGGCCGCTACTTTTAGCTTTTTCGGCAACAAAACCATCACTACGGGTGAAGGCGGGATGGTGCTTTTTCGTGACCAAGAGGTCTATGAGCACGCCAAGATTCTCCGCGACCACGGTATGTCCAAGAGCCGTCGTTACTGGCACGACTTCGTGGGCTATAATTACCGCATGACCAACCTACAGGCAGCCATCGGGGTAGCCCAGATGGAACGGGTGGACGAAATCGTCGCTGCCAAAATCGCCCTGGGCAAAGCCTATAATGAAGCCTTTGCCGAGGTAGAGCAGTTGATCACTCCGCCCATCGTGGAAGAAGCGGTGGATACTTACTGGCTGTACACTTTGCGGCTCAAGCATGGCGGGGCAGCTGAGCGAGATGAATTGATCCAGAAGCTCGCCGCCAACGGCATTGAGACCCGTCCGGTCTTTTATCCCCTGCACGAGATGCCGCCTTATGAGGATTTTGCGGAGGGGAAAATGTTCCCGAATTCCACGCAGATTTCCTATAGCGGAATCAGCCTGCCTTCTTCCACCACCTTGAAGCCGGAGGAAATCCAGAACATCGTGGAGACCATCAAGGCGGTGTTTGAGACCCGGGCTATGCTAGAGGGCTAAGGGATCGCAATTGGCCTGATCTCCCTAAAAAACCGTATCTTCTCCTGCACACCATCCCCTAACTGCTGCTATCATGGCCCAAAACCGGGATCTGTTTTGGGAGGAGGACCCACAGGAACCTACTCCCCTTACAGGATTTAACCATCTCCTTGCCATTGGAATTGACGCCTACGAACATTGCACCCCGCTGAAGAATGCAGTGAACGACGCTAGTTCCCTAGCCCAGGTGTTATCTGTCGATTATGGCTTCCCGCAGGAAAATATTGTCCTGGTAACCAATGAAGAGGCCACCGAATACCGCATTTTTTCCGAATTCCGAAACCTCATCAAACGAGTGGGCCCGGAAGATAATGTACTGATCTTCTTTTGTGGGCACGGGCACTATGACGAAGACTTCAAGCAAGGGTATTGGATTCCGGTGGATGCCCGCTTAGGAGCTATCGGGGATTATATCCCTAACTCGGAGATTTCTACCACCATACGGGCTATCCCTTCGCGCCATACCTTTATGATTGCCGATGCCTGTTTTTCGGGTAGCTTGTTCGGCGAAAACCGCTCCGCTTTTGCCCGCACTGATCTCTCCGCTTATCATCGCAAAGTCGGCTCCATCCCTTCGCGTTGGGGACTGGCTTCCGGTCGTAATGAGGTGGTGGCAGACGGCATCCCGGGCGAAAACAGCCCTTTTACCCAAAACCTCCTCTATTTTCTCAAAACCAAGCACGAAGCACCCTTTGCCGTTTCGGAACTGGTCCAATATGTCAAGACCGCTACAGCGAATAATTCTGAACAAACGCCCATCGGTTCTCCTCTCCGCAATGTAGGCGACCGAGGTGGCGAACTGGTGTTTTATCCGAAAGGCGTTACCAAAACTGAACCTACGGTTGCGCCTCCGCCTAAGCCTGTCGTGGATATCCCTCCGGTAATGCCTGCCCATGCCCAGCCTGTCTTTCAGGCAGGCAAGGAAAAGACCAGTAGCTCCGATAATCCCTTTCTGCAATGGATGAAGGACCATTTTCGTGCCTTACTGATGATAGCTGTGAGCACCTTTTTCTTCGGAATGTGGAGCGAGGTTCTGTACTGGATTGTGCCGGCAACCTGTTTGGGCTTGATGGCTTCGGAGGTCATTTTTCGGTTAAAAGGCCGGGGCAAAATCATCTTCACCGCCATTGTGGTCATTTTGGTGGGGGCAGATTTTATCTGGTATGAATGGGAAGCCCTGACAGAAGGTGGAAAAATGGCCGAAGATGCCATCGGCAGTGTAGGCAGCCGCATGAAGAACCATGAGCTGATTTGGTTCTCATTGGGACTGGCAGGCTTTGCTTCCTTTCTCTATTTCTTTTTTACGGAACAGGGCCGGGCGGAGGTCCGGTGATGGATATTTATCCAGGTTCGATTGTGGGGGTGACACATTGGCCAACCTCCAGGGATTCATGAGGGCTTAGCCTGTTTAGATGACGGGCTGAGGCAGCATACGACTGTAAAGGGGCGTGGCCATTTAACCACCACAACAAACAACTTTATTTAGTCCCAATGAAAAACCTCATCCTGATCTGTGCCTGGTTCAGTTTCCTGGGTACCGCTTGCTCCTTACAAGGCCAGTCTCTGGTACAACAGTGGAAACAAGGCCTGTCCGGCACCAAACTGACGGCTTTTAGCGGCTCAGTACATAGTCCCAACAGCACCCTGACCGTGGTAGAGTTTTGTGGAAACGGGCGTTACCGCTATTATAAAGAAGGGAGCTGGACTGTGCCGGGAACGGCTGGAGGCGCTTCCAATTCCACCATAACCGGTCGCTGGGATGTCCAGCAGTACCAGGGGCAGATTTACCTGACTTATCGGACGGATCGGGGAGAGCAAGGCTCTTTCCCTTTGTACTTAACGCAAAATGGAAAAGTGAGCGTGGGTGGAACCCTTTTCACGGCACAGCAAGGGGCAGCCCGTTGCTATTGATCCTGCACCTCATCCATGAGGTCGGGAAAAACTTGGCCAATCTTGCCAATCAAATATTTCCGGTAAGTGCCCCGGAAGGCCATGACATTTTTGCCATCCCAGCGAACCCGTTGCGTTTGCTGGGATGTTTGCTGTTTGGGTAAAGGCAGCGGTTCTATCTGCGCGTCCAGGTTGGGATCAAAAAAGAAGGGGTAGGAAAATCGTCCCTGTCCTGAAGCATTGAGGACGCGATGTGGGGTAGAGACGTAATAGCCGCCTGTCATCCGTTCCAGCATATCTCCTATGTTGCAGATAAAGCTATTGGGGACAAAGGGGGCGGGTATCCACTGGCCCTGGCTGTTGATCTGGAGGCCGCCCACCTGATCCTGCTTAAGGATGGTCAGCAAGCCATAATCGGTATGTTCGCCTACGCCCCAGTAAGAGGCGGTTGAGGTGGCGGCAGGTGGATAGTGAAAAATGCGAAAGAGCGTAAGGGGATCTGTGGTATAATGTTGCTGAAAAAAATTCTCGTCCAAATCCAGGCTCAAGGCAAGGCCTCGCATCAGATGGTGTCCCACTTGCTCCACCGCTGCCATATATTCCAGGATGGTCGGGCCCAGTTCCGGCAGCGCAGCTGGGAAGAGATTGGGGCCCATCAGGAGTTCACCAGCCTGTACGCGGGGATCGTCTGCCGCGGTTTCCCTCCCCAGGTAGAGTCCTTCTTTTAGATCAGGCTTGCCCGAGGTCAGTTCATCCCCCACCGGAAAATAACCGCGCCAGGCTTTGCCTCCCAAGGCCATCCGGATCTGCATTTTTTCCTCGAGGGGCAGGGCAAAAAAGGCTGCGCTTAAGGTTTCCAATTTTTGCTGCAAATCTTCTGATACCCCATGTCCGACCACGTAGAAAAATCCGTGCGTGCGGCAGGCTTGTTTTAAGGCTTTTCCAACCTCAGATTTTTGGGAGGTGTTTTGGATGAGGGGAGCCAGATCAATGATGGGTACCTGTGGGTCCATAGCAATAGGTGAAAGGGTAGTTTTAGCACAAATTTTAAGGGAATTCTCATGCCAAATTAGCAAGAGATTAGGACCGAAGGTCCGCTTGAATAAGCGTGTCAGTTGGCTTATCCAGCGTGCCTATATACGGGCAATATATTCCGTATTACAAGATAAGGAGCACCACCTATTATTTCACATAAACCATTTCGAAACATGAGAAATCTAACATTGCTCGTGCTGGGAGGATTGCTACTCCTTACTGGCCAGTCTTGTGTAACCATCAACCAGGGAGAAGTCGGGGTACGAAGGGTGAGAGGGGTCCTGGATAGCACCGTCTTGTATGAAGGTCGGACCGGCATCAACATTTTCAACACCACGGTATTTAAGATCAGCACCCAAACCATCAATGAACGGGTAAACCTACCCTTGCCTTCCAAAGAAGGCCTCACCATTCAATCCGAAATTTCCATCCTGTACCGGGTGGTACCCGCCAAAGCCTCTGATCTCTTTAGAGAAGTAGGGCGGAATTACGAACGGGAATTGATTGATCCGGTCTTTCGCTCTGCGGCAGCTGATGTGAGTGCCCGCTTTTTTGCCAAAGATCTTCATTCTGGTCAGCGATCTGAGATTGAAAGAGAAATTGAGGAGCGCATGAACAGCATCCTGGAGCCCCGAGGGATCATCATTGAAAATGTGCTGATGAAATCGATCCAACTTCCTGAGGGCCTGACCCTGGCGATTGAGGAGAAACTCAAAGCAGAACAGGAAGCCCAGCGCCGGATATTTATCACCCAGCAGGAAAAAGCAGATGCCGAAAGAAGGGTCATTCAGGCTGAAGGAGAGCGGGATGCCAGCATCCTGGCCGCCGAAGCTGAAAAGCGCACCTTGGAACTCCGGGCCGAGGCCAAAGCTAACGCCACTAAAATTCAGGCGGATGCCGAAGCCCATGCCATCGAGGTAAAAGCTTCCGCAGAAGCTAAGTCCAATGAATTGCTCAGCAAGTACGTCTCCGAGAGTGTACTCAAGTACCGTGGGATCGAAGCTATGCTCGAGCTGGCTGGTTCCCCCAGCAGCAAGCTCCTGATCAATCCAGGCGGAATGTCCCTCCTCGGTTTGCCTCCGGAGTTCTGGAAAGAATTAGAATAGCGGTATCAGAATCCTTACCAAAGGCCGGGGCTTGCCCTGGCCTTTTTTTATAAGCAGGCATTAAGCCTCCAGCAAGTCCCGCCCCTCGATCTCTTCCCGCATGCTCAACAATTGCAGGTCTGCGTCAAAAGTGGCGGTGAACATAAAGGGGCGGTTGCGGAGTAAATAATCATAGATATGCCAGTCAGTAACCGGGGTAGGCACCTTGAGCAGGTCTTTTTGATGCACCCATAAGAGTTCTCCCTCATCACAAGGAGGAGGCGTCTGGTAGGGAATCTCGGCTACATAAATCAGGCAATTCCAGTTGTAGTTGGTGGGAGAGGTTTCTACCAGAGAGCCGATATAGCGATAGGCAGGAATGTCCAGGCCGGTCTCTTCTTTGGTTTCCCTAACCGCTGCGGTATGTGGGTCCTCATGGGGCTCCAGTTTGCCACCGATGGGGGTAATTTTGCCCTGATGCGGATTTTTTTTGCGCTTCAACAGGAGAAACCAGAAACCAGACCGGAGCACACACATCACGGCTTGCCGTTTGATGCCAGGATTGACTTCCATTTATTCCAACTTAAAGGCGGGGTTAAAGATCAGGCCGACCACATTGCCCCAGGGGTCTTTGACGGTGGCCACCATGAGCGGGCCGCCTACGCTGTGGGGAGCCTCATATTCAGTGGCTCCCAGCGAAATCAGGTGATCGTATACTTTCTGGATTTCTTCCACCCCCCAATAGGAGAGGACGTTGTCCCCTCTTTGCTGCGGACCTTCCCCTTCTTCAGGTAACAGCCCCAATTCATAGCCGCCAATGTTGAAGCCTACATAAAAGGGCTCATCAAAATAAGGGGCCTTGTCAAAGGCTTTGCTGTACCAGGCCTTGGCTTCGGTCAAGTCAGGTACGCGGTAAATGGTAGTCCGTAGTCCTAGCATAGGCGTAGAGGATTGGGTGGAATCAGCAGGGGTCTGCGCCGGCAATATCGCCGTACTGAGGCAAATAAGGATAGCAAGGAGGAAGAAGGAAAGGCCTTTTCCAGTCATGGGCTTCAAAGGATTATTCTACTTCAATATTCAAAAAATCCAGGAAAATGGCAGCAGCTGGCAGGGAAAAGCGAGCTTGTTTGAGATGGTTGTCAAAAGGATCAAAGCGATAGCCAGTAGCGCCCCGGAAATCAGCCCGTTTGAGTTGGTTTCGCTCAAATACGCAATCAGCAAAGCTGGTATCCCGAAAAGAGGCTTCTTCCAGTTGGCATTCCACAAAGGAGCTTTCCTTGAGGCTGCCGCCTTCCATCACAAAATCCGGGAGATTCATTTCTTCAAAGGTGCAGTAGGCCATTTCGCATTCCTGGAAGGTGTACCGACTGGGCCCCGGTCCGGAAGCCGCAAAATTAACCCCCATGATTTTGGCCTGACGGAAGCTGAGCCCCTGGATTTTGCCATCGTAGATTTTTACCCCCGTCCAGTTGCATTCCTCAAACTCGCAGTCCCGAAAAATGCAATCGGTGAACTCCGCCTCGGTAAAGTCGCATTGGTAGAATACCGTGTCTTCGAATAACACTTTGGTAAAATCCGTGCCGCGAAATGCCTCGCGTTTGATTTCTTCTTCGATGTATTCCTGTAGCATGGCTATAATTTTTCCCATTCCCAGACGGGTCCATCTTCCGGATCTATGACTTCTCCCAGCAGTTGATAGCCGTTTTTTCTCAAAATCGCCGTAGAGGCATTTTCCTCCATCAGGGTTCGGGCGGTGAGGCGCACTTTTTGTCCAGCCTCTTGCCCTATCTGGGTCAGCAGCCGCGCCATTTCTGTCCCGATGCCCTGACCTTCGAATTCCGGAAAGGTAAAATAGGCGATTTCTACCTTGCCTTCCCGGGGTGGGCCTTTGAAGCTGCAGGTGCCTACTGCCTGGTCTCCCCGGATAGCGATATACCCGATCCAGGGCGGTGCGTAGCCCACCTGTTGATAAAAGGATTGTTGCATGGGGAAGATTTCCCTCAGCATGTCATGGGCTGCCCATTCGGGGGGCAGCTGATCTTCCATGGGTAAAAGACGGAGAAGCGGACTACTCATGGTTTACCGCGTTCATTCTACGTAGTTTAAAGTCAGTAATCATGCCCTTAGTGGCAACCCGATAGGCCTCTATATGAGCACTTTTGCTATGGGCCAGCAAATGCTCAGCTGATTCCCAGTTTTCATAAAATACAAAATGGGTAGGATCTTCCAGGTCCTGGTGGAGGTCATAATTGATGCAACCAGCCTCTTGTCGGGTAGGGGCCAGGAGCTTGATCAATTCGGATGTGACAAAAGGCAAGTGTTCGGCTTCGACGGTGAAGGTTACAACGATGGTTAGCATAGGTTGAAGGATATTGTTGAGGGCAAATAATCACGCTTTTTTCAGAATCGCAACCTTGGGCAGGAAGCTTTTTTCAGAACCAAAAACACCCCTTAAGTAGAGCAGAAAAAAAGACGAAATGAAGGAGATGGGATGGAAAAAATCTACAGATAGAACTTTTCCAATACGTAAAAACATCCCTTCGGGCTTCGTATTGTCGGTTTTTATGAAAAATATTTCTATTCAGGAATTGGAATTTTTTATTGCGAATAAAGAATAATTCCATATCTTACTTTTTTGCTTGTTAATCCAATTATCTCACTACTACCACTATGCGCACGCTAGGAATCTCTCTGTGCCTGAGCTGCCTGCTATGGCTCAGCGCATGTACCCCGTCGGCTCTGGATGTCCCTTCCCCTGCCTTTGAAGCAGATCTGAGCCTGACCACACCCTTTGAAAAATATGATGGCCGTGATGCCCTGCAACGAACCACCATTGACCGGGTGGTTTGGGAACAGATTTTTGCCTACGGACCCTTTCGTTGGGAAAATGCGGATGATTACCTCCTCTGGAGTGCGGTGATCAATTCCGATTCTATCGTATCCCTGGGCTACCAACCGCAAGGCTATGCCAATCTGGACGAGACCATCCATCTGGTGGATGTCAACAGCAAGCCCTGGAAAACCACCCGGGAAGCCTTGCTTGATTTTATTGTAACTGAAGAAAATCGAGATCGGGTAGGAGCGCCCCTCACGCTAGAAGACATTCAGGCTTTTGGGGAAAAGGAATTGCCTTACCTCAATGTCAAAATCTCCTCCTTTAATACCTTGGCTCAGTTGCGCCGCATGAAGGTAGTTCGCTACCTGGACCCGATGGGCTACGGCATCGAACCGGATGTAGACCACACCCGCTCCAACTCAGGATGTGGCGGAGGAGCCGCCTCTAACCTGACCTCCGCAGACTACAATACCGTATCCCCTAATGCTAAAGCCAGCTGGCATTATGACGAGCACGGTATCCGTACGGCCTGGAATACCAGTACCGGGGATAATATCACCGTAGGGGTGATCGATACCGGGATTTCCCCTAACCAAAACAAACTCAACAGCAACTTCTCTTCCGGCCAGTCTACCGGGCGCTTCCGCGATAAGCTGGGGACCTTTGTGACCGGCTGGTGGTGGTGGGCCTCTATTGACGGACCCGATGATGATTGCGGCCATGGCACCAACATGGCGGGCATGGTCTCTGCTCCCCGAACCAGCTCGGGTACTACCGTAGGCGTGGCCTATAAATCTAACCTGGTTAGCATTCGCGGAACCGATGACGTCATCATCAACGAATCCAGAGAAAAAGACGGGGTTTCTGACGCCTATGTGATCCTTGGGAACCGTTCTGACGTAAAAGTCATTTCCATGTCTCTGGGAGATATTTTCTACAGCGGACAGGTGGCTGATGCCGTCAAGTATGCTTACAACAAAGGCAAGCTGATTTTCAGCGCTGCGGGTACCTCCCTGACCTGGACCTCCTGGTGGGGCGTGATCTTTCCTGCCACCATGAGCCAAACCGTAGCCGTAACCGGCGTACAGACCGGGCTACCTTTGAAAAAATGTGATACCTGCCACGATGGATCAGCGGTTGACTTTGTCGTAGTCATGCAGGACCGGAATAATACCAGCCGGACCGCCATCACCTTGCATACTTCCGGCAATACGCCTGCCCGAAGTGGGGGATCTTCTATTGCCACCGCGACGATGGCGGGCATGGCTGCCCTGGTCTGGGGCAAAAATACCAGCCAAAGCCGGAGTCAAGTCCTTCAGGAACTGAAAAACGCGGCTTCCATTTATCCAGCCAGAGACGGAAACTTTGGATGGGGACTGGTCAACGCAGCTGCAGCCGTAGCAGCGGTTCAATAGCACCTACTTCTTCTGCACCCTTCCGGGTGAGTAAGCACGCTCATAGAAGTTCCGGGACCAGGCTTTGCCTGGTCCCTATTTTTTTACATTTTGGGCGCTCACTTTAAGTCTATTTCATGCCTACCTCCGCCGCCGCTCAACAGATTGCTGATCAAATGATGGAAAAGGATGCCTTTAGCCAGTGGCTGGGGATTGACATCCTGGAAATGAATGTGGGCTTTTGTCGGGCGGAGATGAGGGTGCGCCCGGAAATGCTCAATGGCTTTGGCATTGCCCATGGGGCGATCACCTTCGCCCTGGCAGATAGCGTTTTTGCTTTTGCCTCCAACAGCCAGGGTCGACATGCGGTTTCCATCGAAACCAGTATTTCCCACACCAAATCCCTGCAGGCCGGTGAGAAAATAACCGCCACGGCCCAAGAAGAGCATTTGGCTTATAAAACGGGCATTTATACCGTAGAGGTAACCAATGAAGCCGGAGAAAAAGTGGCCCTATTTAAAGGTACGGTTTACCGCAGCAGCAAGGAATGGGAGACGAATAAGGGAATGGATTCATGATTCCATAGGCCCTTTACCGCAGTTGCAAACTCCGGCTACGACCTCTCACCTCTCACTTCTCACCTCTCACTTCTCACCTCTCCCATGACCTCATCCACCTTCAAATCACCCGCGCAGTCCCGAGTTATCATCAGTGAACTGATGTTGCCTTCTCATTCCAATTTCAGTGGAAAAATTCATGGAGGTTATATCCTCTCCCTGATGGATCAGATTGCTTTTGCCTGTGCTTCCAAGCATTCCGGAACCTATTGTGTGACGGCCTCGGTAGACACGGTAGATTTTCTCAATCCCATCGAGATTGGAGAATTAGTTACCATGCGTGCTTCTGTCAATTATGTAGGCCGGACGTCGATGGTGGTGGGGATCCGCGTAGAGGCCGAGCATATCCAAACCGGTCAGATTAAGCATTGCAATTCTTCCTACTTTACCATGGTGGCTAAGAATGAGGAAGGGAAAAGTGTGATGGTTCCGGGACTTTGGTTGGAAAATGAAACCGACATTCGGCGCTTTTTGAAAAGCCTCAGACGGACCGAACAAAAGCGGCAGCAGCGGACCCAATTTAAAGAAGAGGTTTTTGAGGCGGAGGACCACCTGAGTTTACTGAAAGGACAGCGGGTATTGCTTCGGGAAGAATATTAAGGCTTATCCCTTTTTTTTCATCCGAACATATTCTACCACTTCCAGCCCAAAACCAGAAAGTCCCACGCGCTTGCCCTCATGGTTGGAGAGCAGGCGTAGTTTGCGAATGCCCAGATCACGCATGATCTGCGCAGCCACTACCCAATTTCTTTTGATCATATCGCGTGGTGGAAAGAGGGCTTCACCGGGGGTGGCTTCAGCGGGATTTTGTTCAGAAATTTGCTGCAGAACCTGGAGGAAGTTGTTGGGATGGGATTCTTCCTGAAGAAAAATCAGGACCCCTTTTCCTTCTTTGGCAATGCGCTTCATGGCCAGGGGGAAATCATAGCCCTGGGCGAGATAATTCATGATTTCATGGGTAAAACTCCCCGCATGAACCCGGGTAAGCACTGGCTCATCTTCCGCCCAGTCCCCTTTTTTCAAGGCTATATGGGCCTTGCCGGTGAGGCGATCTTTGAAGCCGATGACTTCAAAAGGACCAAAATGAGTGTCCAGGGTGACCCCTACCTCCTGGTCGACCATTCGCTCATGCTGCATGCGGTAGGCAATCAGGTCCTCGATGCTGATGATCTTCATTTCATGCTTACGGGCGATTTCTACCAGTTCGGGCAGGCGGGCCATGGTCCCATCTGGATTGAGCACTTCGACGATGACGCCTGCGGGGTACAATCCAGCCATCCGGGCCAGGTCCACAGCGGCTTCTGTATGACCGGCCCGACGAAGCACGCCGCCGTTTTTGGCCCTCAGAGGAAGGGTATGACCCGGCTTTTCAAAATCAGCCGCCCGTTTTTCTCCATTGACGATGGCCTGAATGGTAGCCGCTCTGGCCGTAGCGGAAGACCCGCGACCCATGCCTTCTCCCTTGACATTGAGGGAGACCGTAAAAGCCGTTTCATGGAGGTCGGTATTTTTTGTAACCATCAGGGGCAGTTCCAACTCCTGGGCCCGATCTTCGGTAATGGGTACGCAGATCAAGCCTCTGCCTTCCTTCATCATAAAATTGATGACCTCTCCACTTACCTTTTCCGCCGCACACACAAAATCGCCTTCATTCTCGCGATCTTCATCGTCTACCACGATGATCATTTTGCCCGCCTGGATGTCAGCAATAGCTTCTTCTATGCTGTGGAGCTGAATATGGGTGGATGTTGATGAAGAAACGGCCATTGGTTAATATATTTATGGATTAAACCTCTGGGTAGAGGAATAGTTTATGCTAAATTGAAAACGTTTTCATTTCAAAGGTAAGGCCTTTTGGGCTTTTTCTCCACCCAGGAAAACCTCCCTAGGAACAGCAAAGGACTCTATCTTCAAAATTAACGCATAAGGCTCACTGAAGTGCATTTTTTTCCTCAGGCATCCAACTCCCACTTTATGAACATCCCTTCTAAGCTCCCTGCAGTCGGCACCACAATTTTTACGGTGATGTCTGCCCTGGCCCAAGAACATCAGGCGATCAATCTATCCCAGGGCTTCCCGGATTTTGATTGTCCCGAAGGCTTAAAGGAGCGGGTTATCCATTATCTGCAAGCCGGCAAAAACCAATATGTTCCTATGGGAGGTTTGCCGGAACTGAGGGCAGTGTTGGCCGAAAAAATCGAAGATTTATATGGGCTGTCCGTGGATGCGGGAGAAGAAATCACCATTACCGCTGGCGCTACCCAGGCCATTTTTACTGCCCTGGCGGCTTTTGTCCACCCCGGTGATGAGGTGATCCTGATTGAGCCTGCTTATGATTGTTATCGTCCTGCCATAGAGTTGATGGGAGCCAAGCCTGTCATATATGAACTATCCGGTCCGGATTTTCAGGTGGATTGGGATGAATTTGGAAGTTTGATCAGCAAGCGGACCCGTATGGTCATCATCAATACCCCCCAGAATCCTATCGGAAAGACCTTTAAAAAAGCGGATATGGAGGCCTTAAGAAGCTGCTTGGCTGGGACGGATATTTTGCTGTTGAGTGATGAAGTGTATGAGCACCTGGTATTTGATGGAAAAAAGCACTGGAGTGCCTTACGTTTTGAAGAATTATTTGCCCGCACCCTGGCTACCTATTCTTTTGGTAAAACCTTCCATAATACCGGCTGGAAGGTTGGGTATT
Source organism: Bacteroidota bacterium (assembly GCA_038527215.1). Lineage (GTDB taxonomy): Bacteria > Bacteroidota > Bacteroidia > J057 > J057 > JAWPMV01. Next base: position 22,685 of record JBCBGC010000133.1, read on the forward strand.
GTGTAGCACCCAGACATTTGATGCAAGAATTTCGCAAGGTTCACCAGTTTAATGTCTTCTCTGTCAACTCCTTCGTGCAATTTGGGTTGGCAGATTTCCTTCAACAAAAAGAGCAATATGTTTCACTTCCCGAATTTTATCAAAGTAAAAGAGATTACTTCGCTCAGGCGATGGCCGCTAGTTCCTTAGTCCCTTTGTCTTCCGAAGGGACCTACTTTCAACTCTTTGATTATGGGCATTTTAGCCAGGAAAGCGATACTGAGTTTGTACGTAGACTGACGATAAAATACGGAGTGGCAGCCATCCCGGTCTCGGTTTTTTATTCCAGTGGTAAAGACCAGAAGTACATCCGGCTATGTTTTGCCAAAAAAGAGGATACCCTTGATGCAGCAGCCAAAAGGTTAGCTTTATTATGAAGGGCGTAAAAGAAATTTTATACGAAAATTCCTGGGAACAGGGAGTGGGAAACTTTGCCAAGTTATACAAAAGTCCTATCTTGGATATTAATTTGGCAACAATAACATAATTGTCTAATTACAATACTACGGGATCAAAAACAGCTTCACTACTACCAGCCAGTTTGATTGGCTGATCTATTATGATCAATTCTCGCCTTTTTGATGAATAGCCGTCAGGCTTATTCCACGCTTTTTACTATTGAATACTGTCTGTTTTTGCGCCCCTCCAAGGTATTCGCTACGTAATTTCTATTAACCATTTATACATGAAGTCGAACTACTTACTATGGAAAGTCCCGATGATGGTTCTGGCAGCGATGCTGTTTAGTACCACATTGTATGGACAGAAAACGGTCAGTGGTACTGT
>JBCBGC010000134.1:0-23466 GCA_038527215.1 Bacteroidota bacterium
GAATAAAGAAACGGGGATCATGTATACCACGTAGCAGGTAATGATCTGCCAGGAATAGCGAAAACGCGCGATTTTAGTCTTTATGCCTATGTAGTTCATCGAAATTCCCCAAAGGAGGTAAACGACTACGTACACGGACCAGATTTTCAGGTCAGTTTCCCAAATATTCGTCAGATTTTCCAGCATCTTTGAAAGCGCTTTTATGGAGGAGGTAAATCAAAATTGGTAAGAAAATTAAGTCTGCCATCACCGCGAATCCCAGACACAAACTAATAAGCAACCCCACATACATGGTGCCCAGAAATTGTGAGGCGCACAAACTTAAAAATCCCCCTAATAAGATCATAGAAGTCATGAGGATAGCTTTGCCCGTGTGGAGAAAACTATGCTTCAAGGCCTGCGGCAAGGGCTGATCCTTCATGGAGCGACGCAGGTGACTGAGAAAATGAATCGAGTCATCCACGGCAATCCCGAAGGCGATGATAAAAATGATGGAAGTAGAAATTTTGATATCGATGCCTACAAAGCCCATAATTCCTCCAACCATGATCAAGGGCCAAAGGTTTACCAACAGGCTAATCCCCACCATGCGCACATTTTTCATCAATAGGGAAAACATGATTCCGATCAGCAAGGTGGCCAATAGCAGGCTATAGAAAACATTATTAGCCAGGAAGGAATTATTCAAATCCATTAAATGCCCGGTTCCGGTAAGGCGAAAATGCCCAGGATCGACCGCCAGGCTATCCCTGATAAAGCGCATGATATCAGCCTCCATTTTTCCAGCTTTGGCACTGCCAATATCCGGGATGCGCCCACTGAGGCTCCCGTTTACAGGATTACTGCCTTGCCAGGGATAGTGAGTGCTGAAATCTTTAGGCTGAGCCATCCAAAAAAGGACCTCTTCCAATCTCTCTTCCGTTTTGGGAAGGTGGTAGGCTGAAGCACGCCCCCTGCCAAATACCTGATGAGCAGCCTTTAGCATGGTGGTCGGGGAAATAATGTTGTGTACGCCGTGCCTGCCTTCCAAATAATCTCCCAGGCGGTCGATTTCCCTGAGGTATGCCAGTTGGAACAGCATTGAATCAGGGGGACTGATCGCTATGTGCAAGGGACGCACCCCGCCAAATTGCTCCCCAAAGAAATTGAAATCCAACTGATGGGGATGATCCGCTCTAAGGTCATCCAAGATTCGGCTATTGACTGTTAATTTGCTCATCCCCCATAAGGCCAGCGCCAGCATCACCAGAGACAGCAGGGAAAGTTGCCGGGGACGGGCCAGAATCCAATGGTAAAGGCGGTTTAGTCCTTGTGTCCATTTTTCTTCGTACCGATGGGAAATTTCACTTTCGATGGGGTAAAAAAGCACCAGGATGCCGGTTAAGGCATAAGTAAGCAAAAAGGCAATGCCTACTCCCAGCGCAGAGAAAGCCCCCAGTAAAACCAAGGGCTGAAAACTAGAGGTGGTCAGGGTCAAAAACCCCAGGGCAGTGGTTATGGAAGTAAGCAAGGTGGCCACGCCCACCCGCTGGCACGCATGCACAAAGGCAGCCCAGGCGTCTTCCTGCAGCTTTTTCTGGCGCAAGTAATGGGTCATTAAATGCACCACATCCGCCACCCCTATCACCAACAATATGACCGGGAGTATATTGGAAATGAGATCCAGCGGGATATTCAGCGCCAGCATACTCCCTACAGTCCAAAGGACCGTGAGGCTCACCACCAGCAAGGGCAGCAATAAAGCGTACACATTGCGGTAACTCAGCCAGAGGCAGAGAGAAATCATCAGGACCGCCAGGCCCATAAACAGGATTACCTCAACTTCCAGGAGTTCAATATAGAGGGTTTGATTTAAGCATTTTCCGGCCGTGTAAACCTCCTGAAAGTCCTGCCTCTCTACCGCCCGGGCCAGGGCATGATCTATTTCCCGACACATCGCCTCACTGGCATCTTCCTGATGAAAGAGCAGCATCAACACCGCATTTCTATCGGTACCGAAGAAGGAAGCAGGGGCGTTAGGTTGAGAAAAAAGGCGAAGGCTATCCCGCACCAGACGGGCGCTATCCTCTGGATGAATCCATTTCCGTTTACGGAGTCGATTCCCGAATATTTGACGTTCCCAACGCGGAAAGTTCAGAGGACTCAGCACCTCCTCCACATAGGGAAGCTGCTCGAGGGTATCTTGAAAGCGGGAAAGTTCCTGAAAAAAATCCTGACTAAACAGATGTCCAGCTGGCCTGACCGCAATCATGATGAAGTCATTGTCGCTGCCGAATTGCTCCTGGTAAGCATCAAAAAATAAGGTCTCGGGATCGTTTGCAGGAAAAAAGGCCTCCAAGCTATGGTCAAAGCGCAGGCTTTGAAGCTGCCACCCAAAGAAAAGGCTGATCAGCAAAATTACTCCCAGCACCCCAAGGGCTAACCGTCTTAGCCGTGATTTTTCCATCTGTTAGTGAGGGATTACACAGGCCAGTCCCCCAAAGGGACCATGATGGCTAAGGGAAGCAGGCCAGCTTTCTCCGGAAGGAGCGATCAAAGTGGGGAAATACGCATGTTCTTCCCACCGAAAAGATCCTCCAAATTGATTTTCTAACCAAGTTAGGGCTTCTTTCCGAAGGTAGTAACCTGCTTGTAAGGATTGGGCCTTAGAAAGTGGGAATACCGCCCGTTCCAGCCTTTTTTGAGAATGGTCAGAGGACATGGTCCAGGCCGAAATAAGGGCTTCATTCTGGCTGCTTTCCCCTTGAACCGCTCCCCTTTCCGTGCGCCCCTGAATTACCCAGCCTGGCTGATCCATGTGCTTTTCAAAGGTCTCGGCTTGGAGGCGTTTCGGGGCAAAAACGCGTTTGCCCCCAGATTGAAAATTCACTTTGAACGCCGCCTCTTTCCAGGCCCAAAGGTGCCAAAAAGCGGTCTGAGGCTGGTCCTGCTGATAAACCCATGCTTCTTCCGAGTCAGTCGCGACCTTACGGACATAGGCATGAAAGCGGCTTTCCGAGCGGAAAGTGGCCTGAGGCATATGGACCAGATCAAAGCCAATCATGCCTTCATCTGGGCTTCTACTACTTCGATGGCGGCCTTGACCGTGAGCATTTGCTCGGCTGCATCATCGTCAATCTCGATGTCAAAGGCTTCTTCCGCATCAAGAATGATGTCAACCAGGTGGGCAGAGTTAATCTGCAGGTCTTCCAGGAAATCCGTTTCCTCTCCGAAGGAAGCCAGGGCTTCCTTGTTTTGAACATAAGGCGTAACTATGGCCTTCAGCTTCTCTAATACCTCAGGTCTATTCATCGGGTGTAAATCTTTGCAGTAAAAGTACGCTGTTGGTATCGCCAAATCCAAAACTGGAACTAGCGATGATATTTAGTTCAGTTGCCAGTAGCTGCCTCGGGATGCGGGAAGCCCCTACCCAGGCTGATACCTGAGGATGCAAGTCCTCGCAATTCAGATTCGGGGGCACGTATTGGCCGCCCAGTTGTAGTACCGCCGCTACCGCTTCTATGGCCCCGGAAGCACTGAGGCAGTGCCCTGTCATGGACTTCATCGCGTGTAGATAAGGGAAATACTCTCCTTTTCTGTCCAGGGTTCGGGCCCACCATTCTACCTCCAACGGATCCAGCATCGTGGCGGTAAGATGGCCGGAAATCGCATCAACCTTCTGTCCGGAGATCGCTGCGTCTGTCAAGGCTCCGGCGATACAACGGGCAATTCCTTCCTGATTGGGCGCCGTCATGCTGCCGCCGTTCCGCTGGCCACCGGAATTGATATAGCCGCCGATCACTTCGGCCAGAATAGGGGCATTGCGGGCCCGGGCACTGGATAGGGATTCCAAAAGGACCGCCCCGGCTCCGCCGCCTGGCACAAAACCTTTGGCCGAGGCGCTCAAAGGACGAGAGGCGGCTTCAGGCTGATCATTGGATCGCCGATTGAGCACACGCATGGCATCGAACCCTCCCCACAAATAAGGACTGGCACTGTCAGTTCCTCCACAGAGCATGCGTTGGGCTTTGCCCGCCTTGATACGATCGTAGCCTTGTACGATGGCTTCCGTACCGGTGGTACAGGCAGATGCGTTGGTAGTTACCTGGTTGCCCAGACCGAGGAGGCCTCCTATGTAGGCACTGACGCCGCTGGCCATGGTTTGCTGCACAGATGTACCGCCCAGGCGTTTAGCTTTGCCTTCGTCAATGTTATACACGGCCGAACGGATGGCCTGCGGTGCTGCCATGCCCGCCCCGAAGATCGCACCGCTAACCCAATCTGGCTGCTCAGTTCCCCGATCAGGAATCGGTAGTCCAGCGGATTGCCAGGCCTCTGCAGCAGCCACCACCCCATAGACAATGCCTTCGGCTTTGAGCTTGCTTAGTAAAATCGCACTGAAATATCGTTGCCGCAGTTCTTCAGAAACTTCGGGCACACCACCGACCTGACAGCCGAAATTCAGGCGTTCCATTTCTGGCAGGAAGCGAATGCCTGACTTACCAGCCTTGAGCGCTGCTTCAAAGTCAGCTAACCCGGTTCCGTTGGGGGCCACAACGCCCATGCCCGTAATTACTACCCTGGTGTTATCCATTTCGCTGCTTTCGTATCATACCCGCCAGGGTGCCCTGGCAAAGCTTTTGATTCTCACTATTCCACATTTCTACCCTGCATTTTAGCTTGCCTAAGCGGAAATACACTTTTTCCGCCCGCACCTGTACTTTTTCTCCGGGAAAAACCGGGGCCAGAAAATCTACCTCACTGGATGAAAAGGCAAAGTCTGGCGCGACCTCCAGGTTCCAGGCTTCGGTCAACCACATGCCCATGCCTACCAAGCCAATTTGGGCCATGACTTCAATCAGGATAACCCCGGGAGTTACCGGCGTTCCGGGAAAATGCCCCGCATAGAAATACTCATCTGGCTTGAATTGATAATTTCCTTCTGCCCTGTCCTCACTTAGATGGGTAAATTCATCCACAAACAAAAAGGGCTTTTGATAAGGGAGAAGGGATTTTATGTAGGTTAATCGATCCACCTTATTGATTTTTTTCACCTCCGTCTACAGGAATCAGGGCCCCATTGATCCAGGCGGCTTCGTCCCGGCACATGAGGTATACCACATTCGCTACATCTTCAGGCAGGGTAAGTCTGCCATAAGGATTTCGGAAGGATGCCTGGGCTCTTAGCACTTCCTGCCCCGGAATCATCCGCAAGGAAGGGGTATCTGTAATCCCGGGCTGCAACACATTGGAGCGAATACCAAAAGGGGCAAACTCCAGAGCTATGGAGCGGGAAACGGCTTCCAGCGCAGCCTTGGCTGCACTGACGGCGGCGTAGTTCCGCCAGACCTTCCGGCCTCCTTCGCTGGTAAGACCCAGCACCCGGGCATCTTCTGCAAATAGCCGACGCTCATGCAAGGCTTTCACCCAGTCATACAGGGAAGTAGCCATGGCCTGAATGGTGATGGCAAAATCTGCTTCTTCTAATGGGGTCTGAAAGCGAGCCTGGGCCTGATCCAATTCTTTCTTGAGGCCTTCAAAAAAAGAAGTGGCTGGCGTTTCTACGCGCAGAAAGGAGGCTCCGTCTGTATCATCCATGTGCATAGGGCGTAAGCTCCCTTTGGAGATCCCATGCAACAACATGCGCACCTTCCCGCCTTGCATTTTTTCTGCCAGTTGGTCCAAAATGGCTACTCTTCCTTCTGGTTTCAGGGCATCAATATTGAGGGCCATGACCGAGACCCCCTGCGCTCGTAATTCCTCCATGGCCTGATGAAATGCAGGCAGGGCCTTTCTTCTATCCCGATGCGCAATACAGAGGTGCATGCCTTCCTGAGCGAGTTTTTGGGCGCAGGCCAGGCCAATGCCGCTACTCCCACCAAGGATAATGCCCCAGGCGTTTCGGTCCTGAAAATATGGCGGATTTATGTGTTCCATTCCAAGAGAATTCTTTGTGCAGAAAAACCCGGTCCAAAGCTCAACATCAGCCCTCGATCTCCAGGATTAACCCCTTCATGGATGATTTGATCCAGCACGTATAAAACCGTCGCACTCGACATATTTCCGTAGTCTCTTAATACAGACCGGGTAGCGTGAAGATTTTTGCCCAGCTTCCCAAACAAGCCTTCTACCAATTGGACGATTTTTTTCCCTCCGGGATGGAAAACCAGGTGATCAATATCTTCAATGGTCAGCTGATTTTTTTCGAGAAAGGGGTGGATGATCTGGTCAAAATGAGCGCCAATCGTTTCGGGAACCGAGGGATCTAATACCATTTGAAAACCTGAGTTTTTCAAGCGAAATCCCATCATATGGGTAGCGTCGTAAAAATGATACATTTCCGTATCCAACACTGCCGGACCGATTTCTCTTTCGGAGGAAAGGATGGCACAGGCAGCCCCATCTCCGAAAATTGCTGCACTGACCATGTTGGTCATCGAAAAGTCATCCCATTGGAAGGTACTCATGGGAGACTCCACGGCAATGATGGCAGCATTTTTCCCCGGTTGGTGTCGGAGAAAATCATTCGCGTAAATCAAGGCGGAAACACCAGCTGCACAGCCCATTTCGGTCACAGGCAGGCGTACGATATCCTGCCGCATCTTCAGTTTGTTGATCAAATAGGCATCTACCGAAGGAATCATGAATCCGGTGCAACTGACCGTGATAATATAATCCAGTTCTTGCGGCTGCATATTGGCCTTTGCCAAGGCTTTCACCAATACTTTTTCCGACAAGTCAATGGCCGCCTCCACATATTGATCATTTTTTTCCTCGAAGGTTAAAGGCGCCAATACCTTGTCTTCCGGCATAATGGCGTAGCGGCGGTCTACCTGGGCATACTTAAAGATTCTCAGGACTTTTTTCTTAAAACGCTCCTCTTGTCCGGCCAAATGCTGATCCATGAAGGCCATGATTTCATCGGTAGACCGGGTGAAAGTCGGCAGTTGAATGGCCGTGGAGACGATGCGCGGGGCTGATTTCATGAATAGGTTCGTTTGGGTCAGGTTGATGGGAATGCCACCAATTGATATCTAAAAGCCCATTTCCAGGCCAGTTGGTAATGCGTTATTTCGCTTTGAGCCATCAGCTCCACGAGTTCTTTTTTGCGGAATGACCTGAGAATGGAAAGCAAGCCATCCTTTCTGGCCATGGGGGAAATGCGCATTCCCCAACAAACCAGTTGAAAAAGGTAATAGGCCAGGGGATTTCGCTGCAGATCATTGATGAGCAATCCTTTAACCCCTGCCTCGCGGATGTGTGTTAACAGTTTTATCTGTTCTGCGTCTTCCAAATGGTGTAAAAATAGCCCACACAAGACGAGGTCAAAGTCCTTTAACGGACAATCGCAAAACACGTCCGCGACCTTGAAAGAAATCTCAGGAAAGGCGGTGGCAGCTTCTCTGGCGATTTCGATGGTATGGGGATTGGCGTCAATTCCCACCAATTCCAGTTCCAGGTCTTGCTTTCTGGCCCAGCGGGCAATGCCTCTTAAGGTATCGCCACTTCCACATCCTAAATCAACCAGTCTCAAAGGCTGGGCAGGTGCAGGAGCCTGATGTTTCAGCCAGGTTTTCAGCGCATTGATGCTGATGAGGTTTCCTCCCAGCCAGCGATTGACCCAGGTGATATCTTTTAGCGCCTTATTCAGCATATCTCCGGATATTCCAAAATCATCCATGATTTCGGCTTCCTTAGATCGGGTGAGAAATTTTCCGTACATATGCTAAAGGTACAGCAGAATTTGCAATCGAAAAGCCCAACGGGAATGAAGTCGAACGTTTATGCCTGGTAGGCTGGAGAGTAGCTGCTGCCATTCTTTTTTCCGCAGGGCTCTCTTTATGGCCAGCAGCCCATCCTGCCGTGTCATCGCACTCCATCCCATAGCCCTCGCCATAAGGTTAAAGCCTAATCCTGCCAAAAAGTTTGGGGAGAGCTCTCCTATCAGCCAGGCCTTTTTTGCTTGTGGCCCTTGCCGAGTCAGAAAATCGACCAATTCTTCATCGGGAAAATGATATAAAAAATGGTTAGCCATGACCACATGGCAGGCAGGGAGGCGGAAGGTCGGCTCAAAAATATCGGCTTGTCGCCACTCAATGTTTTCCAAACCTGCCTGAGAAGCCTGGGCCTGGGCAAAGGCCAGGGAATGTGGGTTCCCGTCAATGCCGATTAAGTCAGCCTGCAAGCCATTTTCCTGAATCCATTTTCCCATGGCTATCAACGTATCCCCGCCTCCACACCCCAGGTCCACCAGGGTCCAGCGGCTGCCCGCCCAATCCGCCTTAAGGGATTGCAGGGCTAGTTTGGTACTGCGATGGGCACCCAAGCTGCGGTTGATCCATGCTAGTTCGGACAAAGTATCTTTTAGCACTTTTCCTTGAAGCTGGAGATTGTCCAACTGCTCCGCCTCCAACTTGCGGGGAGTTCGCCTCATGGCGTCAGTACTTTGCCGTGGGTCTGACGGACCACCAGGGGTAAGGCTCCTGGCAAAACCTTCAGCGCCCGGACCGCCATTTCCATGCTTTTTTCTCCCATCAAACGCTGAATGGTTCTTCCCCAGAAGAGTCGATACCGGAAAGCCCGGTTCCAGTCCTTTCCATAGGCTGCTTCTAATTCAGGCCGATTGATCTCCCCTCGCAGAAAGCGCTCGCTGTGTTCGGAAACTATTTTGGCAGCGTGGATCGCCATGGCCATGCCGTTGCCTGCCAGGGGCGGAATCATGCCTGCTGCATCGCCTGTCATCAACACATGCTGATTGATGAGGTCTTTTTTATCGAAGGAAATATTAGAGATCACCAGGCGCTGTGGCGTTACGCGTTCGTATTCCTGAAAAAACCGTTTGAGATGCGGATTTTGTCCCAGCCCTTTTTCTTCCAACGCATCCAGATTTCCGTATTGCTTCAGGAGGTGAGCCTTGGTCAAATAGGCTACATTGATGAGCCCGTTTTCCACTTTACTGAGACCACAATACCCTCCGGGGAAATTGTGTAGCGCTACCAGATCATCCTGGAAAGGACCCCGATAGTAGGCTTTGACGCCTACATAGTCGACCCTTTTTTCAAAAAAGGAGCGCTTTAAGGTCCGGTCAAGCCCGGATCGCTTCCCATGGCTGCCAATAGCGACCCGGGAGGCAAACCCTTGTTTATCCGTGGTTTGGAGAGAAAAATGATCTTGCTCGAACTGGAGATGCTGGATGGAGGTTTCTGTATGAACGTCCACCCCTAAGGCCTGAGCAAGTTGGTACAAATGATGATCCAGCGCGTGCCTACTTACACTAAAGCCGCCCAGGCCCAAAGGCGTTTTTACCGCTTTACCGTAGGGAGAAGTGAATAAAAAATGCCGAATCAATTTCGGCTGTAGTGCTTGGATATTGAGGTCTAAGCTCTCTAAATAGGGCCAGACTTCGTTAGAAATATATTCCCCACAAACCTTGTTGCGAGGGAAGGAATGGCGTTCAAATAGCTGAACGGAAAAGCCTGCTTTGCGCAGGTGGATGGCACTGATCAATCCAGCCAGCCCCCCTCCAATCACCGATACATCATGCATGTATCGAAATAAGGGTTTATCTCCAACTTAGGCAAATTCGCAGGCTATTTTTATGGTGGATGATCTTGCTACTTTAGGCAAGAAAGTAGGCCGCGAGAATGGCCCCTCCGAACACTAAAAATATGGAAGTAAGCAGGTAGTAGGTAATGCGAGGTCGCTCCCCTACCCTTACGTTCCACGGCAAGGGGTCATGAAAAGAGATTTCTCCTTTTCTGAGTGCGTTTATTCCTAAATAAATGCCTACCAATCCCGTCGATACAACCCAGCTTAGGGTAAAAATGTCCATGATTATGTGCAGTTAGCTGTAAGACCTGAGTGCGGGCGTAGTATCCTGTTCTGTGGTTTATGTGGTTTGTTATCTATTAGTAGCTTTCAGCGCAAAAACGTCATCTATTTTTCGAAATTTTTTTGAATTAATTGATGGGCCATCCGCATTTTCCGGGTCAGCTCTGCGGATTGCCGGAATGAGAGGGTCTGCTGTGCATCAGAATAAGCCTTTTCCGGTACGGGGTGCGTTTCAAAAATAACGCCATCTGCACCTGCCATGACGGAGGCCAGGGCCACTGGTTCCACGAAATTCCTTAACCCGATGCCATGAGAAGGATCTGCAATGACGGGCAGGTGGGACTTTTCTTTGAGCATAGCGATGGCGTTGATGTCCATGGTGTTGCGGTAGGCCTTTTCGTAGGACCGAATCCCCCGCTCACATAGCATAATGGCCTCATTTCCCCCGGAGAAAATGTATTCCGCAGAGTGTAGCAATTCATCGATGGTCCCGGAGATACCGCGCTTCAGCATAACGGGTTTATCTACTTCGCCCAATGCATCTAACAGATTGAAATTCTGCGTATTACGCGCTCCTACCTGAAAGATATCTATATAGGGGTACATGGCCTCAATCTGGGAGGACTGCATCACCTCAGTAATGATTTTGACCCCTGCTTCCCTGGCAATCTCTGCCCACATTTTCAGGCCGTCAATGCCCAGGCCTCGGAAGGAATAAGGAGAAGAGCGCGGCTTGTACACGCCGCCCCGCATGATACGGATGCCTTGTTTGACCAGGTGATCTACCGTTTCCCGGATTTGTTTCTCACCTTCTATGGAACAAGGACCCGCCATGATGCCCAGTTCTCCTTCTTTGATGACGACGCCCTCGCCCAGATCTACCTCACTGGGGGTGACTTTCCATTTCCTTGACACGAGTTTATAAGCATCCGTAACCCGGTGCACATCTTTCACACCAGGGAGGGAGCCGATTTTTCGGATGTCAAATTCTTTTTTGCCAATAGCGATCAGGTAAGAACCCCGCTGCGTGTTCACGGCATTGCTCTTGTACCCAATATCCTGCAAGGCAGCGATTAGCTGCTCCTTTTCAGGTTGAGATACGCCAGAAGCTAATTGAATGATCATGATGGGATGGTTACGCTGATGTGCCCTTAGTACGAAACTCAAGATGAGATCGCTGCACAGCAGCTGTGATGAATTGATTAAGGTTGACGAATATGATGAACAAAGGCAGGAATGGATTCCTCCAATTTCTCCCCTGCCCCAATGGCTTTGATAAAGGCACTGCCAATGATGGCTCCATCCAGCGCATGATTAGCGCGCATATAACTTTGATGATTCGATATCCCGAAGCCTACGATGCAGGGGTTTTTCAGCTTCATCTCTGCTATCCGTTGAAAATAAGCCCCGTGCGTTTCTCCAAAACCTTCCTGCTTACCCGTAGTGCTGGCAGAGGATACCACATAAATGAAACTATCTGATAGGTCATCAATTTTTCTGATTCTGCTTTCGGAGGTTTGCGGGGTTACCAGAAAGACATTGCTGAGTCCATGCTGCTGGAAAAGCTGCTGATATTCCCGTTCATAGACTGTCATGGGGAGGTCCGGGAGAATAAGGCCGTCCATGCCCAGTTCGGCAGCTTTGGCCAGGAACTTTTCCAAGCCGTATTGGAGGACGGGATTGATATACCCCATCAACAATAAAGGGATATCCGTAATTTCCCGTATGCCTGCAAGTTGCTCGAACAAATAAGGAATGGACATCCCATTGTTCAAGGCGATAGTGCTGGCTTGCTGGATGGTACTTCCGTCGGCAATAGGGTCAGAATAAGGCATGCCGATTTCGATCATATCCACCCCAGCCTGATCCAGTTCACGGATAATGGCGCGCGTATCCTCCTTCTGGGGATATCCGGCCGTAAAAAATATGGACAAAATATCTTGCCTTTCTTTCTGAAAAAGGCCTTGGATGCGATTTATCGGTGATTTGACCATGATATGCAGCTATTTGTTCAGTGGGTACGTTTTGATGAAAAATGAAACTATGAGAGGAATCCTACTATTCTGCCTGGCTTGCGCCTTGAGTTTAGGGAGCTGTAAAAAAGCTAGCTTACCCCATTCCTGCGGACCAGAAGTGATCTTCAAAGGGGAATTGTGCAATACCGCATTAATGTCGGTGGAGTTACCGGATGGCACCCTGGCCTCCATTGTAAAGTGGAATGGATTTCGGCCTGAGTTTGACAGCCATTGGGACGAAATCAAAGTAGGGACCAAATTCTGGTTGGACTGGGCAGAAGCTACTGAGCCTTTCGATCCTCCCATCAATTTACTGCGGTTGTGCCAAGTCGCCGATCCCAAAACCTTACCGATTGAGGTGAATTGCATGAGCTTTAAGGCTGAGGATTATTAGCTTCCCGGTACTGGATGTAGGTTTGTAAATCCTTATCCCCGCGCCCTGACAGGTTCAGGACCACCACATCATCGGCTTGAAAGCTCATTTTTTCCAGGGCGGCGATGGCATGAGCCGTTTCAATGGCCGGGATGATGCCTTCCACTTCGCTAAGCATAAAGCCCGCCTGCATGGCCTCATCATCGGTTACGTAGATGAAATCTGCCCGCCCCGTATCAAATAGATGGGCATGCACCGGACCAATGCCAGGGTAGTCCAATCCCGCGCTGATCGAATGCGGTTCTACGACCTGTCCATCCGGGGTCTGCATGAGGATGGTTTTGCTGCCATGCAGGACCCCTGGTTTGCCCAGGGCGGTGGTCGCAGCAGACTTCCCACTTTTGACACCATAGCCAGCGGCTTCCACAGCCACCAGCCGAACCGATTCCTCTTCCAGGAAATGATAAAAAGCCCCCATGGCATTGCTGCCTCCGCCTACACAAGCCACCACATAGTCCGGCAGTTCTTGGCCGATTTTGTCCCTCAACTGCTTCCGTATTTCCTGACTTATGACAGATTGGAACTTTCCCACCATGTCCGGATAAGGATGGGGACCTACTACTGAGCCAATAATGTAATGCGTATCGGTAGGATGGTTGATCCAATGACGCATGGCCTCGTTGGTCGCATCCTTTAACGTTTTGGAGCCTGAAGTGGCAGGGACGATGGTTGCCCCTAACATTTTCATGCGCTCTACATTAGGTCGCTGCCGTTCGATATCCACCTCGCCCATGTAGACCACACATTCCATGCCCATCAGCGCACAGACGGTAGCTGTAGCAACTCCGTGCTGGCCGGCTCCGGTTTCGGCAATGATCTTTTGCTTATTCAGCCTTTTGGCCAGTAAGATCTGGCCCAGGGTGTTGTTCACTTTATGGGCACCCGTATGGCAAAGATCTTCCCGTTTCAAGTACACTTTCGCCCCTACTCTTTCGGACAGGCGTGGCGCTTCGTATAGGGGCGTAGGCCGTCCTACATAATCCCGCAAGAGTTGAGCAAACTCTGCCTGAAAATCTGGCTGGGACATGATTTGGAGATAGTTCTCCCTGAGTTCTTCGATGTTGGGGTAGAGCATTTCCGGGATAAAGGCTCCACCAAATTGTCCATAATACCCTTCCTCATTGACTTGAAAGGAAGGGGGAGCGGATGTTTCATGCTTCATGTCGGTTCAAGTTTAACGCCTCTTTCAACAGGGCTAATTGATCGATATTTTTTAAAGCAGGTTGAAGTTCAAATTTGCTATTGAGGTCTATCCCATAAAAAGCAGGATGAGAAAAGGCTTGCAGTCTTGCCAATTGGTCCAAGCCTATGCCTCCACTGAGAAAAAAGGGGGTATCTCCCTGATACTCCTGCAAGATGTCCCAATTGAACACTACCCCATTGCCACCGGGTAACTTTCCTTTTGTATCGAAGAGGAAATAGTCCACATGGGATTCAAAAGCCTGGAGTTCCTGAAAGTCGAATTGTGAGCCTACTGAAAATACTTTAATGACCCCTACTCCCAAGGCTTTCATGGCCTGACAAAAGGCCGGAGATTCTTGGCCATGTAATTGGACGTAGGCCAGGCCAAAGCGCTCGATTTTCTCTTCCACTTCTTCCAGAGAGGCATTGACAAAAACCCCCACCAAGGGCGGTGTATTTCGTTGGCGGAGCCAATCCGCCAGGCTGTCATCAGCGACATAGCGAGAGGAAGGGGGATAGAATATGAGTCCCATGAAATCAGGCGCTAATTTGCCCAGGGCCTCAATATTGTGCGCTTCCCGCATGCCACACACTTTCCACTTCATCATACTTGCTGGGGGGAATTTTGGGTACTTTCCAAAGCCTTTAGGTCCTCTATGAATCTGGCACAAGCCTTATGAGGTTCGTTGGTTTCCATGAATCGCTGCCCCATCAAGAATCCCTGGAATCCAGCCTGTTTGAGTTTGATGACTTCCTCAGGTTGACTCAGTCCGCTTTCTGCTACCTTGACAAAGTCCTGCGGAATGCTGGGGGCCAGGTCAAGTGAGGTCTGAATATCTACGGAAAAATCCTTGAGGTTACGATTGTTTACCCCGACGAGGTCGATGTGTTCATTGAGGCTGCGGTCTAGCTCATTTTGGTCGTGCACCTCCATGAGGACTTCCAGCCCTAAGGAGTGGGCAAAGGCAGCCAGACGTTTTAGCTCTTCCGGATATAAGACCGCAGCGATCAGCAGAATCGCATCTGCGCCAATGGAGCGCGCCTCAATGATCTGGTATTCATCTATCACAAAGTCCTTTCTCAGGATAGGACAGTAGTTCATTTGCCGGGCGAGGGTCAGGTCCTCATTTTTTCCCCCGAAAAAAGGCTGATCCGTCAGGATGGACAAGGCAGAAGCACCTGCCTGCATATACCCAATGGACACTTGCTCCACCGAGACGTAAGGATTGATATCGCCCTGGGAAGGGGATTTACGCTTGATCTCCGCAATGATTCCCGAAAGATCTGGCCGGCTTACATAATGGCTGAGCGACACGCAAGGGGTCTCAAAGTACAGACTCCGCTCTAATAATTTGATGGGATAAAGGGCCTTGGTTTCAGCTACTTCCTCCCGTTTATGCGCGATAATTTTTTCTAGGATATTCATGAGTTAGGCAATGAATTTTTTGAATGCTTCCTGGGCTTTCCCAGATTTCAGAGATTCCCAGGCCAGGGCGATCCCTTCTTCTCTGCTGATGCCTTCCTTAGCGGTCTGAATGGCCAGTCCGGCATTGGCAACTACCACTTCTTGCTGAGCCTGGCTGCCTTGATTGTTGAGAATGGCGGAGAAAATGGCCGCGGCTTCCTCAATGGTTTTACCCCCAAATAAATCCTCCTGACGCCAGGTGGAGAGCCCCAGGTCTTGCGGGCGGATGAAATCCTCCCCAGCTCGGGAAATGGTCTTGGTAGGACAGGTCAAGGAAACTTCGTCATAGCCATCCAGGCTATGGAGAATCATAAAACGCTTATCGGTTTTTTGGTAAATATATCCGTACAAGCGGGCCAGTTCCAGGCTAAACACCCCAACCAATTGGTTTTTGGGGAAGGCAGGATTCACCATCGGCCCCAACATATTGAAAAAGGTTTTTACCCCTAATTCGCGGCGAATAGGCGCGACATTTTTCATGGCTGGATGAAAGAGGGGCGCATGAATGAAACAGATATTGGTGGTGGCGAGCTTCCGCTCTAGCTCGGAAGGATCATTGGTGAAGCTTCCTCCAAAATATTCGATCATATTGGAAGAGCCAGAGATAGAGGAAACCCCATAGTTTCCGTGCTTGGCTACCTTGACGCCCGCTCCGGCAGTTACAAATGAAGCCAGGGTGGACACGTTAAAGGTATCTTTGCCATCGCCACCCGTACCGCACAGGTCGATGGGATCATAAGCCGAAAGTTCCAGGGGAATACACAGTTCCAACATGGCTTCCCGGAAACCGGCTAATTCCTCCACTGAAATGCCGCGCATGATGTAGACCGTCAAAAAGGCGGCTACCTGAGAAGCATTATAATGCTGGCCTGAGGCAATATTGGTCAGTACCTCTTTGGCTTCCTGCTTGGAGAGCTTATGGTGCTCGAAGAGATGATTGAGAATATCCTTCATATTCGCGGCATCCACTTGCCGGGGAGTTTCGGCCGCTTGCACGGGCATGTTGAGCCAGTTCCTGATGATGGTTTTACCGTGCTCGGTAATGACCGATTCCGGATGAAACTGCAAGCCATACACGGGGAAATCAGCATGGCGCAAGGCCATGACCCTTCCTTCAGGATCTTCTGCCAGCAACCTGAGTTTGCCGTTGAGGCTTTCCCGCTTTACCGCCCAGGAATGATAATGCGCTACTTCTAGTTTTTCTGGTAAGCCATCAAACAGAATATCCTTTTCTCCTACCAGGGTAGTCGGGGTATGAATGCCATGCAGCACCTCAGGCATGTTGTACAATTCCCCTTCGAAAGCCTCCGCAATCGCCTGATGACCCAGGCAGATGCCCAGGATGTGTTTGCGAGAAGCATAACGTTTGATCAATTCGGGCATGATGCCTGCCTCAGAAGGAATGCCCGGGCCGGGTGAGAGGAGGATTTTATCGTATCGTTCGACTTCCTTAAGGTCAATCTGATCGTTGCGAAAGACATCCAGGTTTTCTCCAAAACCAAGTTCACGAATAATATGAACCAGATTGTAGGTAAAGGAATCGTAATTATCTAAAACGAGGATTTTCATCGGTTAAAGCTTTCAGGGTGAGGGATTAGGCTTGCGAGAATAAGGGGTTCTTACCGACATTTTCGGCAGCGGCAATGGCTTTGCGGCAAGCCATGAGTTTGTTACCGACCTCTTGTAATTCAGACTCCGGGTCGGATTTAGAAACGATGCCCGCGCCGGCCTGATAATACAAGCGATTTTGCTTGCTCAAGAGGGAGCGAATGATAATGGCTGAGTTGAACTCCCCATTGAAGCCCAGGTACCCAATGCATCCGCCATAAAATCCCCGGTTTTGGTTTTCGTAGGAATTGATCAGTTGCATGGCTCTATGCTTAGGCGCCCCGGATAAAGTACCGGCTGGAAAAGTATCTGCGATCAACTGAAGCCCGGCCACCTCGGAAGAGATTTCAGCCGTAACCTTGGAAACAAGGTGGATCACATGAGAGTAATACTGAATCTCTTTATAAGTCTCTACCTTCACTTCTGAACCATTTCTGCTCAGATCGTTGCGGGCCAGGTCTACCAGCATGACGTGTTCGGCATTCTCCTTGGGATCGTCCATCAGTTGCTTAGCTAGTTCCAGGTCCTCCGCATCATTTCCGGTTCTGCGAAAGGTGCCAGCAATGGGATGGATAATAGCCTCGTTCCCTCTTATGATTAATTGAGCTTCCGGTGAGGAGCCCATGAGCTTGAATTGCCCATAGTCGCAGTAGAACAAATATGGAGAGGGGTTAATGGCACGCAGGGAGCGATAGACATTGAACTCATCTCCATGGAAAGCCTGGGAAAATTGGCGGGAAAGGACGATTTGAAAAACATCTCCCCGATTACAATGATGAATCCCCTTTTTGACCATGTCCAGGAAGTCTACATCCTCCAGGTTGCTGCTTTCTTCTCCCAG
This sequence comes from Bacteroidota bacterium, assembly GCA_038527215.1. Lineage (GTDB taxonomy): Bacteria > Bacteroidota > Bacteroidia > J057 > J057 > JAWPMV01. Next base: position 17,355 of record JBCBGC010000134.1, read on the forward strand.
GGTTTCAAAGCCGTATTGAGGAAGGGCTTGACGATTCAGAATCCCTTCAATGACGTCTAATTGACTGGGGCCTTCTTCGTATTGGTTCTCAAAAAGGAAGAGTTCATTGTGAAAATGATTGATGACAATCACATAGCGATAGGCATGGTAAAGCATATCCGGAATCTTCCTTTCTTCTCCGGCATAGGTATCGATCTCCACTGATTCAAAATGTCTGACTGAATCATAGGCCTGGTAGCCGAATAAGCCCTGAAAGCTGAATTTGAACCCCAAATCCTCTACCTCAAATTTATCCAGGAAGGTTTGAAGGTATCCGACCAACTCCTGCGTGCCTCTCAGGCTGTGGGCTTCTGATTTTCCATCTGGAAACTGCATGCTCAGCGCACTCCCTTCCACTTTGAATTCAGCCATGGGTTCAAAACAGATGAAGGAATAAGGATTTTCATTGCCATGATAATCAGAACTCTCCAGCATGATGGCGTTCGCAAAGCGATCGCGCATCTTGAGATAAGCGCTCACTGGCGTGGTCGTATCTGCCAGTAACTTTCGGTAAATGGTCCGGATGGAATAGGTGCTCATGAACAAAGATTGCTAAAATAGAAACGAGCTCACTGTTCCTAAGACAGTAAGCTCGTAAATGTATATCTGTACCACGCTTCTATCTAGGACAAGGAATTTTTTCCATGCCACCACCAGGTAGAAACGATATGTAGATTTTTCGAGATCATTGAGATTTCTTGATGCAAATATAGGTTTTGCTACATACTCTGCAAAAAAATTATGAATCCTTTTTAATTATCACATCTTCTGCGTGTTTTTTCACCACATACTCGAAAAAGGACTTGATTCCTTCATACTCTTCCGGCCAGAAGGTGGTGCGATTGATCTGAACGATGGAAGTGAAATGGATAATGTTATCCAGGACCATCACATTGAAGACAAAGGTGCCCGCATCATTGGGCATGACCACCCGAAGCGGTTCCGGCACCTGGGCAACAGTATAGCCTTCCGGCAAGCGGAGGCCCAGCATATGGGCGTCTTTCAGGGGATAAGGAAAATCCACCGGCGTAGCCCGTTGGTCGGACTGAAAGGGGTTTTCCAGAATTCGTTTGCTCAGCATGGGATTGAAAATGATATAATCCCCGCTCACCTCTACAAAATCCGCTGTCTCCAGGTCAAACACAATTTCCAGGGGATTATCCTCAGAGCCTTCATGAACCAACTCCGGATTAGAAATTTGGGGCGTTTCCATGCCTACCAATACCTCCTTGGTAAGGTAATCTGATAAGCGATCGGAATACTCCGCCAATTTTTCCCGGTCAAGAATCACCCCATAATCCCGGCTTTCGACAATATATTCCCCACTCAACTGCCCGGAGGCTTGCATGGTAAGGCGGGAATATATGGTGCGATTCACCTTACTACGGGAAAGCAAGGGAATCCATTTGCCTTTGGTCTCTGACAGCCAGAAGCCGTATTGGTTGAGGTGATTCACGGGCAACATGCCCATGGATTCCTTTTTTCCAATCGCATCCAATAAGACTTCTTCGCCCTTAATATTTACTGCCACCAGCATATGGTTAAACTGGTCCAGGACGGGAAAAAGAGGAGCCACTCTTCCATGGTCCCGGGTACTGAGTAATACGGGGTTTGCCGGCACGCGCGCCTCTTTCAGCAGATAGTAAAGAAGCAGGTTAATCTCCAGGTTACTGCCCTTTCGGCTTTCTTGAAGTTTATTGAGGTTGGGACGGGAAAAAGAATAGGATTGGTCCCAGGCATAGCGTTTTTGGACATAAGAAAAGATAGCCTTGGCTTTTCCTTCCACCCCTCGCCTTCCCCGGATCACTCTTGCAGCTTCCCGCTTAATGAATTTCCTTTTGCCCTTGATTTTCCGCAGGCGATATGAATCCAGAACAGATTTATTGAGTCGGTCCCAGTTTTCAAAGGTCACCTGACTATCTTTCCCTCTCAGCCAATCCCGGGACATGCGTAGTTCCAAGGTGGGGGCGTAGTTATCTGCGCCTAAAGAAAAGGATTCCTTTTGGATAGGAGCGAGATTTTCCATGACAAAAATTTCATAAGTCACCCCTACCGAGCCCCGGTTTATTTCCCCCATCCCAAAAGGATCTCTGCCCATGCCGGTTCTCCCCTGAAAAGGATTTTGGGACTGAGAAAAGGCATTTTGTCGGGAACGGCGGGTGTTCCCTTTTATGCGCCTTAATTCCCTGGTATTGCCAGTCTGAACCGGTAAATAATCAAAGACCCCAGGGATAAAAGCGTGAAACTCACTTTTTAGTACGGGATAATTTTGCTGAAAAACATAGGGCCGGAGCTTTTCAATATTCCTGGATTTCACACTGTATCGGTACTCCAATACACTGCCCACTTTGACAAAAGGGAAATTGATTTCGTATACCCGCTGACCACTGCTGTTCCGGGACTCTTTGATATTGGCCCGGGGGACCGGGAAGGCAACCCCTTCTCCCTGAACATTGGTGCCGTGTGTAGCCGCCTCAATGGAGACCAACAATTCGCCTTTGCTCCGATTGACAGGAATCTTAATAATGCTTAAGTCCAGGCCTTCCTCCGACAGGATTTTCATGCGACGCACATAGGTGTAGCGGACAAATGGTGTCTGGGAGAGGATTTCGAAGGTCACCATGCCCATATCGTCCGTAATGATGGCCGAGGCATTTTTGTAGGCGGGGAAGTCGCTGGGAGTAGCTTCAATTTCCTCTAAAGAAACCTCTCCGTAAACGAGCGCATCGGATTGACCTAAAGCGGTAAGGCTCAGCCCTAACCCCAGCAGGAGTATCCACAGTTTGTGTGCAGTGATGTTCATAGGCGTAGCTAGCGATGAAGTAACAATAAAATACGAATTTTCAGTGAAAACTGTCTGTCAGACGGCATTCATTATACTCCTCTACTATTTAGAACTGCACAGGCTCGGTTAGGTTTGCTCTGCCTGCCATTTTAGCAAAAAATCAGCGATTTTTCGTTCGTTACTCAAGCGGGGAAATTTATTTTGTCCGCCCAACTTCCCAATCGCCTTCATATAAGCCCGGGAGGCGCCAGGAGAAAGGTGTACCACTTCTGCTTTTCTCAAAAGATTTCCTGCTCTCAAATCTTCATAATAGGGATTTTGGCGACGCATGGCCTGGTCCAGAACCTCGGCGAAGGCCTGGTGATCTTTGGGCGCCTCTACAAATTCAATCAACCATTGGTGCGCAGATTCCCCCTGGGTTTCCTTGATCAAGGGAGCCACCGTGAATTCCTGAAAATTGGCCTGGGTTTGGGCTATGGCTTCCAAAATGGCCTGATTCACTTCTTCGGAGATCACATGTTCCCCAAAGGCACTGATAAAGTGTTTGACGCGTCCGGTAACGCGTAATTTCCAGGGCTTGATCGAGGTAAACTTGATCGTATCGCCAATATCATAAGCCCACAGTCCGGCATTGGAGGAGAGGATGAGCGCATATTGCTGATCTATCTCTACTTCCTCGATGGTGAGGCGGCGAGGGTTTTCCTTCCCGTATTCATCCATGGGAATAAACTCAAAGAAAATCCCCTGATCAGGTAGAATCATCAGCCCCTGATCTTCCGGATCATCCTGAAAGGCAAAAAAGCCCTCTGAGGCAGGAAAGACTTCCGTGATGGCTACCGTAGATTGAAAATAGTTCTCAAAGATGGGCTGGTAAGGGGAAAAGTCTACGCCCCCCTGAACGAACAGTTGTAGGTTGGGCCAAACTTCCAGCGGGCGCTGGCCGGTTTGAGCTTCCAATTCTTCAAAGAGCATTTGGACCCAGGGTGGAATACCTGAGATTAGGCGAAGGTCCTCCCCTTTTATCTCCTGGACAATGGTTTTCACTTTGGTTTCCCAATCCTCAATAATGTTGGCTTCAAAACTCGGGACGCGGTTGCGCGTCAGGTAGGCCGGAACAAAGTGGTTGACGATACCCGAGAGTCTCCCCGTCTTCAATCCATGGATATTTCTTTCAATCTCCGGGCTACCTGAAAGGAACATCATCTTTCCATCCAAAAAGTGCGCATTGCCGCTACAAGCAATGTAAGAAAGCAAGGCATCCCGCGCGGCAGAAACCTGATGGCGGATGGAGGCTTTGGAAATAGGGATGTATTTGGACCCGGAAGTGGTGCCGGAGGTTTTGGCCAGATAGCTGGGTTTTCCCGGCCAGGTAACGTGAGTTTCTCCCTGATAGATTCGATCAAACCATTCCTTGGCTTGTTCATAGTTTCGAACCGGAACTTGCCGTTGAAAATCAGCGTAGTCCTTGATTTGATCGAATTGGTGGGCTTTGCCAAAGGCCGTTTTAGCCCCTTCCTTGATGAGATGGCGGAAGGTTTTCGCCTGCCACTTTGGGGCATGAAGGCCTTTTTCCAGGATGCGGGCCCTGGTTTTTCGTGCCCACCGTTTCGCCACCCAGGTTTTGATACTCATGCTGCAAATAAACGGAAAATCCCCATGTCAAGGGAATGAGCGGGCAGGAATTACGAAATAAAAAACGCCTGATTTGCACGTGGGATGCAAATCAGGCGACAGAGCAAAAGTGTGTTGTGAGCTAGCTGCAGGACGGTCTGGTGATCAGGAAGTAGCCTTTTCCAAGGTTTCTACCAGATCAGGTAATTTATCTTGCTTAGCGATTTCGGCAATCTTATCGGCCAGGAATTTGATCTGGCTGTTGTACTCTTCGAGCATGCGCTTTCCTTTCTTGGTGATGGTCACCAGGATAGAACGGCGATCCTCTTTGGAATTCACCCTTTTGACAAGATTCAGTCTTTCGATCTTGTCAACCAGGCTGGTCAATGTGCTGAATTTGATTTTGAATCTTTCGCCTACGCTTTTCATGCGCTGAGGACCGAAATCATTGATGTATAAAATGATCTCCATTTCATTGGCTGAGATCTTATACTTCTTACGGATTTCGTTCTGGTGCTGACGAAAAGCGTCTCGCATATTAAGGAGTTGGCGTTCCAATTCTGTAGGTCCTTGCAAGTTGCTCATATCTGGGTTGGTTACCTTTGCCATAGTGCTTTAAAACATTGAAGGTGTAGGAACTATTACTTAGTTATAGTATTGAACGATATAAAACTACAATTGGTTTTTTCTGGTTTTAAGTAATTTGCTTTTCGGCAATTAACACACAAAAGCGAAATATTCAAACGCATAAACGACCACATGTAAGTTCTTTTTGAAGAACGTAGAAAAAATCAAATCTCTTCCTTAATCTAACTCAAAATGGACCTTAGTGTTTTCCGAAATTATTAATTGTCGAAACAACCAAATTTCGAAAGACCAAGCACTAATCATCTCACTATCAAAGACATAAAAAGAAGCTTCAGTCAAGAAAGAATTTTCTTTCCTGCCTAACGATGGGCCTACAAAACTTATTGTACAGCCAGTTTTAAATATTATGAAAACTCAAAAATTCTCTATTTTCGCTTGAACCAATACAGGGTTCTTTTCCATAGAGATTGCTCCTTTAATAATTCACTAATCATTTGTTCAATCTTCTGATAGCGCTCTCTGGGAGACTTTTGAGTTGCTACGTAGATCGCTTTACTTAAATTTCTCGGAATACTTCTGACTTCCTTTTTTACAAATCTATGGAGGGCTTCATCTGATTGAAAGTGAAAATCTGCGATAGACTTACGGGTCAAAACGTTAAATAAAACCGCTCCTACGGAATAGATATCGGTTAATTTATCCACAGGACGGTCTCCTTCCAGCACTTCCGGCGGAAAAAAGGCTTCTAACCTTTCAGCCCTATTCCGACCTTTTACATGTTCCGGTACTTCTAATCTTATATTCGGAGAGCGTGTAAGGTCCGCAAACATGAAATCAATGATTTTGGGAACGCCTTCCTCTGTAAACAGGACTTTCCGGGTCCGGACATTCCCATGCACGATGCCTTCTCTGGCCATTCCGGCGGCATCGGTAAATTTCGTTTTATGGGCAGATTCCAGTCCGGTACAGATTTGGATCGCCTGATCCATGAAAACGTCCATATCGCTGACGACCACATCGTGCGGGATTTTGTCCAGCCTTTCTCCCTTCACCAATTCCATCACCATATACAGCCGTTTTTGGCCAAAT
>JBCBGC010000135.1:0-23332 GCA_038527215.1 Bacteroidota bacterium
ATATTGGTGAGTGGTTGAGTCTCCCCAACCCCTTTTGATGAAATCATCTCTCTTTCCATATGCTTGTCAGCCCGGAAGCTCCTCTGGCTGCAATGAGGTGGACTGTCCTGGTCAAGGACTCTGAAAGCTAGATCTTCGGAGGTCTCTGCGATCCTTTTGTAATCATGGAGACCCCGGATAAGTCATTTTCCCTACCGGTCAAATGCCTTTCCGGGGTGACATATTGGTGGGTGGTTGAGGCTTCCCAATGCCTTTTGATGAAATCTTAGCTTACTCAAGATTCGAGATGACTCATGTTTTTAGTAAAACCGAGCAGGATATCCGGGCTAATTCGTCCGCTAGTTGACTTGAATTCGATAGAATTTTAGCTAATTTCCCTTATTGTTGGATTAGCTAATTGAACCCGCTATATGAAAAGGTGGATTGTTTTGACCGCCCTGCTATGGGGCATGAGCAGCCTTTCTGCTCAGATTGCCAGGAACTATATAGGCGTACAAGGAAGTTGGATGTATTCTGATTTCAATGTGCGTATCCCATTTGCCATACAAGATCTGGCCACAGATCTCATCGTGGAACGCTCTCTGCTGCATGAACCAGAAGCGGGTTTCTCGGTGGGGGTACATGGTCAGTATCGACTGAAACGCAGCCATGCCCTTCATTATGGCGTACGGCTCAGCAGCTCTTCCCAAAGTTTTTTGGGCAAGGTGACACCTGATTTCCGGGATCTGAATTTCTTCCAAACGGATCGTTCTACATTCGTCCTTCAATCCGAAGGCAAAACAACCTATACCTTTACGGACCTTCAGCTAGGTTGGAAATCCTACGTGCATTTCCGACGTTTCTCCCTCTTCGGGATGCCGGTGTTGGAAGCCAACTTACTGGTCAAGAATTCTACCACCCGGACCCTTACTTTCCTTTCTGAAGCCACACAGACGGATGAAGGGCTGGTAGATGACTTTAGCGATTACCAGACCTTGAATTTTTCTTATGGGCTGACTTCTGGGGTAGAATTTCCCCTGGGTAAGAAACAGAGCATGAGCCTCTTCGGTAGCCTGGTGCGACGTTTTATGCGGTTTCAGCAAGATGCGGGAGGCAGCGATCTTCGCGGGAGTTTTATCTATGCGGGGCTGACCTTAAACCGCCACCTCGACTAAGCGCTTGTTCGAAAATTTTCCTTTTGCTTGAGGATTCCGTTTTTGAGAACCTGAATTCACTTTTTCATCAAAATAGCTCACTATTCTGATGAAAAAACGCCCTTCAGAACCCCAACATCCGAACCAGCGCTAAGTCTATTCTTTCACCCAGCCTTCCTGCCTGGACTGATTCATCACCCATTGGTACCCTTCCCAGGTACCCAGCACCCTTATGCTATCTCCTTGAGTCAGGCTATCCATCGCCACGCCGGCAGTAGGTTGATCCAAGAGGACATGACTGCCTTGCCACCGTTGGATGGGCTGATTATAGGAAGCGACCTGGCTACTTTGATGGGGAATATATCCTTGCTGGCCATTGGGCAAGCTTATTTGGTGCCATCGTCCGGTGGCTGCGAGCCTTCGAACCGGGGTATCCTCAGGGAGAATCATGACCACTTTTCCCTCACCTGCCGGTTTGCTTTGTAGGGCCGTAGGTTGAGTGATCCGGTACCATTGCAACAAATCCTCCTCTTTGGCTTCCAAAGTTGGCGGGGTCTGAACAGGTATATGCACGAAAGGATAGGGATCCACAGCGCCCCGGTTTCGCTGATATATGCCAAAATGTAAATGGGGGGGCGTAGTCCGGGCATTTCCGGTATTGCCTACCAGCCCCAGGGTATCCCCAATTTCCACCAGCTCTCCCCTCCGCACCCATTGGGTATCGAGGTGGGCGTAATACAGACTTTGCGGGTGCTCGGCATCTCGCTGCCAGACCACTTTGCCGCCCAATCCTCCATTACGTACCCTGGAAATACGCCCGTTAGCAGCCGCCAATACAGGGGTTCCTTTTCTCGAAAAAATGTCAATCCCTTTGTGTCTCCGACGTCCTCCGTCCCGGGAATCCCCCCAAAAACTCCTGATGGCTTTGCTATCCTTGCCCGCCACCGGAAAAGAGAGGGAAGGTCCATACCAGACTTTTACCCGAAAACTAAAGCGCGTCAATAAAGCTGGTTGTATACGGAGGATATAGGCTTCATTCCCGGAAACGTCATACTGTAAGTGATACCTTCCACTGTCGGCATAGGCCACCAATTGTGGGCCTCCGCGCCTGGTCTCATCCCAGGCAAATAGTTCGATAAAAACCTGCGGACTATCTCCCGGGGTACTGAGTTCCATGTCAATAGAGAGTTCCTGCCCTCTTTGCGGACGAAGGAAATAGCTTAAGGCCCGCGGCTCATCGGCGCTGAAGTACCCCGCATCGAGGAATGGAGCCTGGCGTAAAAGGGTATCCTCAAGAGCGGCTCTGCCCACCTCCAACCAGGTTTTTCCCATCACGGTCTCAGCCAGTTGGCTACGTTCTAAATTGCTGACATAAGCTCCATAAGGACGGACTGGCGGAGTAAAAAAATCCTTGATTACCGGAGATTCATATAAGAAATAAAAAGCGGTGCCAAAACCGGCAAAGCCTATCAATAATCCCCAGAGAAAATTTTTCCAGGGGCGTGGCTTGGGAGGTGGAGGAGCGAGGGGCCTGTCAGTAGGAGGGAAAGAGATTGCCATATTTGAGCTACGGTGAGGAAGAATGGGATGTTTGCGGGCCAATAGGTTTCCGCAAGTTTAACGAGCCTTCCCGGGATAGATACAGCCTGGATTTCTAAAAAGGGGCGTTCCTCCCTAAAATAGCAATTTGGCAAGCTGCCTGAGGAGCAGGGATTTGTCAGGTCAAGGTTTCCGAAAAGCAAAGGGGAGCAAACAAGTTGTCTGCCCCCCTATCGCCTCTTCTCAACTCTTTTGGTTTATGGGCTAAAGATTTCCACACCGGGGTAAAAAGCCCCGAAAACAAACCAATACCCCATGAGTGCGCGGTTGGTGTTTAGGTGGGTGCCTGTTCTGGGGCCAGATACGGCCCGGCCAAACAAGTCCCATTTATTGCCTTCCTGATCCTCCATGATCAACGGTAGCTGATCTTTCAGATAGGTAAAAGTTAAGCGGGTTCCATCCGGGAGTTTTCGCCCATAGGAAACGATAAATCCTTCGGATTCGTGGCCTACAATCACCATTTCCTGAAAACGGAAAGCCTCTTGATAGAGCTTTCCCCCGGCAAAATCTTTCAATCTGTAAGCTCTGGCGTCATCGCCAATGATAATGGTATAGACTCTTTCTTTAATATGCAAGCGCTCATCCAGGACTTTTACTGGAAAGAAAAGTTTATCATCAGCATCATAGGTGCCATATAGTTTCACTTCATAGGGACGATCAAAACCGGTCCGGTCATCCATCACCATGGCCTGCGGGGCGGCTTTTTTCCAAGTCGACCAGGGCATTTCCACGGCCAGATATAACTGCGCCCGATCGCGCTTCTTGGGGCCATGGACCGCTTGCATCAGCATTTGGGACCATTCACTGAGGGTCCCGCGGTCGTAGGGCATGAGATTGGAATTGAACAACAAGCCGGATACGCCAAAACTGCTTACCTCGCCTTCGATTTTGCGATCCCAAGCCAGCGCCGTCCCGGTTAGCGGACAATAATTCAGGGCATAAAAAGCTGTATCCAACTGATCGTTGACCAGTTCATGATAGTCCAGGTATCGGTGAGGATAGAGTTTCCACCCCTCACCGATGCGAACGCCCACCAATAATTCCTCTTCCTGCAAACGGCCATCCATCTGCGTCACCGAGGAAAATTGGGGATTGTCTATGGAGGGTATGCCATCAAGGCCTACCCCGGAATCGATGATTTCATTTACCGGGATCAACCAGGAATCTACGGCAGGATTGCCAGGATTCTGGGGGTTCTGCGGATCGGTTGGTTCTGGTTTACACGCCAGAACCGACATACTGATCAGGGTAAGGGTAAGGAGCCTTCTCATCATGGTGCATATATCAGCCATTTGTAGAAGAACTAAAGCTAAGCCTTTCGAGCTTACTTCATTGTCTGGTATCTGACAGCCCTCTTAGCCCCTCTCAAAAGTGATCAAATCCCCTTCTTTCAGTTGGAATCGATCGCTGAAACCGGCATTTACTTCTACGACATACTGGGCTGGGGCAGTAGAAGGAACAGGGCTCTCTGAATAAGGAACCGTATTTTTTTGAATGGTAACGATTTGCTGTTGGGCATTCACATAGATGATGTCTAGGGGAATTTGGGTGCTTTTCATCCAGAAATTCCGCAGGCCTTCATCTTGATAAATAAAGAGCATGCCTTGCCGTTCTTCCATGGTTTGGCGAAACATCAGGCCCAGTTCCATTTTTTCTTCTGTGTCGGCAATTTCAATCGCGATAGAGGCCAGGCTATCTCCTGAAGCCTTCTGCCAAAAGGTAAGACTCCCATCCTGGGTAAAAGCTGGGGCCTGTGGCGGAGGAGGCGGATTTTGCACAGTCTTGGGGCTGTAGTAAAAATAAAAAGCTATTCCCAAGAGGGCGATAGCAGCCATGATAGGCCAGAATTTACTAAGTGAGGACATAGTTGCCAGGATTTTCCACAAAATACAGAATAAAAGCAGGAAAAAGCCCGCCTGGGCGGATTTTTTCCTGCTTCCAGGGTCGGCGCCCAGGGGCTATTTTTCCGATTTCTGATCGATGTAGGGGACCGCTTTTTCCCGCATCATCGAATTAAATTCTTCTAAATCCTCTCCCAGCAAGAAATTCAGGTCTTCCTGATGTCCCGCCCATTGATTCATCAGGTCCCTGGCCCGTTGTTGTTGTCCCTGGGTCAGCGGCGGAGGAGAGCCCTGGATCTGCCGCATCACATACACCAGGTTGGCATCAAGCTGATTGGGGAAGTTGATCACATCCTGGAAGGTCTTTTGCTTCCGCTGCACCAATTGCTCCAACTGCTGGCTGATTTCTTTTTGCAAAGCTTCATGTCTGGCCAGCAAGGTGGAATCTTCCAGGGCTTGCGATCTGGAGGAGAGGTCTTTCAACTGACCATGGACATATTCCAGGTTATTGACGGCCTTATACAAATCTTCCAAGGTGCTGTATAATTTTCCCAACAGGGCCTGTTGGGCATCATAGGCGGCCTGAGACTGCTTGAAACGGGGATCGGGCAGCACAGAAAAGGCCTGGGTTAGGGTATCTTCTCCCACCATGAGCTGGGCCTCATAGGCACCCGGTCCCACTCGATATCCTCCCGTTCCCGTAAAAATCATCAAGCCTTTGGGAGCTGGCAGGCTGGCCGTCTGCAGATTCCACACGTATTTGTTCATCCCCGCTACCGCCGGGAGTTTGCTCAGGGTCCTGACTTCATTTCCCTCCTGGTCCAAAATCCGCAATTGAGGGGCTTCATCCAGGCTGTCTTTAAGATGATAATGGAGGACCAGGCCATTGTCCGGATTGGTACCGAGTTGGGTAGCCCGGGAGCTCCGCTGGCCATCGTATAGATAGGGGTCTCGAATGGGAAACAGATGAACCGATTTTTGTAGCTGCTCGGCAGAAAGCTGATGCAGCGCTGCGAGGTCGTCCAGTACCCAGAAAGCCCGGCCTTGGGTCGCCGCTATCAGGTCTCCCTGATGGACTTTCAAATCTGTGATAGGCACCACGGGAAGATTGAGTTGGAAACTCTGCCAGCTATTCCCGCCATCAAAGGAGAGGTATAAGCCCGTTTCCGTGCCCGCATAAAGCAGATCCTTGCGCTTAGGATCTTCCCGTACTACCCTAACGTGGGCTTCCGGCGCAATGCCTTTAATCAGGATTTGCCAGCTTTGACCATAGTTGGTGGTCTTGTAGATGTAAGGGGTAAAATTGTTGAATTTATATCCGGTAAAAGCCAGGTAAGCCGTGCCGGGATCATGGGGTGAAACTTCGATGCTGTTGACCATGCCTTTGGGCAAGGCCGGAGGGGTAACATTGGTCCAGTCTTGTCCTCCGTTGCGGGTAAGGTGCACCAGCCCATCGTCAGCCCCGGCCCAGATGACCTGGGCATCGTGCGGAGATTCTGCAATGTACATCAAGGTGTGGTAGACTTCTCCGCCGGCTCCTTCATTGGTAATGGGTCCTCCACCCCACCCCAGGTTGAGGCTATCGTTTCGGGTGAGGTCCGGACTGATCTCTTCCCAGGAATTTCCCTGGTCAGTAGACTTTAGCAAGAGGTTTCCGGCATGGTACAAGACCGATGGATCGTGCTGCGAAACCAGAATGGGTGCGTTCCAATTAAACCGATACTTCACCGCAGCCGGATGAGAGCCTAAGCCCAAATAGGGATAGGCCATGATATCCCGGCCCATTTTGGTGCGGGTATTATAGGCTTCAATAATCCCCTGATAACAGCCCGCATAGACTACTTCAGGATTATCTGGATCAAAGGCCGTATAGGCGCTTTCGCAGCCCCCCACACTGTACATGAGGTCATCACTGATGCCTCCCCCCGGAGCCCGGCTAGGAATCCCCACGCTGCTGTTGTCCTGTTGGCCACCGTACACATGGTAAGGAGTCCGGTTGTCTGCATTGACCCGATAAAACTGGGCCGTAGGTTGGTTGCTTTGCGTACTCCAGGTCTGCCCGCCATTAAAAGAGATATTGGCTCCGCCATCATTGCCATTGATCATAACCTGTGGTTGATCTGGGTGAATCCACAGGGCGTGGTTATCGCCATGAGGAGTCCGTACCGGGCGGAAACTCCTTCCTCCATCCATGGATTGGAGGAAGGGGGCGTTTAACACCACCACTTTATCGGGATTTTGGGGGTCAGCAAACACGTGCATATAGTACCAGGAGCGGGCGTGAAGAACCCGGTCTCCATTGATCAATCTCCAGGAGGCTCCACCATCATCCGAGCGATAGAGGCCGCCCTTTTTGGCTTCCACGATGGCATACACCCGCTGAGGATTAGCAGGGGAAACGGCTACCCCGATTTTTCCCATCAGGTCTGGTAAGCCTTTCTGTACTTTTTCCCAGCTATCTCCTCCGTCCTGGCTACGATAAATGCCGCTGCCTGGCCCACCGCTGACCACTTTCCAGGGCAGCCGCTGGTGGTCCCAGAAGGCTGCGTAAAGGTTTCGCGGGTTACTGGGATCAAGGCTCAGGGCCGAAGCGCCACTATTTTCGTCCACGAAGAGCACTTTTTCCCAACTGCCTCCCCCATTCTCAGACCGGTAAATCCCCCGGTCCTCGGTGGGTTGATAGGGGCTTCCCTGGGCCGCTACCCATACCAGATCAGGATTCCTTGGGTGAATATGGACGGCAGATATTTGACGGACTTTTTCCAGGCCAACATGAGTCCAGGTCTGGCCAGCATCCGTTGACTTATACACCCCATCTCCATGAGAGGTCATGACCCCTCGGACAGCTGCTTCTCCCATGCCTACGTACAGCACATTGGGGTCAGCGGCAGACACCGCAATGGCCCCTACTGAACCGGTTTTAAAAAAGCCGTCCGAGATATTTTTCCAGGAGGCCCCGGCATCGACGGTTTTCCAGACCCCACCGCCGGTGCTGCCCATATAATAGGTATTGACGTCTTGTCTGACTCCGGCTACCGTGGTCACACGACCTCCCCGAAAGGGGCCAATATTTCGCCAGGATAAAGCCTGATAAGCTGATTCGGGGAAGCTAAGGGTCGCAGGCTGACTATTCGCAGCGCTCCGCTTTTTCCTTCTTTGGGCCTGGGAATCCAGGCTGGTGAGACAAAAAAGGAGTACCAGAAAGGTCCCCAGAAGAATTTGGGTAGTTTTCATAAGGATTCGTAGTGGTAGTAATTCGGGCAAAAAAGGCATACCCACCTACAAAGTAGGAGAAAAGCCATCAATGCGCAAATGAAGAAGGGAGCAGGATAATTCCTAGGTCCTGTGGGCGCGAATCAAGGTCCGTAGGTTGAGGATGTGGGCTCCAATAAGGGCCAGGGAAGCTGCATAAGCTAAATAGCGAAAAACTTCCGCGTAGGCTTCCAGCATCAGCATGGCGGCGAGGAAAAGATAAGCAGCCCAAAGCAGTACTTTGAGCAAAGAGGAAGAGGTATGACGTGCCGAAAACCATACGGCTACCAACCCAATGGCCAGGAAGAGGAAGTCCCAGGAATGACTCAGCCAAATGGAAGCATGCTCATGCGTTCCCGCAGCCGTTTCATGCACATGCACATGGGCACCCAAACCAATCAGGACCGGGCCGGCCAGGCAATGAATCAAGCACAAAAATGCGCTGAATATGCCAATCCAATCGGAGTAACGGGAGGTTGATAGAGGGGTGTTTCCAGTCATCATGGCAGCAAAGATAGAGGGCGGCCTGTCATTTTGCAACTTTGTTGCAGAAAAAATCTTGCAAGGCGGGACGCCCTTTTTTAGATTCGCAGACGGTGAGGTATAAGCTGTGTATCACCCCACATGCCTACAAAGAAATTTGCACCTAAATACTGTACCTGAACTCCACTCAAATGATTGAAAGTCAATCGCTTACATTCCAATACTCAGAGGGTCCATCCTTTCAGTTCCCGGATATATCCTGTGAAGGGGGGCAATCCATGCTTATCCTGGGGCAGTCAGGCCGAGGAAAAACTACCCTCTTACACTTATTGGGAGGTTTACTGCCCATTCAGTCGGGGGAAATACGGATCCAGGACCAGGCCCTCTCTGCGCTGGGAGGAGGAGCGCTGGATCAATTCAGAGGGAAACATATCGGCATTGTCTTTCAGCGGGCTCATTTTGTGCAGGCGATGAGTGTAAAAGACAATCTGAAGTTGGCTCAGTACCTCCCTGGGGTGAAACCAGAGGTCTCGCATATTCGCGGGCTTTTGTCCAGACTTAATCTGGCCGATAAACTCGAGCAAAAGCCCCGCTATCTCAGTGTGGGGGAACAACAGCGGGTAGCCATTGCCCGGGCCATCATTAACCAGCCTAGTGTGCTCTTGGCAGATGAGCCTACTTCGGCGCTGGATGATGAAAACTGCCATGCAGTTCTCGACCTCCTGGAAGAACAGGCTTCTTCCGTTGGGGCAGCCTTGATTATCGTTACGCACGACCAGCGGCTGAAAGATCGTTTTGCCCGTCAAATCACCCTCAACTAATTACCCAATGAATCTCTTTAACATCAGTTGGAAAAATCTTTGGGGGCGGCCATTCTCCACCCTGATCAGCCTGATGTTGCTGGTCCTGAGTGTGAGCATCATTTCGCTTTTGCTTCTCCTGAATCAACAGTTGGATCAGCAATTCAAAAAGAACATTAAAGGCATTGATATGGTCATCGGGGCTAAAGGCAGCCCCTTACAGCTGATTCTCTCTGCGGTCTACCACATAGATAATCCCACCGGCAATATTCCGCTGGAGGAGGCCAATCGTTTTCGGAAACATCCACTGGTCAAGCAGAGTATCCCCCTGGCTTATGGCGATAACTACAAAGGCTATCGAATTCTGGGGACAGAAACCACTTATATCGATCATTATGGAGGCGAATTGGCAGAGGGGAAAATCTGGGAAAAACCCATGGAACTAACCATCGGCAGTTCTGTGGCGGAAACCATGAACTTGAAAGTAGGGCAAGAAATTGTGAGCTCTCACGGTTTAATTGATGATGTAACCGGGCATGATGATGCACCTTTTACCATTGTAGGGATTTTGAAACCCTCAGGTACGGTGCTGGATCAAATGATGCTGGGTGCCATCGAGAGTGTATGGCTTATCCATGATGAAGGGCATGAAGAGGAAGAAGCTGAGGAAGAAGGCGAAACCCAAGATCATGAGGGGGAAGCCGAGCATGCGGAAGAAGACCGGGAAATTACCGCCCTGCTGATTACCTATCGAAGCCCCATGGCCATGGTACAACTCCCTTCCCTGATCAATCAGGGAACTTCCATGATGGCGGCTGTAACGGCCATAGAAGTCAACCGACTTTTCGAGCTCTTTGCCGTGGGGATCAGCACCTTAAGGGCCATCGCCATTGCCATCATGGTCATTTCCATCATTAGCGTACTGTTTTCGCTTTATAATAGCTTGCGGGACCGGACCTATGAACTGGCCCTCATGCGAAGCCTGGGAGCATCCCGGTGGAGGCTTTTTTGGCTGATTTTGCTGGAAGGAGGGGTATTGGCCCTGATGGGTTATGTGTTGGGGATGATGGTCTCCCGAGGCGGGATGGCCCTTATTGCCAATTTTATAGCTGAGAACTATCGCTATGATTTTCCCGTATTTGAGTTTTTAGAAGCAGAGTTGTGGTTACTGCCTATTACCCTGGGTTTGGGATTGCTGGCGGCCCTGTTACCTGCCTGGAAAGCATATGAAACAGACATTTCTAAAACATTGGCTGAGGGGTAGCGCGCTAGGGATCTTTTGTCTTAGCTTTTTTAGTCTCTCCGCCCAGCAAATGATCGACTGGCCCCAATTGGCTAAGGTCACCTTTTCTTATGTCCAGAATTTTGATCAGAACTTCTGGTATGGCAAGCCAAAATTCCACCCTGAAATCCTGGCCCTGGAAGGAAAGGAAGTGGTGATCAAAGGATACATCCTGCCCATGGATATCAGTGGGGAAAGCTATGCCCTTTCAGCCAATCCCTTTAGTACCTGCTTCTTTTGTGGAGGAGCTGGGCAGGAATCAGTCATGGAACTCCGCCTCAAAAAGAAAAAAGCAAGGTTTGAAACCGACCAAGTTGTTACCTTTGTAGGGACCTTTAGGCTAAATGATGAGGAATTGGAACTCAACTACATTCTCGAAGAAGCCCGGGTCTACGAACCATAGTCCTGTTATGTCAGATCATTTCCCTAGCATTCTGGTCCTTGTTTCTCTGATGTTGGTAGGTGTAGCTTGTTCTGAGGCCAACCAGCAACGCGCCAAAGATGATTACCTGGACAGCCTCGTACAGGCAGCGAGCGAGGATACGCTCTACAGCCCGGTTCTGGATTTTCAGGCTGAAGTCCCTCCGAAAGATGCCGCCAAGCTGACCTGGTTTCACTTACAGGATGTCAAATTTGAAGCGAAATTCTACGAAGAGGTCAACGACTATATGCTCTTTCCTACTTTTGGAGATTCCATCAAATCCATGGAAGGCCAAAAGGTGTATATCGCCGGGTATATTTTCCCTATGGACGAAGGCAAATTCATCCTTTCTGCCAATCCCTGGGCTTCCTGTTTCTTCTGTGGGGGGTCGGGTCCTGAATCCGTGATGCAACTGGAACTGGTTGATTCGGATCAAGAATATTATACCGACGACTGGCGGGCCTTTTCCGGGGTTCTCAAGTTGAATGATACCGATATTGACAAGCTGAATTATATTCTGGAAGGGGCGAAGCAATTGTAAAAAGGCTTTCCAGCCTAAAGCTCTGGCAAGCTAATCAGCCTGTGTTGCAGGCCTTTTACAATCAAATCAGCCATATTCCTGGCTTCCAGCCTTTTCAGCAAATTACTCCGATGTCCTTCCACGGTCCGCTGACTGATAAACAAGGTTTCAGCAATCTCAGGGGTATTATTTCCGGCAAAAATGAGCTCTAAGACTTCCTGTTCCCGGCGGGAAATCCGAATCGTAGGACCAGGAGAGGCGGGAGGGGTTTCCACCGGATTTTGTAAGGCCTGAATCATGGACAGGCCTACCAGATCAGAGAAGTAGAAGTCTTTTTGTTGCACCTGAAAAATGGCTCGCTCCACTTCCTCCCATCGCGCCGATTTGAGCAGGTAGCCATTCGCCCCCATTTTCATCATATGTTGGATCAACTGCGCATCCCGATGCATGGTCAGGATGAGAATTTTTATACCTGGGAACTTACTTTTGACCAGCTCACAGCTTTCCATGCCATCCATCTCTGGCATTTCCAGGTCCAGCAGGATGACCTCAGGCAGCCTTCCCGCTTCCAGGAATTCCATCATCTCCCGCCCATTGGCCGCTTCAAATGCAAAGGTCAGTCCAGCAGCATCTTCTAACATGAGGCGCACGCCTTCTCTGAATAAAGCGTGGTCGTCAACCAAGGCTACCTTGATGGGAGATGCAGGATTCATGATGCGGAATAAGGAATGAAAATGGTCATACAAAGGCCGGGTAAGCTCCCCTTGCCTATTTGGTAATGGCCTCCAAAGAGCGAAAGCCGTGATTCGATATTTTTGAGTCCCAAGCCCATGCCCTCCTGTAGCATCTCAGCTGGCAAGCCTTTTCCATCGTCTTCAAATTGCAGGCTTAGCCCCTGCGGACCCTGTTCAAGGAAGATATGGACTTGTCCGGCCTGGGCATGTTTCATGACATTGTTGAACAGTTCCTGGGCGATCCGGTAGACATGGATGGCGATATCTTCGGGCACCGTGATCAGTTCTGGGGCGGAGAACTCCACTTGTAGGTCGCTATTTTCCCGAACCATGCTACACAGAGAGACCAGCGCCTTGCGAAGGCCCAATTGATTGAGGACCGTCGGCACCAGATCACGCGAAATGCTCCTTACTTGCCAGACGGTTTCTTCCAGGAGGTGGTCAGCTTTCATCATCCAATCCAGGGAACCGGCCTCCTCTTTGGAGGGAAGTTTTTGTAAGTACAGGCGTACGGTGGAAATCATGGCCCCTATCTCGTCGTGCAGATCCCGACCAATGCGAACCCTTTCCGCTTCCTGGGCATCGAGTACCGAACTTAAGAGCGCTTGCTGGTGCTGGGCTTTTTCGGCTTGTAGCTGCTGCTGTTGCCGGAATAGCCGTCGCTGATAGATCACCACAAAGAGAATGATGATCAGGGACAGACCTACCATCCCCAGAATAGCCACAACGTAAAATTCTAATGGGGCTCGGGTTTCTTCAACCATAGTCCAAGGGTAAAAAGCAGGTAATGGAGGATATTGAGACTGGAATGAATGATCCAAATAGGGGTTACAAATTCCCGGCTCTGTTCAAATAGCCAATGGGTCAGACCCAGGATGAGCAAACCACCCGCATTATAAAGCAGAATCCCTACATTGATCCAAAAGGCTGGATTCATTTCCCATTGTCCAAGGGAGATGTTGTCCAGGGCGTGGAAAAAAAAGGCCAGCGCAAAGCCCACATAAAGCACATTGGAGCCCAGGATGGCGTGGGAGTTGATTACGGTATAGGCTTGAAAAAAGAGTAGGTTCCCCAAAGCAAACAGGCCAAAAGCCCCGATAATACCCCAAAACGTATTTTCCCCCCACCATTTCCCCAACCATTCCCGATACATCAGGCTAACCAGCATTACTTCCAAGGGCGTGTAGAGATGATATAACCACTGGCCTTGAATTTGGTGATGAGAAAAATACAAGCCGATGATTTGGACCAGCAAGGCCAGGCCCATCCAGCCGAGTAAATACCGCTGAGCCTGGCCCAGGCGAGCCAGAAAAATGAGCCCCACCACCAGCGGTAGCAAGGGCGCCAGACCGGAGAGCAACACCAATGGAGAAGCGGCCGTCATTTATTCAAGTCTTTATAGCATCAGCAAATGGCCGGACAAGGAGAAGCATACTCATAATAGTCGTCGTCCTCACCTGGGTTGGGAGGCAGAACTTCCGACTGGGGGACCGGTTTTGCAAAGTGCAGGACAGGGGCAAAAGAAGGACGTTGTTGATAATCGTCATTATGGTTCACGCCCAGATGAAGATACAACCGCTCATAGTTTTTGATCTTTTTCATGCTTTCTACATCCTTTGCCTCAAAGGTAAAATAGTTCACCCGCTGGCGGATCAGGGAGGATTCAGGGTTCCCTTTTTCTTCAAACTGAGTAGTTTCGAACTGATCACATAGATAACCAGGATGCGTATTCATCCAATTTTTTACCAGCTGGGTCATAAAAGGTGCGGGCACCTTTCCCGCTAATTCTTGTCCCTGGTTTTTCCCAGGGAAGGAGAGCTCTTGAAGCGGTTTCAAAGGAATAAACTCGCTTTGACCTGAAGAAGATATCGCTTGCGCCAAAGGATTGAATTGAGGGCCCTGTTCAGGGCTGCTTGCTCCGCGCACCGCCATATGAATGCGGATGGTTAATCCCTCCTCGGCAAAATTCAGAAGGTCGTCCCATACCTCTTTGGTCTGATAAAAATAGGCATGCCTCACTAACCTGGGCCCCTGAGGGGAGTCGGTGATCTGCTGATTTGAAAAAGGGGGTACATAGTAATGAAAGCAATCGCCTAGTTCTCCGTGTCGGCACTTTTTCCAGGTCAGTATCCACTGTAGATACGCATCCTGGTCAATAGATTCAGAAAAAATCTGTGGTTGGGATTTCATGGTATGGATGGGTTGAAAAAAAGAAAAAAGCAGGTACAAGTTTCACGAATGTGGTTCTATTCGACTAGCCGAATATTACGGTTGGCAATTTTAATATAGGGATTTCCGCTCGAAATCATTCTGCCCAGCTGACACTTTTCTTCAAAAAACAGCTAAATCAGGTGGTTCCACTTATTTCTTATGGGGGGTACCACTTGAATCCTAAAACAGGTGCTCCTCCGCTTACATCTGTGCTGCCTGCTCGCCTAATTTGTCCCTCACTTTCTGTCTACATGTTCATGTTGCCTGTGCAGCTACCGGCAGCCTTACCCAAGCTCCTAAGCCATGGGGTACACCCTTTGACTACATAATCATCCATTCAACCCTTATTTTTCCATGAAAATTCTTCGATTGCGCTACGCGCTTAGCCTCCTGGCAGGCCTCGCTTTGCTAGGGCTTCCATCGGCCTGTAAAGGCCCCGATACTGATCCAGAACCAGCACCCAAAACCTTCGAGGAGGTCATCCTTGAAGGCGGATATCCGGCTCCTCCTGCCCTACCCTTTTATCAGGAAACTAATTCCAGTAGCCAGGACACCACCTTCCTGGACGCTAATGGTGTCCCCGAGACCTGGAATTGCACCAGTAAAGACGTAGAACTCTCTGTCAACAATCAGGATTTCCCGCTCTTTACCGCCGGGACCGAAGTGATCTTCCCCGGAAACCTACTGCAAGGCAATTCCCTTCAACAGGCTACGCCCAGCATCATCCCCCTCAGCAGAGGTCCGGGCACCATCACCATCAGCAGCCTCAATGGCTCTGACTCCACCGGTATTACCCAACCGGTAGATGAGGTGAGCTTTGAATCCATCGCCGTCGCTACCAACCAGATTATCGGTGCCAATGTGGGCAACCTTTCAGCCAATACTACCCTGGAAATCAGCGAGATCAACTCAACGGAAGAGATTGGGGTCGCCATGGGATTATCCTATAAAGATCTCAAAACCAACATCAAGGGCTCCTTTGAATACAACAACTCTCAAAGCTACAGCCGCTACCTGGTCAAACTGACCCAATCTTTTTACACCCTGGTATTCAGCGTACCGACCGTGGACCAGATTGATCAGACGTTCGGACCTGATGTGACCCCGGAGCAACTGGCAACCTATGTCTATGAAGGGAATCCCGCGACCTACATTTCTTCCGTCAATTACGGTCGGGTCTTCTACCTCCTCATTCAGTCTACCCAGTCAAGCACCGAGGTAAAGGCAGCCATTGACCTCTCGTTTAATGCGGTAGTATCAAAAGGAGAAGCGGACATAGATGTGTCTTATATCAATGATCTGGAGGAAAAGGTAGTGAAAGGCTATGCCTACGGAGGAGATGCCAATCTGGCGGGGGGAGCCCTCATGGGAGATTTAAATCAAGTGGCCAACTTTATCAAGGAGGGCGCTGCTATCAACAATGGGGCCCCGCTTTCCTATGTCGTAAGAAGCCTGGCCGATCCTTCTCAGGTAGTCAGCACCAGCCTGGCTACTCAGTACACCATCACCAATTGTGTGCCCCTGGGTAAAGGAAAACTGAAGTACCTGAACCGACAGGATCTCTCCACCGCGCTGGGTCTGCCTTATCAGGTCGTTAGTGGAGATATCAATGGAGACCAGCTAACGGATCTGGTGCTATATCATGGGCAGCAGAGCGCAAATGAAGTGCAGATAGCCTTTGCTCAGGGCGATGGGAGTTATCAGTTGGGACCTTTGTTTACGCATCCTCAAACGCCTTCTATCGGCTGGACCACCTTTGACCTGTATACCACGGACCTGGATGGAGATGGCGCTGATGACCTAATTTGGAATTCCGTTTCGACCGGAAAAAATTATCTCTACACCGGGCTATCAAATGGGGATGGAACTTTTACCCCTGCTGCTGGCATCACCTACCCCTCTAGTAGCTGGGGTAATTATCAGCTATTTACCGGAAATTTCAACGGGGACGCCCAAATGGATATCGCCTGGAACGTCCGAAATTCCAGCCATAACCGCACTTATTTTGCCATGACCCAATCCGACGGAACCCCGGCAGGCAGCTTAAAACAAACCCAGTTCATTGGCGCTGGTTGGGCTCCTTACCGGGCTTTTACGGGAAACTTTAATGGAGATGCCTATGATGATTTCGTTTTCAGAAGATACCAGAACGGCTCTGCCCTTCATCTGGCTCGTTCAGATGGAAATGGAAATCTCAGCACCAACGGCTACGAAATAGGCACAGGATGGGACAAATATAAATGGACCCTGGTGGGCGAGGTCAATAAAGACGGCTTTGACGATGTGGTGATGGTAAACCGCGCGGCCGGGGTGATCAATATGTTTCCCGCCAATGGCACCGATGGCATCATCAATTCGCGCATCACCACCTGGTTTGATCTAAACACCGATGATAGTGGCTTTACTCCTTACCTGGTGGACTTCAACGAAGATGGGGTGATGGATTTCCTGTACAATGATTTGGGAACCAGCAAAAACACCGTCAGGGTTGGCCTGGCTACGGGAGATGGCCGCTTTGATTTCAAAAGCGAAATCCAATCTCACCCTAGCAGTGGAGAAGACTGGAAGCAGTTTAATAATAAGGCCTATCCGGGACAATTGAATGCGGACAAAAAAACCGACCTCACTTGGGTTCAAACCGCTCAGACCATGGTGATCTATGTAGCCTTGGCCTTATAAGTGGCACACAGGAAAGTAGCCTGCTGCCTCGGCTTTTGTACGTTACCACATCGAAAGTCATGGCTACTTTCCGCTTTTTTCAGGCATCAAAATGTCACTTCCGGTCTCAGCACGGATTCAGCCTGAGAACGCCCATATTTTTCAAGGAGGGGCCTGCCAGCCTCTCCTTGATTTGTGGGACTGAGTAAGGGTTGGCAGACGATCTCCGCCAGATCCGCTGATCTGCTCATCAAGGCAGAAGAGAGTTGGGGCAGGATGATTAATCCTGATAGAAAAATCATACGAAGGAGAAAGGATGGGTTTTTCAATGTTTGTTGTAAACTGCTTTCAGGTCTGGACAAAAGGATCCTGGCAGAGCCGGAAAGCGTGTCCGGCACAGTCGCCTAAAAGGCCTGTCTCAGATCTGAAAAAGTGATTTACTCAAACATACGAGGTAGGGGCAGCCGCCCCTTGGAGAGATGTAACAAAAGCTGGGAGAAATGTAACAATCTCCCAAAAACGGCCTAAATAGCCTGTATTCAGGCCTTTTCTCGAAACTCCGAAGGAGAACATGCATAGAGCTCCCGGAAGGAGCGGGAAAAGTAAGAAGGGTCGTTAAAGCCTACAGCATAACCAACTTCCGCGACCGGAAGTCGCTTTTCGCCCAATAATGCCGCCGCCGCTTTGAGCCTTTCGGTCCGGATAAAAGCAGTGGTAGATAAACCCGTCAAGGCTTTCAATTTACGGTGGAGATTCATCCGGCTCATGCCTACAGCCTCACTAAAAGACTGGGCGGTCAGGTCCGGGTCGGTGAGTTTCTCCCCCAGGACCTTTTGTACCCGCATCAAAACCTCTTCATCAACCGAATTGAGGGCAATTTCCTTAGGATTGAACAGGCCCGTTTGGCTGTATCGAGCTTGCAATTTCTTGCGCATCTCAATCAGCTGTCGCACCTTGGCCTCCAGGATTTTTTGGCTAAAAGGTTTGGTCAAAAAATCGTCTGCCCCTTTTTCAATGCCCTCCCATTCGGGTTCTTCACCAGCCTTGGCCGTGAGCAAGATCAAAGGGATATGAGAGGTCCGTTCATCTTGCCGGATTTCCTGGGTAAAGGTCAAGCCATCCATGACCGGCATCATGATATCTGAAAGAATCAGATCGGGGGTGTGTTCCCGGGCCAGTTCCAGGCCTTGCTGGCCCTGCGAAGCCAACAAAATCTGATAGGAGGAGGCAAGGCTATGCTTGAGAAGATGCTGGACGTCTGGGTTGTCCTCCACGATGAGGAGTAAGGGCTGCTCCGCATCTCCAGAAGGCACGGAATCCACCGCTGGCGTGGCCATGGCTTCGACCAGAGGTAGGTGCGCCTCCACGGACCGAGGTGGCTGACTGACCGCCTCCGGATAACTGGCCTGGCCCACCGGAATCTCTGCCACAAACTGTGTCCAAGCTCCAGGCTGGCTTTCGACAGAAATATTCCCCTGGTGCAGTTCGACCAATTCTCTGGTGAGGGCCAGGCCTATGCCCACGCCTTCCTGGTGCTCATCGCCTTGAAAAAAGCGATCAAATACTTTTTCCTGAGCTTCTATACTCAGCCCGGGTCCGGTGTTCCGAACGGTGAAGGACAAGCGCGCATCATGAATCTCCGCGCCTACCCTGATTTCCCCTCCTTCGGGGGTGTATTTAATGGCGTTGCTGAGCAGGTTGGTCAGCATTTTTTCCAAGGCATCCCGATCAAACCAGTGCACCCCTTCGGCCTGGATTTCTACCAGATAGGTTTGTTTTTTTTGCTGGGCTGCATAAGCAAAAGCATCGATCAGGCTACCGATCACTTCCCGGGCAGGCCAGGGCTCCACCACCAATCGCAGATGGCCCGATTCCAGACGGGATAGATCCATTACCTGGTTGACCAGGCCCAATAAGCGTTGGTTGTTGCGAGCCACCATTTCAAAATCTCGCCTATCTTCCGGCTGAAGGTTTTCCTGGGCCAGGCGCGCTTCGATCGGACCAGAAATCAAGGTGAGAGGCGTTCTGAATTCATGGGAGATATTGGCAAAAAAATCCGATTTCATCCGGTCCAACTCCTGCAATTTGCGGGTGGTTTTCTGTTTGTTCTGGTACAGGATCATGACCCCAATCAGGGCCAGACCAAGGATGAGAATGCCCCCCAGGAAGAGGTTGCGCTGGTTGCGGCTTTGCTGATCGCTCAGCTCATTTTCTGTCTTGAGCAGGGCGATTTCCTGCTCTTGCTTTTCAGTCTGATATACTGCCTCCAATTCCCGAATGGCGGCTGCATTCTGCAAGGTCGCCAGAGAGTCCTTGAGCTGCATACCTTGCCGCAGCCAGTCATTGGCGATCCGATGCCGCCCTCTTTGGGTTTCAGCCTCCGCCAGGGCAAAAAAGGCCGCTTGGCGAGCCTCCGCATTTTCTGCGGGATTATTCAGCGCTTTTTCCAGATAGCCTACCGCTAAGTCTGCTTGCTGCCGGAGCACATAGAGTTTCCCCAGTTCCAGGGCGGCAATCGACGCTTCAGAGCTAATCCCCTCCTGGCTATGGATTTCCCAGGCAGTTTTCAGAAAGGCCTCGGCTTCTGCCCAGTTTTGCTGCTCTCGTTGAATCATGCCCAGATACCGACTGATTTCTGCCACGGTGAGTTGGTCCTGGATTTGGGTAAAAAAGTCCAGACTCAATTGCAACAGGCTGTCGGCTTGTTCCCATTTGCCCTGCCGGAAATATACCTCTCCCAAATGCCGATCCGTCGTCCGTAGGTAAAAGACCGGTTTCCCAGGCATCTGGTTAAACTGCTCATGGGCTTTGAGAAAATATGAAGCGGCAACCTCCAACTCCTCCAGGCGCAGATAAATGGTGCCCAGGCTTTGAAAGGCCGCGGCTACTACATCTTCCCTCACAGGTTTCAGGCTGTGCAAAGAATCGACTTTGAGAAAGAACTGGATAGCTTCCTTGAGTCGGTGTTGTTTAAGGTATACATTGCCGAGGGCGGTGTAGGTATCGGGCAAAATGACCTCTTCCGGCAGGTCTTTCAAGACTTCCAGGCAGGCCAGGCAAGCCTGGCGGGCCGAGTCCATAGCTCCCAGCACCGGATAGGTCCGGCAGAGGCCATTGTAGGTCACAGCTAATCCTTTGGGATAGGGAATGGCTTCGGCAATCCGCAGGGATTTTTTAAAATACAGAATAGAAGAATCCAGTTGTTGAACCCGCCTGAAATAGTGGGCTTGCAGGTGGTCCGCTTCAAATAGTCCTACTGCATGCTGGATCTCCTGGCTAAAGGCCCGAATCCGGTGGATATACCACAGGGCACTATCCGGTTGAGGATTTACATGCCGGGCTACCGCATGCTTCCAGGCCAAAATGGTCTGTAAGTCCTGCTCCTTAGCCACATCCTGAGCGTAGGTTCGCGGTGGACCGCATAGGAGCAATCCAAGGGTGAAGGCAATGCATAATTTCGCCATGATTCCAGCCATTCAGGTAAAGGTCGCTTCAGCATCTGGTCCACAAGCAGGACGTGCTGAAGGGATAATTTACCGAAAAAAAAGGCTTTGATATAGCGAATAATGGCTAGCCCACTTTGCGCGCCACCTTGGGAATCGCCCTTTCCTGGCATAGGTGGAAAACGGATTCCGCCAAAATCTGGGTAGAAGGATAGAGCGGAATGTCTACATCCGACGCCGTGAGAAAGAGCGGGAATTCAGTGCATCCCAGGATCACTCCATCGCAATCCATCTCCTTAAACATGGTCGCATATCGCTTCAAGTGGAGGTGCATGAGGTCGTAGCTCTGCCCCTTGAGCATTTTTTCAAATATCAATTTATTGAAGCTTTCCAACTCATGATAAGGAAGCCAGGCCGCTTGTAAGCCATACCGAAAAAGTTCTTCCTGATACATCAGGCAACCGGTGGTGACTTTGGTCCCCAGGATGCCGATTTTCTTCCCCCCTTTCTGACGGACTTTTTTGACCACTTCCTCCTGAATAGCCAGTAAGGGCACTTGGGCAAATTCCCGCAAAGGTCCAATAATGCTATGGGCGGTGTTGCAGACCATGGCCAAAAAATCCACCTGGGGTTGGATACGGGCGATCTCCGTGGAAACCAGGTCGAATAGTTTGTCCAGGTCATACATCCGCTGCGAAAACTCCCATACGGACATGCTGTTGATAATCATGGGGGGATAATTGGCCTCGTCGCTTTGTTGCGCCAGCCGCATGATTTCTTCATAGAAAAGGGCGGTAGATTGAGGCCCCAGCCCACCTAATATTCCTGCAGTTTTCATTATTTGAATAGTTAGAACAAAAGCAAAAGACCAGGAGGCCAACTACCTCCTGGCACAGGGAAGAGAGATTATTTACGCTGGTTTCCGAACCACGGCCAGATCGCTCAATCCCCTAAAACACATCCGGCTTTCCACGATTTCGAAGCCTGCTCCTTGGATCGCCGCTCGATATGCTTCGGGGCTATGGGTCCACAGTTCCCCTTTTCGCTGCTGATGACGAATCAGGCGATTTTGTTCACTGACCACCCTGGCTTCCTGGAAAATGCGCAAGGTTCTCTTCAACCCATAACGCTTCAACAAATGGGCAGAAATGGCCACTTGCCATTCCCATACATTTACGATTCGGCCGGGATCTACCAACAAGCCAATGCCTCCCGGCTCCAGCCAGTCATACATATCCCGCAGGCTTTGGTGGGGGTCAGGAAAGGTATAGAGGGCATGAACAGACAGGATGGCTCGCAGGCTGCCGGGAGCTAAGCTCACGGCTTCCGCACCTTTCTCGATAAAATCCAGGTTCCCCAATCCCGCTGCCACTTTTTTTTGTCTTGCCCGCGCGTTCATGGCTGAATTATTATCGATATGCAGGACCCGGGCCGAAGGAAAACGCTCCGCCAGAAGCACCGAATAATTTCCAGTGCCAGCTCCCAGGTCTGCGATCAGATCCCCTTCCTCCATTGGCCATGCGGAGATCATGGTCGTGATCTCTTCCCGAAGCTGCTGGTAAAAAGGATTGTAATCCAGCAGCATATCGTATTTCTCGGCATACTGATGCCAGTCGACAGTTTTAGACAGTGGTGCCATGTGCGTAAGCTAAAGTAGGTTGGGCTAAATGATGGGCATACCTTTCGTAGTCCTCCAAGTGAAGGGCGGCAATAGAAGCGTTTCGGGCCAGGAGGGCCCGGCTTTCATAGGGGGTAGACAGCAGCACCGCTTCAAACTGAAAGCCCTCCACAGGCAGCTGCGGAGATATCGGTTCAAAGCCCATCAATCGCTTGTAAAAGGCCTTATGCTTAGGTCTTACCGCCGTGATCACATGCTGGCAATTATCATAGAGGCAACTGATGGTCTGGATGCGAAAAAGCAGGTATTGAGCCGTGATGGATTTACGTGCATTAAAGCCTGGTTCTACCACATATCTGTTAGATTCCAGCAGGCGGGTATTCAGCCCCAGGCTTTCAGCTACGTGGGGCCGGTAGGCATCCATGCAGGTAGTGGGTTGCCAGTTATAGCGATCCGCCCAGATCAAGCTGCGAATACTGGCTACGGGTTTTCCCTCAAACCAAAGTAAGTGGGTACGGGCATTGGATTGAAGGTCATATTGATCCGTAGCCAACGCTGTTTCATTTTCGGGAATGCCATCTACGCTCCGGTATGCTTTATACCGAAGCCGGCAGGCAGTTTCCAGGCTCTCAGGGGTGGTACACAATTGAGCGGTAAAGCCGGCTTCTTCAAAGAGGAAGCCCGGCATAGGGACTTGTTCACTTGTTTTCATAGGTCTACATACTTAGCATGCCTTTAGCTGCTAGCTAAGACAGGCAATTGGAATAGGATTGGTCGAAAGTTCTCGGGGGTGTCATAGGTGCCTCAAGGCACCGTGTGACTTAGGGAACATGCACATAACATGGTTGGAGAGTCATGGGTTGGAAAAGCATACTAAAAGTAGGACTTGCCCATCAGGAAATATTTAGTGATCTGCTCATTTTGTTTAGCAATCACAAAAGAGACCATACCTAAAAAAATCGCGCTCATTCGATACCACCACTAAAAAACATGAGTCATCCTGAATTTTGAGATGACTCATTTCTTTAAAAATTTTTTGAGAGGGATAGGAAATGGCCGTTTTTCTTCGTGAAGGTGAATGTTTATTTCTTCATTTCAGACCAACACAATACCCACACACCACCTGTCACCCCGGAAATACCGCGACGATCAGGAGCGGGATTATCCGGGGTCTCCATGTTTCGGATAGGTCATGCTTCGCCAAGATCGCGGAGACCCCGGATATGCTCCCTCCCTGTGGTCGGGACCATTCCGGGGTGACATATTTGCTTGAGGGGAAAGACTTATGATAGGGCATACAGGACCCGGCTTTTTCATCCATTTCAGACTAGACCAAG
>JBCBGC010000136.1:0-23089 GCA_038527215.1 Bacteroidota bacterium
CAGGGGCTCAATTTTTCTCGTTTCGGCTGCCTCCGCAGGCGTTTTTTGATAGGCGATTCTCAGTACCCGAAAATCAGCTATGGCCGTCTGTATGGTGGCCAGGGATTGGCTGGGGCCTTCCGGGGCCTGGTTTTGACGAAAGACAATTCTTTCTTCCAACAACTCGGTCCGATCTTGCGCTTCCGCACTAAAGACCGCCCGAATTTTGGTCATGGCTTGTTGAAAATGCTGAACAAAAGAGGCGTCGGCATTTTGGGCCACCATTTTTTCTGCCGTGATCAGGGCATTCGCTTCCTCTTGGGAAAACATCATAGGAGGAAGGGAAAAACCATCCACCAGGGCATAGCCTTTCCCTTCCTCTACGTAAAGGGGGATACCTGCTTCCTCCAGCGCTTTGAGGTCCCGATAGGCAGTCCGCCGACTGATTTGAAAACGTTCTGCTATATCCCCGGCCGTCAACAAACGGCGGGATTGCAACATCGTGATGATGGCGGTCAGTCGGGACAAGCGGGTAGGGGAGGAGGATTCCATAAGCTAGGCCTGTTGCTCTTCAGTAGCTTCTTTGACCTTCTGTAAAGCCGCAGCGTTCATGCAATAGCGCAAACCGCTGGGAGCCGGTCCATCGGGGAATACATGTCCCAGATGCGCATCGCAGGTGTTGCATACGGTCTCTACCCGCGTCATTCCGTAAGAATAATCCGCGTGGTAGGCAATGGCATTTTCTTTTACGGGTTGGGTAAAAGAAGGCCAGCCCGTGCCGGACTCAAACTTTTCGGAAGCGTCAAACAGCAAAGTTCCACAGCAAACGCAGGCATACAAGCCAGGCTGGAACAGGCTACACATTTCTGAACTAAAGGCGCGCTCGGTGCCTTGTTGACGCGTAACATAGTATGCCTCAGGGCTGAGTTGAGCCTTCCACTCGGCCTCTGTTTTTTCTACCCGACGATCGGGGGTAGGATTTCCATCTTTAGCAAAACGCAACACATCATTCCACTTAAGCATATGATCGCAATGTTTGGAGGTGAATCAATTTTTTAAAAAGGCCTTTGGTAAACCGCACGTAGGCCTGCTTTTCTTTATCAAACCCGATCCAGCGGTAATGGTTTCCATAAGGGCATAAAGGCGCACCCTCAGAAGTTCCTGCACGCAAGGCGTATCGATCGGGTGATTCAAGATACATGCTTACATCGACTTTTGGCAGCTTTTTTCTCATATCAGATAATACAATAATCCTCAAAGCCCGGCTGTCGCCCAGCAGACCCAGAAGCGGCCTTTTTTCCGGAAGATTGAGACTAAATAAAGGAGTCCTTATCTTGTATACTATGCAAATACTCATCATTGGTGGACATGGAACTATTGGCCAGCCGGTTCGGGATCATTTGGTCCAAAAACATGAAGTGAAAACTGCGGGAAGGACCCAGGGTGATTTCTTAGTGGATATCGCTGATAGCCAGTCTATTCAAACACTGTTTGATTCGGGCCATCGGTGGGATGCCATCGTCTGTATTGCCGGGGAGGCTCGCTGGGCCCCTTTTGCCGAGTTGAGCGAAGAGGACTACTACATTGGCTTCCGGTCCAAGCTCATGGGGCAAGTAAACCTGGTTCGATTGGGACAAGCCCACCTGAATCCGGGGGGTTCTTTTACCTTAACTACGGGTATCCTGGCGGATGATCCTGTGGTGAAAACTACCAGTGCCGCCATGGTAAACGGGGCCTTACACAGCTTTGTGCTGGCCGCTGCGCTGGAATTGGAACAGGGACACCGGATCAATGTAGTTTCAGCTGGTTTGGTAGAACCGGCTGCAAAGAAATATGAAGGCTATTTCCCTGGCCATAATCCCATCCCCATGCCGAAAGTGATCAATGCCTACCTGCGAAGTATCGAAGGCCGAGGCAACGGGCAAATTATCCGTGTGTATGACTAAAGATTTGAAAGGACTTTCTACTGCTACGATTCGACTTCGGGGGGT
The DNA here is from genome assembly GCA_038527215.1 of Bacteroidota bacterium. Taxonomy (GTDB): domain Bacteria; phylum Bacteroidota; class Bacteroidia; order J057; family J057; genus JAWPMV01. The sequence goes on from JBCBGC010000136.1 coordinate 1,971, forward strand.
GTGTTGGGACGACAAATCCTCCTTTATGCAGGGAGCGGCTGAGGCACCGCCCCTCATTCGCGAAGCATTTCACTCCCCCTCAGCCAATTACTTTGCAGAAGATGGTACCGATACCCGCGCCTTATTTGAGGACCTGGGAGATGATTCCTTTGCAGACTATGGGGGTATTCGACCTCGAGCCGAACTCCATTTAGCTGATGGGCATAGGCTCCTCACCCTGGGGGGAGACCATTCGATTACTTATCCGATCATTCAGGCTTACGCGGAAAAATATCCGGGTTTTCATATCCTGCAGATTGATGCACATGGAGACCTGTACGATGAGTTTGAAGGGGACCGCTTTTCTCATGCCTGCCCTTTTGCCCGGATTATGGAAGAACAATTGACTCCTCGGTTGATCCAGGTGGGCATCCGGACCCTCAGTACTCACCAGCGGCAACAAGCCCAAACATACGGGGTGGAAGTCCATGAAATGAAGGATGGCCCACTCTCTGAAATCAGCCTTGGTGATCATCCCTTGTATATTTCTCTGGATATGGACGCTTTTGACCCTGCCTATGCGCCAGGCGTATCCCATCATGAGCCTGGCGGTCTGACCGCCAGGGAGGTATTGAATTTTCTTCAGCGGATCAAAGCCCCCATTGTGGGGGCGGATATCGTGGAATACAACCCGCGCCGGGATGTCCAAGGTATGACGGCCATGCTAGCCGCCAAAATGATGAAGGAATTGCTGGCGATGATGCACAAAACCACCCTCGCCCTATGAAGCAGTTCCTGCTCGCGCCCTTCCAACATGCTGAAACAGACCGGCTCTATCTTCGTCCGCTACAAGGTAAGGATGTCATCGCCCTGCATGTCATGCGCATTCATCCAGCGGTCAATGAATTTTTGGATCGCCCCGTTCCGGAAACAGAAGCAGATAGCAGAGATTTTCTCCGGAAAATCCAGGCGGGCTATGCCGAAAATAAATGGTTGTACTGGGCGATTGAAAGAAAGGAGAAACCTGGCCTTATTGGCACCATTTGTCTGTGGCAGTTCTCGGAGGATATGCGCAGTGCCGAGTTGGGCTATGAACTGCACCCCGCCTATCAGGGAAGGGGATTTATGGGCGAAAGCCTCCGGAAAGTCATGGAGATTGCCTTTTCCCACTTGCCGGTGAGCTTGCTGAAAGCCGTTACCCGGGCGGATAATGTGCCCTCTTACAGCTTATTGCAAAAAGCAGGGTTTCAATTCATCCGTATGCTCCATCCGGAGGAAAAAGCCGAGGAAGAACAGCATATAGAGCTGGCGCTTTACAGCCGCTTTAAATGATCTCGAAATAGCGCTTCATTTCCCAATCTGTGACGGCTTTAGAAAACTGTCGCCATTCCCACTCTCTGGTGCGAACAAAGTGATCTACAAAGCCTTGCCCAAGGATTTCCCGGGCCACCGGAGAATTTTTCATAGCCTGCGTCGCTTCATGAAGGTTTTTGGGCAATACCCCATAGTCGAATGCTTCGTAGCCATTGCCGACTACTTTGGGCTGCTCCAGCTTCATCCCTTGCGAGATGCCGTATAAGCCTGCCGCCAAACAACCGGCCAGGGCCAGGTAGGGATTGGTGTCAGAGCCACAGACCCGGGTTTCCAGGCGGGAAGATTTTTCTCCGCCCGTCAGCACTCTCAAAGCCGTGGTTCGGTTATCTCTTCCCCAGGTGATGGTGGTGGGCGCCCAGGCCCCTTCCACGAGTCTTTTGTAGCTATTGATGGTGGGGGCAAAAAGGGGCAAAATATGCGGCAGGCAGTAGAGTTGTCCGGCTACGTAGGACTGCATGAGTTCACTCATCCCATTTTCATCTTCCGGTCCGAAGAAAAGGTTTTGCTTTCCATCGGCATCCCACAAACTCTGGTGCACGTGTCCGCTACAACCGGGCAGGTCTTCCCGCCATTTGGCCATGAAAGTGGCTAGCAAACCATGGCGATAAGCGATTTCTTTAACCCCTGTCTTAAACAACACGGCTCGGTCCCCCGCTTCGAGGATGTCACCGTACAATACAGCTGCTTCATACACCCCCGGTCCGGTTTCGGTATGCAGGCCTTCCAGCGGCACATCAAAACGAGCCAGCAGGTCGAAGAGTTCATTGAAAAAGCCTTGTTTATAGGAAGCGCGTAGGATCGAATACCCAAACATGCCCGGGGTCATGGGCTTGGGATTCCGGAAGCCTTTTTCGCTCAAACTTTGGGGCGTTTCTTCAAAAGTGAACCACTCGAATTCCTGAGCAAAAATGGGTTGGTACCCCATGTCCACTGCGCGCTGCCGTACCGCTTTGAGCAGGCTTCTCGGGCAGGCATCCAGGGGCTCTCCAGTGCCATCTACAAAGTCCGCCAGGACAAAGGGGATATCCGCGTCCCAGGGCACCTTACGAAAGGTACTGAGATCCAGGCGGGCTTGTGCATCAGGATAGCCCGTATGCCAGCCGGTGATTTGCGCATTGTCATAGGACTCATCCGCCATATCCCAGCCAAAAACCACGTCACAGAAGCCAAAGCCCTTTTCTATGGCCGATAAGAATTTTTCCCGGTGGATGACTTTTCCCCGCAGAACCCCATCCACATCTACGATGGCAACTTTAACTTTCTGTCCGGGATAGGTCTTGACGTAATCAAGGATCTGGCTGGTGGTCATTGTTTTTAGCTTAGTTGATGGGGGAAGTTCGAAAGAAGGGATGGGAGAAGCAAACCCTGAAAGGCAAATGCCAGTATAAGAACCACAGCAATAAGGATACAGAGCCTGTGTAATCCTTAATACTTTCCTCATGAACCTTATTTTCATTCTCGGACCTCCTGCCGTCGGCAAGATGACGGTAGGTCGAGCGCTTTCTCAGCAAACAGGCCTACCTCTTTTTCATAATCACATGTCCCTGGAACTGGTCAATCAGTTTTTTGCCTGGAGTACGCCTCCGTTTCGCAGGCTGGATAAACTGATCCGGTTTGGCATTTTTGAAGAGGTGGCTCAAAGCGACCTGCCGGGCTTGATTTTTACCATGGTCTGTGCCTTCAATGATCCGCGCGATGAAGCCTACCTGGAAGAAATCGTGGCTCTATTCGATGAAAATGAATCCCGTGTCCATTATGTGGAACTGGAGGCTAGCCTGGAAGCGCGTCTGCAGCGCAATCGGGGGGAAGACCGGATTGCGGCCAAGCCTTCTAAGCGGGATGTGGAAGCTTCGGAAAAAAGGCTGCTGAATAACGAAGGTAACCTCCGGATGAATAGCCAGTTGGGAGATTTTGAGGGGAAGCAGCTGTTGAAGATAGATAATACGCACTTGACTCCTGAGGAAGTGGCGGCCCGGATTCGGGAGTTTGTGGGGTTGTAAGGGCCACGAATGCACGAATTAGGGACGAATCAGGAGCTAGATGCTGCCATAGAAAAGCCCTCATGCGTCTTAGACGCATGAGGGCAAATCATCAAGAAGGAGAGGTACTTATTCCTGCTCGCTTACGACGATTTTTTCGATTTTGTCACCGGGGCGAATGGCGTCAACGATCTCAAGGCCTTCAAAGACCTTGCCGAAGGCGGTGTGACGACGGTCGAGGTGCTGGGTATTTTCCCGGTTATGGCAGATAAAAAACTGAGATCCGCCGGTGTTAGGACCCGCATGAGCCATAGAAAGTACCCCACGGTCGTGGTACTGCTTGTCAGCCTGGGTTTCGCAAGGAATCGTATAGCCAGGACCTCCGCTTCCATTCCCATTTGGGCAGCCTCCCTGGATAACGAAATCAGGAATGACCCGGTGAAAGGTCAGGCCGTCATAAAAGCCATCCATGGCCAGTTTGGCGAAGTTGGCTACGGTACCAGGAGTGGCGTCTGCGTATAGTTCGGCTTTGATCAGCCCTTTAGCGGTGTGAATTTCTGCTACTGTCATGTCTGTGAAAATTTTGCCAAAGGTAAGGAGGGTAAATCATAGAGACAACCCTCTTATAGATGGTGCAGCCTTTGAGTACCCTTAGCAGTCTTTTAACGGTTGCATGCTTTGATACACGATTATTCAAAGATTCTACACCTTTAATAAAATCGTGTAAAAAAAAGCAAAACATTATGGCACGAATTTGGGTATTAATTTTTACCTTGATACTCACACTTGGAACTTATGAAGCATAGACTTTTACTCTTTGTATGCCTTTTAATGGTCTCCGTCCCGATGATGGCGACCGACACAGGGGACCCTTTTGTCAGTGAAATGACCGATGATCTGGGCATTTCGGTTAAGGTTTACCCCAATCCTTCCTCTGGGAAGTTCTTTCTAACGATTGAGGCAGAAGGCAGCCAGACCTATCAGCTAAAACTGGTAAGTCTTGTCGGGCAGACCGTAGAAGAACGGGAAGTGATGGCCAATCAGGAAGTCGCATTCGACCTCTCGAACCATCCCCAGGGTTTTTACTTTATTCGTGTTAAGGTAGGGCAAAAAGAGTTGATCAAGCGGGTGATCATCCGTTAAATGATCAGGTTGCAAGTGTACTAAATCCGAAATCCACATGCCATCTCCTCAGGAGATGGCATTTTTTTTACCCACATGTAAAGGCTTGATCTACAGCGCGCCGGTTTGCTCTGCCAGCCAGGAACGTTCAGTTGGGGGCAACTTGGGAGCTAGTTTCTGGTAGACTTTCTGATGATAGGAATTGACCCACTGAATTTCATCAGGGCTGAGCATGCTTTTGTCTATCAGGCTATGATCGATCGGACAAAGGGTTACCGTCTCAAAAGTGAGAAAGTGTCCAAACTCCGTGTTGTCGTGGGGCACGCACAGGACCAGGTTTTCGATCCGAATGCCGTATTTACCCTGGTGGTATACGCCAGGTTCATTGGACGTAAGCATGCCCACTTCAAAGGCCGTATGCTTGGAAGCGGTGGCCCCGCTCCCAAAGGTTTGCGGCCCCTCGTGAACATTGAGGAAGAATCCTACCCCGTGTCCGGTGCCATGGCCATAATTCAATCCGTATTTCCAAAGATAGCGACGCGCAAGGCCTTCCAATTGGTATCCTTTGGTTCCAGTGGGAAAAATGGCGGAAGCCAGGGCAATGTGCCCTTTCAGGACCAGCGTGAAATCACGCTTTTGGTCGGCCGTAGGGGTACCCAAGGCTACCGTACGGGTAATGTCCGTGGTTCCATCCAGATACTGCCCCCCTGAATCCAGCAGCAGAATCCCTTCGGGCAACAATTGAGCAGCCGTCTCTTCCTGCGCACTGTAATGGACGATGGCTCCATTGCCCTGATAGCCTGCGATCGTTCCGAAACTTGGCCCTACAAAATGCTCTTCTTCGTGGCGGAAAGTCTCCAGTTTTTCTCCGATGGTATATTCGGTCAGTTTGCCCTTGGGGACTTCCTGTTGAAGCCAGTATAAAAATCGCACCATGGCTACCCCATCTTTTACCATAGTAGCCCGAATATGGTCCATTTCAATGGGATTTTTCCGGGCTTTGAGGGGAATACTCAGGTTCAGGCCTTCCACTTTTTTGACTTTGGCCGGGATTTTCTGGTACATCAGATAATTGGTCCGGGCAGGGTCAAGGTAGAGGCTATGGTTGGCGCGTAATTTTTTCAGCTGAGGGAGGGCATTTTCATAGGGATGCAGGCTGACACAACTGCCCAGGGCTTTGGCAACCTCATCTGGAACCTTGGCCGCATCAATGAATAAGCTAGCCTCCTTGAGGCCTATCATCAAAAATGCGATCGCTACCGGGTTAAAGTCTACATCACTTCCCCGGAAGTTCAGGATCCAGGCGATTTCATCCAGAGAGGAAAGAAAGTGATGGGTTACCCCCGCTTCCTGCATGCTGGCCCGGATTGCCTCAAATTTTTCTTCCCGCGATTGACCAGCAAACTGGTCCTGGTGGAGAAAAATGGAGCGCTCGGAAATTTCTGGTCGATCTTGCCAAATTTTTTCAGATAAATCTCCTACATCTGCAAACTTGATCTCCTTTTTGGCCAGGGCTCCTTCTAATTGCTTAGCTCTGGAAGCAGATAGTAAGCGGGCATCTACCCCTACTTTTTGTCCTGCTTCCACATGATCTCCCAACCAGGCTATGAATTCCGGGGTATGGGGTACCCGCAGTTTCATGAGCTGAACTTCCGAGCCGGCCAGTTCTTGTTCTGCTTGAAGAAAGTAGCGGCTATCAGTCCATACGCCTGCAAAGTCCTGAGTAACAACCACATGGCCTGCAGAGCCTGTAAAGCCGGTGAGCCAGGGCATAATCCGCCAGTAATCCGCCAGATATTCGCTGAGGTGTGGATCAGCATTGGGAATAAGATAAGCGGAAATGTGACGGGATTTCATGATGGCCCTCAGTGCAGCAAGCCTTTCTCCTACATTCATATGAACTATTTATGCGAGGCAATTTACAAAGAGATTATCCGATTTTCGGCCAATTTATCCTTGATTTTTTTCGTCAGCAGAGAATAAATAACTCTTGGAAAGCGGAAAGCCTGACATATTTGAGAAAAAATGCCGTTCTTGAGAAAAGGAAAAGCAAAGAGCCAGCAAATTGATTTCCTAATCTCTGGAAACCAGGGCTGACGCGGGGGCTGCACACCAGCGTCTAATTCTGATTGCCATGCGACACTGTTTGCTGATTATTTGTCTCTTCCTTGCTCCTTTATCTGCTATCTGCCAATACCAACGGCAAATCGATAGCCTCTATCAAGTCCTTCCTACGGCCACAGATACCCATCTGGTGGACGTTTGTGCGTATCTCTCCAAGAACTACTCCTACCTCGGGGGCGGAGCAGATCTTGATTCGGCCTTTTTCTACGCTCGTAAGGGCTTAGCATTGGCGAGAGAACTGGAATATATCCGGGGGATAGAGCGGAATCTATTCACCCTGGGGATCCTTCATAGCCATAAACGAGAACCCAGGAAGAGTAATGAGGCCTTCCTGGAGGCCCTGCCTTTGCTGGAATTGACCGAAAATAAAAAAGGTATTGCCCTCGCTTACAACAACATGGGCCGCAATCGACTCATGGTGTATGACAATGAAGGCGCCCTGGAGTACTTTCTCATCGGCTTACGCATGAGCGAAGAGGAAAAAGACACCACGGACATCGCGACCGGCTATAATAATATCGCCATCATTTACCATCGGATGGGCGATATGGAGGCTTCCCTGGCCTCTTACAAAAAATCTATCTGGTTGGCGGAACAGATTAATGATGAGCTTTCCCTGGTTTACTGCTATACCAATATTGCTTCGGATTATCAGGAGTTGGGGCACCTGGACAGTGCCCGGATGGCCACAGAAAAATGCCTGGCCCTAGGCTTGAAATTTGGGATGAAGGAAGCCATAATCCGGGCCTATAATCAGTTGGCAAATTTTGGGCACCGGGAGAGGGAATTTGACAAAACCTTCGCCTATACGGACAGTGTATTTGCCTGGGCTGATGAGGAAGCTTTTGGCCTGCAATTGGGGCGCGCGCATCATCACCGAGGAGCCGCCTATGATTCTCTGGGGAGACCTGCGGACGCCCTGCCGGAGGCAGAACGAGCCTTATATTTTGCCGAAAAAGCCCACAGTATGCGCAGCAAAGCCAATGCGCTCAGCCTGCTAAAGTCGGTACACTTTGGCCTCGGAAACTATGAGCAGAGCATGCAGTATGCGGATTCCTGTATTCTCTATCAGGATAGTTTATTTCGAAGAGATACGGATCAGCGGTTGGAAGAAATGAAAACCCGGTTTGAGACGGAAAAAAAGGACCAGGAAATTGCCGAACTGGCCAGTCTTACCCGGATTCAGCAGTTGGAACTCAATCAGAAAAACCTGGTGATGGTGGGATTATTAGGCGCCGCGATTTTGCTTACCTTATTGATCGGCTTATTCCTGCGGCAGCGCATGCTCAAAGAACGGCAGAAGGCCATGGATGCTGAGCAGCGGTTATTGCGTACTCAGATGAATCCCCACTTTTTGTTCAATGCCCTCAGTTCCATCCAAACCCATCTCTACGAGACAGAAGATCCGATCCTTTCGGCCCAATACATGGCTAAATTTGCCAAACTGATGCGGTTGATTCTGATGAATAGCCGCACCGCCTATATCACCCTGGAACAGGAAATCAGGACCTTACGATTGTACCTGGATCTGCAAAAAGTTCGTTTTGGGGACTCCTTCGATTATTTCATTGAACTCGATGAAGACCTGGACCCGGAAGAGGTGATGATTCCTCCTATGTTTGCCCAGCCCTTTATCGAAAACTCTCTGGAACATGGTTTTGTAGAGATGCAAGAAAAAGGGGAAATCCGGCTCAGGTTTCAGAAAAAAGAGGATATGTTGGATTTTTCGGTAGAAGACAATGGTATAGGGGTACGCCAGGCCGCCAGGAGAGCCCGGGCAAAGGCCCATTCCTCTATGGCCACCAAAATCGCCCAGGATCGCATTGCCTTATTGAAAAAAATGATCCGTCGCCAAATGGACCTCCGCATCACTGACCTTCAGGAAACCGACGAACGACGCCATGGTACCCGGGTCACCCTTTTGCTTCCTTTACTGCACCCTACTCAATTCAGTTAACCGCCCAAGACGCTTTATCTCCAGACCCTTGAAAGCCGTACTGATAGACAACGAACCCCCGATGATCGCTGGCCTGAAAAAGATGCTGGCTAGATTTTGTCCCCAGGTAGACATCCTGGGGGAGGCGCATTCTGTGGCTTCAGGCCTGAGCCTGATCGCAGAGAAAAAGCCTGAGTTGGTCTTTCTGGATGTGGAGATGGATGATGGAACGGGTCTAGACCTGATCCGGCAGGTTCCAGCTCCGAATTTCGCCCTCATATTTGTTACCGCCTATGATGATTATGCCCTGGAAGCCTATAAAGTCAGTGCGGTAGATTATTTGCTGAAACCCGTGGATGCTGAAGATTTGGTACAGGCGGTTTTTCGGGCCAAAAACCGCTTCCAGCAATGGCGGGCCCAGCAAAGTTTGGAGGTATTGCTTCACAATCAACAGACTTCCCGAAGTGCCGAAAAAAGAATTGTCCTCAGTGATGCAGAAAGCATGTATGTCATCACCGTTGGGGAAATCATTCGGTGTCAGGCAGAGGGAAGCTATACCCGATTTTTCCTGAGCGAGGGACGCGAACTCCTGGTTTCCCGCCACCTAAAGACCTATGAAACCTTGCTGGCAGATGATGGGTTTTACCGGGTTCATCAAACCCACCTGGTCGCCCTGGACCAAATTCTCCGCCTGGACAAACAAGACGGAGGACGGGTCATCATGCGGGACCTCACTGAGCTGCCCTTAGCCATCCGGCGGAAAGAAGGGCTACTCAAGCGATTAGGCGCCTCCTGAGCAAAGTCACTTATTGGGGCACTTTCGCGCTTATCAATCCACCTCCTACACTTGTCAATTCCCCCTTTTCATTCCCGAATAGGGGTGCCATCTTGAAATTGTTGCAGCCCTCGGTGCTCCCTGGCACTCAAGACGATTTCAATTGCTTATGCCCTTTTTTAGGTTATTCTCGCACCTGCTCATCTTCACTTGCTGCTTTACCTGTGTGCTCCATATTTCGGGACAGACCCTGGATAATGTATTTGCCCTGGGCAACACCTTTTCGGAAAGGCCTCAGGATGTCATGCTGGATGGCAGTGGCAATTACTATGTAACCGGGGCTTTTCAGGGAACGATTGACATGGATCCGGGGGCCGGTACCACCAACCTGACTTCTGTAGGAGGATCAGATATCTTCCTGGCGAAATTTACCCTTACGGGCAAACTTCTCTGGGCGATTGGCCTGGGCAGTTCTGGGAGTGAGATCAGCTATCGGCTGGCCCTGGACCCCAGTGGGCATGTCTACATTACGGGTTCCTTTTCCGGGACCGTGGACTTTGATCCGGGACCTTCCGTCAAATCCCTGACCAGTGCGGGAGGCACGGATGTTTTCGTGGCCAAATACACCCCAGCAGGCGTGTATGAATGGGCCAACGCCGTAGCCAGTACCGCCAATAATATTGGCTATGGCCTGGATGTCAACGCTTCAGGCAGGGTAGTGATTACTGGATATTTTGGAGGGACAGCGGATATCGAACCTGGCCCGGGAATCCAAAATCTGGTCAGCGCAGGCACTCAGGATATTTTTGTGGTAGTCTACCAGGATGATGGGAGCCTGATCTATGGGTATGCTGTAGGCAGTACGGGCTTTGAAAGTGGGTACGGGATTGCCATGGATGATGTGGGGAACATTTACCTTTCCGGGAATTTCATTGGGACGCTGGATTTTGATCCCGGCTTGGGGGTCACCAGTCTGACTTCTCAGGGATTCAGTGGGGATGCATTCATTGCCAAGTATGACGATGCCGGGGATTTTGTTTGGGTACATGCCCTTTCCAGCTCCGGTTTCTTTCCCAATATTGCTTATGATCTGCTGCTCAACGACAATGGAGATCTTTGCGTTACGGGATACTTTTATGGTACGGTTGATTTTGACCCTGGACCAGGTACGGCTTCCATTACCGCAGGCGGGGCCTTAGCGGTCTTTTTTGCACGTTATGCGCCAGATCAGACCTTTAAATTGGCCTTTCAGTTAGAGCCTACCTCGATCAATGGAGCGACCCAAACCCTTTCGCTTGCTACCGACCCGAATAACAACATATACCTGAGTGGGAATTTGCAGGGCACAGCTGATTTTGATCCCTCCGGGGGCGTTGCTTCCCGCACGGCTACCAGCGGGGCCGATGGCTTTCTGGCCAAATACGACGAAAATGGCTTGTTCGAATGGGTTTACACCATAGCCGGTTCAGGTCAAGACTACGTAACTGCGATGGCAGCAGACGTGGATAATCGCGTAGCGGTGGGATACTTCACCGGAACCACCAATTTCGATCCCAATGGCACAGCCAACCTGACCGCCAATGGCTCCAACGATATGTTTTTCGCCCTCTATACAGATCCGGTTACCTTACCCGTAAACTGGGAGTATTGGGAGGCGCGCCAGCGTAGAGATGGGATTTACCTGGATTGGGGCGTAAATCAAGCCACCCAACTAGCAGGGTTCACGGTGCAGCGCAGTACTGATGGGCTGTTTTTCCAGGATCTGACTTTTGTCCCAGGCACCGCTAACCAACAAGCAACACAGTCATTCTCATATATAGATCACCCTCCTCACACAGGAGTCTATCATTACAGGCTCAAGCAACTCGACCTGGATGGGAAATTTGAGTTTTCTGAGCTAAAAACCTTAAGCTGGGACCCCACCATGCTTCAGGTTCAGGTATCGCCCAATCCATTCTCCGATCAATTGCACCTGGAATTTCCAGGGGAAGATGACCATCCAGGTACCTACACCATCAGGGACTTCAGCGGGCGCCAGATCCTCTCCGGCATTTGGCAGCCCCTGCAAGCCCTGAAAATCCCTACCGCCGAGTGGCCTTCAGGCCTTTATTGGTTGGATTGGGAAAATCAGAACCGAAAGCATCATCAATTAATTGAGAAAAGATAGAACAGGCCCAAACACGTAAGTAACGGACGTTTAATCCCTATGCTTGGGACGAGAGGGAGCCCTTTAGGAAGGCGGGCCCCTCTTTTTTTTTATTCCTTCGGTAAAGGGGTGCCGCAGGCGTTAAAGACGGGTGCCGCATAGATTTCCAGGAACTGACGTTCTAAGGCTTCTCGGGGGCCTTTGAGATGACGGAGGCGTTTTTCCATGTGGCGGATAAAACCTTCTTTGTGCTCATCTCGATATTGATTGGCATAGGCAGTACTGCCCTGAATCATGTCCGCTGCGATATAGTGCGAAGGCCAGAGCGTATAGAGTTGATAAATCTGCTCATCAATTTTCCCGGCCAGAGCCGAAAGCCATTTCTTAGCAGGGAGCGTGGCGTCAATTTCCTCCAGCGTCTGATCCAGGGGACGGCCCAGGGCCAGGTGAACCCTGCCCTTTTGTCCACGAATACCTTCAATGATGCCTTTGCGGTCGTCCTTCTCATAAGGCAGCCCCAGTTTTTGATGCACCAGTTCTTCTGCCTTCAACCCATCACAAGGTTCAAACTCGTAGGAAATGGCCATGGGCGTAATCTGTAGCGCTCGTGTACGCTCTACTAGCGTGCCGGAGCCGCTCATGTTCAGCATTTTCAGCATGCCCGGATGGGTTCGATCACTACCGTCTTTGGTACGCCCGTTTCTTTGAGCCAGCCAGATGGATTTTCGCTTTTGTTTGAGAATATGACGAATGTAGGTGGAAAGTCGTTTGGCAAAAGGCAGGATATTGGCTCGCTCCGGATTGCGATGCACCACAAAACTTTTGTTCAGCTTCATGAGATCATTGACCAGGCGGGTTTCTACCAGGTTGTCGCCGATGGCATTTTGGGTGGTTTCGATGTGATGCTCAAACAGCAAGACATTCAGAATGCCCGGATCCAAAATGATATCCCGATGGTTGGAGATAAATAGATAAGCTTGATCCGGAGGGAGGTCTGCAAGGCCACTATGGGTAACTGAAGTGGTGGAGTCTTCCATGATCCGCCGGATGCCCTGATGGATATATTGCCGTTGAAACTCGAAGGTAGAGTGGATGTTGTCAAAATTGGCGATGATATCCTCGGTACTTTGTTCCGGAAAGAGGAAGCTCATGAGGGCCAGAAAGGATTTTTTTCCGCTTAGCCTTTGTAATACGTCATTGACTTCATGGTCAAAATACGGGCGAATCGGATCAAATTCACTGGGCAGTTCTGTCATAGGCTAGGTTTGAGGGGCCAAATATAGGAAAATAAAAAAGAGACCCTTTCAAAAGCAGTAAGTTCTGAACAGGACGGAAAAATTTACCCTTTACAGTCGTAACCCCAGGGCCATCCCGAGGATAAAAGCGGAAAGCCCATCTGAGCGATAATAGCGACTGGCCCGCAGGTCCAGGCTATCCCATCGCCCAATTCTATTTCTTCCCATGCGAAACCTTCCCAGTCCCAGGGCGGGCGTAAGGCTGATGCCCAGGCCGGCTTTCAGGCTGGTAAAGGAAGATAAATCATAATCGGAAGTATAATAAGCTGCATCTATCGCATGCTCCGCGTAAGGAGCAAACCAGCGGGCGCCTTGTTGCCAGTGGGTGCGGACAAAAGGATAAATGGACAGCCAGGGTACCGTCCGTAAGGGAGTTTCCAGGTTCAGGGTGTGGGCCATCAGGCCGAAGCTATCGTTGTAAAAGCGGTAATAGGTGCGCAACACCAGAAAATCACTGACAAAATAATTCAGGCGTACCCCCAGCGGAAATTTGATCCGGCGATTGGGGAGTTTTTCAATGGTATGCTCTCCTGGCACATTGAAATAAACCCGGTGGAAAGGGGTAGATAGCAGCCCAAACTGGCCGACCAGTTCCGCATGAAAGGAAAGCTGTAGTCGAGGGTTGACCACCTGGGCGAAACTCCCGCTAAGCTGTACGGAGCGACGCTTGTCGGTGGGTACGCTGACTTTTCCAGGGATGCGGAGTTCTTCGGGAAAAATGACCACCCAGGTATCAAAAAAGACCTGGCTATGCAGCGAAAAACTCCGGTTTTGATCGGGGGCCAACCAACTTAGGTCAGCTTTTAAGCCCGAGGAAATGTAGTCGGACTCTATCGAACCGCTCAGGCCCATGCCCCAGGTCCAGGCTGAACCTTTGATTTTGCGTTGGAAGCCTGCCGCGAACTGCGCCCGGTTGTCTTTGCTAGATGCCGAAGATTCCCGGCTATCAATGGCATCGGTAGAAGCCGAGGTATAGTGATTGATTGAGGTTTGCAGGTTGATGCTGCTCAGGCTGTCCAGGGGAATGACGGCAATGATGTCATTGGCAAAATCTGTCAGCTCCTGGGTGCCAATCCCGCCGGTGACCGCCGCGTGATCTCCCTCCTGCTCATAATAGTGGAGGAGAAAATCAATCTCTACCGGGGCCAGACTCGTATCCGATTGAGCCAGGCCGGTACCCAGGATGCTCCAGCCCATCAGACTGAAGGGGATCAGGTGCGCTATGAGAGAAAATATTTTCACCTAATGCCTTAATTACAGCCGCAACCTCCGCCTACTTTTCCCCCATTTGCTCCGGCAGCTCCTTCGCGATAGGAAGCGATACTATGCTCGTATCCTTCTATGGTTCTGGAACCCAGCTTCATTTCCTTGTCATTCAGGTACATTTTTTCATAGGCCTTGACGGACACGCAAGAGGAAGTCATCAGCAATATTGCTAACAGCCCCAGCATATTTCGAGAGACAATTTTCATATTAGCAAAATCTTATATCCCAGGCGGGATTGCAAACCTTTTTCCAAATTCTATCAGGGTTTTTTCTCGGGAAAAATAGCCCCGTCTAGGGGCCGTGCGTCAAAGTCAGGCAAAACCAATCCTTTGGATTGGAGCATTTGGTCCTGATCATTCACCAGGATACACTCAATGCCTTTCAGTTGATTGACCAGCGCTAAGCCTTTTTGCGCGCCCATCACAAACACCGCTGTAGCGAGGGCATCGGCCAACTCAGCATCCGGACAGATGACGCTGACACTCTTCAATCCGCTGGCTGGCCAACCCGTGCGCGGGTCAATGATGTGGGCATATTGTTTTCCCTCAAATTCCACGAAACGCTCATAGTCCCCTGAAGTAACCACCGATTGGTCTCGGAGGGGAATCCAGGCAATCCACTGGCCAGGCTTGGCCGGATGGGCCAGGCCTATTTCCCAATATTTTTTACCCGGAGGCTTGCCCCAGCAAAAAAGGTCTCCGCCGGCGTTGATCAGTCCTTGGGCCAGCCCGGCTTTTTTCAACAGATCTCTTACCCGATTGGCCGCGTAGCCTTTGCCGATCGCTCCAAAGCCAATCTTCATGCCGGACTGCTTCAGAAATACAGTCGTATCCGATGGCCTTAGCTCAACCTGTGCATACCCTACATGTCGGATAGAAGCCTGGATTTTTTCTGGAGGAGGGAGCTCGGTCATGCTGCCGTCGAATTTCCAGATGCGATCCATGGCGGCATAAGAGATATCGAAAGCCCCTTTCGTAAGGCGGGAAACCTTGAGGGCCCGATAGATCAAATCATACAGCTCTTTGGACACGGGGACCGCTTTTTGTCCTGCTTGTTGGTTGATCTTACTGGTTTGGGAGTTGGCTTGCCAGGAGGAAATCAATCTTTCAATCCGGTCTATTTCTGCCCAGGCCCGGGCGAAGTGGGGCTGCAAACTAGCTTCATCCGTTCCATAAAGGGTTAGCGAAAAGGCAGAGCCCATTTTGGAGCGATGCTGGACAAAAGCCTTAGGTTGAGCCAACAGCTTGGAAGAAGCCAGGGTCAGGACCAGAAGGCATCCCATCCAATGGGTGGGTTTATGAGAAAGAAAAGACTTCATGCTACTGGCTTAATGCTTAGGCGCGCCCCAGGTATATACCAAACTGACCAGCAGGCCCAGATGATAAATATCATGACTGGTTCCGGGGGCGGCTTCTGCTTTCGGAAAAAGGTGCCTGCGTCCCCCATGGCCAGTGAGGCGAAATTCCCAATGTCTGGTGGTCCAGGCCTGCTCTACCCCCAGCGCTCCTTGCAAGGGTAGACCGATATCGTCAGCCTGTGGATGAGTATGCTGTAACCAAAAAGTACCGAGCCTGAGCATGGGTCCGGCCCCGTATTTTCCGCGTTTTATCATGCGGTAGCTTGCTCTCACCGAAAGGTCAAATAGGGTCACATATTCTCCAAAGGGAGCAATGCGGTAGATTTGGCGGCGACCCGTACGGTGGGCAGAACTGATCATGTCATCTCCATAGAGGGTATGATAGCCTCCCTGGAGGCCCAGATGGAGCCTGTCCCATCGCTTTTGGAGGCCTAGTTGCAAAGGCACCATCGCCAGCAGGTAGGTCCGGTCATAGCCCTGATGAAACTGGTCCTGATCGAATCCCTTGTTAAAAATCCAAAAGCCGGTTTCCACCCCTGCGGAGACAGAAATGCCCCAGGAAGATTGAGCGGGCAGCCCCATGGCCCATCCCAGGATGAACAGCCAGATGCCTATTTTCCTTTTCATGGGGTTTCAGCGGTTAAGGCAGTCAGATGGGTAAGGAACTGGACAGGATTTCGAAGCTGGGTATTTACTTCCGCTAGCGGGCTGCCATCTGGATGAATGGCGAGCACGTAAGGGAAACTTCCTTTCGGATTATAGCGCTCGGCCAGGGCTTTATTATGGGCTTGTTGTTCGGCAGAGAGGCGATTTTTTCTGGCCCGGGGAAAGTCAACTTCCACCAGCACCCAATCTTCTGGAGCCTGGGTCCGGAATACCTCAGATTCAAATACTTGTTTTCGAAGTTGAATACAGTTCTTGCACCAATCAGAGCCCGAGAAGACCATCAGAATCGGTTTCTGTTGGGCCCGGGCAGTGGCCTGGGCCGATTCAAAATCTGTTTCCCAACCTTCCGAGAGGGGAGGGGAGAAAGTCAACAGCGCAAGCAGGATGAGATAAATTGGCATGTTCTGGCAGATTGATTTCCCAATTTAACGAAATCAAACGGCCAAACGTGTCGGACTGGTGGATTTTCTAATCTTTACCTCGGTTTTCAGGATGATATGCTGGGCATCAAAAGCGGTTTCATCTTTGCGGGCCTTGATTTCTTCCAGCAAGAGTTCAGCTGCTTTTCGGCCCATATCCAGGGAAGGCTGGGCGACTGAACTCAGATTAGGCTCAATCACAGAGGACATGATCCAGTCGCTGAATCCGGCCACCGCAATGTCATCTGGTACGATGCGGCCTGTCTCCTTGATGGCCACCATGGCCCCCATGCCTACGGAGTCGGTAATGCAGAAAATGGCGTCGCAGGGTTGATCCATTTCCATACATACCCGGGCAAATCTTTTGCCTTCCTCCATGGTAATGTCTTCACAGGCAAACACCAGCTTATCATCTACGGGGATGTTGTGGGCTTTGAGGGCATCCTGATAGCCTCTCAGGCGATTGCGGGAAGTGGAGGCAATGAGAGGCCCTCTGAAATGGGCGATTCGCTTATAGCCTTGCTCTATGAGATGGCTGACAATTTGAAAGGCGCCCTGATAATCATCTACAATTACCTTAGAGGCATGGGACAAGCCTTCAGGGACCTTATCGAAAAAAACCACCGGCACCCCTGCGTCCAATAATTCTTCGAAATGGGAAAAGTCTTTGGTGCCATGACTGACTGAGACCAGCAGTCCATCAATGCGACTGGCAAACAAGGCGCGGGTATCGGCAAGCTCTTTCTCATAAGACTCATTGGTCTGACAGAGCATCACCCGATAGTTGCGGTCATAAGCGACCTCCATGATCCCTTTAATGACCGAGGAAAAAAAGTGATTAACAATGGAGGGAATGATCACACCGATGATCTGCGATTCACGCTTTCTTAGGCCGGCAGCCAGGGAGTTGGGTCTGTAATTGAGGCGCTTAGCTAGATCCAGGACTCTTGCTTTGGTTTCATTACTAATATCCGGATAATCCTTCAAGGCCCTGGATACTGTAGCAGTACTGATCCCCAATTCTTTTGCTAAATCTGCCAGTGTTATCTGTTTTTTTGTCATAAAACCGCCTCTCGTCTTAAAGGTTCCGCAATTTATATGAAAAAATATGAATTTTTTTTGCCAACCGAAAAGGTTTACGTAATCGATTTCGGTTGGATTTAGGAAATCTGAGGCCATTTATGGTATTGATTTACCAAGAAAAAATACCAAATTTGCTATAAGACGTTTGCTATATGACTACTAATTAAGAACAGGCTTAAGAACTCTGTTTTGCTCAACGAACGTTTAACTGGCTACTGAACTAAACTACATGAGGCTACTAATTACACATGCGATCCGCACTCGCTGCTACCATCCTCAAGTAAATCTTATTTAAGTTGCATTCTTTTGAATGAAGCCTTTTGTCTAAAAGACAGAGGGTTTTGGCGTTTTATATAGGCGTTGGCGTAGCGGCCAACATTGGCTACTGTTACTAAAGTATCAAATCACAAAGTGAGTATGAAAAAGCTATCCAAATTATTAAGTCTTGTGGCTGCCTTCCTATTTATAGGGATGCAGGTTCAAGCACAAACGGTATCCGGAACGGTGACGGATGCCGACTCTGGCGAGCCTTTGGTAGGCGCTACTGTCTTGGTACAGGGCACTACTGTAGGTGAGTTCACGGACTCTGAAGGTAAGTTCTCCCTGAACGTACCCGAAGGAGGAACCAATCTGGTGGTTTCTTTCCTCGGTTACCTCGAGCAGGTAGTACCTATCAACGGACAGACCTCCCTCAACATTTCTATGTCTGGAGGTGCCCTCAACCTGAATGAGGTAGTGGTGGTAGGTTACGGAACGGTCAAGAAAAAAGACGTTACCGGAGCCGTTACTTCTATCAAAGCTGAAGACTTCAACGGCGGGATCATGACTGCTGCTGATCAGCTGATCCAGGGTAAAGTTTCTGGGGTACAGATTATGAACAACAGCGGTCAGCCCGGTGGTGGTTCTACTGTACGGATCCGTGGTAACTCTTCTGTACGTACCGGCAACCAGCCGCTGTATGTAGTAGATGGTGTACCTTTGGACGGACGTACTGCTCGTCCTGACGTAGGTTTACCTGACCTCGGTGCTTCTCCCGTAGCTAACCCATTGAACTTCATCAACCCTAACGACATCGCCTCTATCGATGTACTCAAAGACGCTTCTGCGGCGGCGATTTATGGTGCACGTGGTGCAAACGGGGTAATCCTGATTACCACTAAAAGAGGTAAAACTGGTGCTCCTTCTGTAAGCTACAGTGCTGCTGGTGGTGTTTCCAGCATCCTGAAAAAACTGGACGTGCTGACCGGTGATGAGTACCGTCAGACCCTTTCTGATTACGGATTGACTGGAGGAGACTTCGGTGGCAGCGAAGATGCCATGGATGCTATCCTGCAGAATGGTGTTACGCAGAACTACAACGTTTCTGTAAACGGAGGAAATGATCAGGGACGCTATCGTGTGTCTGCTGGTTACATTGACAACGAAGGTATCGTAAAAGAGAGTGGCATGAAGCGTTATTCTGCCTCTTTCAACGGAAGCTACAAATTCCTGAATGATCGTTTGACGATCGACATGAACCTCCTGGCTTCTCACACTAAAGAGCAGATTGCTCCTATTTCTAATAACGCTGGTTTTACCGGTTCTTTGATTGGACAAGCTCTGCAGTGGTTCCCTACTCGTCCTCTCCGTCTGCCTAACGGCGACCTGGACATCGAACTGGGTTCTACGACCATCAACCCGCTGGCCATGCTGGAAGCCTATGATGACAACTCAAATACTACCAACATTCTGGGTAGCATTTCTCCGTCATTCAAAATTACTGATGACCTGACGTATAAATTCCTCTACAGTGTAAACCACGGGGTAGGTATTCGTCGTTCTCAGATTGCTTCCTGGATCAACGTACAGAACGTGGAAGGAAGAGGTTGGGCAAACTTTGCCAACAACAACCTGCTGTCTGAGCAGTTCACTCACACCCTGAACTACAACTCTGACCTGACTGACGCGATTAGCCTGAATGCCGTTATTGGTTACGAATTTCAGCGTTTCGACCAGCGCTCTATGGGAATTTCCGGACAGGACTTCCTGACTGACGAAATTGAGTACAACAACATCCTGCAAAACTCCTCTCAGGGAAGCCGCGGGCTGGGAAGTAATGCTTCTCCTACTGTGGAGCTGCAGTCTTACTTCGGTCGTTTGAACTTCAACATCAGCGACAAGTATCTGCTGACTGCTACCGTACGTGCGGACGGTTCTTCTAAATTCGGTGCCAACAATAAGTATGGGGTTTTCCCATCTTTCGCTGGGGCCTGGAACCTTCACAACGAAGACTTCCTGGTTGACGGACCATTCGATAACTTGAAACTGCGTGTAGGTTGGGGACAGACTGGTAACCAGGAATTCCCTGCTGGTGCGGCTCAGGAGCGTTACGCCTTCGGTAACAATGGTGTATTCCAGGGACTGGAAAACGTTGCCAACCCTGACCTGAAGTGGGAAACCTCTACTACCTTGAACATCGGTCTTGACTTCGGTCTGCTGGGTGGACGGATTTACGGTTCTTTCGACTACTTCACCAAGAATACTACCGACCTGCTCTTCAACTTCGAAACTATCCAGCCTGCACCTGCTGGTCGCTACTGGGTAAACCTTCCTGGAGAAGTCATCAACTCTGGATTTGAGTACTTGATCAGCGCTTTCATCATCTCTGAAGAAAACCTGACCTGGGAACTGGGTATCAACGGTGCTTTCCTGCAGAACTCTCTGGAAAACTACGATGGACCTAACGTACTGACTGGTGGCCTGCACGGACAGGGTATCTCTGGTGCCACGGTACAGCGTCTTGAGTCTGGACAGCCTCTGAACTCTTTCTACACCAGAGACTGGGGTGGAATTGGTGAAGATGGATTTGACATCCTCGAAGATGACGGAAACACACTCTTCTTCCTCGGAGATCCTAACCCAGATCAGCTGCTCGGTATTACTACCACGCTGACTGCTGGTGATGTTTCTCTGAACGTGAACTTCAACGGCGCTTTCGGGCACGTTATCTATAACAACACATTGAACACCGTTCTTCCGATCGGTAACTTGAACTCTGGCCGTAACATTGCTGCCTCTTTGGTCAACAACGGAGGCAACCAGGAAGCCATTGCGAACTCTATCAAATCTTCTGACCGCTACCTGGAGCCGGGAGACTACCTGAAACTGACCAACGCCACCCTTTCTTATAACCTGGGTAACGTTGGAGACTACCTGAAAAATGCACGGGTTTACGTTACAGGGCAGAACCTCCTGATCTTCACTCAGTTTACCGGATTCGATCCTGAGGTAAACGTTGACAAGCAGGTAAATGGTGTACCTTCCTTCGGAATTGAGTACATTCCTTACCCGACTGCTAGAAGTATTATTGTAGGAGTAAACTTTGGATTCTAATTTTAGTTAAGATTAAAAAGAAGTTAGATTATGAGAACAAATAAGTTTCTAATCATTCTGATCTTCCTAGGTTTCGGTGCCACAGCTTGTACCGATCTGACGGAGGTCTTGAATGAAGACCTTACTGGCGAAGCTGCAACGGATTTTATTAACAATAACACCGATGTAAGTGCTTTGCTTCAGGCGTCCATATAGGGCAGACGGAGCTGCTCATAGGACGCCTGAA